>NZ_JBFTLN010000001.1:0-896581 GCF_056396465.1 Chitinophaga sp. 05T412
TTGATGTAAAGACTTGTACTACGCGCTGGCATCTTCACATCGCTCTTATTACCATCTATGAACAACGCGCCTTCATCGCTGAATACACCGTTAGGCAGCGTTTGAATAGTAGTAGTTCCATTGGTACCATTCACCGGAATGCTGATGCTTGCAGGGAAGCTCACATAGCGGTCGTTGCCAATCGCAACAGACTTTACTACATCTTTTGTCAGATTGATGGTCCATGCTTTACCTGCTTTCCAGCCATGTGGGAAGGTAGCGGTAATCACGGAGCTTTGTCCTTCGTTAACGCTATCCGGAGCACAGCTCAGTAACACAGAATCACCCGCTGGGAATGGATACTGCGCATCTTTAATGGTCAGATCTACGCTGGCAGGATTAAAGGTATAAGGCGTATTATAAATATCACTGATGGCTGGTATGATATGAATATCTTCCACATCTTCTACCAGAATGTCACCAGCTACTTTCACTTCAATAGCGGCTAATGCAGTAGTAAAGGTTGTATCTGTTGGTAAGCTGTAATCTGTATCACGTGTAGCCGTACCAGTAGTTGGCAGGGATACTTTAATTGGTATTTCAGTAGTCACGCCGGCTGGCAGTTTAAAGCCAATCTGTTGTGTCGTGTTTTCCGGCATGCCGGCAGCTGGTGGTGTGAACGTGATCACGGTTTTAGTGCCGTCTCTGCGGGTAGCATCGTTGATTTTCAACGACACATCTGCTACTGTGTAACCAGGAGAGTTAGTAACGGCAGCGGCGATATTCAATTGCTCATCTTTCTCCAGAATCTGATCTGTCACTGCTTTAATAACCGGCGCAACAGTTGTGAACACAGAAGTATCTTGTGGGAATGTAATAGATGTTTGCAGGTATTGGAAGTCAGTTGCTGCGGCTTCCGTTCCGGCTGCTCTGGTGGTCAGTGCAATGGTCAGCGGTTTAGCGGAGTGGTAACCTGCCGGCAGCGACATTTTAAATGCCGTGCTGTTACCTTCGGTCAGGGCTGCGCTGTCTGATACGATGGTCAGTACCTTCTTTGAAGGGTCTGTATTGTCTTTGATATAAAGACTGGTGCTGCGCGCTGGCATCTTCACATCGCTCTTATTACCATCTATGAACAACGCGCCTTCATCGCTGAATACGCCATTAGGTAGCGTTTGAATAGTGGTAGTTCCGTTGGTACCATTCACCGGAATGCTGATGCTGGCAGGGAAGCTCACATAGCGGTCGTTGCCAATCGCAACAGACTTTACTACATCTTTTGTCAGATTGATGGTCCACGCTTTGCCTGCTTTCCAGCCGTGCGGGAAGGTAGCGGTAATCACGGAGCTTTGTCCTTCGTTTACGCTATCCGGAGCACAGCTCAGTAATACGGAGTCGCCCGCCGGGAATGGATACTGCGCATCTTTAATCGTCAGATCTACGCTGGCTGGATTAAAGGTATAAGCCGTATTATAAATATCACTGATGGTTGGTATGATATGGATGTCTTCCACATCTTCTACCAGCATGTCACCAGCTACTTTTACTTCAATAGCTGCTAATGCAGTGGTGAAGGTAGTGTCTGTTGGTAAGCTGTAATCTGTATTACGTGTAGCCGTACCTGTAGCTGGCAGGGATACTTTAATTGGTATTTCAGTAGTCACGCCGGCTGGTAGCTTAAAGCCAATCTGCTGCGTAGTGTTTTCCGGCATACCGGCTGCTGGCGGTGTAAACGTGATCACGGTTTTAGTGCCATCTCTACGAGTAGCATCATTAATTTTGAATTGTACATCTGCTACCATGTAGCCAGGTGAGTTAGTAACCGCAGCGGCGATATTCAATTGCTCATCTTTCTCCAGGATCTGGTCTACCAGCGCTTTAATCACTGGTGAAGCAGTTGTGAACACAGAAGTATCTTGTGGGAATGTAATAGATGTTTGCAGGTATTGGAAGTCAGTAGCTGAGGCTTCCGTTCCGGCTGCTCTGGTGGTCAGTGCAATGGTCAGCGGTTTAGCGGAGTGGTAACCTGCTGGCAGCGACATTTTGAATGCTGTTGAGTTACCTTCCGTCAGGGCTGCGCTGTCTGATACGATGGTCAGTACCTTCTTTGAAGGGTCCGTATTGTCTTTGATATAAAGACTGGTGCTGCGCGCTGGCATCTTCACATCGCTCTTATTACCATCTATGAACAACGCACCTTCATCGCTGAATACGCCATTAGGCAGTGTTTGAATAGTAGTAGTTCCGTTGGTACCATTCACCGGAATACTGATGCTGGCTGGGAAGCTCACATAGCGGCCGTTGCCTACCGTAGACTTCACCATATCTTTTGTCAGATTCACGGTCCAGGCTTTACCTGCTTTCCAGCCATGCGGGAAAGTAGCGGTAATGGTAGCGCCGGCTCCTTCCAGCACACTGTCCGGGGCACAACTCAGTAATACAGAGTCACCCGCCGGGAATGGATACTGCGCATCTTTGATTGTCAGATCAAATGTGGCAGGGCTGAAGGTGTAGGTAGTATTATAAAGGTCAGTGACAGATGGCGTAATGTGAATAGCTTCATCATCTTCCACTAGTATATCTCCCGCTACATTTAATTCAATAGTAGCAGATGATGTGGTAAAGCTGGTATCTGTTGGCAGACTATAATCCGTGTTACGTGTAGCCGTACCAGTTGCAGGCAGTGATACTTTAATTGGTATTTCAGTAGTTACACCGGCAGGCAGGGCAAAACCAATTTGTTGGGTGCTGTTTTCCGGCATGGTCGCTGTTGGCGGCGTAAAGGTGATCACGGTTTTGGTGCCATCCCTGCGGGTGGCATCATTAATTTTGAACTGTGCATCTGCTACCGTATAACCAGTAGCACCACTAACGGTACCGGATATATTTAACTGTTCATCTTTCTCTATGATCTGGTCAGTCAGCGCTTTGATCACTTCACTGGTGGTAGTAAATACAGAAGTATCTTTCGGGAAAGTAATAGATGTTTGCAGGTATTTGAAATCGGTGGCTGCTGCTTCCGTGCCAGTTGCATTGGTGGTGAGCGCAATGGTCAGTGGTTTGGAAGAGCGGTAACCTGCTGGCAGCGACATTTTGAACCGGGTACTATCGCCTTCTTTCAAGGCCACGCTATCTGCTGTCAGCGTCACTACTTTTTTAGACGGATCTGTCATATCTACGATCGTCACTTTCACACTGTCTTTTACCAGGATGCCGTTATCCGGAGAATTTCCTACCAATACCAGATCACGGGTATCATCAAAAATGGTATTCGCGGTATTGGTAATGTAAACGGTATCGGAAAGAGTACGATTAGGCTGAATAGTCACCGAATCTTTCGCAAAAGTATAGCTACCAGGTAAAGCGGTAGAAGAGCCCCCCGTCTTAAATTTCACTTTGATCGGAATCTGCGTGGAGAGGCCACTGGGCAACTCTGCCCATACATATGGCGAAGTACCTTCATTGGCGCTGTTGGCAGAAATATGTAAAATCACCGGCGCTGTCATCGGCAATTGTGCATCCAGGATATCCAGGTTAACAGGCGTATTCGTTAATACGGTGTGGGCAGTACTTTCTGTTAAAGTAAGCGACAGGTTTAGCTGCTCTGTTCCTTCAATTTTATTGTCGTCTATAATTTTGAAGACAACGGTAGTATCATGTCCAATAATCACGGCGGTATCCGGCAATTGATAATCCGCGTTATTCGTTGCAGTGGAAGTTGGTAATTTATTTATTTTAATACCTATTGGCAATTGGGTAGTTACATTTGGTGGCAGGCTGAAAGTCAGCTTTCCATCATACGGCTCCTTCAGCGACGCTGGGGGGTCTGATTTTATAGCTACTGTTGTGAGAGATGGATTCAAGCGGGTAGAATCCAGCAGGGTCAGGGATTGCGAAAAAGTTTGTGCTTCTCCCATTACAACAGCATCTGCTTTCAGCTTAATCAGTTTATCTTTTTCAATGATGCTGTCGAGCGTAGCTCTTATTGGAATATTCACTCCATTGGCGTTTATTTCTATATAAGCGCTTGAATTATAAGTAAAGTCAATACCCGCCTTCGCCTCACTATCATTTTGCACAGACAGGTTTACCAATGTTCTTTCAGAAGCAAGTACGCCTGGAGGCAACGCTACGCGCACACTATCAATAAAGCCTTCTTTAATTTGGGTGGGAGCGGTGAGTACGATGTTTTTAGGTTCATCGTCTTTAATGGTATAGGTGCAGGTGGTGGTGTCGGAAGGATCTGTACTGATCAGCAACAATTGGTTCTCCTGTACCTGTTCCAGTTGTAGGGTGAAATGGCGGCTATACTCTAATTTATTATTACCAATAATCTTGATATTCTTCAAATCAATGGAATCTCCGACGGCATAGGTGCGAGCCGGAATCATATAACCTCCCTGAAAGGTAAAATCTGTATTCAATACAGCGGCACGGGCATCTCCGGGAGTGGCAGGCAGCAGATTTACCTTTACATAGATGGGAGATGTTACTGTACCTCCCGATTTTACTACCAGTTTTAAGTTATAAGGATCATGCGTATTACCCGCTGCGCCTTCCAACCCCTCTGCATTAGCTCTTGCGAATGCTACAGTGATGGGTGAGGTGCCGGTACTGAGGGGTGTGCCATTTAGTGGCAAGTTAATCGGCAGCAAGCTATCTCCATAGGAAACACCCATTCTAGTACCTACTGCCCGGTACGCATCAGATTTCAATCCCATGTTCGTATGTGCCGCCATTCCCTGCCGCGCATTTACTGGGCTCGGTGGGATGACGGGAATTGGATCCACCTGTTCCATGGCGTAATCCAGCAAATTATTAGTATTAATGTTAGCAGACATTCGGGAAGAAGCGTTACCTACCGAATAAGAAGCAAAGTTGTTATACGCATGATAGGCGTGAATCAATGGCCCCGGAGTAGCGGCGGTACCGTGTACGTTACTACTTCTCCTAAGTGCTATTACAGCACCCGCTCCTTCCAGGTAACCGTATTGAACTCTATTGTTATTGTTATCTACATCGGGGTGTGCGAAATTAGGTTCCTGCAGCGTGGCATATTCGTCTACATAAATTTGCGGAATCACGTAATAATTTTCATTATACACCGTATAATCAAGCGTATAATACTTATTAGGTGCCACATAACTGATGGTCATTATCACCGTAGTAGGATAAACAGTTCCATCACCCGGATCCGCATTATTCACCACCCCAATCAGGCTTACCTGATAGGGATCACTTGCCGTACCGCTACCCATCAAAGGAGAAACGGAGGAGTAATGCACATCAAGCATCGGTCCGTAAGTACGCGGTATATCGATATTAAAAGCTAAATGTGTTGCTGCCCCCAGATAATATGGTGAGTTGGCATCTTTCGCCGTTTCAGCATTACCTTTTCTGTATACTACGTAAGTACCATCATCGTTTACCACTATTTTCAGTCCATTAGTAGGATTAGTTCCACCAGTAGGATTAATAGTAACAAGAGGAGTTTGTGCATTTACACCAATGCTTATACTAAAAAACGCGATGATCAGGTAGAGGGCCCGCAATAAGCGTGCGTGGATACGACGGGGCATACCTTGCTTAATCAATTTCATAGGATGGGAAAGGAGTAACATATAAGCGTGTAAATTTCTATTTATACATATAGATTTTTAGTCAAAAATGCGTAAAACAGTCCTTTGTAAAACCCTATATGCGAATCTCTAAATTGGCTCTCCCGGTAGCATCTAATAATGTTTCTTTCTTTCTTCTGATGAAACTGAAAAACCCGCTACCGGCAATTATATAATGTCTCAATCTGATGGTGGAGGGGGCGCCTGAGACCTCTAAATGGCATTTTGATGATTACGGTATTTATTTTATACCCTTCCACCTGTCACACATTTCCAAACAATTAAATATAAAATCATATATTTTAATTAGCAAATCTATAATAATATTTATATTAAATCAAAATAATTTATGGATTTGGGAGTTATAGGCCTCCTTACCGGGCGGTTAACAGAATTTTAGGGCCTGCTGTCACCTCAACACAGTATCATTATGTTAAAAGTTAAAATAACCCTAGATTTGCAAAAAATAATTCAGCATGTCGACAGTTGCAAAGTCCAATATTGATTTTAGCCTCGAATACAAGGTAAAAGATATGTCCTTGGCGGCCTGGGGTCGTAAGGAGATAGAACTGGCAGAAGCAGAAATGCCTGGTTTGATGTCATTGAGAGAAGAATATGGTAATACCAAGCCTTTACAGGGCGCGCGCGTTGCCGGTTGCTTACACATGACTATTCAAACAGCCGTATTAATTGAAACACTGGTACACCTGGGTGCGGAAGTACGCTGGAGCTCCTGTAACATATTCTCTACACAGGATCACGCTGCTGCTGCTATCGCTGCTGCCGGCGTACCTGTATTTGCCTGGAAAGGTTTAAATGAAGCCGACTTTGATTGGTGCATTGAACAAACCCTGTTCTTCGGTAGCCCTGACCGTCCACTGAACATGATCCTGGACGATGGTGGTGACCTCACCAACATGGTGTTTGACAAATACCCTGAACTTATCCAGCATATCAAAGGATTAAGTGAAGAAACCACTACTGGCGTTCACCGCTTATACGAGCGTATGAAAGCGGGTACCTTACCAATGCCTGCTATCAACATCAACGACTCTGTTACCAAATCCAAATTTGATAATAAATATGGTTGCCGCGAATCCTGCGTAGATGCGATCCGTCGCGCTACCGATGTAATGATCGCTGGTAAAGTAGCAGTTGTTGCTGGTTTTGGTGACGTAGGTAAAGGTTCCGCTGAATCACTGAGAGGTGCCGGCGCCCGTGTAATCGTTACTGAAATTGACCCTATTTGCGCTTTACAGGCTGCAATGGAGGGTTATGAAGTAAAGAAAATGAACGACGCGGTAAAAGAAGCAGATATCATCGTTACCACCACTGGTTGCCGCGATATCATCACCGGCGAACACTTCAAACTGATGAAAGATAAATGCATCGTTTCCAATATCGGTCACTTCGATATCGAAATTGATGTAGCCTGGTTAAATAAAAACTACGGTAATACCAAAGTTGAAATCAAACCACAGGTAGATAAATATACCATCGACGGTAAAGATATCATCCTGCTGGCTGAAGGCCGCCTGGTAAACCTGGGTTGCGCTACCGGCCACCCCTCTTTCGTAATGAGTAACTCCTTTACCAACCAGGTACTGGCGCAACTGGAACTCTGGCTGCACTCAGAAAACTACGAAAACAAAGTATACGTACTGCCTAAACATCTCGATGAAAAAGTAGCACGCTTACACCTGAAAAAAGTCGGCGTAGAACTGGATGTCCTCACTACTTCTCAATCCGAATATCTCGGCATTCCGGTAGCAGGACCATTCAAACCAGACTACTACAGATATTAATAGCTGAAGGCATAAAGCTGAAAGCAAAAAGCTATTGCAGCGATTGATCAGAGCGAATAATTAAAACGTGTATGCGTTTTAATTATTCGCTCTGCTTTTTTCACTACAATCATCCGCTGCAATAGCTTTTTGCTTTCTGCTTTATGCTTTGTGCTTTCTGTTATAAGAAGTATTTTTGCACCATGACAAAGCTGAGTGTAAACATCAACAAGTTTGCTACCCTGCGAAATGCACGGGGAGGCAACCTACCGGATATTTTGAAAGTGGCACAGGATTGCGAACGTTTCGGTGCTGATGGTATCACCGTCCACCCACGCCCCGATGAACGTCATATCCGCTATCAGGATGTTAGAGACCTGAAACCATTAGTGACCACAGAATTTAATATCGAAGGATATCCTTCACAGGATTTTATGGACCTCGTACTGGCCGTAAAACCCCACCAATGTACCTTGGTACCAGATCCGCCCAATGCCATTACTTCCAATACCGGATGGGATACTATCGCTTATCAGTCGCAACTGAAAGATGTGATCTCTACCCTCAAAAAAGCAGGCATCCGGGTATCCATATTCCTCAATGCTGATGTCACTAAAGTAGAAGGCGCCAAAACCGCCGGAGCTGACCGCATCGAGTTATATACCGGCCCTTACGCCGAAGAATATACGAATGCACGGACACAGCCGCAAAACCTGCAGCTGTTCAACGACTATAAAAACACCGCGAAAGAAGCCACCGCTATTGGCCTCGATCTGAACGCCGGACATGACCTCAACCTCGATAACCTCCGCTTCTTCAAACTGCATATTCCGCAACTGAAAGAAGTTTCTATCGGACATGCACTGGTGGCGGATGCACTTTATTTCGGCCTGGAAAATACTATACAGCTGTATAAACGCCAGCTGGCAGATTAAGCAAAAAGCTGAAAGCAAAAAGCTATTGAAGCGAGTGATTATTGCGGATATAATATTCCCGCTTTTCACTCCCTTCAATAGCTTTTTACTTTCTGCTCAATAATAAAGCCATTCCCGATCAAGGAATGGCTTTATAACCCTTAAAACAATCAACATGAAGCTCACAACGGGTCACAACTAAACCGTTATGAACTATATATAATTTGCCATCATGACTGATAGCAATGTTACGTGTATTTACTTCTTTAATAACGCAATATCCAGCACTTGGTTCATTTCACGTACATAATGGAACTTCATTCCTTTGATATAGGAAGGATTGATGTCCTTAATGTCCTTCTCATTTTGCCAGCACAGAATAATTTCCCGGATACCTGCCCTTTTGGCCGCCAGTATTTTTTCCTTAATACCACCTACCGGTAATACCTGACCACGCAAGGTAATTTCACCGGTCATCGCCAGATAAGATTTTACCTTACGGCCTGAGAAGATGGAAGCCAATGCTGTCATCATCGTGATACCTGCACTCGGACCATCTTTAGGTACCGCTCCTTCAGGAATATGCAGATGCACACTCTTTGTAGTAAATAACTTCGGATCAAGCTTCAGCTCTACTGCGTGTGAATGCAGATAGCTCAATGCTGTTACCGCCGATTCTTTCATCACATTCCCCAGGTTACCTGTTAGTTTCAGGTCACCTTTTCCTTCACTCAAACTACTTTCTATAAACAGGATATCACCGCCTACATAAGTCCAGCCCAACCCTACGGCTACTCCCGGCGGATTACCCACTTTATAGATTTCATTTGAATAGCGGGGTTTACCCAATATACGCTGCAAGTCCTCGTCGGTTAATGCTGTCGGCAATTTCTCTTCCATTGCCACTTGCTTGGCCAGATTACGCATGATCGCAGCAAATTGCCTGTCCAGTTCACGCACCCCGCTCTCACGGGTATAATCTGATATCAACTGCTCAATAACCGGGTTCGCAATCTTTATTTTAGTAGTTGCTAATCCATGTGCTTCCTGTTGCTTCGGTAACAGGTGCCTTTTCGCGATTTCAACCTTTTCTTCGATAGAATAACCGCTCAGGTCAATAATCTCCAGCCTGTCGCGCAGCGCAGGATGAATAGAATTGATATTGTTGGCAGTAGCAATAAACAACACCTTGCTCAGGTCATATTCCAGCTCCAGGTAGTTGTCGTAGAAGGTACTATTCTGCTCGGGATCCAGTACTTCCAGTAAGGCGGAACTAGGATCGCCGCGCATATCATTGCCTATTTTGTCAATTTCATCCAGGATCATTACCGGGTTGGACGACTTTGTTTTGCGGATAGACTGTACCACCCTTCCTGGCATAGCACCAATATAGGTTTTACGATGTCCTCGGATTTCACTTTCGTCATGTAAACCGCCCAAACTTAAACGCACATATTTACGGCCTACTGCATTGGCAATAGAACGTCCCAATGAGGTTTTACCAATACCCGGAGGGCCTACAAAACACAGGATTGGAGATTTCATATCTCCTTTCAGTTTTAAAACAGCCAGGTATTCCAGTATACGTTCCTTGATTCTATCCATGCCGTAATGGTCATGGTCCAATACTTTCTTCGCCTTTTTCAGGTCGTAGCTATCGGTGGTATATTCGCCCCATGGCAGGTCCAGTAAGAGATCCAGGTGGTTATATACCACGCTGTAATCAGGAGTGCTGGGATGCATACGCTCCAGTTTCTCAATGCCTTTGGCAAAAGCTTCTGCAGCAGCAGCAGGCCATTTCTTTTCTTCTGCCTTACGCTTCATTTCTTTCAGCTCGCGGTCATTGGCATCACCACCCAATTCTTCCTTGATAGACTTCATCTGCTGCTGCAGGAAATAATCCCGCTGCTGCTTGTCCAGGTCTGCCTTGGTTTTGTTGGTAATTTTATTCTTCAGTTCCGCCAGCTGTAATTCTGTTTGCAACAACTTCATCAACAGTTCGGCACGGGTGCGCAGATTGTTGATTTCCAGCAATTGCTGTTTGTCTTTTAAATCAGAATTAAGATTGGAAGAAACGAAATGCACCAGGAACGATGGATTTTCGATATTCTTCAGGATAATGCTGGCTTCTGAAGGCAGGTTAGGCGACAGCTGAATAATCTGTGCAGCCAGGTCCTTAATAGAAGAAATATATGCTTCAAACTCTGAATCGTCTTCCGCAGCTTCATCCTGCAACAGACTGATTTTGGCTTTGAAGTAGGGATCTTCTGTTACAATTTCATCTATTTTAAAGCGCTTACGGCCCTGAATAATGATGGTGGTACCACCATCCGGCATTTTGATGAGCTTAACAATACGGGCAACGGTACCTACATCACTCAGGTCTGTTACTTCCGGGTCCTCTATGGTGCTGTCTTTCTGCGCCACTACACCGATTGATTTATCAGTTTTGTAGGCGTCATTAACCGCTTTTATTGACTTATCCCGGCCTACCGTAATTGGCAGCACAACACCCGGAAATAATACCGTATTTCTTAATGGTAATAATGCCAGTTCATCGGGAATCTTTTCATCCTCCTGTCCTTCCCCATCTTCATTCAAAGGGATAATAGGCATGAACTCCATTTCATCTTCCGAATTTCCTAAATAAAATCTGTTCATCTGAGTTATTTAAAGCCTCATGAGGACATTCTGTCAGACAATCCTGTGTAAGTCCTCTATTTTTTATGTATCCCTACATTGTCAAGTTTGATGCCAAGTGACGAAGCGGCAGTCGGCAGCTAAACAGCATTTAGCCTTTAGCTGTCAGCTTTCAGCCATTGGCTCAAAATAAAAATGCCACGAAGAAGAACGTGATATACATTCCTCCCAGCGGCATTTTTTGCTAAAAAATAAACGTTAACGGCTAGAAGCTAACTCCCACGCCTAATTGTATGCTCTGATTTTTCCAGTTACCGGTGTTAGTAATACTTTCCGCATTCTTAACATCATTAAAGCCAATAATGTAGCGGGCACTAATGTTAATAATTGGTAATTGCAGCCATAAACCAGCTACACCGGAAATTTCACCACCTTTGAAAGCCTGATTGGCAGCACCCAGTACTTTTTTGTCACTTACCAAAGCGCCGAATTGAGGACCTACCTGGAGTTTCAAACGTGGGGTACCTAAGTCAATATTGGCTAATAAAGGAATACTCAGGTAGTTCAGGTTGATTTTCTTACGATCTTCAGCAGTACTTACGCCCTGATAAATTTTGCTGTATTGATCTGTTGTTTCAGCTTTGGTAGAAGAAAAGATCACCTCTCCCTGTACACCAAACCCTTTTACCAGGTTTACCTGTGCAAATGCACCCAGGTGATATCCCAGTTTAAATCCATCCTGAAAACCAGATCCATCCAGCTTTCCGAGGTTCGCACCTCCTTTAACACCAAAGCGAAGGAATTTAGTACTCTGCGCATTAACGGTCGATACAGCAGCGATCATTAACACTGCTACGGCTAAAAACAGTTTTTTCATAAAAACATTTGTTAGTAATGGTTAAAATATAGACGTCTCAGGAACATGATACCCCTATCTTGCAATTACGCTGGCCGTAAATACAAATTCCGTGCTATTTGTTAAAGGAATCAAAAACTGTACGCCATACGGGCTGTGAAATAACTCATAATTCCCTCGTCGGTTCCGCCGAGAGACTTGAAGACAGTGAAAGAAGGCGCCAGGTTAATACGCCCTATAAAGTAGGAAAGATTCATGGTAACATCCACTGCGCGGGGTTCAAAATCG
The DNA here is from genome assembly GCF_056396465.1 of Chitinophaga sp. 05T412. Classification (NCBI taxonomy): domain Bacteria; kingdom Pseudomonadati; phylum Bacteroidota; class Chitinophagia; order Chitinophagales; family Chitinophagaceae; genus Chitinophaga; species Chitinophaga sp. 05T412. The sequence goes on from NZ_JBFTLN010000001.1 coordinate 12,080, forward strand.
GTATGATCCTCAAAGTTTAATTCCTTCCCGGGATGCCTTTTTGTTTTCATCAGTTTCGGCGATCGGGAAATGTACTGGAATGCTTTGAGATTACTGTAATAGTTAGCCGTACCCAATGTAAAATTTACAGAAGGAGTAAACATGATAATGTCTGTCCGGGCCAATACGCGGGAATAAATGAAGGGGTGCCTGATGGCGGCAATGATGTTAAAGTCGTTCCCTCGAAGTGTTTCCCGAACATGCAATCCCTCTGTTACATCTTTTCCCCATCCGTAATCCAGGCTCAAACCCGGTTGCAGCCACCATTTGCGATAATAGAAATAAGCAAATATTTCATTCTTAATCGGCGTAGCTGGCACATCACTGGAATCAGAATACATATAACGGGTGTAAGAAATTCCGGTCAGGAAATTCTTGTTTTTCGTATAGTCGTATCCTGCAGTCAGGTCCCATTCAAACCACGGGTTATTATTAGCATTAAAAAGATAATAGCTGCTAATACCGGCATAAAAGCCGCTTTTATGATAATAACTAAGCGAAGGAGATACAAATGTTTTCAAAACGATCGGCGTCTCAAAGTTGGCCACTTTACTCCCGTAGGCTGGATTATTACCATACCCGATGCCAGCCACAACCTCGCTTTTTTGCTGCTTCTGCAACAGCGAATCAAGCTGCTTTTCCAGCTCTGCCAAGGTTTGTCCCGCTGCAATACGGCTACATAACAACAGGAAGGTTAAGAAGTATAGGCGCATGTTTAATGAGTACGTACCTGCAAGATAAGCGTAATTCGGCATTGATATACCGCAGATCCCATGAATGGGACGAATGTGTGGTTAAACACTGCTTTTCTGTCGGTCAACCCTTCTTATGCCAGATCTATCACTGTAATTTCCGGTAAAATACCTACTCTTCCGGGATAGCCCAGGAAGCCAAATCCGCGGTTTACGTATAGGAATTGCTCGCCTTTCTTATATAATCCCGCCCATTCCTTGTAAAAATATTGGGCAGGGCTCCATTTCAGGCCCGGGATTTCCACGCCAAACTGCATCCCATGGGTATGGCCTGCCAGCATCAGGTCAATGTCCGGGTATTCGGGGCGTACCTGTGCATTCCAGTGGGTAGGGTCATGCGACAATAATATTTTAAACGGAATATGCTCTATCCCTTCGTAGGCCCGTTTCAGGTCGCCATAGCGGGGGAAACGCTTGATAGCACTCCAATTCTCCACACCTATTAAAGCAATTTGTTCTCCATTACGCTCCAGTACCGCGTTCTCGTTCAGCATCAGCTTCCAGCCCAGCTCTCCGTGTACGGCCTTCAGGCGTTCCAGGTTGGCGTGTTGCATAGCACTGTACCCATTAGGCGTTTTATCAGGCCAGGGATAGTATTCACCGTAATCATGGTTACCGAGCGAGGAATACACGCCCATAGGAGCTTTCACCTCGCGGAAGGCATCCATCCACTGGTTCATTTCATCGGCGCGGTCATTCACAAGATCACCGGTAAACAGCACCAGGTCTGGCTTTTGATCGTTAATCAATTTTATACCTTTCAGTACTGCCTTGTGGTCTGCGAAGCTACCGGAGTGAATATCCGAAATCTGCACAATGCGCAGCCCTTTAAAGGCGGCCGGCAATTGCTTAAATGCCAGTTTTATTTTATGTACACGGTAGTTATACTTGTTGGAAAAACCATACATCAGGGTGGCAAAGAAAGTACCTCCGGTAATTAATCCGAGACGGCTTAAAAACTGGGAACGGGTAATGCCGCTTACTACTCCGGGCGCTACATCGGCGGTGGGGGTACCGGAAAAACGGCGGATCAGCCATACAAGGCCTCTTCTTACGTCGTCCAGCAGCAGGAATACCGTTACCAGCAGCTTTGCCACGACCAGTCCCATAAAAATAGCGGTGAGCGTAGATTTAACCGGGGTAGGCCAGTTGTGCCAGTTGATATACGGCAACAGGGCGATGGTTAGCAGGATGGTGATAGATATAAACCAGTAAACAGAAAAGGTAATGTTTCTTACCCGGGGGGCCGACATATACACCATGGCTCTCACGGCCTGAAATACGTATATGTCCAACAATAGGAGAAAAACAATGAGAATAACAGAATTTAACCCAGGTCGCATTATAAAATTTTAATATAGTATATAATAATCAGGCAATTTAGTGCAAGTATTCTGGTTATAAAAGTTAAAACTGATTACCTGCTGCTATACAGACGAATAACAAAGGAGAACATTGTATGTTTTTATTTTTTTTATTAAGCTGGCAGAAACAGTACATTTGCTGGCAGGCCAGTATACAATAGATAATTTTAATATTTTAATAATGTATTAAACTTACCCCTGCTTAAACTGGTTAGAAACGAACCCGTTAACAAATTGAGTGGCCTGTTCTGCGAACAGTTTGTGTATAAATAAATATACTACAGCGGCCGATTTTTATGTAATCGTTGTATTTTTGTCCGATTAGGCTACTTTTAGAAATCCCGCAATAAAACGGTTATTATGAAGTATACTTGCTATGGACATTCCTGTTTTGCAGTGGAAATAAAGGGTAAAAAGATTCTTTTTGATCCTTTTATCACCCACAATGAGCTGGCCCAAAAAGTAGATATCCATGCCATTACGGCGGATTATATATTTGTGTCGCATGGTCATGAGGACCATACGGCCGACTTGCTGGATCTGGCCAAACGGACCAATGCGACGGTGGTATCCAATTATGAAATTGTGACCTGGGCAGGGAAACAGGGGGTGGAAAAACTGCATCCCATGAATACCGGTGGTAAATGGAAATTTGACTTTGGCACCGTAAAATGCGTGACAGCACAGCATTCCAGCAGTTTACCGGATGGCACTTATGGTGGTAATCCGATGGGATTTATATTTATGACGGAAGAAGGTAATTTTTATTATTCCGGCGATACCGCGCTCACATTAGACATGGAGCTGGTACCGGCCATTGCCTCTCTGGATTTTGCCGTACTGCCCATTGGTGATAATTTCACGATGGGTATTGAAGATGCAATAGCAGCGGCGGAATTGATAGAATGCGATAAAATAATTGGTGTACACTACAATACATTTGGCTACGTTAAGATTGATGTGAAAGAAGCATTACAACAGTTTGAAGATGCGGGGCTGGATTTGTTACTTCCTGAAATAGGCAGTACTATAGAGGTTTGAGGAAGAAGTAATCATTTATTGATTTATCCTTTATCCTATAAATAACCTTTGAATTTTTAAATTACACAATGGCTAGAATAATCGCAATCGCTAACCAAAAAGGTGGCGTAGGAAAAACTACAAGTGCAATAAACCTGGCAAGCAGCCTGGCTGTGCTGGAATTTAAAACATTGCTGGTAGATGCGGACCCTCAGGCAAACAGCACCACAGGACTGGGTTTCGACCTGCGTAATGTGCAGCAGAGTTTGTATGATTGTATGGTGAACGATGTGCATGCCAAAGACGTGATACTGGAATCAGATACTCCTAACCTGAAGGTGCTGCCCTCCCATATTGATCTGGTAGGCGCTGAACTGGAACTCATCAATCACCCTACCAGGGAAAGAGTGATGAAACAGGTAATCGATAGCGTGGAAGCGGATTATGATTTTGTAATTGTAGACTGTTCCCCTTCTCTCGGCTTGATCACGGTGAATGCACTGGTAGCATCCAACTCCGTAATCATCCCCGTACAATGCGAATTTTTTGCATTGGAAGGATTGGGTAAATTGCTCAATACCATCAAAATTGTACAAAGCCGCCTGAATACTGACCTGGAAATTGAAGGTATCCTGATGACCATGTACGATGGTCGCCTGCGCCTCAGTAACCAGGTAGTGGATGAAGTAAAACAACATTTTGAAGAAAGTGTGTTTAATACCATCATTCACCGCAACACCAAACTGGGCGAGGCTCCCAGCTTTGGTAAATCTGTAATTATGTATGATGCCGCCAGTACCGGTGCTATTAATTACCTGAACCTGGCAAAAGAAATTCTGCAGAAACATAACTACACTAAAATTAAATCCAAAGACAAAATCCTAGCTATCAACGATGACCAATCCAAGTAAGAAAGAGGCATTGGGTAAAGGCATCCGCTCACTGCTTCAAAACATTGACACAGACCTGAAGCAGACTGCCAGTACCCTGGGTGATAAGGTAGTAGCTACTGCTACCGGTATTGAACGCATTTCGCTCGATCAGATTGTTACCAATCCGAAACAGCCGCGTCGTGACTTCGATGAGGTTTCCTTGCAGGAGTTAAGCCAGTCTATTAAACTCCATGACATTATACAGCCGATTACCGTCGCTAAAATCAGCCTGAAAAAGTACCAGCTGATTGCCGGTGAACGACGCCTCAGAGCCAGCAAATTAGCCGGCCTGAAAGATATTCCCGCCTACGTTCGTCAGGTAAACGACCAGGAACTCCTGGAACTGGCACTGCTGGAAAATCTGCAACGTGAAAACCTCAATGCTATTGAGGTGGGATTAAGCTACAAACGGTTAATGGAAGAATGTACCCTCACACAGGAGCAGGTAGCCGACCGTATGGGCAAAGAAAGAAGTACTGTTACCAACTATATACGCCTGCTCAAACTGCCACCGGATATCCAGGTAGCGGTACGTAATGGTCAGCTCAGCATGGGACATGCCCGTGTACTCACTGGCGTGGAAAATGTGGAAAACCAATTGTTCCTCTACAATGAAATCCTCAAAGGCGGTCTGTCTGTTCGTCAAACAGAAGAACTGGCACGTAGAATTAATCAATCTGATAAAAATCCTCAGCAGAAATCTGCTAAACTGAAGCTGGCCCCTCCTTTCCAAAAAATTCAGGACCAACTGGCTTCTCACTTCTCGACTAAAGTAAAACTGGACAGAGGCAAAAGCGGCAAAGGAAGTATTTTAATTGAATTCTATTCAGATGAAGAACTGGATAGCATCCTGGAAAAAATAGATATATACGGTGGCTAATAAGTCGGAATACATACTTCATCTATTACAACGTGGCTGTTTATTGTTTTTGCTTGCAATGGTAATTGCTGTTCCCCTCCGGGCACAACAGGATACCCTGAGGCCAGCCAAAACATTGGATACCTCTCTGATACCTGCAGCAGGAAAAGATACGGTGAAAGCGAATAAAGCGATTTTCAACGATTCTTCTTACGTACCTATTGCCAGGTTGCCACACAGCCCACGTAAAGCAGCGCTTTTTTCGGCTGTAGTACCCGGACTGGGACAAGCTTACAACAGGGAGTACTGGAAAATGCCATTGGTGTACGCTGCCCTCGGTACTTGTACCTACTTCTTTATTGACAACATGAATACCTATAAGTTATTCCGCGACGGCTACCGCCTTCGCATGGATGGCAACCCGGATACGGATGTTACAGATAGCCGTATTAAAAACCTGCCTACGGAAGCACTCAAGGTATACCGCGATCAGTATCGCCAGTACGTGGATTATTCCGTATTGTTTTTCATACTGGCCTATGGACTGAATATTGTGGATGCTACTGTATTTGCGCACCTGCGCAACTTTGATATGTCTGATGATCTCAGTATGCGTGTTTCTCCCACAATAATCAACAATCGTACATTGGGCATAGGCGTTCATTTATCTATAGGCGGCAAAAAGAATAAGGGTAGCTACGTTGCCGGCCGTTAATCAATCTTTATCAATCAATCTAAATACAACTTTTAAGGGTCATGAAAATTGCGCTCATCGGATATGGTAAAATGGGAAAGGCGATAGAAGCTATTGCTACTGGTAAAGGGCATGAAATTGTTATCCGGGCTACCAGTAAAGACATCCTGACGAAGGAAGCATTGAGCCAGGCAGATGTAGCCATTGAGTTTACCGTGCCTGAAACGGCCTACGAAAACGTATTAAAATGCTTTGAGGCCAATGTACCGGTTGTTTCGGGCACTACAGGCTGGCTCGATAAATTACCCGAAATTAACGCCCTGTGTATCGAAAAAAAGCAGGCCTTTTTGCACGCCACCAATTTCAGTGTAGGCGTTAATATCTTCTTTGAACTGAATAAGAAACTGGCTGCCCTGATGGCCAACCAGCCGCAATACAATGTGTGGATGGAAGAAATTCATCACACACAGAAAAAGGATGCCCCCAGCGGCACCGCGATTTCCCTGGCAGAACAACTGCTGGCTTCCGTTACCCGCAAAACCGGCTGGGTAAATGAGGAAACCAGTGATCAGGAAAAGCTGTCTATTATTTCCAAAAGAATAGACCCGGCGCCAGGCACACACATCATCAATTATACCTCCCCCATCGACGATATTACCATTACCCATACCGCTCATTCCAGGGAAGGCTTTGCTGCCGGCGCTGTAGTAGCAGCAGAATGGCTCAAAGGCAAAACCGGCGTTTTCACAATGAGTGAGGTACTGGGATTCTAACGGCTAATGGCTAACAGCTAAAAACTGCTTATCTTTGCAGGAATATAACTGTGCACCGCACTATTTTTTCATCCGGGAGGGATGCAAACCAGTCAGTATGTTATCGAAAAAAACACAATACGCATTTCACGCATTAGTACACCTGGCAGAGAATGTAGATAAAGGTCCCATCCTTATCTCTGAGATCGCGCAGGAGAAAAGTATCTCTATCAAATTCCTGGAAAATATCTTACTGGAATTGAAGAATGCCGGTATCCTTGGCAGTAAAAAAGGAAAAGGCGGCGGATATTACCTGATGCGTCCTCCTAAGGAGATTGCGTTGGCTAAAATCATCCGTTTACTGGATGGTCCTATCGCCCTGCTGCCCTGCGTGAGCCTGAACTATTACGAACGTTGCGAAAACTGCCGTGATGAAGCCGTTTGCGGGTTGAATGAGGTGATGGGAAAAGTAAGGGACTCCGCCCTTAAAATACTGGAAAACAAAACATTAAAAGATATCCTGACCCGGAGCTAATGCCGGGTTCAGGAAATGTGTAACAGCCGGCTGCTATGGCCGGCTATCCGCAGTAGCTACTGCCTCCCCCATCTTCCTATATTCTTCTCCCCAGACATATTCATTAAAAATAAAAAACATATTAATGGTCGGATAACATCTGCTACCATGGCTATTCTATAAGAAAGTGGTCATTTTTTATTTTATTAGTCTATCTTTTTTATAGGTTTTATGTATTTTTGCTAACGGAGTAACCGTAATTGCTCCGCTGGCACTAGACATATCAATCAATAAGGAAGATCTACATGACAGACATTACCACTGCGTTGGCCAACAAATCAGTGGAAGAAGCCATACAGTACCTGCTGGAGCAATACCCGGGCGCTGTCGCCTTTTCTACCTCATTTGGCCAGGAAGACCAGGTAATAGCAGATATTATCTGGCGTAACCACTTGCCGGTTAGAGTTTTTACCCTTGACACGGGTCGCCTTTTCCAGGAAACATACGATGTAATGGACCTCACTATGGCCCGTTACAAACAACCAGTAGAAGTATTTTACCCCGAAACCGCTGCCGTTGAAAAATTACTCGCCGCCAAAGGACCTAACAGCTTTTACGAATCTGTGGAAAACCGCAAAGAGTGTTGTGGTATCCGCAAAGTAGTTCCCCTCAACAGAGCACTGGAAGGCGTGAAAGTATGGATTACCGGCTTAAGAGCAGAACAATCCGACAACCGCCAGGCCATGGAAACCCTGGAATGGGATGCACAACGCCACCTTTATAAATACAATCCGCTGATCCACTGGGGATACGACGAAGTACTGGCCTACCTGGAGAAGTATAAAGTGCCGTACAACAAGCTGCACGACAAAGGCTTTGTCAGCATCGGTTGTGCCCCCTGTACCCGGGCCATTGAAGCAGGAGAACATCCCCGCGCCGGCCGTTGGTGGTGGGAACAATCGCACAAAGAATGCGGCCTGCACGGATAATCGTGCACACATCGCCGTTAGAAAATTAGGTTTTAGCATAAATTATTATAGTCCATGACTCATCAAATAAATTGGGAATTTCCGCAGGCATTGGAAGATGAAGCCATTTATATACTTCGTGAAACCGTTGCACAATTCGAGAAACCGGTACTGCTGTTTTCCGGTGGAAAGGACTCTATCACCCTGGTACGCCTCGCCCAAAAGGCTTTTTACCCAGGTAAAATTCCTTTTGCTTTACTGCATGTAGATACCGGCCATAACTTCCCTGAAACCATCGCGTTCCGCGACTGGCTCGTGAATTCACTGGGACTGGAAATCATTGTCAGAAATGTACAGGACAGTATTGACCAGGGAAAAGTACAGGAAGAAACCGGCAAATACGCCAGCAGAAACGCACTCCAAACAGTTACCCTGCTGGATGCTATCGAAGAAGGAAAATTTGACGCCTGCATCGGCGGCGCCCGCAGAGATGAAGAAAAAGCCCGCGCCAAAGAAAGAATCTTCTCCGTTCGGGACGAATTTGGTCAGTGGAACGCCAAAATGCAACGCCCGGAATTATTTGATGTCCTCAATGGAAAAATTAATATAGGCGAAAACGTGAGAGTATTCCCTATTTCCAACTGGACCGAACTGGATGTATGGAATTACATCGTTCGCGAAAAACTGGAAATACCTTCTATCTACTTCTCCCATGAAAGAGAAATTATAGAAAGAGATGGATTATACTGGCCTTACTCCACTTTCCTCAATACCACTGCTGATGAAGTACCTTATCGCCAGAAAGTACGCTTCCGTACCGTTGGCGACATGACCTGTACCGCTGCCGTGATTTCCGAAGCCGATAAACTCGAAGATATTATTGCAGAAATTATGGAAGCAAAAATATCCGAACGTGGCGCACGCATCGACGATAAACGCTCCGAAGCCGCCATGGAAAAGAGAAAGCAGGCAGGATATTTTTAACAGCGGTTAGCTATTAGCCGTTAGCTACTAGCGTTTCTGAGCAAGAAGTCCTTAATTAATTTTGAACAAACTTTTTAGCGGCGGCACTAACTGCTAACCGCTAAATGCTAAAAGATAAAAACAATGGAGGTTTTACGTATAGCCACTTCCGGTAGTGTTGATGATGGTAAAAGCACTTTAATAGGCCGTTTATTATACGATACTAATTCTATTCCCCAGGATAAAATGGAAGCGCTCCATGCCGCCAGCAAGCGCAAAGGACTGGACTTTACAGACCTGTCGCTGCTCACCGACGGCCTCGTAGCTGAACGGGAACAAGGTATCACTATTGACGTGGCACACATTTACTTCTCTACGCCTACGCGTAAATATATTATTGCTGATACACCCGGGCATATTGAATATACCCGTAACATGGTGACCGGCGCTTCCAATGCACAGGTATCACTGATTCTCATTGATGCCCGCAGAGGAATTGTAGAACAAACACACCGTCACTTTTTTATCGCCAACCTCCTGCGTATTCCTTACCTGGTGGTATGTGTAAATAAAATGGATCTGGTAGAATACAGCGAAGCCCGCTTTAACCAGATAGTGGAAGATTTCCAGCAAATGCTGGACAATGCAGGCTTTAAAGGACAGGAAGTGAAATTCATTCCTATCTCTTCCCTGTATGGCGAAAACGTAGCTTCCCGCACCGGCGCTATCACCTGGTACCAGGGCGATACCCTGCTGGAATATCTGGAACAGGTATCGTTTGATCATGAAGATCGCCTGCATCCCTCCCGCTTCCCGATACAAAGCGTAATCAGACCTAGAACGACTGAATACCACGACTTCCGCGGCTTTGCCGGTAAAGTGGCCAGCGGTCATTTTGCGGTAGGTGATGAAGTAGTATCATTGCCAGCAGGTACCAAAAGCCGTATTAAAACCATTGAGCAGTTTGAAAAGCAACTAACGGTGGCGCATGCACGTGAAAGCGTGGTGATTACACTGGAAGATGAAATAGATAGCAGTCGCGGTAACATGCTGGTGAAAAGCAACGAAGTACCTGCACAGCTGAAAGAAGTAAATGCACAGATCTGCTGGATGGATCAGCAAAAGCTGGTGGCGGGCAAAACCTATTTACTGCAGCATGGCGTAAACCGGGTGAAGGCCAAAGTACAGCAGATTCATTATGTGACGGATGTGACCAATCACGGACAGCTTACCGACAAAACAGAAATGGGCTTAAACGATATCGGTAAAATATCGCTGAAAACAGCAGCGCCGGTATTTGCAGATGCATATCATATTAACCCTGCCAATGGCGCTTTTATTCTCATCGACGAGTTTAACAACACCACAGTGGCAGTAGGATTCATTGAGTAATCAGCCATTTACATAAAAAGAAAAGCAGCCCCGCCATGGCGGGGCTGCTTTTCTTTTTTATAGATATGCCTTAGATGTTCTTCAGCATATCTTCCGTCATCCGGGCCAGATCATACTCTGGTTTCCAGCCCCAATCCTGACGAGCCTGGCTGTCATCAATGCTGTTAGGCCAGCCATCTGCAATTTGCTGACGATAATCAGGCGCGTAAGACATTGTAAATTCAGGAATATGTTTTTTAATTTCTGCGCCGATTTCTTTCGGAGAAAAGCTCATGGCAGAAAGGTTATAAGCAGAACGGATCGCAATTTTAGACGCATCAGCTTCCATCAGTTCAATGGTAGCTCTGATAGCATCCGGCATGTACATCATTGGGAGGTACGTATCTTCTGATAAGAAGCTGGTATATTTTTTATGCTCTTTTGCTTCGTGGAAAATTTCGATGGCGTAATCAGTGGTACCGCCCCCTGGTGCTGATTTGTAGCTAATCAAACCTGGATAACGCAAGCTTCTTACATCTACGCCAAAACGGTGGTTGTAATATTCGCACCAGCGTTCGCCTGCAAATTTGCTGATACCATAAATGGTAGTAGGCTCAATAATGGTGTGCTGCGGAGTTTCCGCTGCTGGTGAATTTGGTCCGAATACCGCAATGGAACTAGGCCAGTATATTTTATCAAGATTCTCTTCTTTCGCAATATCCAGTACGTTCAACAGACTTTGCATGTTGATATGCCAGGCCAGTAACGGATTTTTTTCACCGGTAGCAGACAGAATCGCTGCCAGCAGATAAATTTGGGTAATGTTATGACGGATCACCAATACATGCAGCATCTCCTTGTTCATCACATCCAGCGACACATAAGGACCGGTTCCTTTCAGCAAATCGTGCTCTTCGCGAAGATCTGAGGCCACTACGTTGGCATCTCCATACATCTTTCTTAAAGCCAGCGTCAGCTCTACGCCAATTTGTCCACAGGCCCCTATGACCAGAATCTTATCTTTCTTCATACAAAAATATAATTGTAAGCTATTTTTTAAATCGGACCGTAATATTAACGGGTTCGCCGCTATTTCCGTTCACGATGGCTCAGCGCATGACAATGCGATAACAATAAAAACAACCATGTGCTTTATGTATGGTTCTGAATTACAATACTATGACAATGGAGCAGAAAGCAGAAAGCGGAAAGCAAAAAGCTATTGAAGCGAATGATCAGCGTGGATATTTAATTTATAAATCCGCTTACATCATTCGCTTCAATAGCTTTTTGCTTTCCGCTTTCTGCTTTCTGCTCTACATAAATGCCTATCTTTGCAGCTTCTATTAAATGACCCAATTTTTGAAGATATGAAGCACTTAAAATCATTATTCAAGGAACAATACAACCCTGAAAATTTTTTCCTCATTGCGGGCCCCTGTGTTATTGAAGAGGAAGAAATACTGATGACAGTAGCCGAGAAAGTAACGAGCATCTGTAAACGATTAAACATTCCTTATATTTTCAAGGCATCCTACCGTAAAGCCAATCGTACCAGCGTACATTCTTTCACTGGTATTGGAGATGTAGAAGGACTGGAACTGCTGCAGAAAATAGGTAAAACTTTTAACGTACCGGTAACCTCCGATATTCACTCCGCCGCAGAAGCTGCGATGGCAGCCGCTTACGTGGATGTGCTACAGATTCCTGCGTTCCTGTGCCGTCAAACAGACATCCTGTTGGCCGCCGCAGAAACAGGTAAAGTAGTGAATGTGAAGAAAGGTCAGTTCCTGAGCGGTGAATCCATGAAATTTGCCGTAGAAAAGATTAAAGGCGCAGGTAACGACCACATCATACTGACCGAACGCGGTACCACCTTTGGCTACCAGGACCTGGTAGTAGACTACCGCAATATCCCTATCATGAAACACCTGGGAGAGCCGGTAGTAATGGATTGTACCCACTCTTTACAACAGCCTAACCAAAGCAGTGGTGTAACCGGTGGTAATCCACAAATGATCAGCACTATTGCCAAAGCGGCTATTGCCACGGGTGCAGACGGCTTGTTCATAGAAACACATCCTGATCCCTCCAAAGCTAAATCTGACGGTGCTAACATGCTTCGTTTAGACCTGCTGGAAGAACTGCTGGAGAAACTGGTGGAGATCCGGAAAGTAGTAAGATAATATAAGCAGAAAGCGAAAAGCAGAAAGCAAAAAGCTATTAAAGCGAGTGATTAAAGCGGATTTGTTATCCAAATCCTGCTCCTGTCACTCGCTTCAATAGCTTTTTGCTTTTTGCTTTTTGCTATCCTTGTTTCTTTTGGCTTTTTTTTTCGTAAATTCATTTCACATAAAATTCTGCTCACTATGATTAACATCCACGATTTAAAATCAGGTGATACCGTTATCACAAACTACGCAGGGGAAGAAAAAGAAGGGAAGATTTTACAGGTAGATCATGAGGACAAAAAAGTGTTGGTGGCGACAGATGAAAATGAGTACTGGTATGACCTGGACAATCTTTTACCGATTCATTTAACGGAAGCTACTTTGCTGAAATGGCAGTTTCACAAAGATGAGGGGGCATCGTCTCCGGCGGGAGGTACGTTGTATGTAAGAGGGCCTTTCTCGGTACGTTGGTTTGAGGACGGGCATAAGCCGCTGATGCAGCTGCATTACCGCGATGAAACGAGAAATTTGAATAAGCCGATTACGTTGAATGAATTACAAAATCATTATCATGGTATGACGCTGTTCCATATGGAATAGATGACTGTATAAAATAAAAAACCGGATGATGAGCAGCCATGGCTGTTTCGTCATCCGGTTTTTTTATCTTGATATACTATAAATAGCGCAGGGGATTTCTCCGGGCATTCTGGATATAATTTTTCATATTAACCCAGAACGCAAGAATCATATATACAATGAGTGGTGATCCCATTGTCAGAAAGGTGGCATAGATGAAAAAGATGCGTATGCGATAGGTGGCTACTCCCAGTTTTTCTCCAATAGCAGCACAAACACCGAACGCCTTCCATTCCACGAAATCTTTAATCCGGTTCATAGACCAAATTTATCAAATTCCGGCTGGAAAAACAAGCAAAAAACGGAGCGGGGCGCCACCTATTTAGGTAGTTGAATATCAGCAACTTTACTGCGGTTGCGCGTTTCTGCTCATGATTACGGTTAAAAAAGCAGGCGGTATAAATTTAATATAACAATTTTTACTAATTTTTTAAAGAGACGAAATCCGGTCATTTCCTTGATCTGCGGGTATTTAAAGGAACTGTTAAAGTACAGGGAGTTTATGCACAGTTGGCTATATCTTAAGTATTTAATTTAAAAACTTGTTGTTTTTAGTTAATTTTGCGTGCAATTTTTAACCGCTCTTAAATAATTTTTTTCCCATGGTGTTTGATATTGACATGATTAAAAAAGTGTATGCGGCACTACCGGGTAAGGTGGAAGCAACCCGTAAAATGTTAGGTCGCCCGCTCACGCTTGCCGAGAAGATTTTGTACGCTCACCTGTATGCACCTACTACCACGCCCTACGAAAGAGGCAAATCCTATGTTGAATTTGCACCGGATCGCGTAGCTATGCAGGATGCAACTGCCCAGATGGCATTGCTCCAGTTTATGACCTGCGGCCGTGATCAAGTTGCGGTTCCTTCCACAGTACACTGTGATCACCTCATTCAAGCCAAGGTAGGCGCTACACAAGATCTTGCGACTGCTATTGACACCAATAAAGAAGTTTACGATTTCCTTTCTTCAATTTCTGATAAGTACGGCATTGGTTTCTGGAAACCAGGCGCGGGTATCATTCACCAGGTAGTACTGGAAAACTATGCGTTTCCTGGTGGTATGATGATCGGTACCGACTCCCACACTCCTAATGCCGGCGGTTTAGGCATGGTAGCGATTGGCGTTGGTGGTGCTGATGCAGTAGACGTAATGGCTGGTTTACCATGGGAGCTGAAAATGCCGAAACTGATCGGTGTGAAGCTGACTGGTAAAATGAGTGGCTGGACTTCTGCTAAAGACATTATCCTGAAAGTAGCTGGTATCCTCACTGTAAAAGGTGGTACAGGCGCTATCGTGGAATACTTTGGCGAAGGTGCGGATAGCTTTAGCGCTACTGGTAAAGGTACTATCTGTAACATGGGTGCTGAAATCGGAGCTACCTGCTCTCTCTTTGCTTACGATACCAAAATGGCGGATTACCTGAAAGTAACCGGCAGAACGGAAGTAGCTGCCCTGGCTGACCAGGTGAAAGAACACCTCCGTCCGGATGCTGAAGTATACACTGATCCTGCTAAATACTACGACCAGGTGATTGAAATCAACCTGGACGAACTGGAACCATATGTAAACGGTCCGTTTACGCCGGATCTGGCATGGCCTATTTCCAAATTTGCACAGGCAGTAAAAGAAAACAACTGGCCTGAGAAACTGGACGTAGCCCTGATTGGTTCCTGCACCAACTCTTCTTATGAAGATATTTCCCGCTCTGCGTCTCTCGCTCAACAGGCGATCGACAAACAGCTGGATATGAAATCTGAATATACCATCACTCCAGGTTCTGAAGTAGTACGCTACACCATCGAAAGAGATGGCCTGCTGAATACTTTCAACCAGGTAGGTGGTGTGGTACTGGCAAACGCCTGCGGTCCGTGTATCGGTCAATGGGCTCGTCACATCGATGACCCTAACCGCAAAAACTCTATCATCACTTCCTTCAACCGCAACTTCGCGAAAAGAAATGATGGTTATGCTTCTACCCACGCTTTCGTAGCTTCTCCTGAAATCGTTACTGCGCTGGCTATTGCAGGTAATCTTACCTTCAACCCGCTGACCGATAAACTGAAGAACAAAAACGGCGAAGAAGTAATGCTGGATGAACCAGTAGGTTACGAACTGCCTCCAAATGGTTTTGCTGCAGAAGATGCAGGTTACCAGGCGCCTGCTGCTGATGGTAGCGGTGTACAGGTAATTGTATCTCCTACTTCCGACCGTTTACAACTCCTGGCTCCATTTAGCGCATGGGAAGGTACAGACCTGAAAGGACTGAAACTCCTCATCAAAGCAAAAGGTAAATGTACTACGGATCATATCTCTATGGCTGGTCCATGGTTGAAATACCGTGGTCACCTGGATAACATCTCCAACAACATGCTCATTGGTGCGGTAAACGCATTCAACGATAAAACTGATACCGTAAAGAACGCCTTAACCGGTGAATACGGTGCAGTTCCTGCCACCATGCGTGATTATAAAGCGAAAGGCTTTGGTGCAGTAGTAGTAGGTGATGAAAACTACGGTGAAGGCTCCAGCCGCGAACACGCTGCGATGGAACCACGTCACCTCGGCGTTCGTGCTATCCTGGTGAAATCTTTCGCCCGTATCCACGAAACCAACCTGAAAAAACAAGGTATGCTGGGTCTGACCTTCGCTAACAAAGAAGATTACGATTTAATCCAGGAAGATGATACCATCGATATTGATGGACTGACTACCTTCACTCCTGGTAAACAGCTGACCGTTGTACTGCATCACAAAGATGGCAGCACGAACGAATTCCCTGTAAACCACACGTACAACGAACAACAGATCGAGTGGTTTAAATCAGGTGGTGCGTTGAACGTTATCCGCGCTGAAGCAGCGAAGAAATAAGCGGAAAGCATAGGTGCGAAAGCGCCTGTAAACAAAGCTGAAAGCGAAAACTATTATAGCGAATGATCTGCGCAAATGCGAGGATTGTTCGCTATAATAGTTTTATAGACATTATCTTGCATCATTATCTTTAGTAACTGTTTTAAACCCAACCTGTATGCTGCATGATAAATGGGGCCAGCTGCACGCCAACCTCAAGGTGGATACTTCCCTGATTACCTATCAATACGAATATCTCACGATGATGTATAGCGGGGAACAACGCACCTATCATAACCTGTCGCATATCACGCAAATGATCATGCTTTCGGAAGAATTTGGCACCTACCTGCAGGACCCCGATGTGGTACTTTTTTCCATCTTCTTCCATGATCTCGTATACAATCCATTGATGAAAAATAATGAGGCAGACAGTGCAGAAGCAGCAGAAAGATACCTGCGGGAAATCGGTTACCCGGAAAATAAAACAACGTTGGTCAGTGAGTTTATTGTGGCTACTAAAACGCATATCAACACCCTGAACAATAAGGACCTGGATTACTTCCTGGATTTTGACCTGTATATACTGGGTACTGCGCCGGAAGCATATAAAACTTACTCCCAACAGATCAGGCAGGAATACAACATCTATCCCGATCTGCTGTATAAACCAGGACGAAAAAAGCTATTAAAACATTTCCTGGAAGCACCGGCTATTTATCATACTCCCTTATTCAGGGAGCAATATGAAGCCGCTGCCCGGAAAAATATTCAGACGGAAATAGATACCTTATAAACTACTCAAATGAAAAGTATTGTTGTTTTTTGTGGTTCAAGTGCAGGAGAATTACCTGTGTATATGGAACAAGCTAAATTATTGGGTGCAGCACTCGCCCAACGCCAACTGACGCTCGTTTATGGCGGCGCCAGAGTCGGCCTTATGGGCGCGGTAGCAGATGGTGCATTACAGGCAGGTGGTAACGTAATTGGTGTATTGCCTCATTTTCTGCAACAGAAAGAGCTGGCGCATAAAGGACTTACAGAGTTAATCCTGGTGGACACCATGCACGAACGCAAAACCAAAATGAACGAATTATCCGATGGTGTTATCACACTTCCCGGCGGCTTTGGCACCATGGAAGAATTGTTTGAAATGCTTACCTGGGGACAATTAGGCCTACATCAGAAACCTATTGGCCTGCTCAATGTAAATGGCTTTTACGATAACCTCATTGCGTTATGTGCCACTATGACCCAAAATGGCTTCCTCTCCGCTGCCAATAGCGCCAGATTGCTTCATAGTGATAACATGGAACAGTTACTGCAGCAAATGGAACAGTACCAGCCTACACTGGATACCAAGTGGATATCGAAGGAACAAAGCTAAATAGACCTGGATTTCCATAGCGGTTTCTGTAGTGTAAACCTGCGTACCAGGCTCACCCTGAAGTTACCGGTGCCAAATGTCTGATAGGTATTTGGTATCGGCATGCCGCTGCGGGTAGTCATCCCCACATAATGTACTCCTGCAAAATAACGGCTGGAATTGTAGCCCAGGGAGGCCCGCACCGTATTACTGAACTGTATACCTACTTTGCGGCTGATGCTGCCGTTTTCCATAAAAAGACTGGTCACATTCCCTCCCAATCCTGACGTGAGCGACAGTGATAAAAAGAAATGTTGTTTCACGACAAACGTATACGCATACCCGACATTGGCTGCCAGCGAGGATATTCCCGTTTTATAATAGTGCTCATCCCGCAGAAAAAAGGTATCGGCCATGTTGGAAGGTATCAGGGAAGAATCTCCTTTTATTCTTCCTAAAAACATTTCCCCGCCCAACAGGAAAGAGCCCGCGCTTTTCTTCTGGTATTCATTCTGCAGATTAGGCGCCCGGTAGGAAAATCGTTTATCGTTGAAAATATACTGCACATTGAGTCCGAAATCAATATTTCGGATATCCGGGCGCTGCGGATAAGGGTTTTGAGCGGCGTATTCCCTGCCAAATACTTTCTCAGGATTGGCTACATAATAGCCTTTGTAATATTGCCCATAGAAATCTACTACAATTTTACGGAGATAGATGTGCGACTGAAGATCGATGTACTTTGTTTTGCCATACTTCTCGTTATGCTGGTTAATGAAGGGCAGATTAAAGCCCAGGTTCAGTCCTACGAAGCGATAGTTAGCACCAAAACCGATGTTAAACGGGGTGTTGGGGCGGTATAAAATATCTTTCTTCTGTTTACGGTCGATGATATCAAACTTGGTGTATTTCCGCGACCCATAGAGCCTGGCGGTGATATCTTCCGTATGTTCTTCTATATATGCCGTGTCATTTTCTGTTTTCAGCCATTTCCAAAACCTTCCCTGCGCATGTATTTGCGTAGTTCCGGTTAGCAATATGATGACACATACGATAGTTCGCAGATTCATAACTGTTGTAGGTTAATTTAGTCAGCCAGGTAGTTCAACGACTTCGAGCTGTTGAATATTGCCTGCATCCAGTTGAAAGCGCAGGAGTGTTTTCACTTTGTGCCATCCTTGTTGTCCACAGGCACCAGGATTCATGTGCAACAAATGCAGTGCCGGGTCTGGCATTACTTTCAGAATATGCGAATGCCCGCTGATAAAGAGTTTAGCAGGATGCCGTTGTAGCTGTTCCTTTACGCCGGGGGCATATTTCCCCGGATAACCACCAATATGTGTCATCATCACCTCTACGCCTTCTACGTTGAAGCGCAGTGTTTCGGGATAACGGACACGGATATCCGCACCGTCGATATTACCGTACACGGCCCTGAAAGGTTTAAAAGCTTCCAGTTTATCGGCCAGTTCTACATTTCCAATATCGCCGGCATGCCAGATTTCATCTACATCTTCAAAGTATTTGAATACCTGCGGATGCAAATAGCTATGCGTATCCGACATGAGTCCTATTTTTTTCAAGGGAGAAGTATTAATTTGGTAGTTATATGTCAAAAGAAAACGCTCCTAACATCACTGCGTGTTTACTTATTTGCTGTCCTGATCGTCCCGGCATAGTGGCGGGCGTATCCCAGTTTCTATATCAATTGGGTGCAAATATACTTGATGCAAGTCAACACAGTACCGATCCCAGGGAAGGTTTATTTTTTATGCGCATGGAATTTCAGCTGGAGCAGCTGGACAAGTCCGCGCTGGAAGCTGCTTTTCAGCAGCAGGTAGCCACCCCGTTACAAATGGAATGGAAAATTAATTACAGCGACCAGCGGATGCGGATGGCGATCCTGGTATCTGCCTATGATCATTGCCTGCTGGAGCTTTTATGGAGATGGAAAAGCGGGGAATTACCTGTCGATATTCCGCTCGTTATTTCCAATCACCCGTTGCTGGAAAAAGAGTGCACCGCCATGGATATTCCGTTTCATTATCTACCGGTCACCAGCACCACCAAGGCGCTGCAGGAACGTGCGGCTATCCGCCTGCTGGAGGAACACCGCATTGATTTCACAGTACTGGCGAGATATATGCAGATATTATCTCCGGAGTTTGTCAGCATTTATCCACAGCGTATCATTAATATTCATCACTCCTTTTTGCCCGCTTTTGCCGGCGCCCGGCCTTACCTCAATGCCTATACGAGAGGCGTAAAGCTGATTGGCGCTACGGCTCACTATGTCACCAATGAACTGGATGAAGGGCCCATTATTGAGCAGGATGTGGCCAGGGTAAGCCATAAACATACCGTAGAAGACCTGGTGATGCTGGGACGTGATATTGAGCGGCAGGTGCTGACCAGAGCGGTAAAAGCACATGTGAGCCACCGCGTGATTTTACATGGTAACAAAACAATTGTTTTTTAGAGCTGAAAGCACAAAGCTGAAAGCATAAAGCTATTGTAGCGAGTGACCATTGCGAATATTAATACGCTTTGATCATCCGCTACAATAGCTTTGTGCTTTCCGCTTTCTGCTTTCTGCTTAATAATTTATCTCGCAATAAACTTCGCCAGCTTCTTTCCAGCTACTGCATAGGATTCCATGATCCGCATACCGGTGTCAAAATCGAAGCCCATCATACGGCCGGGTGCATTATCTACGGAAATTTTAGCCACCACTTTACCTGGGTTAGCTGTTTCTACAATATTGATTTCCGCATCGATGTAGGAATTTCTACGCGCTACTCCTACGTTAAATCCAGGCTCCATAAAGGTGGTGTGAAAAATCAACGTGTACTTTGCATTGGGGAATTTGCCGGCTTTCAGGTCGCCATTGTCATTAAATAATTCATCAAATTTAGGCTCAAACCTGCTGGCACGATCGTCTTTCCAGGCTTTGGCCCAGGTGTCGCCTTTTCCGGCTTCCTTGGCATTGTACTCTGCTGTTTTCTTCGTGATATAATCTTCTTCGCTGTCTTTGCCTACAGACAAGTGATCATACGTGAATTCCACATTAATTTCTTTTTGATCTTTCAGGGCAGCGAGGTCGCCATCTACCAGTTTGATTTTTTGCGCCATGGCGGGGGTACATAGCATTGCCAGCAGTACAGCGACTGCCACTTTTGGGATTAGTTGCATAACATAACAATTTGACGCAAAAATATTGAATTTATCTAGTTTCCGGTCAGGGCCGGAAATTTTATTTTATCTTTAGAAAGATGCTACACGCTGCGTTATATCACTATCTCCGAAGGGAATGCGACAACGTTATTGCCGCATATACCACGCTACAGGAAGTTCCCGGCGATGCGGATGCAGTGCATGCACTACGGGTAGGCGTAAAAAAGCTTCGCGCCTTCTTTTCCCTGGCCCAACAACTGCCGGATTACACCTTCGGCGCCGGCAAACATCTGCAGATGGTAAGGCTGATACAGGCTATGGGCGGAGCTGCGCGCGATACACACCTGCAGGAAAAACACCTGCGTAATTATGAGCGAAAAGTCAAATGGCGCTTCGCGGTTGCCCACTTATTATTACGAAATAAACAAACCACCGCTAATACCCTGCTGCAGGCCGCAGTGAAGCATAGTTCCCTGAAGCAGTTAGGGAGCCTACCAGAAAAGTTTAAGGAAGCCATTGCCGATATAGATGCAGAAACCGCTACCATTGCATTGGAAAAATACCTGCAACAGCAGCACCAGCGGATCACGCCGCCTGCGAGCAGCGCCCATCACGCCGTATGGCACGGTGTAAGAAAAGAAACCAAATCATTATACTACCAACTCACCATCATGGAACAGGTACTACCCTCCCATCAAACGGAAGTACTGATTCCACACACCAAAAAAGCAGGTGAACTCCTGGGGCAGTGGCATGATACCAGTGAATTATTATTATTTACGAAAGCAACGATAGCACAGGTGAAGAAGGAAAAAATTACGCTGCCGGTGAATGCATCACAACTGATACAATTACTACAGGTAGATATGAAAGAACAGCTGGCGCTGTGCGCGAAGCAGCTGAGAGCGCTGCAAACAATAAGCTTTTAGCAAATGCAGCGAAGATCATCATCAATCCATCTCCGCTGCATTTGCTAAAACCTAAAAGCTAATGGCTAACAGCTAAAACGGTTCTTCTCCCGAATAAGCCATCACAATTTCAAAAATCAGGGAAGCCGCCAGTTTAGCGGTGCGATTATCTATATCCAATGAAGGATTGAGTTCTGCAATATCTGTAGCGGCTACTTTTCCACTTTGCAATATCCGGCGGTAACACTGGAGGAATAAGCCTCCGGGCATAATACCATTATAGGCAGTAGCGCTTACACCGGGTGCAAAAGGCGCGGCAAATACGTCTAAACAGGTGGTCAGGTATACTTTATCTACCTGCCCCAGGAAATGCTGAATAGCGGCAAATAGCGTGTCTTTATCCTGCAGGTGGAAAGCATCTGCGCTCACATAGGTGGCATCTGCTTCTCCGGCAATATTAAATAGCTGCCGGGTATTCCCGTTTTTCTGGATACCCAGTGCGAGGTAATTAAAAGGGGTGCCGGCCTGCTTACAGTCCTGCGATAGTTGCCAGAAACCAGTACCAGAGCTGGGACCGGCTTCTTCCGGCACACGGATATCGAAATGTGCGTCAAAGTTGATGAAGCCTACCTTTTGCTTTCCGGCAAAACGGCGCAACCCACTGGCATGGCCATACGTAATTTCGTGACCACCACCCAGTAGCAGGGGCAGATAACCGGCGGTGAGGATAGCCTTTACTGCTTCACTCAGCACCTGTTGGGCATTTTCCAGTTCACCATCTACACAAAGAATACTTCCGGCATCCAGCAACACGGTTTGTTCTCCGAAATGAACCGGGAAGTTGGCGATCGCTTTACGCAAGGCTGCAGGGCCTTCTGCGGCGCCGGTTCTGCCTTTGTTACGGCGCACTCCCTCATCACAGGCGAAGCCCAGTAATACGATTCCTTTGGTCTGCGGCGGCAGTGCAGGCAATGCGTCCTGTAACAGGTCTACCACTTTGATGACCTGGTGCCAACGCAACAGGTCCTGCGTTGTTCCATCTATACGACCGGTCCACGCATTGGCGGCCGTTGGCTGATAGCTATCCTTTGTTATCATACATTACGATACTAATTCTCCTTTTTTCCAGACCATAGCAGGTTTCATCTTCCCCTGATAATAGAGGATATCACGGTAATCACTGGTAGGATAAGCCTGCAAATCTGCGGCGTATCCGGCCAGCACCATACCTGCATCTTTCAGTTGTAATGCAGGGGCAGCTCTTACGGTAAGTGCTGCCAACACTTCTGCTGTAGATAATTTTTCTGCGGCACTCATTACGGCTGCCTGGATCAGCAAATCGCCCATAGGCGCAGATCCTGGGTTCCAGTCGCTGGCGATGGCCACACTGGCGCCCGCGTTCAGCAACTTCCTGGCAGGTGCATATTGCATCCCCAACCCTAATGAAGCTCCCGGCAAAACTACGGCAACTGTATTTGAATTTGCGAGTAATGCAATTTCTTTTTCATTACTGGCCTCCAGGTGGTCCGCTGATAAGGCGCCAGTATTCACGGCTACTTCAGCGCCGCCGGCGCTGAACTGGTCGGCATGCACCGTAGCAGCGAAGCCCTGTTGCATGGCCTGTTTCAGAAATACCGTAGCTGCATCTACAGAGAAGGCGGTTTCCTCAATGAAAATATCTACACGGTTTGTCAGCTGTTCCTGTTGCAACAACGGCAGCAGCTCCTGGGATACCCATTGCAGGTATTCCGTTTCTGTACCGGTATAATCACGTGGTTTCATGTGTGCAGCCAGGCAAGTACTGATCAGGGTGGCTTTGGTATGCAGCCCCGCCTGTTGTATGGCGCGGAGCATTTTCAGCTCCCCTTCTAAGTTAAGCCCATAGCCACTCTTCACCTCTATCGTAGTCACCCCTTCTTTCAGGTGACGGTTAGCACGCGCCACCGTATTTTCCGTGAGTGTAACGATATCGGCTACACGTGTTTTAGTCACAGAGTCCCATATCCCGCCACCGGCACGTGCTATTTCCAGGTAACTTTTACCGGCTATACGCATGGCATAATCGCGGTTGCGGGTGCCATCATAACAGATATGCGTGTGGCAGTCAATAAAGCCGGGCAACAGTACCATTGGGGTATCGATGAAAGCAATTTCACTGTCCGGATACTTTTTGAGCAATGACTTATAATCCGCTACGGCAACGATTTCCCCATCTTCCAATACTACCCCGCCTTTTTCTATTACCGTTAATTGTTCGTCCTGCAACGTGCCTTTCAGCGATAATCCCGTCATAGGAAGGATCTGTACAAATGGACCGAGTAAGGTTTTCATTAGCTGTTAGCTTTTAGCTATTAGCTTTTAGTCTTTAGCGAAAGCCTATAGCGAACATCCATCCGCTATAGGCTAACTGCTAACAGCTAAAAGCTAACTGCTTAGTAAATATTGATGTTAAATTTCTCTCCCCATTCCTGTGCCTTTTCATAGCCGGCATCTGCATGACGGAAAATACCCAGGGCAGGATCATTAAACAGCACGCGGCTTAAGCAATCAGCCGCACGGTCTGTACCATCGGCGAGTACTACCATGCCGGCATGTTGAGAATAGCCCATACCTACGCCACCACCATGATGGAAGGATACCCAGGTAGCGCCGCCACCGGTGTTGGCCATGAGGTTCAGCAAGGTCCAGTCGCTCACCGCATCAGAACCATCTTTCATAGATTCTGTTTCGCGGTTAGGAGACGCCACAGAGCCACAGTCGAGGTGATCACGACCAATTACAATCGGCGCTTTCACTTTACCGGTTCTCACCAGCTCATTGAAAATGCGGCCGGCTTTTTCTCTTTCGCCCAGTCCCAGCCAGCAAATGCGGGCAGGTAATCCCTGGAACGCCACTTTCTCGCGGGCTTCTTTCAGCCAGTTGATCAGGTGGGTATTTTCCGGGAACGCTTCTATCAGCGCCTGGTCAGTAGTATAAATATCTTCAGGATCGCCGGAGAGGGCTACCCAGCGGAACGGTCCTTTTCCTTCGCAGAACAGCGGACGGATATAGGCCGGGGTGAATCCTGGGAAGTTGAATGCGTTGGGTTCACCACCTTCGCGGGCAAACTCACGCAGGTTATTACCATAGTCAAAAGTGATAGCACCCTTTTGTTGCAGCTGCAACATCAAACCCACGTGGCGGGCCATGCTTTTCAGCGACAGCTCCCGATACTTTGCGGCATCGCTTTTACGAAGCGCCAGTGCTTCTGCCAGCGTTATACCGTTGGGAACATAGCCGTTCAGCGGATCATGGGCAGAAGTTTGATCGGTGAGGATATCCGGGATGAGGTTATCTTTCAACATCCTTTCCAGCATATCACCGGCATCACTTACCAAACCAATAGACAGCGCCTCACCTTTGGCTTGCGCTTCTTTTGCCCACTGGATGGCTTCTTCGTAGGAATAAGTCATGCGATCAATGTAGCGGGTATCCAGTCTTTTCTGAATACGGGTAGGATCAATGTCGGCGCCAATAAACACGGCACCGGCCATGGTAGCGGCCAGTGGCTGTGCGCCACCCATACCGCCGATACCTGCGGTGACCAGCAGTTTACCGGCAAGGCTGCCATTGAAATGCTGACGGCCGCACTCCATAAAGGTTTCATAGGTTCCCTGCAGGATACCTTGTGTACCGATATAGATCCAGCTGCCGGCAGTCATCTGGCCGTACATCATCAAACCTTTTGCACGCAGTTCGTTGAAGTGTTCCCAGGTGGCCCATTTAGGCACCAGGTTACTGTTGGCCAGCATCACACGGGGTGCTTGCGGGTGGGTGCGAACAATACCTACTGGCTTACCGGATTGCACCAGTAAGGAGTGGTTATCGTCCAGCTCCAATAATATTTCAATAATTTTTTGCAGTGATTCGCGGTTGCGTGCAGCCTGACCGATACCACCGTATACCACCAGTTCATCGGGGTTTTCGGCTACTTCGGCATCCAGGTTGTTGAGCAACATGCGCAAAGGCGCTTCGGTTTGCCATGATTTGGCGTGCAGCTGCGGGCCACGGGGAGCTTTATAATGTGGGTGCGCTGCGTATGTTTTAATAAAGTCCGAACTGGTCATTATAAATTCCGTTTAAGTTAAGTTGATGTTGGGCCGCAGCTTCGTTGGCTACGCGCACCAGTGATTGGTCTGCTACGATGGTGTGTAAAGCGGCGATGTCGTCCGCGAAGATGCGGTCTTTATCAGCAAAGGTCACTTTTGTACGGGTGTACTGATGTACGGCTTCGAGCACCGGGCCTGATTTCAGCGGACGGCGGAAATCTACTGCCTGTGCGGCATACAGCAATTCTATCGCCAGTATATATTCGAGGTTACCGATGACCTGGTTCAGCTTACGACCGCTGATAGAGCCCATGGATACATGGTCTTCCTGACCCAGGGAGGTAGGCACGCTATCTGCGCTGGCAGGGAAACACAGCGTTTTATTTTCGGTCACCAGAGCGGCGGTGGTGTATTGTGGAATCATGAATCCGGAGTTCAAACCAGCGTCCTGTATGAGTAATTTCGGCAGGCCATATCTTCCTTCAATCATCATATAACAACGTCTGTCGGAAATATTACCCAGCTCCGCAGCCGCTACAGTGGCGTAGTCCAGCGGCAAGGCCATTGGCTGACCGTGGAAGTTACCACCACTGATGGTATCTTCTGCGCTGAAAATAATCGGGTTATCGGTGACGGCGTTCAGTTCTATGGTGGTGAGCTCCATCAGGTGCTGCCAGGCGGTACGGGAGGCGCCATGTACCTGTGGCATACAGCGCAGGGAATAAGGGTCCTGAACGCGGCCACAGTCCACATGCGACGACATAATTTCGGAATGATCCAGCATGGCTTTCAGGCGGTGAGCCACCAGCTGATTGCCGGCAAACGGACGAATGGCGTGTAAGCGGGGATCAAAAGGTTTAGCAGTACCCATGAGTCCTTCGAGGGATAAAGCGCCGATGATGTCTGCGGCTTCCAGTGCGTTGTGCAGGCGTTGTACTGCTTTCACAGCAAACGACAGGATAAACTGTGTACCATTGATCAGTGCGAGGCCTTCTTTAGGACCCAGTACTATTGGCGCAATACCTGTTTGTTGCATCATGGCAGCGGTGCTGGTTTGCTGTCCTTTATAGTATACCTGACCGAGGCCAATCAATGGCAGGAAGAGGTGTGATAAAGGAGCAAGGTCGCCGGAGGCGCCAACAGAGCCCTTTTCAGGCACCAATGGCGTTACCTGATGATCAATATGCCAGATGATACGTTCCAGGGTAGACAATGCTGCGCCTGAAAAACCTTGTGCCAGCGCATGTACTTTGGTGATGAGCATGATGCGGGCAATTTCTTCCGGAATAGGATTACCCACACCTACACTGTGGCTTTGCAGGATGTTATACTGCAGGGCGCGGGTATCTTCTTCTGAAATTTTAGTATCACACAAGGGACCAAATCCGGTGTTGATACCGTATACCGTCGTATGCTGTGCTACGATGGTTTGTACATACCCGAAGCTGGTTTGTACACGGGCAATGACTTCCGGTACCAGCACCCCTTTCACTTTGCCGGCCGCAATATCAATGGCGGTGGCTACAGTGAGCTGGTCTATACCGTACTTAAAAATATCACTCATGGTCAGTCAATTTTTTTGGTGTATGATTATAGCTGTTGTTTTATTCTTTCTGATAGTGGTGTTTGTTGTACGGCCTGCTCTATTTGTGCAATGGCAGCCAGTATTTGCTGGCTTTGTTTATTTTCCGTAGCCAGTGTTTCCATTGCCTGGGTGATGGCTTCCCAAACGGGCTGGATCTGATGCAGCAGTTCTTCTCCTTTTTTGGAGAAGGCTACCAGCTGGCGACGGCCATCTTCTTTGCAGGGCGTGGTTTTCAGCAGTCCTTTCTTTTTGAGGTTGGTCACCATCTGGCTGACGGCGGAATGGGAAATTTCCAGCTGATCGGAGATCTCGATCATGGATACCGGCTGTTGTTTGGATAACAGATAAAATACCGGAAACCAGCTGGCATCAAAGGGAATCCCTGCCTGTTCATATACTTTGTTGACTTCCATAAGGAAGTATTCACTCAGGCGGCGCAGGCGGCTGCCAAAAACAAGATAGCCTAATGATGGATAGAACGACATGGGAGAATTGCCTTTTAGTAATTTATATAAGTGCTTATACAATATTACGAAAGAAAAATGGAAATATGATCACGGTGAGAAAATTATATAAGCACTTATATAATTTAGTAGTAGAAAGACGAAATACGCAGGCTGGCAGTTAATTTACGCTACATGATCCTGCCCTTCGTCATTCGTAATGCTTATTTTTTTACCGCTTTTTTCTTTTTGATATCAAACCAAAGTGGGGAGGTATCGGTCACATCACCATTATAGTTAATGGATAATTCTTCACCTTTTTTAATCTCGCGGCGGGTAATGATGCTCATGGTTTCTTCTTTGAAGTCCATTTCATACTCGCAGTTGGGCTGATAGTCGTGGTTATAGATAGAACAGAAACCTAAAGCCACACAGGAACGTGTTTCTTTTGCGCCCCAGAGAAAAAGGTAATTATGGAGTCTGGTTTTATCTGCGATTTCTGTATCATCATAAGAGAGGACAAGTACAGGGGAAGTTTCGATTCTCGTGCCGGCTGGAATATTTTCTTTGGTATACACTCCTCTGCCTCTTCCCTTAGACTTATCAACGAACAAGTATGGCTTAATCATGGCTCAATTTCAAATAAAAGAAGACGTAAAGTAAAGTTAAAGGAAGAAGTTATCAAAATCATGTTTAAAAAATTTAGGTTTGCGGCCCGGAAATTATTTTTTTTGCCGAATATCAAGCAATACATATGATCAATTATAACCCAAAAGAGTGGTTTACCTTTATTTTTCGTATTCATAAAGCGGACACAGTAAGAAAGCTGTTTCCTATGTTCATCGCGCTTTCCATCTATTCTGGGTTCATTGCATGGCTGGAGCTGGAGGTGTGGAAATTGTCGGCCAACAGTGAGGTGTCCAAGATATCGCTGATGCATGGGTTGCTGAGCTTTGTGATTTCCCTGTTACTGGTATTCCGCACCAATACGGCCTACGACCGTTGGTGGGAAGGGCGCCGGCAATGGGGTGCACTGGTGAACAGCAGCCGCAACCTGGCCATAAAGATACAAGCGATGTTACCAGCCGATAACCACGCCGACCGTCACTTTTTCAAAGTGATGATCCCCAACTTTGCTTATAGCCTGAAAAATCATTTGCGCAAAACGTACCTGTCGAATGAGCTGGAAGTGTTGCCCGGACAGGAATCGCTGCATATGGACATCAGTAAGCATGTGCCTAATCAGGTGACACAGCTGATCATCAGCAAAACGATGGAACTGTACCGCAACGGGCAATTAACGGGTGATCAGCTGATCCTGCTGAATCCAGAACTGCAAACATTTGCCGATGTATGCGGCGCCTGCGAGCGGATCAAGAACACCCCTATCCCCTTCTCCTACAGCGTTTTCATAAAAAAATTTATATTCTTCTACATCATGACCATGCCTTTCGCGTATGTATTCAGTCTGGGTTACCTGATCATTCCGATGGTCGTGTTTATCTTCTTTGTACTGGCGAGTCTGGAGCTGATTGCAGAAGAAATTGAAGATCCCTTTGGTAAAGATGCCAATGATCTGCCCATTGATACGATTTGCGGCAATATCCGCCTGCATGTATCAGAATTATTATAACGACTGTCCCGGCAGCGTGCTATTTTAACTTATTTTCGCAGATAGAGGCAATTGTACATGGAAAATGAAGCTTTACTGGAAAAGTTCCAGACACTGACAGATGAGAAAAGTTACCGTGAACTGTCAGTATACCTGGATGACCAGCTGATAACGGATATAGCCGAATTGATTCACGAGGATCCCGATCAGGCCGATGTCATCATTAATAATCTGTCGATCAGCAGAGCGGCAGCGGCTTTCCGTATCCTGGATTTTCCATTACAGGAAGATGTGATCCGCACTTTATCGGCGGGCAAGATCGCGGAACTCATGAATGAGTTGCCGGCGGATGACCGTACCGCCTTCCTGGAAGAACTTCCCAGTGAGGCCGTGAAAGAACTGATTAAATTGCTCGATCCGGAAGAACGGCGGATTACCCTTTCCCTGCTGGGTTACAAGGAAAACAGTGTGGGCCGTATCATGACGCCCGACTACATTGCAGTGCGGGAAGAATGGACGGTGAAAGAGGTGCTGAACTATATCCGGGAGCATGGTAAAGACAGTGAAACGATTGATGTAATATATGTCATCGACGAAAAAGGCCACCTGCTGGATGACTTCCGGATTCGGGAGTTCCTGCTGGTATCGCCGGACACGGTGGTGCATACACTGATGGACGACCGCTTTGTATCCCTCCACGCCAACGATGACCAGGAAGAGGCCATACAGGTTTTCCGGATGGAAAACAGGGTAGCCTTGCCGGTGGCAGATGACCAGGGTATCTTGTTGGGTATTGTGACCATTGATGATATGTTATGGATCGCCAACGAAGAACATACTGAAGATATTCAGAAGATAGGTGGTACCGAGGCCCTGGATGAGCCTTACCTCGACATGCCCATCTTCAAACTGATTAAAAAACGTGTAGGCTGGCTGGTGGTATTATTTATCGGCGAAATGCTGACCGCTACGGCTATGGGCTTTTTTGAAGATGAAATTGCCAAGGCAGTAGTGCTGGCCCTGTTTGTACCACTCATTATTTCCAGTGGTGGTAACAGCGGCTCCCAGGCTTCTACCCTGATTATACAAGCCATGGCGCTGGGTGAAATCACCGTAGGCGACTGGTGGCGGGTGATGCGCCGGGAAATCATTTCCGGATTAATATTAGGCGGCTGCCTGGGTATGATTGGTTTTATCCGCATCCTGCTATGGAACACGTTCTTCCATACTTATGGAGATCATACCGTGCTGATAGGCGCTACAGTAGGTATTTCTCTCGTAGGAGTAGTACTTTGGGGAACCCTCTCCGGTTCTATGCTACCGCTGGTATTGAAAAAATGTGGCGCCGATCCGGCTACGTCTTCGGCTCCTTTCGTAGCCACCCTGGTGGATGTGACAGGATTGCTGATTTACTTTACCGTGGCCTATACGCTGATGAAAGGCATTCTTTTATAGAGCAAAAAGCTATTGAGGCGAATGATCTAAGCGAATATTACCCGCTTTAATCATTCGCCTCAATAGCTTTTTGCTTTCTGCTTTTTGCTTTCTGCTTTAGTAACATATTTCTTTCAACGTAGTCCCGTCCTTATTCTTCCGCACAATAAACATCCGGTCGTATTCATGCTCTCCGATAGAATCCACGCGTGGCGTGGCCCGCAGGCTATGCAAGAGTGGAATAATGGTATTCGAATGTCCTACTACCAGGATGCGTTTGCCCCAGTCTTCATGGCGGGTTACCTGGTAGATGAAGGATTCACCGCTGGTATCTGCCGCATAGATGCAGGTATCGAGGTGCTGATATATCCGGAGGCTATCCGCCGTAGCGATTGCGCGTTTAAATGGTGTGGTGTAGATTTTATTCAGCCCGGAGTCTTTCAGCAGGCGATATAAGGCGCCCGCTCTTTCCTGCCCTGCCGGCGTTAACGTAGAATCAAAGCCAGGATGCCTTTCAGCGTGTCTGATGATATAAAAAGTGCCGGTTAAAAACGTAGTATCTTCCGATACGGGTATTGGCTGCCGGGCAGACCTTTTGGGCTTACAGGCCACAAAGAGCAAGAGGGAAAGTAAGATTGGCAGTATGCGCATAAAGCGGATTTAGAGCAGTGGATGGTCATACGTCCATCCAAAAGTTACGGCAATTTATGATTAAACCGTTACATTTATTCCCCAACAAATTAATGAACCGCTATGAGAAAATGGGTATTACCCGCCATTATTTTTTTATCAGCCAACCGCATCTATGCCCAACAGGCAAGCCCGCTCACTGTAGAAAAGATCATGCGCGATCCTAAATGGATAGGAACTTCTCCAGATAATGTTTTCTGGGGCCCGGATAACCAAACTGTTTACTTCAGCTGGAATCCGGATAAAAACCTGACCGACTCGCTGTATTATACCGGCATTAAAAACAATACACCCCGCAAAACAGTAGCAGCTGACCGCGCGCTGATCAATGCCCAGGCAAGTGGTACCTACAATACTGATAAAACTTTACTCACCTATAGCTATGAAGGGGATATTTATTTACTGGAGATAAAAACCGGTAAGATCACCCGTATCACACAAACAACGGCCACTTCCCTCAACCCCATATTCAGCTTCGGTGGTAAACAGGTAGTGTTTCAGCAAAACCGTAACCTGTACGCCTGGGACCGGGCATCCGGACTCGTTAGCCAGCTGACCAGCTTTAATACCGGCCATAAACCGGCAGAAAAGGACGAAAAAGAAACTGGTAATGCGGAAGAACAATTCCTGAAAGCCCAGCAGCTGGAAGTAATGCAGGTGATCAAGGATAAAAAGACCAGAAAAGACGCGGCAGCGGCCTTTAACAAGGCACATGAGCGTAAAACATTACGCACGCTATATCTGCAGGGGAAACAACTGAGCAACCTGCAAATCAGTCCGGACGGCCGTTTCATTACTTATAACCTTTTCACGGCGCCCACAGATGCCCCCAATACCATTGTACCGGAATTTGTGACCGCTTCCGGTTACACCACCGATATTCCCACCCGTGAAAAAGTAGGCACGCCGCAGGGCAGCTATGAAAGCTACATCTACGACCGGCAGGCCGATACGGTATTGTCTGTTAATACCGCCACACTGCCGGGGATTAAAGACCAGCCCGACTACGTAAAAGACTATACGCGGAAAGACAGTCCACAAGTCAGAAGCGTAGTGGTAAACGGTCCATACTGGTCGGACGAGGGTACACATGCCGTAGTGGATATCCGCGCACTCGATAATAAAGATCGCTGGATAGTACTACTGGATGCTGCCACGGGTACTTTAAAGACATTGAACCGTCAACGTGATGAAGCATGGGTGGCTGGTCCGGGTATCGGCTGGACCGAAGGCGGCAGCAATATTGGCTGGATAAACGAAAACACTTGCTGGTTCCAGTCGGAAGCCAGCGGTTATTCGCACCTATACACCAGCAACATAAACACTGGTGCTGTTACCCAGCTTACCAGCGGTAATTATGAAGTACAGGAAGCACAGTTATCTCTGGATAAAAAATATTTTTATATCAGCACCAATGAAGTACATCCCGGAGAAAAACAATTTTATCGTATAGGCATTAACGGTGGTAAGGCAGAAAGGATTACTACCCTTCCGGGCGCCAATGAAGTCAGCGTATCGCCAGATGGGAAGTGGATTGCTTTCCGCTACTCTTACGCCAACAAGCCCTGGGAGCTGTACCTGCAGCCTAATACGCCTGGCGCCAAAGCCGTACAGGTAACACAGCTGGCACAGTCGGATGAGTTCAAAACGTACAACTGGCGCGATCCGCAGGTGATCACGTTTATGGCGCGTGATCAGCAACCGGTGTATGCACGCCTGTACACGCCTGATCCGGCGAAGAGCAACGGCGCTGCCGTGATCTTTGTACATGGCGCCGGCTATCTGCAAAATGCCCATAAATGGTGGAGCAGTTATTTCCGTGAATACATGTTTCACAACCTGCTTACCGATAAAGGATATACCGTATTAGACATGGATTATCGTGGTAGCGCGGGTTACGGCCGTAACTGGCGAACCGGTATTTATCGCTATATGGGTGGCAAAGACCTGGACGATGAAGTAGATGGCGCCAAATATCTGGCAGAGAAATTGCACGTGGACGCGCAACGCATCGGTATCTACGGCGGTAGTTATGGTGGCTTCATGACCTTAATGGCCATGTTTACCAAACCCGACGTATTTGCTGCAGGAGCGGCTTTACGCTCCGTAACGGACTGGGCACATTATAACCATGGTTATACCAGCAACATACTGAATGAACCATTTACAGACAGTATCGCCTATCGCCGTTCTTCGCCGATCTATTTCGCAGATGGCCTCAAAGGTAAACTGCTGATGTGCCATGGTATGGTAGATACGAATGTACATTTCCAGGACATCGTACGCTTATCACAACGTTTGATTGAACTGGGAAAAAATAACTGGGAGCTGGCAGTGTATCCCGTAGAAGATCACGGATTTATTACGCCCAGCAGCTGGACAGATGAATATAAAAGAATACTTTTGTTGTTCGAGAGTACGCTCTTGAAATAATGGAGCATTTTTAATTTTTTTTATTTAGTAGACACGCGATAAAAGGAATAGAAAAGGGAACACAGTGAATGATGCTGGTAAATGTTAAGTTATCTTAATCTTTACCGGAATCGTTTTCTGTGTTCCCTTTTTCATTTTACATTGATTGAATGTAGTGTAGAATGCTATGCTGACCATATCTTAACTTAAACAATATTCACATTTCCTGATGTGATTTTAACAATTAATGCGATATTGCAATGATAAACCTTAGCACAAATCCAAAAACCTTATGTGTGGAATAGTAGCTTACATCGGGCAGCGGGAAGCCTACCCGGTTGTATTGAAAGGCCTCAAAAGACTGGAATACCGCGGCTATGACAGCGCGGGTGTAGCCCTCATTAATGATGGGCTGCAGGTATATAAAAGAAAAGATAAAGTGGCTGCCCTGGAGGAATTCGTGGCTGGCAAAGATATGCGCAGTCATATTGCCATTGGTCATACCCGTTGGGCTACCCACGGTGAACCCTGTGATCGTAATGCCCATCCTCACTTATCCGGTGACGGCAAACTGGCCATGATCCACAACGGCATTATCGAAAACTATGTACAACTGAAACAGGAACTGGTAAAACAGGGTCACGTTTTTCAGAGTGATACTGACACAGAAGTATTGCTACACTTCATCGAAGAAATTAAAAAGCAGAATCAGTGTTCACTGGAAGAAGCCCTGCGCATCGCGTTAAAGCGCGTAGTAGGTGCTTATGTGATTGTACTGATAGATGAAGAAAATCCGGATACCCTCATTGCCGCCCGTAAAGGCAGCCCGCTGGTAATAGGCGTGGGTAAAGGAGAACACTTCCTCGCCTCAGATGCCTCTCCCATTGTGGAATACACGAAAGAAGTAGTGTATGTAAACGACTACGAGATCGCCATCATCAAAGCAGATGAACTGATCCTGAAAAATATTTCCAATGAAAGACAAACCCCTTACATTCAAAAGCTCGACATTGAACTGGCGGCGATTGAAAAAGGCGGGTATGATCATTTCATGCTGAAAGAAATATTTGAGCAACCACAAACTATCTTCGATAGTTTACGCGGCCGTCTTGATGCGAAGAAAGGAACGCTGACCATGGGTGGTATGCGGGAATATGCGGATGTACTGGGCAATGCCAAACGCATTATTATTGTAGCCTGCGGTACCTCCTGGCATGCCGGACTGGTAGCCGAATACATGATTGAAGAATTATGCCGCATACCAGTAGAAGTAGAATATGCTTCCGAATTCCGCTATCGCAATCCGGTGGTAGGTCCTGGTGATGTGATCATTGCCGTATCACAATCCGGTGAAACTGCCGATACACTCGTAGCCATTGAAAGTGCCAAAGAAAAAGGCGCTATCATCCTGGGCGTTTGTAACGTAGTAGGTTCTTCTATTGCGCGCTTGTCGCATGCCGGTGCTTACACGCACGCCGGCCCTGAAATTGGCGTAGCCAGCACCAAAGCTTTTACCGCGCAGCTGGCAGTACTCTGCCTCGTAGGCTTGAAACTGGCAGCCGACAAAGGCACCATTACGCCGCAACGCTTTCAGCACCTGCTGGACGAACTGGAACAAATCCCGGAAAAAGTAGCCACCGCCCTGAAGCTGGACGACCAGATCAAACAGGTAGCCGCCAAATATAAAGATGCACGTGATTTCCTGTACCTGGGCCGTGGATACAACTTCCCGGTAGCCCTGGAAGGCGCACTGAAGCTGAAGGAAATTTCCTACATCCACGCAGAAGGATATCCTGCAGCAGAAATGAAACATGGTCCCATTGCACTGGTAGACGAACATTTACCAGTTGTAATTGTAGCTACCAAAGATAGCTACTACGAAAAAGTAGTATCTAACATACAGGAAATAAAAGCCCGTAAAGGCAAGGTAATAGCAGTAGTAACAGAAGGCGACAACACCATTCCCCCTATGGCGGATGACGTTATTTTTGTGCCTGCGGCAGATGAAATGGTAGCCCCTATCATATCTGTCATTCCTTTACAACTGCTCGCCTACCATATTGGCGTATTAAAAGGACTGGATGTTGATAAACCCAGAAACCTGGCAAAATCTGTTACAGTAGAATAAAGCTGTTAGCTTTTTTTAGCTATTGGTAAATGTGATGAACAAAAAATTCTTTCATTTGCCAATAGCTAAACTAATTGTGAAGCGCGTTCAAAAGATATATCCTCATGAATAATATCCAAAAAAGACCCCTCTCCGAGTTGGGGTATAATTTCATTGAAACCACGTTACCGAAAGGCAAAGACGAATATTATCTCCGTAATGAACAATGGAGCAGACAAGATCAGTACAGGAAATTAACCGCATATGAAGTAGAAGCGCTGGTTCGCAATGACAACACTTCTGACGACTGGAATATTATTTTTGTTTCCAATGAATTCAATCCACAGCTGGTACAGCACTGCCATTTTTTTGGAATGGTACGTATCGGTAAGCTGGAGCCCTACTATCTCGAATTCCATAATCTGCGCATGCCCGTGGGCTTGTACAACAGTACCATTTGTGCGTGCGACTTTGGCGATAACGTAGTAGTACATAATGTCAACTATCTTTCTCACTATATACTCGGTAATGAAGTAATTGTAGCCAATGTGAATGAAATGGCCACAACAGATTATGCCAAATTCGGGAATGGTATTTTGAAAGAAGGGGAAAATGAAAGTGGCCGCATATGGATGGAACTATGCAACGAAAATGGGGGAAGAAGTGTGATGCCATTTGATGGTATGCTGCCCGGAGATGCCTACCTGTGGACCCGTTACCGCGATGATATCCAACTGCAGCAGCAGTTTAAATTATTTACCGAAAAACAATTCGATAAAAGACGCGGCTACTATGGCATGGTAGGCGATCGTACCGTTATCAAGAATTGTAAAATGATCAAAGACGTTACCATTGGTACCGATGCCTATCTCAAAGGCGCCAATAAGCTAAAAAATCTGACGATCAATAG
This sequence comes from Chitinophaga sp. 05T412, assembly GCF_056396465.1. NCBI lineage: Bacteria > Pseudomonadati > Bacteroidota > Chitinophagia > Chitinophagales > Chitinophagaceae > Chitinophaga > Chitinophaga sp. 05T412. The sequence goes on from NZ_JBFTLN010000001.1 coordinate 48,696, forward strand.
TAACAGTGAAGCATCTTCACAGATCGGGGAAGGCTGCGAAATGGTGAATGGCGTAGTGGGCTATGGCTGCCGCGTTTTCTATGGCGTAAAGGCCGTTCGCTTTGTGATGGCTTCTCATTCGCAGCTGAAGTATGGCGCCCGGTTGATCAACTCCTATCTGGGCAACAACGCTACTATTTCCTGTTGTGAAGTATTAAATTCCCTGATCTTCCCTGCACATGAACAACATCATAACAACTCTTTCCTTTGTGCTGCACTGATCATGGGCCAAAGTAATATGGCCGCCGGCGCCACCATTGGCTCCAATCATAACTCCCGTGGCGCAGATGGTGAAATCATTGCCGGCAGAGGGTTCTGGCCGGGCCTTTGCGTAAGCCTCAAACATAATTCCCGCTTTGCCAGCTTCACGCTTATTTCCAAAGGCAACTACATGTCGGAGTTGCACATCCCTATTCCATTTAGTTTAGTGGTGAATGATGAGCATGAAAACCGCCTGAAAGTAATGCCCGGATACTGGTTCCTCTATAATATGTATGCCATCGCCAGAAACTCGTGGAAGTATGTGGATCGTGATAAACGCACCGAAAAAACACAACAGATAGAATACGACTACCTGGCGCCGGACTCTGTGGAGGAAATGTTTGAGGCGCTTGCCATCATGGAAATTGCTACCGGAAAAGCCTGGTATGCATTGCCGGAAAACACACCCAAAAAAGAACTAACGGAAAAGGATATACGTAAAAAAGGAAAAGAGTTATTAAAAAATAATTTAGAAGAAGTAGCTAAACTCACCATCCTCACCAAAGGGATGGAAAACAGCTCCCGCGAAGTGGAGCTACTGAAAGTACACCGCGCGTATCCGCTGTTCTGCGATATGATTGTACTTTATGGTATCAAAAATATTCTCGCTACCAACAAGCCATCTTTTCTGGCGTTGCAGGCAGCAGTTAAAACAGCAAAACGTGGCGAATGGCTTAATATAGGCGGACAGCTCATGAAAGCAGAAACCGTAGCGGGCCTTAAAACAAAAATCAAAAAGAATAAGATCAGTGGCTGGCCACAACTGCATACGGCCTACGAGGAAATAGGCAATGAATATGCGGCAGAGAAACTGCAACATGCAGTAGCCAGTTTGCTCGAAATTAAGGAAGTCTCCCTTAAAAGCATGACCACTGCGGACCTGGCACAATGGATGCAGGATTCCGCCACCACCATGGACTGGATCACCGGACAAATAAAACGCTCCAGGGAAAAAGACTATAAAAATCCTTTCCGTCAAATGACGTATGAAAGCGAAAAAGAAATGAATGCCGTAGTAGGCAGCCTGGAAGATAATAGCTTTATTAACCAAACAATTTCCGACCTTGAGACCTATAAATCAAAGGTTAACCAAATTATAGGAGAATGGGAACTGTAGAAAAAACAAGATGTGCCTGGTCTACCAAAGATAAACTATACCAGGACTACCACGATGAAGAATGGGGCGTCCCTAATCATGACGACCAGCATCTCTTTGAAATGCTTTGCCTGGAAGGCGCTCAGGCAGGGCTGAGCTGGTACACGGTACTCACCAAAAGAGAAAACTATCGCAAAGCATTCGATAAATGGGATGTTAAAAAAATAATAAAGTATGACGAAAAAAAGGTAGAACAGCTGATGCAAAATGAAGGCATCATCCGCAACCGCCTGAAAATAAATTCCGTCATTACGAATGCGAAGGCTTTTCTGGAAGTACAGAAAGAATTCGGCAGCTTCGATCAGTATATCTGGTCATTTGTCAACCATCAACCCACCGTGAATCATTACAAAGGCATGTCTGCTGTACCCGCTAAAACAGCGATATCAGATGCCATGAGTAAGGATTTACTGAAACGTGGGTTTAAGTTTGTGGGATCTACTATTTGTTATGCGTATATGCAGGCAGTAGGCATGGTGGATGATCATCTGGAGGAATGCTGGAAGAAGTCGAAAAAGAAAAAATAGCAGTTGATAAATGCAGCGAAGACCAATATTCTACTGGCTTCGCTGCATTTATCAACCATTACTCAATCATAATTTCGCTTAATCCCTTATTGTTAATAAACGAATAATCCGTCAACGTATTCAAAAAGAAATATAACTGCCGCTTTTGGCTATCCGATAGCGGAATCCCCTTCTTCACCAACGGATCAGTGGTAGCTGTTACCTGTACACCATGATCGTAGAAGTCAAAAACCTGGTAAATATCGAAGAAACGCCCGTCGTGCATATAAGGCGCGCTTTTCAGAATATTGCGCAGGGAAGGCACCTTAAAACGCAAATTATCATCCGTGTTACCGGTGATCTTCATGCGGCCTACATCGTTTAACGCGGGGAGATACGGTAATCCATTACTGCGGTAGGTAAGATCTGTAAACAAGGGCTCCTTATGACAGCTGGCACATTTGTCCTGGAAGATGGCATACCCTGCTTGTTCTTCTTCTGTAAAAACAGCGCCCGGCAGCTGCCCCATCACACTATCGTACCGGGAACCGGCGGATACCATGGTGGCTATAAACTGGGTAAAAGCCTTGAACATTCTTTCACTGGTAATTTCTTCCGAACCAAAAGCCGCTTTGAATTTACTGCGATAGTCCGGGTCGGCCTGCATTTTTTTCAGCAGTTCCTTCAGATCCACAGCCATTTCATTGCGGTCTGTTAATGGTGTCAGTGGCTGCACTTCCAGATGATTCACACCGCCATCCCACATAAAAGCCTTTTGCCAGATCATGTTAAACAATACCGGCACAGAGCGGGTGCCTTGCTGTCCGGCTACACCATGCGCCAGTGCATGATCGAAATGCCCAAATGCAGCAAACTGCTGATGGCAGAAGCCGCAGGAAACGGTGCTGTCTTTTGAAAGACGATAATCATAAAACATAAACCGTCCTAATGCCACGCCCTGTTTAGTAAGCGGGTTACGGGAAAAATCATATACGGGTTTGGGGAAATTGGCGGGCAATGGCAACAAATAAGGCTCAGGGCCATCCACAGGTTTCTTCCTGGTTCCGGCCTGTACCAGCAGCAACCACCCGCAGAAAACAACGATGATGTATAGCCCTTTATTCATGGGTAATGCCGGTTATCTGGAACATATGCTGATAATTATTGGCCACCTGCCTGGCTTTCTCACCCGGCGCCATGATCACCACCGTATTTTTAAAACTCACGGTATCCGGCAAAAACCACTTTTCCACATCTGCGGTAAGGTGTATATCCGGTTGTTTATTCGCCCCAATGGTCACCGTTTGCGGGAATGGTAAGGATACATACTTCAGCACCTGATCTTTCGACTTATAGCCACCTATATGAAACAGCAACTCCCTCGTGGGGGTATTGATAACAGGGGAATGGCCTTCTATCTGTGCCATGATATATCCGCTGTTCCAGGTCCAGAACATCCCTGATTCCACGGCCAGCGCACCGGATTGTATACCGCTTCTATTACGGACACTGTCAACCCCGATCAGGAATTGCATACTTTTATAACGGCCCGCAGGCACGCTATCTAACCGTATTATTTTAGAAGTATCGATTCCATCATCTACCAGAAAATAAGTCACTGGTAAAACCACCCTTTCTCCATTAACGGTTTCTAAAGAAAAATTACTGAGGAAATAACGGAAACGGGTAATCGTAAATGGTTCGCCGGAAGGGTTGGTATAAGTGATGTTTTTCCTTACCAGCGGTTGCGTTCCTACCACATGGGTGAAAGACAGTTGCAGGGAAGCAACTGCGGGGTGCTGTGACTGCGCTAACAAGGTGTTTATCAACAGGAAGCAGCTAACATAGGAAATAAAAATCCGCAAAACCATGGCATTTCCTTTTGTGTAAGGAAGTTACATGATTTTGCGGATTAAGTATTAAAAAGAAATAACTGTGTTATACTCTTTTATATCCTTTCCATCCGTAGAGGAATACAATCACAAAGCAGATAGTAGGAATACCGTAAGAGAAGGCCAACGACTGCCACTCAGTTACAATACCCATTACATATGGAACAGAAGCACCACCTACAATAGACATGATCTGGAAAGAAGCACCACGTTTAGTATGTTTTCCCAGGTCTTTTACGCCCAGTGCAAAAATGGTAGGGAACATAATAGACATAAAGAAAAATATGGCGATCAGCGCATATACAGCAGCAGCGCCACTACCTGTCATCACAAAAGCACACAACACCGTGTTGATAAACGCATAAATGGCCAACAGCTGATTTGGTGCAACTTTACGCATCAATGCGGTGCCCACAAAGCGACCACCCATGAACAGCGCCATGCCTACTGCCAGCAGATAAGAAGCTTTCTCGGTAGTAATACCATGCCAGTAAGCGGTCACGTAGTTAATGAATAAGGCGCCCACACCAACTTGTGCAGCCACGTAAAAGAACTGTGCTACGACACCCAGTACGAAGTGACGGTGTGCAAAAAGCGGGCGGGTATCTTCCATTACTTCCTTTCCTTCCTGTTCTGCTTCTTTAATCTCAGGCAAAGGCGTTTTGTAGAAGAAGCCAGCAATCAGCAATACCACTACCCCAATAGCGATATAAGTCAATTGCACAGTGGTCAGATCTCCCTTACCGCTACCAAAAAATAATTTACCACCAATAATAGGGCCCAGGAAAGATCCCAGTCCATTAAAGCACTGCGATAAATTTAAACGTTGCTCAGAAGTTTCTGTCGCACCTAATACTGTTACATAAGGATTGGCTGCAGTTTCCAGGCAAGCTAATCCACAAGCCAGGATGAACAGCGCCAGCAAAAAGAAATCGAAATTAAGTGCGCCTGCTGCCGGATAAAAAAGGAATGCGCCGATAGCATAAAGCAACAAGCCCAGGATAATCCCTTTCTTATAACCGAATTTGTTCATAAACATCCCTGCTGGCAATGCCATCAGGAAGTAAGCACCAAAATAGGCGCCCTGTAATAAAGTAGAACGTTTGGTAGTAATGTTCAGTACTTCTTGAAAGTGCTTATTCAGCACATCCAGCAGCCCATAGGCAAGGCCCCATAAAAAGAACAGGCTGGTTACCAAAATAAACGGGAACAGATAGCTACCCGGCTTTGCACCGGTACTAGTATTGCTGGTATAGGTAGAGTTACTTACTGCGCCTCCGGCCATAACGAAGAATTTAATATTTCAGGTGAATGTAAAATGATAACGTGTGTTGGCTCTTTATGCTTAGCTGATGGATCTGTCGAGATGAGTGTAACCACCATCTACGTATACTATTTGTCCGGTTGTATGTGATGAACGTGGTGACAGCAGGAATACGGTGGCGTTGGCAATTTCTTCTGAAGTGGTCATTCTTTTTTCCAACGGAATTTTGGCGGTAATAGAAGCCAGTTTCTCCTGTGGATTTGGTAAGGAGTTGATCCAGGTTTCATACAGTGGTGTCCATACTTCCGCAGGGATCACCGTATTGATACGGATAGAATATGGCAGCATTTCTACGGCCCATTCGCGGGTCAGGGCATTAATAGCGCCTTTGGAAGCCGCATAACCGCTGGTATTACCTTGTCCGGTGCTGGCTACTTTAGAGCCGATGTTCACGATATTACCTTTGGTGACTTTCAGGTAAGGCAATGCAAAATGAGCCAGGTTGTAGTAGTGCGACAGGTTATTTTGCAGGGATGCCATAAACCTTTCCGGGCTACCGTTTTCGAGTCCTACGCCATCGTTGGCGCCGGCATTGTTTACCAGACCGTCGATTTTACCATACGCAGCTACAGTTTCAGCGATCACTTTTTTACAATCTTCCACTTTTCCCAGTTCTGCAGTAACGGCCAGTGCTTTACCACCAGCAGCAATAATTTCATTTACTGTTTTTTCATTATCTGCCGTGCTTCTGCCAGCAATTACTGCAATGCCACCTTCTGCGGTGATCAGCCGGGAAATAGCTTCTCCAATGCCTTTAGCACCGCCGGTAACGATAATCACTTTCTCCTGTAATCCTAAATCCATAGTTAGTATGATGTTATTTTTTATAGATGATAGAATGAGAGCGCGTTCCCTCCCATTATCTGGTTTTGTTCTGTTGTTGATAAGGTGCTGATGAAATCTGTTACAATTCCCTTTACCTCGTGGTATTCCGCTGCCAGCAGGCAAACGGGCCAATCGGAGCCATATACCAAACGGTTGGCGCCAAAGGCTTCCAGCGCCACTTCCAGGAATGGTTGGAAATGTGCAGGCTTCCACTGCTTCCAGTCGGCTTCTGTAACGAGGCCGCTAAGTTTGCAGTATACGTGCGGCGACTGTGCAATACGGCGCATATGTGCAGCCCATGCATCCAGTTCACCGGCTTTAATATCGGGTTTGGCCAGGTGATCGATGATCAATGGCTGCTCCGGAAACTGCAATACAAATTCTTCTACTGCAGGTAACTGTTTCGGATATACGAGAATATCATAGGTAAACTGGTGCTTTGCCAGTGCTTTCACACCGCGACAAAAATGTTCTCCCAGGATAAACCGGTTATCTTTTTCTCCCTGTACAATATGCCGGAACCCTTTCAACCTGGGATAGGCTGCATATTGTAATAATTGTTCCTCAATATTATCGGCGCGAAGATCCACCCAACCTACTACTGCTTTAATGATCTCGTGCTCGTCTGCCAGCGATAATAAAAAGGCGGTTTCATCGGGCGACTGGTCCGCCTGTACAGCAATGCAACCATGAACACCATTTTGTTCCAGCACAGGCGTCAGATCTTCCGGTAAAAAATCCCGGCGGATCACCTGCATGGATTCATCTATCCACGCATCGCGGACAGGCTCATATTGCCAGAAATGTTGGTGTGCGTCAATAACCATATATATGATTGGGTTATTTTCTTACCCCCGCGGTTGGCGGGGGTAAGAAAATGAAAAAACCTATAATGCAAAGATTTGATCCATAATAATCCACTTCTCTCCTTCTTTCGCTACCGGCAATGCCTGCTGGTATTTCCACATCAGCTGCTCCCATACCTTTACGGCAGGATTAGCGGCATCCATGGCATCTTTACGTTCAAAAGAGAAGGTATCGTCTACTTCCATAATCATAAACAACCGGTTACCTGCACGGTAAATATCCATTACGGTAATGCCGGCGTCTGTGATGCTCTTTTTAATTTCAGCAGATACGTTGCGATGATAGGATTCATATTCGCTGATCAGCTGCGGGTCATCTACCAGGTCTAATGCCAGACAATATCTTTCCATAATTCTTATTTATAAGCTACTGCCGTTTGTTTGGAAGTACCCAGACCATCAATACCTAATTCAATCACATCACCTGGTTTCAGGAATACCTGTGGATTCATACCCAAACCTACACCTGCCGGTGTACCGGTAGAAATCACATCTCCCGGGAGCAGGGTCATAAACTGGCTCAGGTAAGACACTACAAATGGTACATTGAAGATGAAGTTAGACGTGTTACCATCCTGCATTTTCTGGCCATTAACGGTGAGCCATAAACGAAGATTATTCACATCTGCTATTTCATCTTTAGTAGCTAACCATGGGCCCAGGGGAGCAAAGGTATCGCAGCTCTTTCCTTTTACCCATTGTCCGCCTCTTTCGATCTGGAAGGCTCTTTCGCTGTAATCGTTGTGCAGGCAGTAACCGGCCACGTAGTCCAGTGCATCCTTTTCTTCCACATAGCTGGTTTTCTTACCAATTACCACTACCAATTCCACTTCCCAGTCTGTTTTCTGGCTGTTGCGTGGAATCACCAGGTCATCATTAGGACCTACCAGTGCAGAAGTACTTTTGAAGAATACGATAGGTTCTACCGGAATAGGCGCATTGGTTTCTTTAGCGTGATCTGCATAGTTCAAACCAATGCAGATGATTTTGGATGGACGCTGCAGCGGTGGTCCCAGACGGGTGCCAGCAGGCACCTGCGGGCATTCACTGGCGTGTGCTGCCCACCATGTTGACAGGCGGTTGAGCCCATCGGTACCAAAGAATTTTTCGCCGAAATCTTCTCCAAATGCGCTTACATCAAACATGCCTGCATCTGTTACAACGCCCGGTTTTTCTTCTCCCGGTAAACCAAACCTGATCAGTTTCATTTCAATATTTTTTGATTGTTATGCTTACTATAGTTCTTTCAATGCTTTTACCTGGAGCCTTCCGTTTTCTACGTGCAGGTCTATCACAGGTTCCACTTTGTTATCTGTTGTAAAAGAGAAATACACGTGATCCTGTTCTCCAGTTGGTTGAATCACCGCTTTAGATCCCTTAGGTACCGGAATAGTCATGGTTTTATTGAATCCACCATATTCTACATACAGTTCCACGTTATCAGCAGCACTACCCGGTTTGATGTTAGCAATGAAGTCTGCCAGAATTTTTCCTGACTGGAAGCTCTTCTTATATTGCTGTACCATTTCGCCACTGGCAGCTACTTTACCCAGTCCCATGGAATCTTCCATGTAACTCCAGATACGTTTGTCGGGAGACGCAAACCACAATATTTTCAGGTCATTTTTATCACTGATGGAAGCGTGATAATAACGTGGCTGATGATTCGCTTTCATAACGCCTACATACGCACTGTTAGGAGCATCCCAGAGCACCTTAAACAGATCTGCATCAGCAGCATCTTTCAAGAGGCTTTGTTCAAAGGTCTTAACTTTCTCCTGACCGTTAATTTTGAACTTGATGGTTACCTGTGAGGTATCCTTATCACGGTCACTAATGGTAACGTCTATGGTACCTGCCGGTGTAGCCGGATGTACAGCGGCTTCCTCTTTGCCGGTAGTACCATTTGCATTTTGATTTCCTGAGTTACAAGCAGATAATACGGCTATTGCAATGGCCAGCCCTATTCGAAATTGTTGCATGATGTAAGTAAAAATTAATGAATGAATATCTTGAAAGATACGGGTAATCGTCCGCACTTTCACACCGTCATTCTATTAATTATTGAGCCTGATAAATCCACCATCAATTGGATAATCTGTACCGGTAATGAATCCGGCCTCATCAGAACACAGGAACAACGCCAGATGTCCTACTTCTACCGGTTTCGCCATACGGCCAATGGGTTGTGTTTTACTCAGCTTTTCAAACATCTCTGCTTCTTTGCCCGGATAGTTTTTGGCAATAAATCCATCTACAAATGGTGTATGCACTCTTGCAGGCGATACGCAATTGCAACGGATATTAGCACCCAGATAATCTTTTGCTACAGATAATGTCATGGTCAATACCGCCCCTTTACTCATAGAATAAGCAAACCGGTCTGGTATACCTACACTGGAAGCAATAGACGCCACGTTGAGGATCACCCCACCGCCCTGTGCTTTCATTTGTTGAATAACGGCATACATACAGTTATAAGTACCTTTCACATTCACCTGGTATACGCGGTCGAAATCCTGTTCAGCAGTGTTTTCCAGGCTTCCCACGTGGGCAATGCCTGCGCAGTTCACCAGGATATCCAGCTTACCTGCTGCCTTCACAATACCATCCATCACGCTTTTCACCGCAGCCTGGTCGGCCACATTACAGGCATGTACTGTCGCCTGCCCACCTGCAGCTTTAATATCTTCTGCCGTGGCTTTACCACCTTCCTCATTCAGTTCTATGATATGCACCTGTGCTCCCTGTGAACCAAATGTCTTCGCTATTGCCTGTCCTATACCGCTACCACCACCTGTGATAACTGCCACTTTATTATCTAATCTGAACAGTTCCATCTTATAAAATTTTAAGGGTTCTAAAATACCTATTAAAATAAGGTGATTGCAATCCTATTTTCACCGTATTCTGTACTTTCTTGCCTAATTTTCGCAAAATTCAATAACAAAGCGCGAATTTGGGGCTTTTTCCTGACTTTTAGCCCATGAGAATATTCGGGATCATCACAGGCCTATGCGCCTTATTTTACCAGGTAGCCGCACAAAATATACCGGTCAATAAGTACGGACTGGCAGTACTAAGCAGCAAACAACAATATGAACAGCTGATCAAAGCAGACAGCAACCAACGACTGGTAAACCTGGAACATTATATACCAGGCATCCGCAAAGATGTGCGGTATGCTACTACCAACAACTTCACCAAACAACAACTCTATACCAAAACAGATATCTACCTGCGACTGCCAGCCGCCAAAGCACTGAAAGCCGTGCAGGAAGCGCTGCGTAAAAAAGGCTATGGATTATTAATATATGATGCCTATCGCCCCTATCACGTAACAGAAGCGATGTTTAAAATTGTTCCTAACGACCTGTATGCCGCCGATCCCAGGAAAGGATCAGGACATAACCGGGGAGTAGCCGTAGACCTGAGCATGGTATCCCTCAAAACAAATCAGCCCGTGTCCATGCCCACCGACTTCGATGACTTCACCTTCAAAGCACATCAAAATTATAACCCTGCAGACCCGGTAGTAGCGGCCAACCGCAAACTACTACGCGACACGATGAAACAGTTCGGGTTTAAAGGCAGTAGCACCGAATGGTGGCATTATTATTTACCGGACTATAAGAAATATCCTTTAATGGATATATTTTTCTGAGCAGAAAGCATAAAGCGGAAAGCAAAAAGCTATTGAAGCGATTGATCAACGCGAGTGAATAATATTATAATATCCGTTCTGATCAATCGCTTCAATAGCTTTTTGCTTTCCGCTTTATGCTTTCTGCTTCTTAATATATTTTATTCAAGGCATCTACATAAGCATGAACGGAAGCATTTACGATGTCGGTGGAAATACCGAAACCATAGTAAGATTGCCCGTTGTGCTTTACACGCATGTTTACTTTGCTCACATCATCGCTACCACCACGCATAGATTGGATATTGAATTCATCCAGTTCAATATCATCTTTGATGATATTATGAATAGCGTTGATAGTGGCGTTTACAGGACCGTTACCGGCAGCACTGGCTTCTCTTTCTTCGCCTTTGATGCGCAGTTTTACCGTAGCCATTGGACGCAGCGGATCACCACATACTACCTGCAGCAAAGTTACCTTGATAGCATTTTCATCGTATGTTTTGGCATCGCCATCGCCCATCAGTTCTAACAGGTCGGCGTCGTTGATTTCCTTTTTAGTGTCTGCCATCAGCAGGAAGCGTTGATATACTTCATCTACGTTGATGCGCTCCAGGTTATATCCCAGGCGGCTCAGGTGATGCTTCAACGCGTGACGGCCGCTACGGGCGGTCAGGATGATGGAATTGGAATTGATCCCTACGTCTTCCGGATTCAGGATTTCATAGTTTTCACGATGTTTCAGTACACCGTCCTGGTGAATACCGGAGCTATGTGCAAAAGCGTTACGGCCCACAATCGCTTTGTTAGGCTGTACCGGCATATGCATCATGGTTTCTACCAGGTTGCTGATTTCATAGATCCCTTTGGAATTGATCTGGGTATGATAGCCCATGGCATGATGCGTTTTCAGGATCATGGCTACTTCTTCCAGGGAAGTGTTACCCGCACGTTCTCCGATACCATTAATGGTACATTCTACCTGGCGGGCGCCATTGATAATACCAGCAATGGTATTGGCGGTAGCCAGACCGAGGTCGTTATGACAGTGTACGGAAATAATAGCTTTGTCAATATTAGAGACGTGATCTACCAGGTACTTGATTTTAGCGCCATATTGATCCGGGAGGCAATAACCGTTGGTGTCGGGAATGTTGACGGTGGTAGCACCGGCCGCAATTACGGCTTCGATCATTTGAGCGAGGTAAGCGTTATCTGCGCGGCCTGCATCTTCTGCATAAAATTCTACATCGTCGGTAAACTTACGGGCATACTTTACAGCGGCTACGGCGCGCTCCAGTATTTCCTCACGGGTGCTGTTGAATTTATATTTGATGTGCATATCGGAAGAACCGATACCGGTATGAATACGGCTACGTTTAGCAAAACGGAGCGCATCAGCGGCTGCATCTATATCTTTATTATTGGCGCGGGTTAACGCGCAAATTACGGGCTCCGTTACTGCTTTGGAAATTTCCACCACGCTCTGGAAATCGCCAGGGCTGGAGATGGGGAAACCTGCTTCGATAATATCTACGCCTAATGCTTCGAGTTTCTTTGCTACTTCAATTTTTTCTACAGTAGTCAGCTGACAGCCAGGGACCTGTTCTCCATCACGCAAGGTGGTATCAAAGACGTATACACGATTTTTATCCATGATAAGTGTAATAATTTTATGAATGATTAATTCAGATTCTCTAATACTTTAGCACCCATTGCATCGGTACCCATAACGAAATCGTTTACAATGTGCTTGTTCGCGATATCCATTGTTCTGTAGCCTTGTCTGAGCGTAGCTTCCACCGCTTTGATCACACGCTGGGATTCTGTTTTCAGACCGAAAGAAATATCCAGCATCAGGGCAGCAGATAAGATTGATGCCAGCGGATTGGCAATACCTTTGCCGGCAATATCATGCGCTGATCCGTGGATAGGCTCGTAGAAACCAATGCTGTCACCTACAGAAGCAGATGCCAGCATACCCATAGAACCTGCTATCTGAGAGGCTTCATCTGTCAGGATATCTCCAAACAGGTTACCGGTAACTACTACGTCGAAACGCTTTGGATCTTTGATCAGCTGCATGGCAGCGTTGTCGATGAACATGTGTTCCGTTTCCACATCCGGATATTCCTTCGCTACTTCCTGTACAACTTCTCTCCAGAGGCGGCTGGCTTCGAGCACATTGGCTTTATCCACAGAGCAGAGTTTTTTGCGACGCGTACGTGCTGCTTCGTAAGCTTTACGGGCAATACGTTCTACCTCATAGCGGTGATAAATCATCAGGTCAGAAGCGGTGTTGCGGTCTGCCGTTCTGATTTTTTCACCGAAATATACATCACCGGTTAACTCGCGGAAGAAGAGAATATCTGCACCACGGAGTATTTCCGGTTTAATGCTGGAGGCTTCCAGCAGTTCATCAAATAGTTTTATAGGGCGAAGATTGGCATACAATCCCAGTTCTTTTCTGATTTTCAGCAAGCCCTGTTCTGGTCTTACTTTCAGCGTAGGATCGTTGTCGTATTTAGCGTGACCAATGGCACCAAACAGGATGGCATCTGCCTTCCTTGCTTTCTGTAGAGTTTCTTCAGGTAGCGGATCTCCGGTAGCTTCTATGGCAACGTGGCCCATGATACCTTCTTCGAAGGTGAAAGTGTGCTGATAGTTTTTAGCTATTGTCATCAGCACTTTCTGGCCCCATGCGGTTACTTCCTGTCCGATTCCATCGCCGGGTATTACTAGTATTTTCTTCTCAACGCCCATATATGGTTTTAGTGTTTAGCTGTTTGTCTTTGGTAGATTAGAAATTAAATGGTCTGGTAGTTTCATATTGTTCAATTTCCTTGCGGAGACTGAGCAGGTAATCAATATCATCATAGCCGTTTAACAGGCAGGTTTTCTTATACTGATTGATGTCGAAGCTTTCTTTTTCGCCGGTAGCCACAATTTTGATGAACTGGTTTTCGAGGTCTACTTCCAGTTCAGCTTTAGGATCGGCTTCGATGGCTTTGAAGATATTGTCCAGGAAGTTTTCAGATACCTGTACCGGGAGAATGAAGTTGTTGAGGGCGTTATTCTTGAAGATATCTGCAAAAAAACTACTCACTACTACTTTAAAGCCTGCGTCAGCAATGGCCCAGGCAGCGTGTTCACGGGAGGAACCGCAACCAAAGTTTTTACCGGCTACGAGCACTTTACCACCATAGATCGGATTGTTCATCACGAAATCTGCTTTCGGTTGGTTGTTGGCATCAAAGCGCCAATCACGAAACAGATTCTCTCCGAAACCGTCTCTGGTAGTTGCTTTGAGGAAGCGTGCCGGGATGATCTGATCTGTATCTATATTTTCGATGGGTACAGGTACCGCAGATGAAACGAGGTGTTCAAATATTTTACTCATGGTGATTTTTACAATTTAAATTTTTGTGGCAGCAACTCTTAAACGTACATAGTCGGCATATAGGGCGCCATTTCTCATCAGCTGAGGCGCCAGCTCCTGCTGCACCTGTTGCAAAATGGCGGCTTTATCTTTTTCCGGTACGTTTGCAAAGAAGTGGCCACCAAACATTTCCAGCCAGTCGCTGATACCTGTTGCAGGATCTACCAGCTTGGAAGGACGATCAAAGAAATGCACGCGGTCTATTTTGAATCCGGCCTTTTCCAGCAGGGTGGCATATTCTGCGGGGGAAGGGAAATACCAGAATGGTTCGTAGGTATATCCACGTTGTGCCATGGCTTTCTCCAGTGTTGTCAGGATCTGCTGCACATTGCCTTTACCACCCATTTCCAGTACCAGCCGGCCACCTTGTTTCAGGTGGGCGTACATCCTTTCGATGGCTTGCTCTTTTTCACGTACCCAGTGCAGGGCAGCATTGGAGAAGATCGCATCAAACTGTTGTGGTAACGAGAAACTGGTAGCATCTCCCACCACAAAGGTCACTTCCGGGAAGTTGGCGCTGGCGCTTTGTATCATGGCTGGAGAAGCATCTATCCCGGTAACGATGGCGCCCTGTTGTGCCAGTTGCGCGGTTAGTTCACCGGTACCGCAACCCAGGTCCAGTATGGTTTCTCCGGCTTGTGGTTGGAGCCAGGCGTCTACCAGGCTGTTACCATATTCAAACACGAAGGCGTGCTTTTCTTTATATAAATCGGCGTTCCATTGATCCATGGCTGTTGTTATTTCCGTGCTAACTAAGCTAATAATGCTCTTACATCTGTTACTTTACCAGTGATGGCTGCTGCTGCTGCGGTGAGCGGGCTGGCCAGGAAGGTGCGGGCATTGGGTCCCTGACGACCTTCGAAGTTCCGGTTAGAAGTAGAGATGCAATACATGCCGGCTGGTATTTTATCTTCGTTCATGGCCAGGCAGGCAGAGCAACCGGGTTCACGCAACTGAAAGCCTGCGGCGGCAAATATTTTATCGATACCTTCTTCTATGGCCTGGGCTTCTACCTGTTTGGAACCAGGTACTATCCATACCACTACATCATCGGCCTTCTGTTTGCCTTTCACGAAGTCAGCTACGAGGCGGAGGTCTTCGATACGGGAGTTGGTGCAGCTACCGATGAACACATAATCCACTTTTTTACCCAGCAAAGCGGCGCCTGGCTGGAGTTCCATGTATTCGAGCGATTTTTTGAAAGAGGGTCTTTCTTTTTCGTCCAGTTGCTCCAGGGCGGGAATGTGGCGGGTGACGCCCATTCCCATACCTGGATTAGTGCCATAGGTTATTTGCGGCTCAATATCGGCCGCATCGAAAGTGAGTACTTTATCGAATTCGGCGTCCTGATCGGTGTACAGGGTTTTCCAGAAGGCGAGCGACTGATCCCAGTCGGTTCCTTTAGGCGCGAATTCGCGGCCTTTGATATATTCAAAGGTGGTGTCATCCGGTGCAATCAATCCACCACGTGCACCCATTTCGATGCTCATGTTACAGATGGTCATGCGGGCTTCCATGCTGAGGCTGCGGATGGCTTCTCCGGCATATTCCACAAAATAGCCTGTAGCACCGGAAGCGGATATCTTAGAGATAATATATAGAATGATGTCTTTCGAGAGTACGCCCTTGCCCAATTGTCCGTTCACTTCAATCTTCATGCGTTTGGGCTTGTATTGCAGGATACATTGGGTAGCCAGTACCTGTTCTACTTCGGAGGTACCGATTCCAAATGCTACTGCGCCAAAAGCGCCATGGGTGCTGGTATGGCTATCGCCGCATACAATGGTCATGCCCGGCAGGGTGATACCCAGTTCCGGTCCGATTACGTGCACAATGCCCTGGAACCGGTGTCCCAGACCATACAGTTCTACTCCAAATTCGGCGGTATTTTTAGTGAGCATTTCCACCTGGTGGCGGCTCAATGCTTCTTTGATAGGCTGATCCTGGTGCAGGGTAGGTACGTTGTGATCCGCGGTAGCCCTGGTTTTGGCAGGACGAAATACCGGAACGTTCCGCTTACGTAGTCCGTCAAATGCCTGGGGGCTGGTTACCTCGTGAATAAAGTGCGTGTTGATGTACACAGCATCGGGATGCCCCGGCTTATTCGCCACAACGTGGCCATCCCAGATTTTATCAAATAACGTTTTTCCCATCCTTTTGCTTCCTTTTAGAATTATTTATACCTTCAAATCTAACGGTCATTAATTAATTGACATATCGTTAAATTTGCTTTAATTACAACCTTTAACAGCCTCCGATACACATCAACATATTGTTTATCAGCATTTTACAAGATTTTAATAACGATGCCCAACAGTCAAAGCGACGCCTTATTCATATTAATAAAAACACTAACAAAAGCGGAAAAACGCAATTTTCAGCTGGCGTTTAATAAAAACAATACCAAGGAAGACGTATTATTCATCCAGCTTTTCACTACGCTGGACAAAATGAAAGAATACGATGAGGAGCAGATCTTAAAGAAGATCACCGATATCAAAAAGCAACAGTTGTCGAATGTAAAAGCCCATCTTTACAAACACCTGTTGTCCAGCTTACGGCAGCTATACAAGCAGAAAGACCCCCTGATCGATCTCCGCGAGCAACTGGATCATGCGCGGGTGCTTTACAACAAAGGACTCTATAACCAGAGCCTGAAGATCCTGGCCAAAGCTAAAACGATGGCGCTGGAACAGGAAGAAGTCATGCTGACCTATGAAATTGTGGAGTTTGAAAAGCTGATAGAATCCCGGCATATCACCCGTAGCCTGGAAAACCGCGCCGAAGTATTAAGCGCCGAGTCCAGACAAATAGAGCAACAACTCACGAATATCAGTCGCCTGTCTACTTTGTCGTTACGCATGTACGGCCTGTACCTCAAGCTGGGACACGCCCGCAACGAACGCGACGGAGAAATGGTGAAATCCTTCTTTGAGAGCCAGCTGCCTGCATTACAGCACGCGCACATGAGCTTTTATGAGAAAGTGTATATGTACCAGGCTTCCAGCTGGTATTACTATATTTTGCAGGACTTCGTGATGTATTACCGCTACACCCAGAAATGGGTAGACCTGTTCCGCGCCTATCCATCATTGCAACACACGGATATGGACTTATACATCAAGGCCCAGCATAACCTGCTGACCGCGCATTTTTATACGTCCAATTCAGAGAAATTTAAATCGGCGCTGCAAGACCTGGAAGAATTTATAAAAGAAAACCAGGACAGTTTCCACGAGAATACCCGCACTTCGGCGTTTGTGTATTTATACACCGCCAAAATCAACCGCTACTTCCTGGAAGGCACGTTCAGTCAGGGTTTGGCGATGGTACCAGAATTGGAAACGGAGATCAGTAACCATACCTTAAAAATAGATCAGCACCGGGTACTGGTATTTTATTACAAAATAGCCTGTTTATATTTTGGTAGCGGAGATAACAGCAAAGCCATTGTTTATCTCAATAAAATCATCAATTTAAAAATCGGTAATCTGCGGGCCGACATACAATGCTTTGCCCGCATCCTGCACCTGATTGCACACTATGAGCTGGAAAATTACAGCCTTGTAGAATACCTGATTAAATCGGTATATCACTTTATTTCGAAACACAAAGATTTGGGATTGGTGATGGAAGAAATTATGAAGTTTTTGCGCCGGTATATTTATGCCAACCCGAAAGCGTTACGTAGTGCCTTCGTAGACCTGAAGAGCCGACTGGAACAGATTTCACAGGACCCGTATGAGCGCCGTTCCTTCCTTTACCTGGATATTATTTCGTGGCTGGAAAGTAAAATTGAAAGTATCCCTGTACAGGAAGTAATTCACCGGAAATTTGTGAATAAAGAGAAGCGTATATAAATAGGCTTTTCCATCAATAAAAATATATATTCGCAGACATAAAACATCTGAGCATATGTCTGCGAAAAAAGAGTACCATTTTATTGCTATCTCCGGAAGTCTCCGTAAAGGGTCTTACAACACCATGGCGTTAAAAGCGCTGCAAAGCCTGGCGCCTTCTCACATCAAAATTGAGCAGGTACATTTTGATAATATCCCTTTCTACAATGCAGATTTACACACCGAGCAGTTACCTGAAGAAGTAGTGCCGCTGGTGAACAAAATCAAGGCAGCAGATGGCGTGGTGATTGTTTCTCCTGAATACAATTATTCTATTCCTGGTGCGCTGAAAAACTTCATAGACGTGGTTTCCCGGCACCCCGACAAACCATTTTCTGAAAAAGCGGTAGCGATTATGGGAGCGTCACAGGGGCAAATAGGCACCGCAAGAATGCAGTATCATTTACGCCAGGTGATGGTATTTCTGAATGCGTATGTGGTGAATAAGCCAGAGATCATGATTGGTCATGCGCCGCATAAATTTGATGAATCCGGTAACCTCACAGACGAATTTCTGCTCACGCAATTCCCGTTGTTACTGGAATCGCTGGCAAAGCTGAGTGATAAAATGAGCTCAGGAAGTTGATTCGATGTACGGTTCGTACTGACGATATTTTTTAAAGAAGATGATGGCCGATGCTACCTGTAACAACAGGACAGCCGGCCATTCATAATTTCCGAGCACCATGAATAATACAATGAAGGAGGTGAGCAGGGTATATCTGACATGTACTTCCGGATTCATTTTCGGAAAAAATAACAGAACGCGGAATAAGATGAGCAATGATAAAGCAGTAGCAAATACAGTGATCAGCCCCATCGGGGAAGTTTTCGTATAGGCGTTAGCGGTAATGATGATCATCTCCGGTAAAAACATAATAATATATACACCGATAAGTCGTGAATAATGTCTGGCTAACGAGATCGGCAGGTTTTCCATGAAATTGAGGTAGGTATCATCGAAAGCGCGGTGATGGACCATGAGTTGCATGTGTGTGAGCACACTCAGCATGACGCCAATTTGCAGTCCACGGAGATCAAAATATTCGCCGCGGCGCATGATCAGAAACGTGAGCCACAGCACAAAAGCAGAAAACAGCTTGGTGCTGACAATGCGGCGTGGGAAATTCGTGAGCAGTTCGTAAATAAAAAACAGTACTGGCGGTTTGGTGAAATGCCGGTTGATCCATCGTTGCAGGTGACCGGTGAAAAAGATGATATCGGGCTGCGACAATTTTCTTTCATATAATGCTAACGGCCATATGCAATTGGCAACATTAAGTATCAATATCAAGGCAGCGGGTAGGTAGTAATGTTGTTGTATGGCGAATAGGAACGCGATGCCTGCATATACCAGCACCGGCATATAAATAGCCGTATGCAGCAGAAACCAGATCCGTATGCGGGCTGTTTTTTGAATACTACCCATAGTAGGGTATAAAAAATCAAATCCCTGCAGGTTAAATGTTTTCAGGATAAATCCGCTGCATTTCAATGCGTAGGCGGTCCACAGCAGCAGTACAATGAAAAGGAAAGTATAATTTCCGAGGAAGCCCAGCATTAATCCTTTATGATAAGCTAAGAGGTTAGCGCCGTTTACTACGCCGAACAATCCATAAAACAGGACCAGGAAAAACCCGGTATTCTGAATATAAAATCGTTGTGTGAATATTTTACTGAGTATCGCTGAAGTGGTACGCATATTAACTGAGCGTAATGTTTTTATGAGCTACTTTCAGGGTGCCCGTTACCGTTAATTCTTCCGCATCCAGTGGCTGGTGGGAAGTGATACAAAAAGAAACGCCATTGGCGCTATAGGTGCGGATCAGGTCATACAATATGGCCAGTGCGCGGGTATCTATGGTGATCAGTGGTTCGTCGAGCAGGATCAGGGCGGGGTTGCCAGTAAAGGCCAACAGCAATGACAGCTTTTTGAGCATGCCACTGGAGTAGGTGCTTACAGGGTTATTAACATAGATATCCACACCCAGTCTTCCGCTAATGTCACGGATATGATCCCTGTCACCTCCTTTCGTGTTGAGATACAGGTCCAGTAAGTCGCGCCCCGTCAGGAAAGAGGGATATAATGGCTCTGCCTCCCCGTAGTTGATCAATCGGCGAAACTGCACCGGGTGTTCCCGGCTGCTTACATTGCCCTGTAGTACTATTTCCCCTTTAAAAGGGATTAAACCCGCCATCACCTTCATACAGGTGGTTTTACCGGCCCCATTTTCGCCCTGCATCCAGTAGATACCTGCAGGCAGTTCTAGCTGGGCAATATCCAGGATGGGCACATCCTGATAGTTCTTTTTAACAGCGCGAAAGGCAATAACCGGTTTGGACATACGTAATAGCTTAAAAATGTAAATATGAAAAATTAACGCATATATATACACTATATCCACCCTTTTTAACAAAAATTTTTTCCGGCGCATTTTTGATTGACCATCATAGCGTTAGGCCTGCCAGCAAAAAAATCATCATATATCGCGGTATTACCGCAGTTCCATTTTCACATGGGGATGATATTATATATAGTGTGGTTGTTCAACCCGTGAAACATGCTATGCCACTGTAATCCGAGAATGTTCTATATCTTTTTCCACACCTGTTGAAAACTAAAAAGCAGCTCCCTAAACTGGATGCTTACATTTGTAATCCTGAGCGTATGGATTTTAGGATGCAGGAATGTTGAAATATGATTGATGTGAGGAGATGAGGTGTAGATTTCAGTATGCTGACCCCAAACAGAAAAACCAAAAACCTTCGACAGTACCCATAAAATAATTAACAGATGAGTAACGAGAATGAAATTCTTTTAAAAGAGAACAAGGATCGTTTTGTGTTATTGCCGATCAAATACCCTAAAATTTGGGAGCAATATAAAAAGCACGAAGCGAGTTTCTGGACAGCAGAAGAAATAGACTTAAGCAGTGACCTGAAGGATTGGGCGGGGTTAAATGACGGTGAACGTCATTTCATCTCTCATGTACTGGCATTTTTTGCTGCCAGTGATGGTATTGTAAATGAGAACCTGGCGGTAAACTTTATGAGTGAGGTACAGATTCCGGAAGCCCGTTGTTTTTACGGTTTCCAGATCATGATGGAAAATATCCACTCTGAAACATATGCTTTGCTGATTGACACTTACGTGAAAGATGCGGCAGAGAAAGATCGTTTATTCCACGCTATTGACACCGTGCCTGCGGTGAAAAAGAAAGCTGAATGGGCTTTGCGCTGGATCGAGAACGGCAGCTTCGCAGAACGCCTGGTGGCTTTTGCCGCCGTAGAAGGTATTTTCTTCAGCGGTAGCTTCTGCTCTATTTTCTGGTTAAAGAAAAGAGGTCTGATGCCAGGTTTGACCTTCTCTAACGAACTGATCAGCAGAGACGAAGGACTGCACTGCGAATTTGCCTGCCTGCTCTATAGCATGCTGGAAAATAAGCTGAGCCAGGAACAGGTACACAACATCATCCGTGATGCGGTATCTTATGAAAAAGAATTTATCACAGAAGCCCTGCCAGTTGGTTTGATTGGTATGAACGCTGACCTGATGTCGCAATACATTGAATTTGTGGCCGACAGATGGTTAGGTGAACTGGGCTACTCCAAGATATTTAATGCGTCTAATCCATTTGACTTCATGGAAATGATTTCATTACAGGGCAAGACAAATTTCTTTGAAAAACGTGTGGGCGATTACCAAAAATCAGGTGTAATGGGTGGTACGAAAGAATCACAGACATTCACCCTGGAAGAAGATTTTTAAACTAATTGAATTACTAACCTCTTAAATTCGCAAACCCATGTTCGTAATTAAAAGAGATGGCAGAAAAGAAGCAGTGAAGTTCGACAAAATCACTGCCCGTATTGAAAAACTTTGTTACGGTTTCAATACTGAATATGTTGATGCAATTGATGTAGCAAAAAAAGTAATACAAGGTTTGTATGATGGGGTAACCACCAGCGAACTTGACAACCTGGCTGCAGAAACAGCCGCTTCCCTCACGACCAAACACCCGGATTACGCCCTGCTGGCTTCGCGCATAGCAGTAAGCAATCTGCACAAAAATACGATCAAGTCGTTTTCTAAAACGATGAAGAAACTGTATGATTACATTGATCCTAAAACCGGTAAATCAGCTGCGTTATTGTCTGATGAAATCTGGGAGATCATTGAAAATAATGCAGACATCCTGGATTCCAGCATTATCTACGACCGCGATTTTGCATTTGATTACTTTGGTTTCAAAACCCTGGAGCGTTCTTACCTGCTGAAAACAGATGGTAAAATACAGGAACGTCCACAGCACATGCTGATGCGCGTATCTGTAGGCATTCACAAAGAAGATATTGAGTCTGCCATCAAAACGTACAACCTGATGAGTGAGCGTTGGTTTACACATGCCACACCTACCCTCTTCAACGCTGGTACACCTAAACCGCAGATGTCTTCCTGCTTCCTCCTCACCATGCAGGACGATAGCATCGAAGGTATCTACGACACCCTGAAACAAACCGCCAAAATTTCCCAGAGCGCCGGCGGTATCGGATTAAGCATCCACAACATCCGCGCTACCGGTTCTTATATCAGCGGTACCAACGGTACTTCCAATGGCATCATTCCTATGCTGCGTGTATTTAACGATACTGCACGCTATGTAGACCAGGGTGGTGGTAAACGTAAAGGCGCTTTCGCTATTTACCTGGAACCATGGCATGCCGACATCTACGAATTCCTGGATCTGCGTAAGAACCACGGTAAAGAAGAGATGCGCGCCCGTGACCTGTTCTACGCCCTCTGGATGCCTGACCTGTTCATGAAACGTGTAGAAGCCAATGGCGACTGGTCATTGTTCTGCCCTCATGAAGCACCAGGACTGCACGAATGCTGGGGTGAAGCATTTGAAACACTCTACGAACAATACGAGAAAGAAGGTCGTGCCCGCAAAACCATCAAAGCACAAGACCTCTGGTTCGCCATTCTCGATGCACAAATTGAAACCGGTAACCCATACCTGCTGTATAAAGATTCTGCCAACCGCAAATCCAACCAGCAAAACCTGGGTACTATCAAAAGTTCCAACCTGTGTACAGAAATCATCGAATACACTGATGCAGACGAAGTAGCCGTATGTAACCTGGCTTCCCTCGCCCTGCCACGCTTTGTAATCGACGGTAAATTTGACCACGACAAATTATACGAAGTAACTTACCAGGCTACGCTGAACCTGAATAAAATCATCGACAATAACTACTACCCTATCGAAGAGGCCAGACGCAGTAACATGCGCCACCGCCCTGTTGGATTAGGTGTGCAAGGTCTCGCCGACGCGTTTATCCTGATGCGTTATCCGTTTGAAAGCGACGAAGCGAAAAAACTGAACAGCGAAATATTTGAAACCATCTACTTCGCCGGCTTAAACGCTTCCACCGACCTCGCTAAAAAAGACGGCGCCTACGAAACCTTCCCTGGCTCTCCTGCGTCTAAAGGTATCCTGCAGTTTGATATGTGGGGTGTAAAACCTTCTTCACGCTGGAACTGGGAAAAACTGAAGAAATCAATCGTAAAAGACGGTATCCGCAACTCCCTGTTGCTGGCGCCAATGCCTACCGCTTCTACTTCTCAGATCCTTGGTAACAACGAGTGCTTTGAACCATACACTTCCAACATCTACACCCGTCGTGTATTGAGTGGTGAGTTTGTGATTGTAAACAAACACCTGCTGAAAGACCTGGTAGAACTGGGCCTGTGGGATAATGACATGAAAACGAAGATTATTTCGCAGAATGGCTCTATCCAGAACATTGCCGAAATTCCTACCAATATCAAGGAACTGTATAAAACAGTATGGGAAATCAAACAACGTAACCTGATTGACATGGCGGCCGATCGCGGTGCTTTCATCTGCCAGTCTCAGTCACTGAACCTGTTTGTTGACACTCCTACCAATGCCAAACTGACCTCTATGCACTTTTACGCCTGGAAGAAAGGTTTGAAAACAGGTATGTATTATCTGCGTACCCAGGCTGCCGCTCAAGCCGTACAATTTACGGTGGAAAAACAAGGCGGTCAGCAAATGCAACCAGTGGTGGCTGCCGGCAGCGGTGGCAACCAGGAAGAAGAGATCATTGTGGGTGCAGTATGTACCATGGAAGAAGGTTGTGTTACATGTAGTGCATAAGGGTTTATGTAAGTATAAATGCAAATGCCCTCCGCAACAGCGGGGGGCATTTTTTGTAACAAACAACCAGCCACCACTATTTTTTGTTATTCCTACTCACCATCTTACATCCTGATTATGAAAAGCGCTTACCTTCTCTTCCTAGCCCTCTTTTTCGTTGGTTGCCAGCAAAATAACAGCAACCTCCAGGCAAAAATAGATTCGCTCCAAAATGCTTTAAAACAGGCTACTTCCGGCACTGGTGGTAATGCAATCATCACCGAACGACTACAACGCTTCGACACCCTCGACTTCGATTTCTATAGTCACCAAAAATGGGACTCTCTTAGCATCAGCCACGCAGGTGATATCATCGTCACCTATCCTGATGGACACCAAACCAAAAACCTGCCCGAACATATCAAACAACTGGAACCCATGTTCGTTTTTGCACCCGATACTAAAATAGTCAGCCACCCCGTAAAATTTGGCTCCGGCGACTGGACTTGCGTGATTGGTGAAATGACAGGCACCTTCTCTAAACCGATGCCTGTCGGTGATGGCAAAACCATTCCCCCTACCGGTAAATCCTTTAAACTCAGTATGTGTACTGTAGGACACTGGCAAGGCGGTAAAATGACCGAAGAGCTATTGTTCTGGGATAATGCAGCACTAATGCAGCAGATAGGCCTGGGTAAATGATATCAGTGATACTAACCTACTACACCAAAATAAAAATAGAGCATAGCTAGCAGGAAGATATTTATTAGCAGAAAATAAATGCTGATAAATATCTCCCTGTTGAGATACAACCAGATACTGCATCCGATCTGGAGATGCTTTCGCATCTGCTTAGCGTTTAAAAGCTATAGGTTAATTTTTGGGAGAAGAAGATTCTTCCACGAGGTTATATTTCTTAAAATATTTTCCGATGACAGAAATAAAAACAGTACCAAATATGATTCGCTCAATATCTTGATTCTCCTTATCTGTCAACCAATGCCAACGCTCGGGGGACAGAAAATGAAATGCTCTGATGAGAATCATCAAAATGATAATGGCGCCAATAACGTACATACCAATGCAGACAAGCCGATGAATATGGATACGATAATCTTCTCCCCGTATGCCCTCTTTAAATTGGCGCTCAAGTTCCTGATTGGCTAACTGGTCCCGTAAAGTATCTGGTGCATTTAATTCGTAATCTGAGCGGGATATAACATTCAACGCTTCTTCACTAATCAGACCAACTGCTTCTTCCCGGAACTCACTAGTTGCTGGCTGCTTGTTGTTCATTGGGAATACGCTGAATTTTTTGGAGATAATGTTGCCGTATAAGATTATTCGGAATAATAGCTGCGCGAAGTAGTTTTCCTCCTTTCTCATTCCAGGTAATATCCCAGGGGGTTCCAGGCTGATGGGTCATCGCGCTCAGCTGCACACCATCATATTTTTTATACACTTCCCATATCTTATTCAATAAGGGCAAGGCTGCTGAATCTGCCTGTGGATAACCATCTCCTGCCTTTATTAATTCAGTAATTTGCGAATTACCATAATGCTTAAAGTCTCTGTAAAGACTTTGAATAACAGGCCCATACTGCCAGGCTTGAATAACTTCATCCAGCAACGCTTCATTATACAACGCTAAATTCCAGCCATGAGCGATATAACATAATTTAATCAGCTTCATGGGTGTAAGCTCATCTCCAGTGTTCTGACTGGATCTAATGAAAAAATTTGCTATCTGGCGTGAATTGTATGGCATCTGATCAAAATTAGTCATAAACTACCATTATTTACAGATATTTAAAAATAAAAATCAAAGTGAAAATGCAGATACAATGCGTTGAAATGCCAGTGTTTACAAGGGCTACGCACATCATCTGCTGTTGCTAATTATATACCCGGTTTTAAAGGCAAGTGTACTATCCGGAAAATCTTTTTCCACTATTTATTTTATGGAACACTACTGTTATCCTGTATTTCCTCTGTTTCTAGATATTTCTTCCCTCCTACTACGTAGTTCATCTCTCACAAACGTATACTTATCTACCAGCTGGAATTTATTTACGAGAGATCTCCCTATACATTATTACGAACAGCCATAGCCGTAGCGCACATAAACCAGAATCATTTAAAACAACCCTTAACAATTCCACTATGAGTATGAAAAAGGTTTACTACATCTTACTATTCACGTTTTTTTATCTGGCCGCTTCGCAGGGCATACGTGCCCAAACGTACACCTGGAACCAGGTCCGGATAGGTGGCTCCGGTGCGCTGCCCTCTTTTGTGGCACACCCGGCAGTACCCGATCTGTATTTCATTACCACTGATGTAGGGACTCCTTACCGATGGAATAAAAACCTGCAGAAGTGGGAGCATTTAATGCTATTTGACAAGATACCGGTCAACTATTGGTCCTGGGATGGTAACGAACGTTGCGGCAGCATCGGCATAGACCCCAATGATGCTACCGGAAATATTCTGTATGCCACCGTAGAATATGCTGGCGGCTCTGGGCCCGGCAAAGGTGTCAACAATCCGGGTACTATCCTGAAGAGTACCAACAGGGGCGACTCCTGGACAGATCTCCATGTGCCCATCATTGTACGCCCCAATGAAACACAGGGTTATGGAGATCGCATACAGGTAGACCCAGCCAACAGTAACCGCGTATTGGTGGCCACCGACAGAAATGGTCTCTGGCAATCAGACAATGCCGGTGCTACCTGGACGCAGGTGAGCAATCTTACTACCACTGGCGTTTGCTCTTTTGTGCTTTTCGACAAAAGTGGAGGTACCACTACTATCAATGGCGCAGCAGTAAGCAGCCGGATTTATGTTGGCCGTCCTACTGGTGTATGGGTATCAAATGATGGCGGCGTTTCGTTCACCCTGATGAGCAACAGTCCATTGTTGCCACTGCGGGCTACTATCAACACAGATGGCACCCTCTATGTGTCTGCTGGTAGCGGCACCGTTCTAAAGGCAGTGTTTAAATACAAGACTGGCAGCTGGCAAAATATCTCTCCGATTGTTTTAACTGATACGACCCGGGTCTTCTCCAAAGTAGCAGTAAATCCTGCCAATTCGAACGAAATAGTGGTTACTACCCGTGGTACCTGGCAAAAAGACCCTTATTATATTTCAAAAGATGGGGGTGGCACTTATACTCCGGGGAAGTATACCCGCGACAATTCCGAAGCTCCACACTCTCCAAATGACGGCGCCGGCTATGGTGATCCTGCACATAATGCGTTTGGCTATACCTGGGACCCTTTTTATCCTAACAGGGTATGGATCAATGATCAGCTGGATGTATTGTCTACAGATAATATCTTCGATCCTGTCAGCAACTGGAAAATCCGTGTGGTGGGCCTTGAAGAAATCATGGTAATAGGCCCCATGGTGGCGCCTCCCAGTGGAAAAAACCAGCTACTCTCCGTTACAGCAGATGTTGGCGGTGCTGCCCACCGCTCTCTGACAGAGCCTTTGAACAAAGGCGCTGTTTCTTATACCTCCCTGCGCAGTAATATTTTCCATGCATTTGAAATGCAGGGAGTTGCTTTTCAGTATACCGACCCTGATTTCCAGGTACGTGTAGGCAGCGACGGCGCCGAGCTGAATGATACCAGTTTTTCGCGTGCCGGCTACTCCACCGATGGCGGCGACACCTATACCCGCTTTGGAAAAATGCCTGGTATACGTGGGCGTGTAGCCGTATCCGCTAACCGGAGAAACATACTCTGGCTGACCCAAATGGATAACAATAGCCTTGGTAACGTTTATTGGTCGGAAGATCTGGGCACCACCTGGACAAAATCCACCGGGCTTACTCCAGGGATACTGCGTTCAGGCAGCCAGTGGATGATAACTCCAGGGGAAAATCACCTGGTGGCGGATAAAGTCAATGGCGATTATTTCTATATCTGGGATCGTGGTTCCTTTTATGTGAGCGCTGATGGTGGAAAATCATTCCAGAAAGCAACGGCCGCCGGCCTGGCGGCAAATGGTGGTACCAGCCCCGATGGCTCAGCTTATGCTACTAACTCTAATATAGAGGTAACACCAGGAAAAACCGGAGATGTATGGATTGCATTTTACAATGATGATCCAACGTACAGTGGCCTTTTCCATACCTCAGACACCGGCAGAACCTTCAGCAGAGTAGGCGGCGATAATTTTAAACCTAAATGGATAGCTGCCGCTATGTCCGACACCACCGCCAATGCACACCTGGCGTTATACGTTACCAGCCAGACCAGTCCTATCAATGGCATTACTTACGGCGCCTTCCGTTCTGATGATACCGGGCGTACCTGGGTCACCATCGCGGATCGGTTGCCAGGCGTAGCCCCGAATATTACGGCCGACAACAAGGGAAGAATGTTTGTTGCTGCTGTGGGCAATGGTATCTTTTTCGGCTCTCCTGCAGGCGGCCCTGTGCAAACAGTAGAAATTACCAATGCCGCATCAGATACTATTGTAAAAGGCTTCTCCGTGAAGCTGAATGTAAAGCTCACGCCTACTTATCCGACTAATCCGGCGGTTACCTGGAGCACGTCGGATACCACCATCGCCAAAGTGGACCCATTCGGAAAAGTAAGTGGCATCAACGCAGGTACCGCCACTATTACGGTCACCTCGGTGGATGGAGGGAAAACGAATAGCCGGCAAATCGTCGTCATACCGCCGATCCTGTCAACAGGGGTTACGGTAGACAGTGTGGTGTACGGTACGATGAACACGCCTAAGCAGATAGTCGTTGCCGTTATACCTGCCAATACGACCAATAAAACACTGAACTGGTCAGTAGCAGATAGCACCATCGCCCGAGTAGACGCCAACGGCATGGTGACCGGCTTAAAGCAGGGCACTACTACCCTCACCATTGCTGCGATTGATAGTGGGTTCACCAAAACGGTACAACTGGTAGTGAACACCATTGTAACTGCCATCAACGCCGGCTCTACAGCTACCACCGGTAGCCCCTCCACGCCGTATCAGAACATAGCGATCGGTCAGTACCTACCGGAAGGACCTGCTGGCACCGATAAACTGTGGCATGCAGGATATACCTGGAGTGTTCGCAACACCGCCACCATGGACCTTAGCCAGGTGACATCGCCTGCTCCACGCCAGGTATATGAGTATATGCGCATCGCCAAAAATACCTCGGCCCAACTGCGTTACTATTTCCGTAACCTGATTCCGAATGCTAATTATTCGTTGCGCCTGCACTTCCTGGAGTCCAGTGATGTGGATAAACTAAACCGGGTATTTTCAGTAAAAACAGGCGGCGACAGCCTCGTCAACTTCAACCCTTACCAGGCTGCCGGCAATAAACTGAACACCGTAATTACACGCACCCTGCAAGCAAAAGCAGACAATGCAGGTATCATCACCGTGTACTTCTTTCCCAAGACAGGCACCAATGATCCTTACATGGCTTCCGTGGCCGCCCTGGAAGCGATTGTCATCCCCCTGCAGGCAATCAGCATCAATTCAGATAGCAGCAACTTGTATGTAAGCTATAAAGACACACTGAAGCTGATCACCACACCAGTAAATGCCACCAACCGGAACCTGGTATACAAATCCTCCAACGATACCATTGCTACGGTAGATCTGAATGGTATCGTCACCGGAAAAAAAGCAGGTATAGTTACCATCAAAGCAACATCTGCAGAAAACAATTTCACAGCTATCAAAACTTATACTGTCATCTACATACCTGTTACCACTTTAACATTGGATAGTACTGCTGCCAATGTATTTGTAGGATCTACTTTACAACTGAACGCTACTATTACACCGGCGAAGGCCAGCAATAAAGGAGTCCTATGGACTTCTTCCGATACCACCCTGGCCAAAGTAAGCAACACGGGTCTTATCAGCGGTATCAAACAAGGCAATGTCATCATCACCGCTACCTCAGCAGATAATCCCGCGATTGCCGCCGCTTCCAATATTCACGTGGCCAATGTACTGGCTACTGGTCTTACTTTGCAACCATCCACCGCCATCATCGGCGAGCGCGATACTCTGCGGGTAATACCTACTTTTATACCCGCAAATACTTCCATTAAAAAAGTAACCTGGAACAGTTCCGATCCAACATTAGCTACCGTTGATAGCGCCGGCTTTATCACGGCCATTAAACGAGGTACGGTTACCATCACGGTCAATACAATGGACAGCTCCGGCGTTTCCACCACGTTGCCTGTAACGGTGGTGCCGTTTGATTCCTGTGGAGGCATCCCTAATTACGGTTTTGAAAGTGGTCTTATTAACTGGATCACCTATAAAAATAACATCGCTACACCGGGTGTTATATATGCCGTTAGCGGCAAAGGCCATTCCGGCGATAAGGCCGCTGCATTGGGTAATAGCACAGTGGCCATTTCCATGAACATAAAAGATTCCATACCCGTAAGAGGTGGCAGCATCATTGTATTTAGTCAATGGGTAAAAGTAGAAAAAGACGCTACTAATAATTATCCCTGGTGGGGCGGATATGGAGTTGGTTTTATTGATAGCCTGGGCAAGGCTACCGGCAATGCCAGCTATCAAAAACAAGTGGATAATGTGGTGGCTTATCGCGATAACTGGGCGCAGATCAGAGATACCATCAATGTACCTGACACTGCTACCGGGCTAACTTACTGGGTGTCCAAGGTGGGACCTGGTACTGTGTGGGTAGATGATTATTGTATAGAAGTATTAAAGACCAATAAATCTGCGGTTTACGGCATCAATGCCGGTACCACCAACACGCCTCCTACTCCGTATGCCAATACTACCTTTGCGCAATATGTTCCCGAAGGTCCAACGGGCACGGATAAACTATGGCATGCCGGTTATACCTGGATTCAAAGCGTACCTTCACCGGTAGATGTATCTCATGTGATTGATCCCGCTCCACGACAGGTATATGAGTATATGCGCGTATTCAAAGACAATATCACCCAGATGCGCTACTATCTGCGTGGACTCACCCCTAACACTGTTTACGCCATTCGCCTGCACTTCGTGGAACCAGAGAATGCACAGAAAAACAACCGGATATTTAGCGTAAAAGCCACCAATGGACTGGATAGCCTGGCGGACTTCAATATATACCAGGCCGCAGGCAACAAACTGAATACCGCCGTTATAAAAACCATCCGGGCAAAAACAGATGCCAACGGTTTGATAATGGTATTTTTCTATCCTAAAAAAGGATTGTACGATCCTTACAGTGGCTCCATTGCAGCCATTGAAGTGCGGACTACCACGCCGGGAGATACGTTGCAAAGTTTGAATACCAATCCAAACACAATGGTACTCGCCAACAGCAAATTAAACACCCAAGGCAAGGTTGATTTTACAACAACGGTATATCCCAATCCTTCCAGTAGCGTATTTAATGTGAGAGTGGCAGCTACTTCAAAAGCCCCGGTATTATTGATGATGATGAATAATTCCGGCAACGTTATCTATTCTACAAAAATAAATAGCGGCATCAATTACCAACTTGGGCAAAACCTGACACCGGGTATTTACTATATCCATATCAGTCAGGGTACCCAAAGCAAAACAATGAAAGTGGTGAAACAATAATTTCGGCTTTCTCTCTAAATAAAGAAGCTGCCCCAAAAAATCGGGGCAGCTTCTTTCATGTATGCTATTTCCTATTTACCTAATTCCATCCATCCGTTTGTGCAAGATTGTTATTGAGTTGTATTTGCTCCAAAGGAACCGGTTCCAGATAATACTTATCCAGCCATCCTACCGGCACCGGGTAAAATACAACTGACCCGTTACTGTTTAAAGTGATTGGCGTACCTGCTCCATAATCGGATACCTTTACTTTAGCTCCTAACAATTGCTTATTAAAATATTCTCCTTTCTTCCATCTTTTTAAATCATTAAATCTAAATCCATCTCCCATCAACTCTACCCTTCTTTCTCTTCTTATTTCCCATAACACCGGGTTTACACTGGCATCTCTTTTACTATCGAATGCGCCATTGATATCTGCTACTACCATATTAGGCAGGCCCGCTCTCGGGCGCAATTTATTAATCGTTTTATCCGCAATGCCCTGATCAAATTGTCCGAGCTCCGACATCACTTCTGCATAGTTCAGCATCACTTCTTCTATCCGGAAAATGGGGAAGTCGGTAGATGCTACGCCGGTCGTACTTACGTCTGTGAAAGTATTGTATGGTTTGTAGTAGTAATATCCTGTAGATGTATTCATGAAACCCTGTGCTCCCGGTGTTTTATCATTCAGGAAGTGGGGGGCCCTGTACAGGTAATACCCCGCCCAGTTAGCCACTGGCAATCTTTTCCGGTTGGCATCATTGCCCGGCAACGTCGCCATAAAATCTATAAATTCATTATCGGAGGCATTAGCAGTACGTGTAAACGTAGTTACCTGACCAGACGCAATGACTCTATAAGGAGGCAACGCGGTAAAATATAACCTTCTGTCCCTTTTCCTGAATTCCGCATTCATGGTAGAGTCGCTGTAACCGGTAGTGGTGGTGGAAACAGGCTTACCATCTGCACATAAATAACTTTCTACGGCATCTTTCGATAAATCGCTGCCCCAGGAAGAAGTACGCACATAACGCGCAGCATTATGGCCTGTTTGTCCGGTGATATATTGACGCGCCAGGATAATACCCGGTTTACCTACCAGTTCATCGGAGTTAAATACATCATCATAGCTGCTCATTACATTCGGGAAAGAAGCCAGCAACTTCTCCGAATATGTTTTACAGGCATTGAGATAAGTATTTGCATCCGGCATATTCCGGTATTTACGCCAGGTGCCTTCAAACAACCCAAAGCGCGATAACAACGCCCGCACCGCATGTACGTTAATGGTATTAGGCCCATCTCCATCTGTTTTGATATGAGCTTCCGCCCAGATCAAATTGTCGAGGATATTTTTTGCTACCTGATCCCGCGGAGTCCGGGGACCATACAACACACTGGTAGAGGTATCTGACACCTTGTGCTCAATCCAGGGTACATCACCATAAGCGGCCATCAAATCATAATACTTCATCGCTCTGAAAAAGTAGCCTACACTTCTCCAATGATCTTTGTCTGTTTGACTCATCGCCGACTGGTCAATATTATCCAATGCAATATTCACCCTGCGCACAAAACTGAAATCCCACTGTGTACCGCCTGTAACAGCAGGAATAATCTTCAGCTGAAAGGCATAAGGTGATTTATTGGCAACATTATATCCATTGACGAAGTTATCAGAATTGAACTCCCCGGATGGTACATCAATATCATAGTAAGGTAGGTACTCATAGCAGCCCCACATATACGTTTTAAAGTTATCTGCTGTTTTGAAGGAAGTAGCTTCCGTCATCTGATCCAATGGTAATTTATTGAGATAGTCTTTATTGCAGGCCGCTGCAGTAAGCAAAGACAATAGTAGAAATGTACTTTTTTTCATTACACACATTTTAAATAATCAGTCATTAAAATGAAGCATTAACACCGAAGGAGAACATCCGCATCATCGGATAATTGATACCATAGCCTTTATCAATGGTAGAAGTAGGATCAAGACCTTTAGGGAACTTGCTGAAAGTAAAGAGGTTTTCTCCACTGAAGAATACCTGTAACTTGTTAAAGGATATTCTCTTCAGCATAGACTCAGGAATACTGTAAGCAAGGCTAAGGTTCTTGATACGCATGTAGGCCGCATTGGTCATATACCTGGTTTGCACCAGTTTGTTAATGGCGGAATTACCCGCTGCTTTGGCATAAATACGTCCGTAATGGGCATCCGTATTGGTAGGTGTCCAGTAGTTCAATTCGTGTTGAAAAATGGTACCGAATTCATAGTTGTATGGGAAGGTCAGGTTATTACTGATCCAGAGATCACGCTTACCTACACCGGCAATAACAAAAGAGAAGCTCCAGTTTTTATAGCTTACGCCACCATTGATACCATATTGTAACGCCAAACGGTTGTTACCGATAATAGCCATGTCGCCGTGGTTAGCCAGGGTATTTTGGCCATTGGTAATCACCCCATCGCCATCAAAGTCTTTGTACAGCACATCTCCGGGGTTAGGCGTTACCAGGTTGGAACCATTCCTGATTTGTTTAACAACACCGGATTTGATCACGCCATTGTCGAAGTCAGACTCCTGGTATAAACGATCGGTGGTATATCCCCATATTTCGGACAGGTCTTTACCCACATAATAAGTGCTGAGAGAGCCGGCTTTATTATTATCGAATTTGGTAATTTTTGATTTGAAGTCGTAGAGATTGGCAGAGATATAATAATTAAAATCGCCTACTTTATCTCTCCATTCCAACAGCAGTTCATATCCCTGTGATTGCAGATTGGCGGCATTTTGCAGCGGAGCGCCGGTACCTAATACCGCTGGCAGTTGAATGGCGCTGGTCAGCATATTTAATGTTTGCCGTCTGTACCAGTCGGCCGACAAATTGAGCCGGTTATCCAGGAAGCCTGCATTCAGACCAAAGTTCAGCGTCCTCACTGTTTCCCACGTAAAATTAGGACTAATCAAACCGGGTGTGCTTAAGGTAGTTGGACGCGTGCCGCCCACCAACCAACCTGTCAATGCCGGATTCATGGCATCCAGGAAACGATAGGGATCAATATCCTGGTTACCCACTTCGCCTAATGAAGCCCTGAGTTTCAACTCTGATAAAACAGGTTTGAAGCGTTGCATAAAACTCTCCTCAGAAACGCGCCATCCGGCGGAAGCGGAAGGGAAGAAGCCCCATCTGTGGCTGGCAGGAAATTTAGAAGATCCATCTGTTCTTCCATTAATTTCCAACAGATACTTTCCTTTATAGTCATAGTTGATACGTCCGAAAAAGCCTTGCACACTCCATTCCAGGTAGTTATCGTCGGCGGTAAGATTGCCTACTGCGGTAGAGATAGAAGGAAGATCAGCAGATATCATCTGTGTTTTATTTGCCCAAAGCGATTCCCGGTGAAAATCATCCTGGTTATAACCACCCATCACCGTGAAGTTATGATCACCGAATGATTTGTTATAGTTCGCATATAGGTTGAGCGTCCTTCTGTTATCGGATTGATTAAACTTATAGAAAGCCGCATTGTTAACAGGTACGGTCGTTTTAACAACAAACTCGGAAATGTCTGCATAGTTAAACGACTTATTATAACTGGTGACTGTTTCCCTTAGATTTTCAAAGAGATATTCACCGGTGAGGGTAAGGCCTTTTACTGGTTTGGCGATCACTTTTCCCATTAACCGGATATCATCTATTTTATCTGTTGTAGGTACGGAGTTCAGCAATAAATTTTTAGGCGTACCAGTAGGATATACTACTCCACCAATGGTCATCGTATCTGCTGTTGGCACATAGGATGGGCTATTGCTGGCAGTATTCCATAACCAGGAACTGTTCGGATCTGATTTAAGCGAGTTATAATAGCTGGCATCCAATTGGGCCGTAAGCCAATTGGTGACATCTGTGGTAACAAAAGATTTTACGTTGTAACGTTTGTAGGAATCCGCGCTGGACACCATGATACCATCTTCATTGACGGTACCCAGGGAAAGGCGATAGGCTGTTTTTTCAGATCCTCCGCTGATGGCAAAGTCGTGCATCTGTTGCACACCGGCGTTGTCAAATAACTGACCAATTACATCTGATTGCGCCAGCTGATACCTCACACCTGCATCGGTAGTATATCCCAGCGGATATTTGGCCGGATCTGTTTTGTAATCATTCAGGAATTGCAGCCATTTATCCACGTTTTGGCCGGTCCAATAGGCGCCATATCCCATGTCTTTATAAGCCTGTACGGTAGCCAGTGGGCTGGCTGCTTTGGGAATAGAGCTGGGAGTAGAAAATGTAAAGTTGTTGCTATAATCGAATTTTATTTTACTGTTTTTGGTTCCTTTCTTGGTAGTGATCAGTATAACACCAAAAGCGGCACGCGCACCATAAATAGCGGCTGATCCGGCATCTTTCAAAATGGTTACACTTTCAATATCATTTGGGTTCAGCATATTCATCGGGCCGCTGAAAGGAATGTTGTCTACCAGGATTAAAGGCCCGCCGCCATTGATGCTGGTGGTACCGCGAATATTGAAATCAAAGCCTCCGCCGGGTTCGCCGGTACCAGAGGTTACCTGTAATCCGGGCACAATACCCTGTAACAGGGTACCTGCCGTACTGGCCGGACGGTTGCCCGCTACTTCATCCATTTTAACTACGTTGACTGAGCTGGTAAGATTGGTTTTCTTCTGTGTGCCATATCCCACTACCACAAATTCATCCATCTTTTTGTCGACGGGTTTCAGCGTGATGTCGAGGTTACCTGATTTGGTAACGGGTATTTCCATTAGTTCATATCCTACGAAAGAAATGACCACAATACCGCCTTTATCAGGAATCTGCAGCGTGAAAGCACCATTGGCATCCGCGGTAGTTCCTTTGCTGGTGCCTTTGAGCGACACGGTAGCACCGGGTAGCCCCTGCCCTTTTTCATCGGTAACACGGCCTTTAATAATAATATCCGCCAACATCACCAGCGAAATAGGCGGCCGCTCTTTGATAATAATTGTCTTATCAAGGATTTTGTACTCAAAGGGCTGTCCGATGAAACATAAGGCCAGCGCCTTTTCTACGGGCATGTCCCGAATCGTCAGATCCACTTTGTTGGCGCGCTCCAACAAATGACTGTCGAACCAGAAGTCATAACCCGTTTGCCTGGTAATAGATCGCAGGACTTTCTCCAATGAAGTTTTGTCTGCAGTAATTGTCACATTCTGGGCACTGGTTTTGGCCGACAATTGCAGGCAGACAGCTAATAGGAATAACACTGTCAGTTTCATAATCAATAGCTTCTTAAGTAAAGACCATTGGCTGAATTCCCTTTTTTGAGAGGAACACAAGAAAATCATACTTTTGTTTTTAGGCGTGTCAAAAAATAGCTTCTTACCAGGAAGCCTTGTTTTACGATCAGATGTTTTGGGCATGCCTGAACCAGGCCGGCAGTCTTACCAGGACTTCCGGCTTTTTATATTCAAAGCAATTACTGTGGCAGGACCTAACGCTATGGCAGGACTGTCAACTTTTTACCTTCGAGCTGGAAGTTCATTCCATATAGCTCCATGATTTTTAATACCGCTGTTAAACTTTTGTCTCTTGAAATTTTTACAGTGAAGAAGCGGTCAGGTATGGTTCCTTTATAGACGATTTCTACATCATACCATCGTCCCAGTTGGCGCATAATGGATTTCAGGTCTTCATTTCTGAATTGAAATACATTGCTTTTCCAGGCAATGGCATCGTCTACGTCGACATCCTGATTTACTGACATTTGTCCTTCTGCCGTTGATATTGCTTGTTGCCCGGCAGTGAGCACTTTCATTGTTCCTGATTTACTTTGGTTGATCTGAATTTTTCCTTTTACTAACGTAGTTTTTATAGTTGACTCTTCCTCATACGACTTAATATTAAACGAGGTGCCTAACACCTTTATCTCCTGTCCTTTACTTTTTACTACAAAAGGCTGTACAGCAGCGGCTACTTCAAAATAGGCTTCTCCGGAAACACTGACCAATCGCCCTTTTTCGGAAAATGGCGTTTCAAATGAAATGGTAGATGCCACATTCATCCATACCTGGCTGCCATCCGGCAAACCAATCAGCAACGGCTTACTACCTCTGGGAACCGTGATAACAGCCAGTTCCGGGGTAGCGGCCTTACTGGTATTTGTATATTCGATTTTATCCGGCGATAATTTCTGCCCCTGGTTACTACCGGGTGTAATAGCCGCACCATTTTGTAAGCTATCTATATACACCCTTTTACCATTACCTAACGTTACATAAGCCCTATTAACAGCAGGCGAGGGAATATTAACGTACTCCTGATGTGGTGCATTTACCTGTGCCGGCGGCAGCATCTGCCAACGTTTCACCAGGTATACCGCAGTACTTATCACCA
The DNA here is from genome assembly GCF_056396465.1 of Chitinophaga sp. 05T412. Lineage (NCBI taxonomy): Bacteria > Pseudomonadati > Bacteroidota > Chitinophagia > Chitinophagales > Chitinophagaceae > Chitinophaga > Chitinophaga sp. 05T412. Next base: position 86,702 of record NZ_JBFTLN010000001.1, read on the forward strand.
ATACACAAATACTGGCGGCGTACAATGCCATCCTCCGGTAATTACGGACAGGACGCATACCGGTGGCCGTATATTGATCCAATTGTTGCCAGATGCGTGTTTTGGTATGGTAAATATCCAGCAACTCCTGTTTCACCACAGCCTCGTTGGAAAACTCGGCCATTAATGCGCGGTTGTCAGCATCGGATTCCAACCAGGCATCCAGCTGCAATTGTTCTTCCGCGGTAAGTTCTCCTGAAAGATGTTTCAGAATGAGTGCTACTATTTGTTCCTGTTCTGGCGGCATTCGTCGCGATTTAGTACTGGTTGTGCTATATAAACACCGCCGGTATCAAATTGTCCCGAAGTTTTTTTATTTTTTTTTAGTGAGATAGCAATAACACCAGGTGCAACAATTCGTTCTTCAACAATTTTGTACGCAATTGCTTAATGGCTTCCGTTTTAAGATTTCTGACAGTTTTTTCGCTGATGCCTGTCTGCTGGGCTATTTCAGCATTTTTCAATCCCTTAAGACTCAATCGGAGGATGTTGGCCATCTTTCCAGGAAGTTTTTCAATCTCCAGGTACAGGTGCTGATAAATTTGCTCCCTTGTGGTACTAAATGATTCCAGCTCTAACTGTTCGTGCGATTGTTGCCTGGCTAGTTCCTCATGCCGCCGGTTCATCCGGTCTTCATTTCGCAGATGATTCAGACAAGCATTTCGGGCAATGGTATATAATAAAGCACTAATATTAGACTGGGCAGATAAGTTGCTACGTTTATCCCACAGCTTTACAAATGTTTCCAACGTAATATCTTCCGCCACCTGCCGGTCCTCCACGAATTTCATGGAGAAAGAAAATACCAACAGGAAGTAATCATTGTACACTGTTTCAAATGCTCCTCTGTCGCTATCTGACAGTTGACGGAGCAATAATATTTCATCGATTGGTAAGTAGGCAGACATTTAATAATCAATCCAGTATCATTGGCTAATATAATCAATGCCCTTGTTCCGGACAATTAATCTTTCCTAGTTATCTTCCAGATCTCCTGCCTTAAAGCCCCACTCTGTCAACAGGGCATTGTACCGGTTGTCTGGCAGGCCTTGTTGCTGATAGTGGCCGGCGATTGTTTTCTGGCGCATGGCTTCATAAATGCTGACAGCGCATGCCACCGAAATATTTAAGGAACGGATGATCCCCATTTGCGGGATGATAAAATTCCCGTCCGCCATTGCCCTGGTGGTATCACTCACGCCATTCTGTTCGTTACCGAAAACCAGGGCCACTGAACCTTTAAAATCAATATCGTATAAACTTACCGCATCTGCAGCCAGATGTGTGGTGAGTATTTTGTCGTAATGCTTGCGCAATTCAGTAAAACAATCTGCGGCATTATTAAAATCATGAATGGTCAGCCATTGTTTAGCGCTACTGCTGCTACGGTGGCCCCAGTTCTTGTCCCGTGGCGGTTTTGAGGTGATAATATAAACATCCTGTATGCCCACAGCATCACAGGTACGCATTACTGCTGCTACATTGTGGGGGTCCTGTACATCTTCCAGCACCACTGTTAAATTGACCTGCCGTCTCTTTAAAACCGACAGTAATCGTTCCTTTCTTTCTGGTGTCATGCTGCAAAAGTAACGAAAGCGGGTGTATTTTATCTTCCGGCAGGATTAGCCGGATGTTGGTGATTTTTTATTTTTTTGTTTTTCTGGTTATAGAAAGATGGCAAAAAGATTTATAGCTCCGTCGGGGTCAATCTGTTATCATCTTCTTAAATCTTTTAAAATGTAATCAGCAACAGGCGGTAAATCCTGCCGAAACACAAAATCCGCTCCAATCATCTGCCTTAATCATTTTCTCCTTTCCCCTTTCTCCTTATCTTCACCGCAAAAAAAAGCCTATGCTCAAAAAGATCCTAAAAATTGTGGGCATCACAATAGTGGTCTTGATACTGGCAGCCATCGCCATTCCCTATTTCTTCAAAGACAAGATCATTGCGAAAGTTAAAACGGAACTGAACAACCGGCTCAATGCCAAAGTGGACTTTAAAGATGTGGACATCAGTTTGTTCCGGCATTTCCCACGACTGGCCGTTGGGTTGGAAGACCTGCAGGTAATTGGTACCGGTGAGTTTTCCGCAGATACCCTGCTGGCTGTAAAACAGATTGATGTGGCCCTGAACCTCATGAGTGTAGTGAAAGGCGATAAGATGGATATCTATAATATCGCGCTCATACAGCCACGGATACACGCTATTGTAAACAAAAACGGCGCCGCCAACTGGAATATCACCAAACCCGATACCAGCGCCGCCACGCCGGCTGATACCAGCAAAAGTAAATTTGCCCTCAGCCTGCAACAATATAAAATTGAGGACGCCCTGATCAGTTATGACGACCGCCAGGGAAATATGGCCTTACTCATTACTGGCTTAACCCACCAGGGTAAAGGTGATTTCACGCAGGATCAATTCCTGCTACAAACCAACACCGTAGCTGAGGGCATCACTTTCCGCTATGGACTGATCCCTTATTTATCGCAGGTAAAAACCAAACTGGATGCCGCCATCCAGGTAGATAATAACAGCAACACCTATACGCTAAAAGATGGTAAAGCCGCCATCAACAACCTGGAACTGGCGCTACAAGGATTCTTCAAACTGGTAAATGATTCTACCTATGGTATGGACATGAGCTTTAAAGCCCCTTCTACCAATTTTAAAGACCTGTTGTCGCTGGTACCTGCAGTATACAAAACAGATTTTGATAAGATAAAAACCAGCGGTACGGCCGCTTTCGATGGGTTCGTAAAAGGGAACTACTCTCCTGTGCAAATGCCTTCGTTTGGACTGAACCTGGCCGTGAAAGATGGTTTCTTCCAATATCCTGATCTGCCTAAACCAGTAAAAAATATCCAGATCGCCATGAAGATCAGCAACCCGGATGGCGTACCCGATCATACCGTGGTAGATATGCCTACCGGCCACCTGGAAATGGACAATACTCCACTGGACCTGCGCATGCTGGTGAAAACACCGATCTCTGATTTATATGTAGACGCTGCTGCCAAAGGCAAACTGGATCTCTCTAAAATCACCCAGTTCGTGAAACTGGAAGCCGGTACCAACTTATCCGGCTTACTGGATGCAGACATCAACGCCAAAGGCAACATGAGTGCCATCGAAAAACAACAATACGATCGCTTCTACGCCGCCGGTACCCTGCAATTGAGCAACATGCTCTATAAAAGCAAGGACTACCCCGATGGCGTGAAAGTAAATAACCTCTCCCTGCAGTTTAACCCTAAAAACGTAACGGTAAAAGACCTGAACGGACAATACATGGGCACCAACTTTGAAGCCAACGGAGAAGTGAATAACCTGCTCGCCTATACGTTCAAAAATGCCCCGCTGGATGGTAAAATGAACTTCAAAGCAGATGAAATTAACCTGAATAAATGGATGGGCACTACACCGACCGCTCCTGATCCGGCTACTGCTAAGAAAGATAGCGCTGCAGCTGTACCGTTTGCAGTTCCGGCTAACCTGAATCTCGGACTGGTAGCCAATGTGAACAAAATCCACTACGACAAAGCCGACCTCACCAACGTAAGCGGTAACCTGCTCGTAAAAGATGAAACCGTGACCATGCAACAGCTGAAAGCCAATGCACTGCAGGGTACCATGGAAATCAATGGTAGTTATAGCACCAAAGCCAGCAAAATAAACCCGGATATTAACCTGGCGTACAATGTGCAAAACCTCGATGTACAACAAACCTTCAATACCTTCAACACCGTGCAGAAGTTAATGCCGATTGGTAAATTCCTCTCCGGTAAAATTACGTCGCAGTTAACCGTGCGTGGTAAGCTGGGCAAGGATATGTCGCCAGAGCTGAATACCCTCACCGGCGATGGTAACCTCCTGCTGATACAGGGCTTCCTGAAACAGTTTGCACCAGTAGATCAATTGGCCAATAGCCTGAATGTAGCGCAACTGAAAGATCTTTCCCTGCGTGATATCAAAAACTACTTTGCTTTTGAAAACGGCCGCGTAAAAGTGAATCCGTTCAAAGTAACCGTAGGTGGCGTGCGCATGGATATTGCCGGTTCACATGGCTTTGATCAGTCGCTCGATTATACCCTGCAACTGGCGCTGCCACGTAGCCTGATGGGCTCGGCTGGTAATGCACTGGTGAACAACCTGGCATCACAGGCGCAAAGCAAAGGCATTCCCGTAAACCTGGGTGATAGCGTTCATCTGCAGGTATTAATGGGTGGTAACATCCTGAAACCAAGCGTTAAAACGGATCTGCGCGAATCTGCCAACAGCCTGAAAGCACAAGCGGCTGAACTGGTAAAAAATAAAGTGGATTCGGTAAAACATACCGTAAAAGACAGCCTCAACCAGCTTAAAAACACCGCAGTGAATTCCCTGAAAGACGAACTAAAAAATCAACTCAGCGGAAAGAAAGATTCTACCAACACTGGCAAACCACTGGAAAATGTGGGCAAACAAGCCGGAGAAACGGTGAAGAATACACTGAATGGATTGTTTAAGAAGAAGGCCACTGATACCACGAAACATTAAAGAATTACGAATTACGAATTACGGATTTGTGGGTAGATAGTAAACACGAAGATCACTTCGCTTCTATCTACCCACAAATCCGTAATTCGTAATTCGTAATTCTTTCGTAACTTATGGTAACCAAAACCCCGGACCATGTTGTTGCGTTTCCTCCATACTACGTACTGCAACGCGGCTATCTTTGCCGGCGTATTGTTTTTCCTGATGGGATACATCATTCACCGCTTTCCGCCGAAAACGACCAAATCATGGTATGGTTACCGCAGTGTGCTATCTACCAAAACACTGGAAATGTGGCATTCCGCCAATGAATATGCTGCCGGTATTTCTAAACGCATTGGCGTTATCCTGCTGGCCACCGGACTCGCCTGTGCGCTGATATTCGACAGTCAAACTGATTGGTTCCTCTACATCACTGTAGGCGCGGTGGTAGCCGGTACTATGTATATGGTGGGAGATACGGAATGGCAGTTAACCCGGCATTTCGACAAAGATGGTAAACGCATCCTGCCGGAATAAAACAGGAAAAGGCGCCGCTTTCGCAACGCCCTTCCTGCTTATGTATAATTATAAACCCTCTCTTTTACGCTTACAGTTTTCCCTGTATATCATGTTCAGGTACTGACTGATAGCTCTCTTTCATTTTACGCAGTTTTTCTTTACCATACGCCAAACGGGTAATGACCACATACAATACCGGCACAATAAAGATGGCCAGGAAGGTAGCGGTAAACATACCACCTAATACCGTCCAACCCATGGTTTTACGCGCTTCCGCACCTGCACCGGAAGAAAATACCAGCGGCAGAATACCTAAGAGGAATGCCATGGAAGTCATGATGATAGGCCGTAAACGGAGCTTGGCCGCTTCTACTGCTGCTGTTACCACATCCATGCCTCTGTCCACACGTTCCTTCGCAAATTCCACAATCAGGATGGCGTTCTTGGCCGACAACCCAATCAATGTAATCAAACCAATCTGTGCATATACGTTATTACTCAGCTTAGGCAGGAAGGTCAGCACCAGAATGGCCCCAAAGGCGCCAATAGGAACCGCCAGCAGTACAGAGAAGGGTACGGACCAGCTTTCATACAATGCGGCCAGAAACAGGAACACAAAGATGATGGAGAGGGCAAAGATATATACCGTCTTAGACCCTGATAATATTTCCTCGCGGCTCAAACCGGAGAATTCATAACCATATCCATCGGGTAATGTTCCCGCAGCCACTTCTTTCAGGGCGTTGATCGCATCACCACTACTAAAGCCAGGCGCCGGTCCTCCGTTGATTTCGGCAGAGCGGAACAGGTTATAGTGAGATATCACCGGCGCGGTTTCTATCACTTTATAAGAAGTCAACGCACTGATAGGCACCATAGATCCCGCACTATTACGTACAAATAACTGGTTCAGGTTTTTGATATCTCCCCGGTAAGTAGAATCGGCCTGCGTTACCACACGGAAATTACGTCCGTAAATGGTGAAGTCGTTGATATAAGCACTACCCATATATGTTTGCAGGGCAGACGCGATATCTGAAATTTTCACGCCCATTTTCTTCGCCTTCTCACGATCTATATCCAGCTGATAACCCGGTGTACGCGCCGTGAAGAAAGAGAAAGCCTGTGCTATTTCCGGACGCTTGTTGGCAGAATCAATGAAGTTCCGCAATACGCCTTCAAAGGCCTTGATTTCTCCCGCCCCTCTTTGCTGCAATACGAAAGAGAAACCGGCTGTTTGACCCAGACCCGGAATAGCCGGCGGCTGTATCACTACCACATTGGCCTCTTTATACTTACTCAGCTTTTTCTTTACCGTCGCAACCAAAGCCGTAATCTGCAGGGAATCTGCCTTACGCTCTGCCCATGGTTTCAGGGAACAGAAAATGGTACCACTGTTGGATTTAGTGGCAAAGCTCACCGCATTCAAACCTCCCAGCGCCGCATAGTGTGCAATACCCGGCGTTGTTTCCAGGTCTTTCATCATCTGCGACATCACACCTACCGTACGTTCTGTAGAAGAAGATTCCGGTAAGTCGAAAGTGATAATCAAACGGCCTTCATCTTCTGTAGGAATAAAGCCGGTAGGTTTGGATTTGAATAACATCATCGTACCTACGAAAATGCAAAGCAGGATTACCACCGCAAAACGGAAGTAACGGATACTTTTCTTCACGCCCATAGAGTAGCGGGAAGTAGTATGTCCGAACCAACGGTTGAATTTAAAGAAGAATTTGTTCAGCCCTTTTGAATCCTTATCCAGGTGCATCGGTTTCAGCAACAGGATACACAATGCCGGTGTTAATGACAACGCCACAAAAGCAGAGATCATTACGGAAATAGCAATGGTGATCGCAAACTGTTGGTACAAACGACCTACGATACCAGGTATAAATCCTACCGGTACAAACACCGCGGCCAAAATCAATGCAATGGCGATTACCGGGCCGGAAATTTCTTTCATTGCCTGTGCCGTTGCATCTCTGGGCGTCATTTTCTCGTGGTCAATATTATGCTGTACCGCTTCCACCACCACAATGGCATCATCCACCACAATACCGATGGCGAGTACAAAACCGAACAACGTCAGCGTATTGATGGTAAAGCCAAGCGGGATAAAGAAGATGAAAGTAGCAATGATAGATACCGGAATGGCCAGGATAGGAATCAACGTAGCGCGCCAGCTCTGCAGGAACAGGAACACCACAATCACTACCAGTATCAGGGCTTCTACCAGGGTATGCACCACTTCTTCAATAGATACTTTCACCACGGATACCGACTCAAACGGCACTACATATTCCACATCTTTCGGGAACTGTTTTTTCAGTTCTTCCATGGCAGCGGTTACGTTGGCCGCGGTTTCCAGTGCATTACTACCGGGTGCCTGGTATACGAGCAGGTAAGCCGCACGTTTACCGTCCACATAGTTGTTACCGGCATAATTGAATTTACCCAACTGCACGCGGGCTACATCTTTCAGGTATACCAGTGATCCATCCGCAGGACGGGTTTTCACCACGATATTGCCGAATTCTTCCGGTGTGGATAAACGTCCTTTCGTAAAGATGTTGTATTCAAATGTTTGCCCGGTTTGTTGTGGTGGCGCACCAACAGATCCGGCAGTAATCTGCGCGTTCTGTTCTGCCAGTGCGGCACGGATATCATCGGCGGTAACGCCCATTTCAGCCAGCTTATCGGGCTTCAGCCAGATACGCATACTGAAATCATCTGCACGCGTGAAGATGTCACCTACTCCTTTGGCTCTCAGCAATGCATCTTTTACATATACGTTGGTGTAGTTGTCGAGGAAGGTGATATCATGTGTGCCCTTAGGTGAATACAGTGCTACCAGCATTAAAATGCTGGGGTTACGCTTTCTAACGGTTAAGCCTAAACGCTGTACTTCCTGCGGCAGGGTAGGTTGTGCAATCCCCACACGGTTCTGCACATCCAGCGCGGCAATATTGATGTCGGTACCTACTTCGAAGTTTACCGTCATACTCATTTGTCCGCTGCTGGTATTGTTGGTGTTGATGTACGTCATACCAGGCGTACCATTCACCTGTACTTCCACAGGAGTGGCCACGGTTTGTTCCACCGTTTGGGCATCGGCCCCGGTGTAGGTACCTGTTACCTGTACGGTGGGGGGCGAGATCTCCGGATACTGGCCCACGGCCAGGTTCATCATCGCCAATATTCCCACCAGCACCAGCACTATAGATATCACTATGGCCGTTACGGGTCGTTTTATAAAAGTATCTGCAATCATGATCTTCGCTGTTGATTCTACTGATAAACTATTTCTTCGCAGGCGCGCCTTGTGGTGCGGCTGGTATTCCAATCTGTATTTTACCGCCATCGCGTAAGCGCTGGAAGCCTTCAACAATGACCTTGTCACCAGCCTGTACGCCGTCCATGATCACTATTTTATCACCCAGTTTAGGTCCGAGGTGTACTTTCTGCTGGGCCGCTACTGAATCTTTCGCTACAAACACAAAGTATTCGCCCATTTGCTCTGTTACGGCTTTGAATGGGATGATCAATCTTTCGCCGGACTGTTCGTTGAGTACACGTAACACACAGCTCATACCATCTTTCAGCTTATCATCCGGGTTGTTGAATTCAATACGTACGCGGATGGTACCGGTTTGATTATCTACCCCGCGATCGATGGCCAGTATTTTACCGGCATGTACATAAGCGGTGCCATCAGACAATTGCAGGCGGAACGTACTATCGTTGCCGTTACCTTTGCCCTGCATGGCTGCAAAACGGGGAATATCATTTTCTGTTACCACAAAATCCACTGCTATAGGATTTTCACTGGAGATGGTGTTCAGCAGCGTGCTTCCGGGGCTCACTTGTGCGCCCAGTTTCACCTGAGAAATACCAATGCGTCCGGTGAACGGTGCTTTGATAAGGGAGTAATCCAGGTCGGTACGTACTGCTGCCAGGTTGGCTTCTGCCGCAGCCAGCTGGCTCCGGGAAGTTTCGAGCGTTGCCCGGGCGTTATCCAGTATCTGACGGGCTACCGCATCCTGATCGGCCAGGCGCTGATAGCGGTCGTCATCTTTTTTAGCTCTTTCAAAGCTGGCCTTTGCACTGGCTACGTTTGCCTGTGCAGACAGCACCGCTGCTTCATATTTACGACGATCTATTTCATACAATGCTTTTCCCTTCTGCACAACTTCTCCTTCTTTGAAAAAGATGCCGGTGATAAATCCACCCACCTGAGAGCGCAGTTCCACCTGATTGATGGCCACCACCGTGGCGGGATATTTATCGTAATAAACGGCCGGCGATACAGCTGCTTCCGTAACATTTACCGGTGTAGGGGGCATCACAGGCGCCGTTTTTTTAGCAGGACCACTGCAGGCCGATAAGCCCAGGATACTGGCAGCGCTGATTAAGATAATGTTGTTCATTTTTTTCATATCCGTTCCGGTTACCATTTAATAATTAGCTGTTAAGGTTCCTAATGCTTTTTGCAAGTCTATCCTGCTGGATAATACCTGGTACATAGAATTGTAGTAATTCAGTTGCGCACTCCGCAACTCTGTTTCAGATATCAGTACGTCGAGATACGTTTTGATGCCTTCTTTATATTGTAGCTGTAACATATCGTATACATCCTTTGCCATCTGCACATTTTCTTTCAGGGTCAGATAGTCGTTGTAGTTACTCTTGTACGTGGCCATGGCCTGCACATACTGCGAATTAATCTGACTTCTCAGGGCGGCATAATCCCACTGCGTACGCTGCAATTGCAGCTCCGCCATACGGATGTTATGTATCCGTTTTCCTCCCTGAAAAATAGGCAGGGATAATTTCAATCCTGCTAATGAGTTAGGATAATCATGGCTGTATAACTTGTTGAATTCTGCATTCTGATAGGCGAAGGAATAGTTAATAAACGCCGATACGGTAGGCAGGAAACTCCATTTATTGTATTTCAGGTTGGCCTGCAGCAGGCTTTCCTGTGTTTGCAGCAACTGGTATTCAATACGACCTTTATAATCTGCTACCTGTAAGGTATCATCACCGGTTACCTGAGATGATACAGCGGCAGAATCGGAGGTGAGTGGTATATCGCTGGCATTGGTGGGATATCCCATCAAGTCTTTGAGATACGCCTGTTTCGCTGTCAGCAGTTCGCGGGCCGACTTTTGTTGGGCGCGGGCATTGTTCAGGGAAATGGTGGCGCGTTTGGCGTCTGTTTTATCAACTACACCGCTGGCGTACTGGTTGTTGGCATCCTTCAGACTGCGTTCCAGGCGAATGATGTCTTCACTCAACACTTTAATTTGTTCGGTGGTGAGCAACACATCATAATACGCTTTGCTGACGCTGGCTACCAGGTCAATCTGGTTGCGGGCAGTGGTTTGCTGGCTTTGTTTTCGTACATCCTTGGCCGTATTGCGGGCCAGCAACAGGTCACGGGTAAAGATGTTCTGGTTTAATCCAAACAGGGCAGCGGAAGAATTGGCAACGCCCGCCTGAATAGGATTCCCACCTAAAATAGAGGTGGGTATTTTCAGGTAGTGCTGGATGTTGTAATCCAGGTTGATCTGCGGATACCAGTCGGCCAGTTTACTCTTCACAGTTCTATCGGTGATCGCTTCATCAATCAACGACTGGCGGATGACCGGCTGATGCGAAATAGCATACCGGATACATTCCTGCAGGGTAGCACTGGTTAACAGGGAATCCGACGATGACTGTGCAAACAACTGCGGCGTTATCAACAATCCGCAGGACACAGCTAACAAATAAAATGCTCTTTTCATAAAAGGCTTTTGACATTCAGTTCATCATTGTACCAATCAAAAGAAAATAATACCAGTATGAAAAGTGGAAAAGCTGAAAGCCAACTACTTCTTACGGCATAGTATTAATATTCCTTGTTGTTAAGCAGCTATTTACTGCGTAACAATATTTTATTACTGCAAAAACATGTTAAGCCGTAATCGCTACAGCAAACAGGTAGGTTTGATAAATGAGTTGCTTATTCAAAGGATCTGAAACAGTAGCTGCACGGCGTCCGGGTTTAGATTCCAGGTATTTGAAAACAACGTATAACAGAGAAGTAGGTTAGACAACAAACATTTTGTTGTTAGGTAAAAGTATTTCGGGCGCTAAGATAGTGTTATGAAAACAAAAATCCACCCTTTCAGGTGGATTTTAACAATTACATGAAATTTAGTTCCGGTCATCCTTTATTTCGACCGCTAACAATATGTTTTTCCGCATGATAAGAGGACCTAACTAACGGTCCGGACTCTACGTAGTCCAGTCCCATGTTGTATCCTATTTCGCGTAACTCTGCAAATTCATCAGGATGTACAAAGCGCGCTACCGGCAGGTGCTTAGGGGTAGGTTGCAGGTACTGACCTAGTGTGACTACATCACAACCGTTGTCGTACAGATCCTGCATGGCTTGTACTACTTCTTCCTTGGTTTCACCCAGGCCGAGCATGATACCACTCTTGGTACGCATACCACCTTCTTTCAGGCGACGGATGACTTCCAGGCTGCGGTGATATTTGGCTTGTATCCTCACCTGCTTGGTTAAACGTTCTACCGTTTCCAGGTTATGTGAAACTATTTCAGGCGCTACATCAATGATACGTTGGAGATTTTCCCATTGACCACGAAAATCCGGGATCAGGGTTTCCATGGTTGTTTCGGGATTTAACGCCCTTACTGCATTGATGGTGTTAGCCCAGATGATAGAACCACCGTCTTTCAGTTCATCTCTATCAACGGATGTGATGACCGCATGCTTTACTTTCATCAGGTAAATGGCTTCTGCCACACGCTGAGGTTCGTCAAAATCTACGGCTTCCGGGCGGCCGGTAGCTACGGCACAAAAGCCGCAACTGCGGGTACAGATATTTCCCAGGATCATGAAAGTGGCCGTACCGGCTCCCCAGCACTCACCCATGTTAGGGCAGTTACCGCTTTCACAGATCGTATGTAATTTATGGGTATCTACCAGGTTCCTCACCTGCTTATAGTTCTCGCCTATCGGTAATTTAACGCGCAGCCAATCAGGCTTTTTTACTCTTGTTGTAGCCGGTTCGGCGGCTATTACGGGTAGTTCTTGCATCGCTTATTCCTTTCTTTAGAAAAGCAAAGTTAACACTTATCTCTTATTCCAGCGCTTCCCGAATTGAAGGCTTACATATGCGCCAAAAAAGAACTGTTTATTATAGTCTATTCCACCATATTCCACCATAATAGGGATTTTTTTGGTATACATTTCCGCATTCATCCCCACTTCCAGGGCGCTTACCACCTCATTAAAATGGGCCCAGTCGAAGCGCATCCCCAATTTAGCGTGCAAACCCGGCACCACACTCAGGTTATTCCAGCCCTTCCCAAAACCACCGGCGCCAATAATATCGTTTACCTTCAGGAATTGCTCAGCATTTTCCGGACTATACTTTATCTCCTCACTTCCTCCATTCACCTGCATATTCAGGTAATAAGGCTTCAATAATCCCACAGACAAGCCACCATAGTAGATCAAGTCCACTTCTACCCCGTTTTTATTGGCTTTTCCACCCAACATATAGCGCTGACCTACGCCCAGCTTAGCCTGGTAAAAGTTATTCTGTTTTCCGTATATAAAAGGACGCTGTGTAAAGTAAGCACTGCTTTTCTTCACTTCCTTATTACTCTTCTTCTCCGAAAAGTCAAACTGGAAATAAGTGACTTTCTTCCTGCTTTTCCGATAACCCAGTTCCACGAAGCCTGTCCAGCCATCGGTATTAAGTCTGCCACCTACCGAAAAATCACGCTGAAAAACATTCTCCCCCTCTTCCTGCTCCCGAAAAACAGAAATCCTTTTCAGCTTACGCTGTTCCTTATCGCTTTTCTTGCTTTTTTGCGTGGAAGTGTTATTGGTATTGGATTGCGCAAATAAGCCGCCGGATATTATTGCCAAAAACAGGATTAAGTATATTTTTTTCACAGTGGGCTATTATTATAATAAGTAAACGCTTGAACCAAGGTATTGTTATGTATATATTACAAACGTAGCTAATTTTTTTTTAGTTTAACAGCACCTCCGCTTTCCATATTGCTCATATCCTGAAAATACTATTAATTTTACCTCCAGATCATAAAAAGAATCAATATGCAAACAGCATCTATCATTTATAACGGGGAGTTACGCACCACAGCTACCCATCTCCGCTCCGGCACTGTGATTGAAACAGACGCACCAGTAGATAATAAAGGTAAAGGAGAAAGATTTTCTCCTACTGACCTGGTAGCCACCGCGCTGGGCTCCTGTATGCTTTCCATTATGGGCATCAAAGCCATGGAAAACAACTGGGCTATTGAAGGTACCAAAGTAAGTGTACTGAAAACCATGGGCACAGAACCCCGCCGTATTACCGGTGTAACTATCGTATTCGATTTTCCTGCCGGTCATAACCTGGGCGAAAAAGAAAGAACTATACTCGAAAGAGCGGCACATACCTGTCCAGTGGCAGAAAGCGTACATCCGGATATGGTGCAGGATGTTACTTTTAACTGGTAATACGGGGGCAGAAAGCAAAAAGCAGAAAGCAAAAAGCTATTGTAGCGAGTGACCATTGCGGATATTACTACGCTTTAATCATTCGCTACAATAGCTTTTTGCTTTCTGCTTTCCGCTTTCTGCTCTTCTAAACCCCACCTATAATTTTTATCCCCACAGCGCAATGCAGGCACCGCTTCTCATCGCAGTAGTACTGCTTCAACTGCAATAATGCCTGCGACTCCATCGCACTTTCCTGTGTTACGCCCAACTGTTCCCATGCTGCGGTGATCCGGTTTCTTTCCGGTGGCAGCTGCTCTAAAAAATGCAAGGCCTTTTCCTGGTAATATTTCAGCTGCTTTTGCTGTCCATACAGGAACAGCAACGGCAGTACGGTATTAATCAGAATACCGTGAACCGCCTGTTTTCCTGGTAGCTGGGTGTGCCCTACGACCTGTCCAAACCGGTAATGGCTACGCCAATACGCCGACGGCTGTACGAAAAATAACCGCTCCAGCTCCGTTATATCATTCGCATCCAGTATCCTGGAAAACAGGCGGGGACTATGTTGCAGCAAAGCCGAAAAAGTAGCCAGCCGCATGGTGGGGAACGCCGCCGGCCGCATCCGCAACCAGTTCCAGTGATGCGCAGCAATAGGACAAAGCCCATACTTATGCTGCAGATGTACATATATGGCCTGTAGCTGCGCCATATATTCATCTGCCGGCGGTTGGCTCAACATGCCCGCCTGCCCAAACAGCAGCGCCTCCAGCTGCAGGCGTTCCTGCCGGTATCGCATCAGCAGGGTGTAAGAGAGCGACTGGGCTACTTCCAGCATGGGCAGGGCATTTACCGGCATCCCATAACTCTGCGCCACCGCCCAATAACACACCTCTTCCCAATTGGATTGGCTGCTTTGCAGCCAGGCCCGCAACACCCCCAACTTGCGCTCCCAGCGTTCGGCCAACAGCCTTTCCTTCCAGCTTAACCACGTGAGCGGCGGAACAGCGGCCACATAAGCCGCACAGGGAACAAAGGGCGACAACTGCCGCAGCTGCTCATAGCGCTCCAACAACAGTTTGGGAATATGCTGCTGCAATTCCAGACAGGGTACACCCGGAATACGATCAGCCGGCATGTCATGTACAAATACCACATGCAGGATCACCCGCCCGTATTGTGGATTGTGCTGATGCTTATGCCGGAACCAGTCGGAAGTACGCAGGTGCAGCTCTACCTGCCCTACCCATAAAGTGGCGCCAATCCTGATTTTTGCAGCAGAAAAATCAGGGCCGCCATGATGATTATGTAGTCCGGGATATAAAATCTGTACCGGTTCTCCACCGGTAGTGGCCAGGTGATCCTGCTTAAACAGCCGGAAGGCCCAGATGTACTGGAATAGCTCTTCTGAGAGCAACGGGTTAACAAACATAAAGATACGGTTGGTATAAAATAGTATCAGCTAAAGGTAATA
This sequence comes from Chitinophaga sp. 05T412, assembly GCF_056396465.1. NCBI lineage: Bacteria > Pseudomonadati > Bacteroidota > Chitinophagia > Chitinophagales > Chitinophagaceae > Chitinophaga > Chitinophaga sp. 05T412. The sequence continues at coordinate 101,786 of NZ_JBFTLN010000001.1, forward strand.
AAACATCGTTTAATAAATAAATTCAAACTTCCATTTGGAAATCTCATCAAAGTCACATTACCTTTGCGCCAGTTCTTACACATCACTTATCCAGAAAGGCGGAGGGACTTGGCCCTGCGATGCCTTAGCAACCTTTCCTGATTTTATGATCAGGAAAAAGGTGCTAATTCCTGCCCATGCGCAAGCGTGGGAAAGATAAGTTGGCAGAGATAATACTTCACAGATATATATAACTTTCTAAGAAAGCTCTTCCAACACACGGAAGAGCTTTTTTTATGCCCACTCCGCCCCCTTTTCATGGATTTGTTGTTGTTTAAGTTGATCTTTAATGATAAAGTTGCAGCAGATTATTGTGCACATTGAACATCATTAAAAATAATTTATAACATGAAAACAGCTACACAACTGATTCATAGCATTCCGGTAGACGAACTGACAGGCGCCATTTCTGTGCCTATCTATCAAACATCCACCTTTGTGCAGGAATCACCGGGCATCAATAAAGGCTTTGAATTTTCGCGGGCAAATAACCCCACGAGAAAAGTGCTGGAAGACCTCATCTGCAACCTGGAAGAAGGATTTGCCGGATTTGCGTTCGCCAGTGGCATGTCGGCCATTGATGCGGTACTGAAGCTGTTAAAGACCGGCGATGAAATCATGGCGGTAGAAGATACCTACGGTGGCATCTTCCAAATCTTTAACCACATGTTTGAACGCTTCGGTATCAAAGTTAATTTCGTAGATACCAGCAACATCGACAAAGTATTGGCGGCTATTACCCCCAACACCAAAATCATCTGGCTGGAATCCCCTACCAATCCAACATTGCGCATTTCTGATATCAAATCTATCAGCAAAATTGCCAAACAACATAACATCTTGCTGGTAGTAGATAATACTTTCAGCACCCCACTATTACAACAACCTATCACCCTCGGCGCGGATATCGTTATCCACAGCGCTTCCAAATATCTTTCCGGACATAGCGATGTAATTGCCGGACTGGTGGTGGTGAACAGCAAAGTACTGGCAGACCAGATCCGCTATAACCAAAATATTTCCGGTAGTATACTCAGTCCTTTTGAAGCATGGCTGACTATCCGCGGGGTGGAAACATTGTACCTGCGACTGGAAAAACAATGCAGCAATGCCAATGCTATCGCTAACTGGCTGGCCGCACATCCTGCTGTGGATAAAGTGTTTTATCCCGGACTGGCTACGCATAAAAATCATCATATCGCCCGTAAACAACAGAAAAATTACGGCGCACTGGTAAGCTTTTCCCTGAAAAGCGACAATATCAAAAATGCCATCCGCATCGTGAACGCTACCAAGTTATTTAAACTGGCAGAAAGTTTCGGCGGCGTGAAAAGCATGCTGGCCCATCCGGCTACCATGACGCATCGTAACATACCGGAAGAATTCCGGAAAAGAACAGGGCTGCAGGATTCCTGTATCCGTTTATCAGTAGGTATTGAAGATGCCGACGACCTGATTAACGACCTGAAACAAGCGCTGGATAAGCTAAACCATCCGGCTGGCAAGCAAATTACTGTTTTACAATAAAGCCCTTAGTGATTAACCACCACTTTGACTGTACAGAACCTGATCATCTCTGCATCGTTAAAGACTAATTGCTGAAGGCTGCAAGCTCAAAAAATGTATGGAAAATAAGATCATCAATTTAGGTATTTTCGGTTTCGGCGTCGTAGGACAAGGACTCTATGAAGTGTTGAACAGAACAAAAGGTATTAATGCACGGATTAAAAAAATCTGTATTAAAGACCCTAATAAGTCAAGACCTATCGATAGCAGCTACTTTACTACCGATAAAAATGAAATTCTGGAAGATCCTACCATTGACGTGGTAGTAGAACTGATCAATGAAACCGAAGCAGCCTTTGAAATTGTGAGCACCGCCCTGCGTAACGGCAAAGCGGTAGTAAGCGCCAGCAAAAGAATGATCGCGGAAAATTTGCCAGCCCTGTATCAACTGCAGGCTGAAAACAAAGTACCGTTCCTGTATGAAGCGTCCAGCTGCGCCAGTATTCCTATTATCCGCAACCTGGAAGAATATTATGATAACGACCTGCTCAATGCTGTAGAAGGTATCTGTAACGGCTCTACGAACTATATTCTCACCAAAATATTTGAAGAAAACCTCAGCTTCGAAACCGCCCTGCAACAAGCGCAGGACCTGGGTTTTGCCGAAACAGACCCTACCCTCGACATCGAAGGATACGATCCGAAATTTAAAATCGTGATCCTCCTCCTCCATGCCTTCGGTACTTTCGTGAAACCCGAAGAAGTATTCAACTTCGGTATTCATCACCTGAATGATTTTGACATCCAGTTCGCCAAACAGCGCAACTGTACCATCAAACTCATTGCACAATGCCGTCGTCAGAACGGACACGTATTCTCTTACGTACTGCCGCACCTGATCAAGGAACATAACCTGCTCTACGATGTATACAATGAATACAATGGTATTCTGCTGGAAAGTGCTTTCACCGACAAACAATTCTTTGTAGGTAAAGGTGCTGGTGGTACCGCTACCGGTAGCGCCGTACTGTCCGATATTTCCGCGTTGTTATACAACTATCGCTACGAGTACAAAAAGATTAAACAAAACAATCAGCCCAGCTTTACCAATGATGTAAATCTAAAGGTATACCTGCGCTATAAAACACCCGACCAGGTAGATCTGGCAGAGTTCTTCAATATCTCTGAAAAATACGAATCCAGCGAATGGCGTTATGTGGTAGGTACCATTAACTTACAGAAGCTGAGAGAAGCTGGCTGGCTGAAAAATAAAGATGTTAATATTCTGGTATTAGAATAAAGAGATGTAAATAAGCAAAAACCAATCGTAAAAACGGCGCTGATCACAGCGCCGTTCTTATTATTAAAAGTTTTCCAGTTCTTCCACTACTTTACTCACCGGTAACCCCATTACATTGTAGAAACAGCCATTAATGCTGTCGATCCCCACTGCGCCGATCCATTCCTGTATCGCATAAGCACCGGCTTTATCGAATGGTTTGTAATGATCCACGTAATAAGTCAGCTGCTCCACATTCAGCGGTTTAAAATGTACCGACGTAATTTTGGAAAAAGCCACTTCTTTTGCGCCCTGTTGTATAATAACGCCCGTGACTACACGGTGTTCACGGCCACTGAGACGGCCAAGAATATCAATGGCATCCTGCCGGTCTTTCGGCTTGCCAATAATGTCATCATCCAGCACCACTACCGTATCTGCAGCAATAATAATATCGTTGGGAGCACAAAGGTCACGCACAGCGGCCGCTTTCTGCCGGGCTATATGCACCGGAATATCAGGTATCGCCAGTTCCGGAGGAAAGGTTTCAGCGGTTTCCACTACTTTCACTTCGAAAGGAATGCCGGCCTGCTCCAACAACTGCTTTCTACGGGGCGACTGTGAGGCCAGAATAACAGGTTTTCCTTTATACATCTCTATAAATAAATTTTAAAAAATATCATGGACAAAATGCCGGTCAGCATCACTACTTTCACGAGCGTACTCACTTTATGATAGTGCTCCGGCAGATGTGCTTTTTTCAGCTGTAAATAAATATATCCACAAGGTAGCTGCACAAACAACAACAGATAAACAACGGCTGCATACCAATCTAATATCCACACCCTTATTTCCACGGCCAGGATAATCACCACCAGTGCCAGCAACAATACATTACAAAAGCGTTTGGCGGCCAACACACCCCAGGCGATAGGCAGGGTGCGGCAACCATCTTTGCTGTCGCCCATCATATCTTCCAGATCTTTCACCACTTCTCTGACCATAGAAATCAAAAACGCAAACAACGCATATACGCCGATAATCTGTATCAGCTTGCGGCCGGTAGCAGACATAATCGCTTCAAAGCTATGGTAGATCTGTTTCTCATAAAATCCTACCACTACTACGGCGAGTGCCGTCAGCAGCGAAATAACCACATTACCGATTAAGACCTGCCGTTTAAAAGAAGTGGAATAAAACCAGAGTAGCAGGGAACAAATCACCTGCGTAAAACCCAGATAGAACTGTCCTGTTTTAAAAGCGACCATAAAGCCCAGGGATACGCCGGCCATATTCAGCAGGGTATGCCAGGCCATGGCCCAACGCCGGCTGATAATTTTGTCCAGCACCATTTTATCCGGCTTATTGACGATGTCAATATTGATGTCGAAATAGTCGTTGATAATATAACCGGCAGCCGCCACCAGGATGGTAGACAAACTCAGTAATACAAATTGAGGAACAGGGAGCGACGGCTCTTCGCCAGAGCTGCGCAACACGGGTTCCACTACGCAGTATTGCAGTAAAAACTGGGTAAGGCCAATATATATCAGGTTTGGGTACCTGATCAATTTAAAAAATGCAGCCCAGAGCTTCATAGTTTTCTCTTTTATTATTTCGATGCAATACCTTCATCCATTAGCCAATGTCCATTCAGTTTCAGCACTTTTTCCATTACTTCCCTTACGCAGCCGTGGCCTCCGGGCAAAGGGGATATATATTTTGAAATACTTTTAATTTCCTGGGCAGCATCTGCAGGGCAAGTCGGTAATCCCACCAATTGCATCGGCTGATAATCGGGTATATCATCTCCCATATAAAGTAGTTCATCCCAGCGCAGGTCATTTTCAAATACATAATCCTGCAGCTTTTCCTGCTTATCATGTATGCCGGTATAAATATCCTTAATGCCTAGTCCCTGTAGCCTGCTTACTACGCTTTCTGATTTTCCTCCGGAGATGATAACCACCCGGTAGCCTTTTTTCACGGCCAATTGCAGTGCGTAGCCATCTTTGATATTCATTCTGCGCGACATCTCTCCACCCGGCAACAATTGCAGGGTACCATCAGTAAGTACACCGTCTACATCCAGCACAAATGTGGTGATAGATTTAAATAAAGCCAATACGTTCATGGGGCCAAAAGTAAAGAATTACGAATTAGGAATTACGAATTACGAATTTGCAGGTAGATATAAGCGAAAAATACCCACGTTTACTCTCTCCCCACAAATCCGTAATTCGTAATTCCTAATTCGTAATTCTATTTATTATGGAACTGATAAATAGCATCAGACATCACCTGGTATACCAGCTGCAAATATTCGTTTCCTGCCAGCAAATCGCGGTGCAGGCTCATTGTATTTTCATCCTGGCGCAGTGCCGGCCCGGTTTGCACTGCTTCCGGCGGAAATTTCTCCAGCCGGTCAAAAGTTTCCTTTATAATCGGCTGCAACAAGGTGAAATCCAGCTGTTCTTTTTCACAATAGGCTTTCGCCTGGGCAATCAGATGGTTGGTGAAATTATTACAAAGCACCGCGGTGAGATGATACTTCAGCCGCTGGGCAGAGGTAGTAACAGTTACACTTCCGGAAATACTCTGCGCCAAAGCCTGCAGTCGCCGCAACACGTCATCATTACTGGCTTCCAGCATTACCGGGATCGGGGGATAACTTTTAATTTCTTTGCGGATAGACTGTAACGGATATACGACACCGGTATTCGACGAAATCCTGGAGATGGCATCCAGTGATACCGCACCTGCGGTATGCGCCACAAAACGCTTTCCAAGACGCAACTGGTCATTCAATTCAGCAATAGCACTATCACTTACCGCCAACAGATAAATATCTGCCTCCATATTAATATCCTGCAAATCGTCGGTATAAGCCGCATTCAGCATTTCGCCCAATTCCTGCGCATGTGCCTTTTGCCGGCTCACTACCTGCTTTACCTGGTGACCATGAATCTTTAAAAGATGTCCGAAACAATGTGCCACATTGCCCGTACCCACAATGACTATATCCATTATATTTTTTTTAAAATAATAAAACGCCGGGAATGAGCCAGCCTGCATCATTCATTCTTTCTAATATACGCGATTTAGTGCGTCAACGTTCTTTCCTTGTTGAATAACCGGTATACATATGTAATTAATCATTTAATATTGTAAAATTTTTTAAGCATAAAAAGACTATAGCTACCAGCTAAATAACACCCGACTGGTGCCACTGTAGCAATATAAAATACGTCCCTGCAATGCAATTTTTTGAAAAACTCCTTGCCCGGCTTGCATCCTCAGGTCCGGCATACCAATACCAATCACTTCATTCCGGTATTGAAATACTCAACTTCTGGCCCGGTCAGGCGCCGGAAGATCTCTGGTTACATCGTTTTTTTCAAAACAGGCTGCAGGATGTTGATTTATCTGACCAACGGCTTACTATTGCTTCGCTCTTTGGTCCCCGGAATCATATCCGGCAAAGTCCCGGCAAAACGAAAATCTTTTTTAGCGGGGAAAACCTGGACCGGTTTCCCAAATATAAAGACTATTGCATAGATGAAGTGGACCTGGCAATGGGGTTTGACTACTTACAACATCCCAAATACCTCCGGCTACCACTATGGCTGCTTTATTTATTGGACCCCGTTCCAATGCGGCAGGCGGATATTCAAAAAAGGCTCGATAACATCATGGCTAAAATCCGGGCCAATTATAAAGCAGATAAAAGATTCTGCTCGCTGATCTCCAGCCACGATAAAAACGGGATACGTTCCCGCTTACTGGATGCTGTCAGCACCATTGAAAAAGTAGACAGTGCTGGTAAGTTCCGAAATAACACTAATCTCCTGAAAGAGCAGTATCAGGATGACAAGCCTGTTTTCCTGGCAGCCTACCGGTTTAATATCTGCCCTGAAAATACCAATAAAGCAGGCTATGTAACCGAAAAGCTATTTGAGGTGATCCTGGCCGGAGCAGTCCCCATTTACTGGGGTAGCAACAACCGCCCTGAACCCGAGGTGCTGAACCAGGATGCTATATTGTATTATAATGGTCGCCGGAAAATAAACACCTTATTAAAAGAGATCTCCGACCTTCATCATAACGAGCATGCTTATAGGGAATTTTCGCTGCAGGACCGGTTTGCTCCCCATGCGGCAGAATATATTGCAGAAACACTGAATACCCTGGAGCAATCTGTCCGGAAATTGATAGCCACCAAATAGGGTACTATGTAATGTGCTTTTTTTCAGAATGGCTATATTAATAGTTTTGTTATCTTTAACAGCCTTGATTCCAGTTGATACCGGCAGGTTTATGATCCTGCCGCCTGTCAGGTCAGGCAGTGTTACTATCTGAACTAAACAGGGTGGCCTTTTTCAAAGCCTCCATCGTTAATTATTTGATAACTAAACACATCTGGTGTTGGAATCACAAAGCCGGTGTGTGCTGTCCCTACGGAAAATATCTCACCGTGATTGGGCTATAAAGACCAATATCAATATAATTTTATATCATTGCAAAATTCATTGAAGTAATTATTTCACAGAATTTTGCGTATTTAGCAGCATATTAAAGAAGCATACATGGCAAAAAATTTAGTTATAGTTGAGTCCCCGGCGAAAGCCAAGACCATAGAAAAAATATTGGGCAAAGACTTTGAGGTCAAGTCCTGCTTCGGTCACATCCGTGATCTGGAGAAAGACGACATGGGGATAGACATCGAAAATAACTTTAAGCCGAAGTATGTAATACCAGAGGATAAAGAAAAGGTAGTAAAAGAACTGAAGAAGCTGGCGAAGGAAACCGATGAGGTATGGCTGGCAACGGATGAGGACCGTGAAGGAGAAGCCATTTCCTGGCATTTATGTGAGGTGTTGAAACTGGACCCTAAAACTACCAAACGAATTGTTTTTCATGAAATCACCAAGCCTGCTATAGAAAACGCCGTTCAACATCCGCGTAAGCTGGATATGGACCGTGTAAATGCGCAGCAGGCCCGTCGTATACTGGATCGTATTGTGGGTTTTGAAATTTCCCCGGTACTGTGGCGTAAAATGAGCATGCGCAATTCCCTGTCTGCCGGCCGTGTGCAATCCGTGGCGGTACGACTGATTGTGGAGCGTGAAAGAGAAATTAACCACTTCCAGTCTGTTAGCACCTTCAAAGTAGAAGCTTACTTTACTGGTAAAGATATTAATGGCAAAAACATCTCCTTTAAAGCAGAAGGCCCCGGCAAATTCAAAACTGCCGAAGACGCCGAAAAATTCCTGCAACAATGTGTAGGTGCTGCCTATACCGTTAAAGACATACAGGTAAAGCCTGGTAAAAAATCGCCCGCTGCGCCATTTACCACGTCTACCCTGCAACAGGAAGCCAGCCGCAAACTGGGCTACAGCGTTTCCAAAACCATGTTGCTGGCCCAAAAGCTGTATGAAAGTGGTAATATCACCTACATGCGTACGGACTCCGTAAACCTGTCGGATACTGCAGTAGGTGAAATAGAAAAAGCAATTAAAGGCAGTTTTGGTGATAAATACCACCAACACCGCAAATTCAAAAATAAAAATGAATCCGCTCAGGAAGCGCACGAAGCCATCCGCCCCACCTACATGGAAAATACCACAGTAGATGATGCGGATACACGCAAGCTGTACGAACTGATCTGGAAACGTACCATCGCCAGCCAGATGGCAGATGCCGAACTGGAAAAAACCATCGCTAAAATCGATATCTCTACCAACCACGATGAGCTTACTGCCAGCGGTGAAGTACTGAAATTCGATGGCTTCCTGAAAGTATATATGGAAAGCCACGATGACGAAGAAGAACAAGACGAACAGGAAGGTTCTTTACCTCCATTAGCGGTAAAACAATCACTGGACCTGAAAGAAATGAAGGCCACTGAAAGATTCTCCCGCCCGGCGCCACGCTACACAGAAGCCAGCCTGGTAAAGAAGCTGGAAGAACTGGGCATCGGCCGTCCATCTACTTATGCACCTACTATTACCACTATTCAGAAGCGTAATTATGTAGAGAAAAGAGAGAAAGAAGGTGTAAAAAGAGACTACCGCATCCTGACACTGAAAGCAGATAAAATCAGCAAACAAACCGAGTCGGAAAATACCGGCGCGGAAAAATCCAAACTATTCCCTACCGATCTGGGAATGATCGTTACCGACTTCCTCAACCAATACTTTAATAATGTAATGGACTATGGCTTTACCGCCAAAATTGAGGAAGAATTCGATGAAATTGCCAGCGGTAAAAAGGAATGGAATAACATGATCAGCGACTTCTACTTCCCTTTCCATAAAGATGTGGAAAACACACTGGAAAACGCTGAACGTGTAAAAGGCGAACGCCCGTTAGGTACAGATGCTGCTTCCGGCAAACCTATTGTAGCACGTATGGGCCGCTATGGTCCTATGATTCAGATAGGCAGTGTAGAAGATGAGGAAAAGCCACGCTTTGCCAAATTAAAGGCCACCCAGAGCATTGAAACCATCACGCTGGACGAAGCCATGGAATTATTTAAATTGCCCCGTAACCTGGGTCAGTTTGAAGACTCTGACGTGATCGTCAATATTGGCCGCTTTGGTCCTTACGCACAACACGATAAAAAATTCTATTCCCTGAAAAAGGAAATGGACCCGTATACAGTGGAACTGGACGAAGTAGCACCGCTGATTGCGGAGAAACGTACTGCCAAAGACGAGCGTACTATCAAAATATTTGAGAAAGAAAAAATACAGATCCTGAAAGGTCCATATGGTCCTTACATCAAACAAGGATTGAAGAACTTTAAAATACCAAAAGAGAAAATTGATACGGCTGCTGACTTAACGGTAGAAGAAGCCAAAGCTATTATTGAAGAGGCGAAGGCAAATCCACCTAAGAAAAAAGCACCACCAAGGAAGAAGAAAGCTGAATAACGCAGTGGTACGAATATGATGAAAATGGGGGCAATGATAATAACTGCAGTGTAAGTGATATGCTTATTATTTAATTTGCCAACAGGATCACATCATTTGATGATTGCCAACTGATCATAGATAATGGTATGAACGAAAACAGAGAAATAAACGCTTTGTTCCACCTGTTGGATGATCCTGATCTGGAGGTATTTGATACTGTTGCCAGTAAGATACTACTGTACGGTAAAGATATTATTCCAAACCTGGAGAATTTGTGGGAGAATACAATTGACGAAGCTATTCAGGAAAGGATAGAACTGCTCATTCATCGGGTACATTACCAGGATTTGCAGGCAGCATTGCGTGTGTGGGCACATTCTGAAGCACAGGACCTGATGCAGGGCGCCATACTGGCCGCCAAATACCAGTTCCCAGACCTGAGCGATTCCCAGATTACCACAGAAATAGACCGCATCAAACGTAATATCTGGCTGGAGCTGAATAATTACCTTACTCCACTGGAACAGATCAATGTGCTAAACAGCATGATCTACAATTATTTCGGACTTAAAGGAGAAGAGGTTTCTTATCAACGTAAAAATCAATTTTTCATTAACCAGGTAATAGAATCCAAAAAAGGAAATCCTATTACCAATGGTATCATCTATCAGAGCCTTTGCGCCATGCTGGACTTACCGGTATACGCCGTTAATATTCCCCGGCAGTTCATCCTGGCTTATTTCGATAGCTACGTTGATTTTTCCGCTCCGATTGAACCAGATGATCACCGGATACTGTTTTTCATAGATCCTATCCAGGGGCAAATCTATACCCAACAGGATGTAGATACCTACCTGAAAAGAGTACAGGTACCTTCTGTTCCTTCTTACTTTAAACCACAGTCGAACAAACGACTCATACAATTCCTGCTGGAAGAACTATCCAAATGCTTCCAGGACGATAAAGACGCTTATAAGCAGGATGAATTAATGAATTTGGCCAGTATTCTGGAAGATTAAGATGGTTTTCGTCCAGGTACAGGATTATACTGATTACACTGATTTTGTTTTTGATAATTTATAAAGATAAAAGATGAGGGGAGATATAGGCATTCGCTTATATCTCCCCTCATCTTTTAAAATAAAAATCAGTGTAATCAGTATAATCCTGTACCAAGACAAAATCTGTCTCAATTAAAAAGCCCACCGCTAAGCGATGGGCTTCTTAATTTCTTGCAAGAAAGATATATTATGTAAATAATATTCTCTTACTTAGCTGGAGTTGCAGCAGCAGAATCAACGTGAGCTGGAGCAGTAAGAGCAGCAGAATCAACGTGAGCAGCAGAATCAACTGGTTGTGCTACTGGAGCAGCGTTCATAGTGTCAACTGGAGCAGTTGCAGCAGAATCAGTACCGTTAGAAGCACCACCATTACAAGCTACGAAGAACATACCAGCAGCTACAGCGAATACGAATAATTTTTTCATTTTGTGTTTGTTTTATTTTTTAAAACCGGCGCAAAGGTATGGAAATTTTATAAATTACAAAATCCTACCATCTCTTTTTTTTGCGCAATGGTTTATTTTTGTCTGAAGAATATTTTCAATGGTACGCCAGTGAAATTAAAGTTCGTACGGATCTGGTTTTCCAGGTAGTTACGATACGGTGATTTCACATCATCCGGCAGGTTACAGAAAAAGGCAAATGCCGGTGTATGCGTAGGCAACTGCGTAACATACTTGATGCGGATAGGTGTACCCCTTACTACCGGTGGATGATACGCTTCAATCGCTTTCAGCAGAATTTCGTTTAATACGGAAGTCTGAATTCTGCGCTGACGGTTATCAAATACTTCCAGTGCCGTTTCTATCGCTTTGAAAATACGTTGTTTCTCTGTTACAGAAGTAAAGATGACAGGAACATCAGAGAATGGCGCCAGGCGCTTCTTCAGTTCTTTTTCATAATCTCTTGCAGTGTTGGTACCCTTTTCCATCATATCCCACTTGTTCACCAGCACTACAATGCCTTTACCTTTACGGGTAGCCAGACTAAAGATGCTGAGATCCTGTGCAGTCACGCCTTTTTCGGCATCCAGCAACAGCATCACTACATCAGATTCATCCACTGCTTTGATAGCACGGATCACAGAATAAAACTCCAGGTCTTCATTTACCTTGTTCTTACGTCTGATACCTGCAGTATCAATCAGCATGAAGTCCTTCTGGAACATATTGTAACGGGTGTGAATGGTATCACGGGTAGTACCGGCAATATCAGAAACGATATTACGCTCCACACCTACCAGTGCATTCAGCAGGGACGATTTACCCACGTTAGGCTGACCAATGATCGCGATTTTCGGGAGATCATTATCGAGGGTAGCGTCTCCCATTTCAGGAGTAATATGTGTCACTACTTCATCCAGCAATTCACCGGTACCGCTACCGGTCATGGAGGAAAGGAAGTAAAGATGTTCAAAACCCAGGCTGTAAAACTCGGTGGCTTCCAGCTGACGTTGATGGTTATCTACTTTATTTACCACTACGTATACCGGTTTGGAAGTGCGGCGCAAAATATTGGCAACATCCTGATCCAGATCGGTAATACCTGTAGTTACATCACACATAAAGATGATCAGGTTAGCCTCTTCCATGGCTACTTTCGCCTGCTTACGGATTTCCCGCTCAAATACATCATCACTGTTGGTTACAAATCCACCAGTATCAATTACGTTAAAGGTTTTGCCATTCCAGTCGGCAACACCATATTGTCGATCACGGGTTACACCGCTCTGGTCATCCACGATGGCTTTGCGTTGTTCGAGTAAACGATTAAACAACGTTGACTTGCCTACGTTCGGGCGTCCCACTATAGCTACTGTAAATCCTGCCATTTTTATTTATATTTTGTCGTACTAACCTGGATAATACATCCAGGAATTTTTCATTATTAATATCCGTATTCCTTCAGGAAGGTATCGTTATCACGCCATTTACCACGCACTTTCACAAACAGTTCCAGGAATACTTTTCTTTCGATGAATTTCTCGATTTCCTGGCGGGCCAGGGTACCTAATTCACGAATAGATTTACCTCTTTCTCCCAGGATAATACCTTTCTGGGTGTCGCGTGTAACAATGATTTCCGCGGTTATTTTAGTGAGGGTATCCTTTTCCTGGTATTGAGTTACAATAACAGTGGTGTGATAAGGAATTTCTTCTTCGAATAACTGGAATATTTTTTCACGGATCATTTCTGCCACAAAAAAGCGTGTAGACTTATCCGTTAGTGTGTCATCAGGATAGAAAGCATTTGCTTCCGGTATGCGTGCTACTATTTCAGTGAGCAATTCTTTGATACCTTTTTTCTGCATAGCAGACACCGGTACTACGGCTGCTGCTTTTCCCCAGGCTTTTGCCCTTTCTATTAAAACGGCCATTTCCTCTTTGAGGATGTTATCCATTTTATTGATGATGAGGATAATGGGGACTTTCAGTTTCAGCGAGTCAAACAGCTCCAGATTCTCTTCCATGGAGTCTTTCGCGTCCATGATCAGCAGGGCAACATCTGCATCTTCGAGGGCAGATTTTACGGCACCCATCATTTTCTCGTGCAGCTTATACTTGGGATCAATAATACCGGGGGTATCAGAAAATACAATCTGGTACCCAGGGTCTGTTAATACCCCTGTAATACGGTGCCTGGTGGTTTGCACTTTGGGAGAAATAATCGCCAGCTTTTCGCCGATAATGGCGTTCAGCAATGTGCTTTTCCCCGCATTGGGCTTACCGAAAATGTTTACAAAACCTGCTTTGTGCATGATGACAATTAAACGCTGCTTTCACAACTCAAACTTACGGAAATAAAAAAAGCCGAATTTCTTCGGCTCTTAATCTTTAGACGCTCTCTTTAGCGCTGTTTTTGTAGCGAGGAGCGGATTCGAACCACTGACCTTCGGGTTATGAGCCCGACGAGCTACCTCTGCTCTACCTCGCAATGAGGGTGCAAAGATAGAAATATTTTAATTCTCACCAAATATTTTTTAAAAAAACACAAAAAGCCAACCGTAAGTGGTTGGCTTTCATATTGAAATGCTTCATACACTTTTAGAATGGAAGATCGTCAGCGGGCTGTTCCTGTACCGGTTCGGCCTCGGGAACGGGGGTTTCTGTTGACGTTGCTTTCCTTTTTTCCTCATCCCTGCGGCTGAGTAACTGCAACGAAAAAACCCTTAATCTTAATGCGCCGGATAATACACCGGTACTGTTGCTTATGTACGCCTCCACTTTTGGTGCACCCTCCACATAAACCATGGTACCCTGTGTTAAATAAGGCGCTACGTTTGTTTTGTCCCACAAAGAGCAATCTACCCAGGTGGTTCTTTCCTCCAGTACGCCCTGTGCATTCTTAAAACGCTCATTAACGGCTACGGGGAAATTAAAAACAACGGTCCCGTTGACTTCTTTTTTCAATACATCGCGGCCTAAATGCCCGATTAACTGAAGCTTGATCATCAGAAATAAAGATTTAAATGGTTAAAAATTTATAAACGATGATTGAGAGAAGTAGTCATGGAAATTACGCAATTTTCCTTCTTCCAAAAAATAATTCCCGTTTTTTATTACAATCCATTATACCTTTGTCACTGCAAATGTTCCCGCAACGAAACAGGAACATACGCTTGAACTACATGGGGTGCCTTACTTTCAGGCTGAGATCACACCCAATGAACCTGGACCAGGTAATGCTGGTTAGGAATGAGCTAACAGAAAACAGACATATTTTACATGAAACAGCTAATGTTATTAGTGCTGCTATCTATAGCAGGCACTTTGCATGCACAATCCCTGGTTACCGGTACCGTTACCAATAAAACCAGCGGCCAACCTTTAGAAGGCGTCACCATCGCTATCAACCAAACCGGCGTATTAACCGATAGTAAAGGCCATTACAGCATTCATCTTCCTAAAAAAGGAAGCTATATCTTAACCGCCAGCTTCATTGGCTTCAAAGCATTCAGCGCCACCATCCTGAGCAATAACCACACACAACAAACAGACATTGCCCTGGAAGTATCTCCCCTCTTTGTAAAGCCGGTAGAGATCAGCAGTCTGCGTGCCGGAAAAAATGCACCTTTCGTCAACACCACGATCTCTGCTGCAGATATCAAGAAAAATAACCTGGGACAAGACCTCCCGCTGCTGCTGGATCAGCAGCCTGGCGTAGTTACCAACTCTGACGCCGGCACCGGCATCGGCTACACCGGCATGCGCGTACGTGGCTCCGATATCACCCGCATCAATGTGACAGTGAATGGCATTCCTGTAAATGATGCCGAATCACAAGGCACCTTTTTTGTGAACATGCCCGACTTCGCGTCCTCTGTGAGCAGCATCCAACTGCAACGTGGCGTAGGTACTTCCACCAACGGCGCTGCCGCATTTGGCGCCACCCTGAACCTCAGCACCAACGAATTCAACGAAAAAGCATACGGCGAAATCAGCAACAGCTACGGCTCTTTCAATAGCTGGAAACATACGGTGAAAGCCGGTTCCGGCCTCATCAACGACCACTTCACCATTGATGCCCGCCTCTCAAAAATTTCTTCCGACGGATATATAGACCGCGCTACATCCGACCTGCGCTCATTCTACACCTCCGCCGCCTACATCTCTAAAAAAACTGCTATCCGCCTGAATGTTTTTTCCGGTAAAGAAAAAACATACCAGGCCTGGTACGGCGTACCACACGCGATGCTGGATACTGACCGGACGTATAATGCGGCCGGAACAGAAAAGCCAGGAACGCCTTACGACAACCAAACAGATAATTATCAGCAGGATCACTACCAGTTATTCCTCAACCAGGAAATTAACTCCCATCTGAATTTCAACGTAGCCTTCCACCTCACCCGCGGACGTGGCTACTACGAAAATTATAATGGATTCCAACCACTCGCCAACTTCGGTATTCCCGGCGCCACCATCAATGGTGCAAAGATTGATACCGCCGATGTCATCAATCAACTGTGGTTAGATAACTATTTCTATGGTAGCGTATTTTCGGTTAACCGCACCGGCGAGAAATTCAACTGGAGCCTGGGCGGCGGCTGGAACAGATATACTGGCGACCACTTCGGCAAAGTAATCTGGGCAGCTGTTCCCTTCGAAAAAGACCACGAATACTACCGCTACCCCGCAGCAAAAAATGATTTTAATATCTACTGGAAAGGAGAATATAAAATTACTACGGCATTAAGCCTCTTCGCCGACATGCAGTACCGCAACATCCACTACAACATGGATGGCTTTGAAGCTGCGCCTGATTATTTCGCCCGCGCCAATTACAATTTCTTCAATCCGAAAGCAGGTATCTCTTACAACATCAACGCCACCAATCGCGTATTTGCTTCCATCGCCATTGCACACAAAGAGCCCAACCGCGGCGACTTTGAAAACAACTACGGCGTAAATGCCCCACAACCGGAAATACTCCGTGACCTGGAAGCCGGCTACTCCTGGAACAATAGCATCGCCGCTATACAAGGCAACGTATATTATATGAATTACAAAAACCAGTTGGTGCAAACTGGTAAGCTCACTAACGTAGGCGCCTATATTAGGACTAACATCCCTAAAAGCTACCGCATGGGTGTTGAAATAAATGGTACCGTAAAACTGGGTAGCATGGTGAGCGTAGCTGCTAATGCCGCATTAAGCCAGAATAAAGTACTCGACTACCACGCCGTTACTTACGATGCTACAGGAGCCGAACATATAGCCGTATTCAACAAATCAGATATCTCCTTCTCTCCTTCTGTCGTAGGTGGGTTAACGTTATCGGTAAAGCCAGTAAAAAATCTGAACATCGACTTACTCGGCAAATATGTAAGCCGTCAGTATATGGATAATACTTCCAACAGCGATGGCAGCCTTGATCCATATCTGGTGAGTAACCTGCGGATTAACTACGTAGTACCGCAACCGTTATTCCGCGAACTGGGATTACAGTTCATGCTGAATAATATATTCAATACCAAATATGCGCCGAACGGAAGTACCTATAGCAACTACGAACTGGGTAATAACCGTGTGGTATATGATTCTTACTATTACCCCATGGCTGGCATTAACTTCTTCGCAGGAGTGACGATAGGATTGTAATAACACCAAAAACTAATAAGCAAATGACCAGTGCGAATATTTACGCACTGGTCATTTGCTTTATTAACCTTTCGCTTTATGCTTTTATTTCTTCACTGGCACCAAACGAGCATTCCGCAGGTTCATTACGCCTAATCCTGGTTTGGTAAGTGGCTTCACCACCACCGTATTTACACCTTTTTTAGATAACACAACAGTCCCTAAATCCCAGTCCTGGTATTCTCCCCAACTGTTGTTGGTGCCTTTTACTACGCCTGTCAGCGTGGTGTTACCGGCAGTCACCGCAATCTTTGCGCCAGCAGAAGCATCCGTACAAGCGGTGCTTAACACTAACTTGTACTTGCCGGGCTGTTTCACCTGTATATTCCAGGTAGCAGTACCTTCTACTTTCATCCAATTATACAACACGGTCGGATCTCCAACGGAAAGGACTACACCTTCTGTAAGTATTGCATCACCGGCTACTAAGTTATAACTGCCATCTGTTTCAGGGAACACGCCCTGCGCCAGCAGCGAGGTACCGGTGACATCCAGTTCAATCACAGTGGCTTCACTATTTTTAAATGCTTTGTTACTTATGTCAATAAACAATCCGCGTTCATCAGCGTCTACTTTCAACGGCGTATGTGCTGCATCAGCCAGGAAGAAGGCCTGTGGCGTAACACCTGCATCCGGCGCTAATGGTATGTGCAAACGGTTATCTGCCGGCCAGTTGAAAATATGCAGGAAATATTTGCCGGGTTTAGTGGTAATACGTCCCCAGTTAACACGACCAATAGTATTGGCTCTGGAACCGTAAATGGATTCTCCGTTTACGCGCATCCAGTCGCCGATGTTATGCATCAGCTCTATACTTTTATCGGGGATAGTGCCATCGCCCATTGGGCCTACGTTCAGCAGGTAGTTACCACCTTTGGAAACGATGTCGATCATGTTATGTACCAATTCTTCTTTGGTGCGCCAGTTGTGGTTAAACTTGCTGTAGCCCCAGGTACCATTCATGGTCATGCAGGATTCCCAGTCCATGCCTTTAAAGCCGGTTTCAGGAATGAACTGCTCTGGTGTTACCAGGTCGCCATTGGCGCGGGTATATTCGCTGTTGTGGTCAAAGGCATACAGGCGGTTATTCATGATGATGTTGGGATGATGCTGTTTCACCATCGCTACCAGCTTATTAGCGCCCCATTTTTCGCCTTGAATCTCCTTGGAGCTATAATCCCACCAAACTACGTCGATAGGGCCGTAATTGGAGAACATTTCCTTTGCCTGCTCATACATATAGTCTACATACTTCGCATTATCGCGGCCTTCATTTTTAACACCACCGGGTGCCGGCAAACCATGTTCTACATAAGCATCCGGATGGTGCCAGTCGAGCAATGAAAAATATACGCCTACTCTCAGCCCTTGTTCATGCAGTGCATTCACTATTTCGCGGAACAGGTCGCGGCCGGTTACATCCATGCCATCAAACGTGGTGGTTTTACTGTCGTGTAACGCAAAGCCTTCGTGGTGTCTGCTGGTAAAAACCACATAACGGCAACCGGCATCTTTCGCGGCTTTAGCCCATTCTCTGGCGAAGTCCTTTTTAGGTTTGAAGAGCGGCATCAATTTAGCGGCATATTCTGCGGCAGGTACATTGGCTGCACTTTGTATCCACTCTACAGCGCCATCATAGGCTTTGCCATTCCATTCACCTGCGGCTGCACTATAGAGCCCCCAGTGTACAAACATTCCAAAGTGAGCATCGCGGAACCAACGCATACGGGCGTCACGGATCGCTTCCGGTTCATTTGCATTGGCCTGCAGCCCCCCGTCTTGTTGTGCATAGGTAGTGGCGGCTGATAATAGCAAGGCGCCGGAAAGGCAGGCTTGTAAAAATCGCTTTTTCATTTGTTCAAACTGTTGAAGTTATTTATTTGATTCGTTTTTCACCATGTATATTGCTGCTTCGTTTTTCACCGTGTATGTGGCGCTGGTTGCACGCCTTCCAACTTTTCATGACAGCCTGTTCGATATCTAATTAACGAATTACCTGCTACATACTGCTATTATTGTCAATATTAGCTTATACTCCGGGAAGATACCATTATTCAACCCGGTTAAATGCCTCTGCTTAGTACTTTACCCTTTCTTCGCGCAACAAGCGTAACTGCCATAAAAAAAACCGTCCCCAAAAGGAACGGTTCTCTCTAAAATTATATAAGTGATACTATCAGCTATTCAACAACTGCTCCAATGCTTTATCCACTGATTCAAAAGGGAAACCTTTTACTACCAACTCCATCTGCGCTGCAATCTGCTCCGTGCAAAGATTGCCGATACTTCCGGCATGCGTATGTGCCACTGTTTTCTCCGGCGCAAAAGTACCCGCTTCTATATCCATGCCCACTTTCTTGTAAGCCTCGCGGAATGGCATTCCCTGCAGTACCAGGTTATTTACTACTTCCACACTGAACAAATATTGATACTTGTCATCAGCCAGTATATTTTCCTTAATGCGGATATTCTCCAGCATCAGGCGACTCATACGAAGGCAGTCTTTCAGTGTTTGGAATGCCGGGAATAAATTCTCTTTCAACAGCTGCAAATCACGGTGGTAGCCGGAAGGAAGGTTCGTGATCATCATCGCAATTTCATTTGGCAACGCCTGTAATTTATTGCCGTGTGAGCGAATCAGTTCCCATACATCAGGATTCTTTTTATGTGGCATAATGCTGGAACCGGTCGTCAGTTCATCAGGGAAGCTGATGAAGCCAAAGTTCTGATTCATGAATAAACATGCATCCATCGCCATTTTAGCCACGGTAGATGCAATACCCGCCAATGCAAAAGAGACGATCTTTTCTGTTTTACCACGGCCCATCTGCGCATATACTACGTTGTAATTCAACGTATCAAAACCCAGCAACGAGGTGGTTAACTCACGGTCAAGGGGGAACGAAGAACCATAACCAGCGGCAGAACCAAGTGGGTTTTTATTCACCACCTTGTAAGCGCCCTGCAACATGGTCAGATCATCCACCAGGCTCTCTGCATATGCGCCAAACCACAGTCCGAAAGACGACGGCATCGCAATCTGCAAATGAGTATAACCGGGAATCAGGTGATTTTTATATTTCTCACTCTGCTGCTGTAACAAGTGGAACAGCGCGAGTACTTCTTCTACCAGGGTTTGTAATTCGTGACGCAGGAATAATTTCAGATCCACTAACACCTGATCATTACGGGAACGGCCACTGTGAATCTTCTTGCCTACCTCGCCCAAACGACGGGTCAGCAACAATTCTACCTGTGAATGAATATCTTCTACGCCTTCTTCCAACTTAAATTCACCTGCCTGTATTTCTGCATAAATATTTTTCAGTTCACTTTTCAGGATAGTCAGTTCTTCCGCCTCCAACAGTCCAATACTTTGCAGCATGGTGATGTGCGCCATAGAGCCTAACACATCAAATGGCGCCAGGAAGGCATCCATCTCTCTATCCTTTCCAACAGTAAATTGTTCTACCGCTGCCAGAGATACTTTATCTTTTTGCCACAATTTCATAATGCTATATTTTTTTACGCAAGGCATCACGCCCCGGCGTAGTAATCTCAAAAATCGTATTTACCAAAAACACGCTGCTTTGCTTCCGGCCATTCTTCTTTCAATATGCTGAAGTAAACGGTATTCCGTACCCTGCCGGTGCTGGTAATCATATGGCGCCGGAAAATCCCTTCCTGCGTGCAACCCAGGCTCAGGATCGCGTTGCGCGACTGTGTATTCAGCTCATCTGTTTTAAACTCTACCCTGTTCAAATCCATCACTTCAAACGCATATTGCAGCATCGCGTATTTCATGGCCTTATTCAGCCCGGAACCATGCAGTGCCGGATCAATCCAGGTAGCGCCAATCTCCGTGCGTTTATTCGGCAACGATACCCCCATATAACGGGTGGACCCTGCAATACGGTTCTCCTTTTTATCGAAGATCACAAACGGAATAGACTCTTCTGCCGCCCTTTCTCTCAATGCTTTTTGAAGATACTTCTCCAGGTCCTGCTTTGTTTCCATCTGGTAAAGCTGAATAGCCCACAAAGAAGCATCTGCTCCAATGGACCACAGGGCGTCCAGGTGTTCCAGCTGTAAAGGCTGTAGTAATACGCGCTTGTTTTCTAAAACAGGTTGAAAGTTCATATTACTGTATCATTTCGAGTAACTGAATATAACTATTAATCCCTTCTCTGATTTCATGCAGGTGAATGTATTCATCTGCAGTATGGGAACGGGCAGAATCACCTGGTCCCATTTTAACAGAAGTAGCCGGTATCAACGCCTGATCGGAAGTGGTAGGCGAGCCATAGCAGGTTTTGCCTACACTCACGCCAGCCAGTACAAACGGATGATCCATCGGAATGAAGGAAGGCCGCATACGCATAGACCTTGGCTTCACTTCACAGGATACATTCGCGCGGATGATCTCCAGCAGTTCTTCCAGTGTATATTGATCTGTAGCCCGCACGTCTACTACAAAGGAGCAGTCGGCCGGAACTACGTTGTGTGCTTTGTTGGAGGTATTGATCACGGTGACGCTCATCTTCACGGGCCCCAGTGTTTCCGATACTTTCGGGAAGCGATAGTCTTTAAACCAGTTCAGATCAGGCAATGCTTTATACAACGCATTTTCACCTTCTTCCCTGGCAGCATGACCCGCTTTACCTATACTGTTGCAATCCAGCACCATCAACCCTTTTTCAGCGATGGCGAGTTGTGTTAAAGTAGGTTCTCCTACAATGGCAAATTCAATGGGCGGCAACTGCGGTAAAATGCTTTCCACACCGTTGGACCCACTGATTTCCTCTTCTGCGGTAGCAGATAAAATGATATTATAGCTCAGGTCATCGCGGTGGTAAAAATGCAGGAACGTAGCGATTAAACTCACCAGGCAACCTCCTGCGTCATTGCTTCCCAGTCCGTACAGCTTACCATCTTCCACATCCGGACTAAAAGGATCACGGGTATATTGCGGATTGGGTTTTACGGTATCATGGTGGGAATTCAGCAGTATATTACGTTTGGAGGGATCGTAATGTTTATTCTTCGCCCAGATATTATTGAGATGCCGCTCATGCGGAATATCCATGGCTGTCAGAAAATCACTGATCAGTTGCGCGGTGCCGTCTTCTTCGCGGCTTAACGATGGGGTGGCGATCATTTGCTTCAGCAAGGCCACGGCCACATCATATAGTTTTTCGTTCCACATAGGTTAGCATATTAGGGTACCTGCTACGGTGGTGGTAGTATTACTCAACACATCGTCTGCATGTCCTATCAATACTTCTTTTACGCCGTTGTCAATGGCGCCGAAAGCATTTTGCAATTTAGGCAAAATGCCATCTGTCAATATTTTTTCTGCCAGCAATTGCTGGTAAATGTCCTTGTTGATCAAATTAATCACGGCATCATCATCTGCCGGATCACGCAATACGCCTTTCTTCTCAAAGCAGTAGATCAGTCGCACGCTATAAGCAGCAGACAATGCAATGGCCAATGACGACGCAATCGTATCTGCATTGGTATTGAGTATTTGTCCGTGACCATCGTGGGTCAGCGGTGCAAACACCGGTGTAATACCTGCTTCCAGCAAGGATTGCAGCGGTGCTACGTTGAGCTTTTCGGTATATACATCGCCAACAAAGCCGTAGTCGATTTCCTTTACAGGTCTTTTCACTGCCGGGATGATGTTAGCGTCGGCGCCGGTTAAGCCAATGGCATTGCAACCGTTGGACTGCAGCCGGGCGACCAGCTGTTTGTTCACCAAACCGCCATATACCATGGTAACTACATCGATGGTATCCGCATCAGTGATACGTCTGCCATCAACATATTTGGATGCAATCCCCAGCTTATCGCCAATACGGGTAGCGATTTTACCGCCGCCATGTATCAGGATTTTTTTACCGGGTATTGCCGCAAACTTTTCAAGAAAGGTTTGCAGCAATACCGGATTATCTATAACGTTTCCGCCTACTTTAATGATAAATAAGTCGATCATAATTATCCTTTCAGTATTTCACTCAAAACAGCCTGTGCAGCCCATACACGGTTACCCGCTTCCTGTATCACGATGGATTGTGGTCCGTCCAGCACTTCATCAGCTATCACTACATTCCTTCTCACAGGCAGACAGTGCATTACTTTTGCCGAATTGGTGAGTTTTAGTTTTTCATTGGTAAATGTCCAGGAAGGATCTGAGCAGGTAATTTTACCATAGTCTTTGTAAGAAGACCAGTTCTTTACATACACAAAATCCGCGTCCTTCAAGGCTTTATCCTGATCATATTCGATAGTGGCATTACCGGAGAATTGCTCATCCAGTTCATATCCTTCCGGATGAGTAATCACAAAATCCACTTCTCCCCATGCATTCATCCACTGCGCAAAAGAGTTAGGAACGGCCTGTGGCAACGCTTTCACGTGTGGCGCCCAGGTCATTACCACTTTAGGTTTGCGGGCTTCGTGCCAGTGTTCCTTGATGGTAATTACATCCGTTAAGCTCTGCAAAGGGTGCAGGGTAGCGCTTTCGAGGCTGACTACCGGTACACCGGCATACTTAATGAACTGGTTGATGTACTTCTCTGTATAATCTTCTTCTTTATTCTTTAAACCCGGAAAAGTACGGATGGCGAGGATATCGAAGTATTGTCCCATTACACCTGCCGCTTCTTTTACGTGTTCGGTGGTGTTGCCATTCATGACTACGCCATCATTCATTTCCAGCGCCCAGCCTTCCTTGTCAATGTTAAATACGATAGGTTCCATACCCAGGTTCTTAGCAGCCACCTGTGTACTTAACCGTGTTCGCAAACTTGGGTTCAGGAATATCATTCCCACTGTTTTATTCTTTCCTAATTCCTGGTCCCTGAAAGGATCTTTCTTGTAGTTCAACGCAATGTCCACTAACCGCGGGACACTGGGAACATCTGCTGTAGAAATAAATTGTTTCATTTCGCTTATAGGCTTTAAACAGATAGTGGAAAGATTAAAGGCACACTATCTGCCAATCATGGTTGTGATGCTTTATTTTTTCAATTCTTTTGCGAATGCTTCGAGGAACTGGTCCGCATGTTCTTGTGTCAATGCCAGGGAAGGCAGCAGCCTGATTACATTTGGCTTAGCTTCTCCGGTAAAGATCTTATGCGTATGCAACAGTTCTTTTCTTACATGTGCCAGCTCTTCCGGCAGTTCAATACCAATCATTAAACCACGGCCTCTTACTTCTTTTACCTTGTCAAAAGTCCGTATTTGTTCCATGAGATAATTACCTACGGTGGCTGCATTGTTGATCAGGTTTTCTGCCTGGATCGTTTCCAGTACTGCCAGCGCAGCGGCGCAAGCCAGGTGATTACCACCAAACGTGGTACCCAGCATACCATAAGCAGGCTGAATTTTAGGAGCAATGATAATGGCGCCTATCGGGAAACCATTACCCATGCCTTTGGCCATGCTATAGATATCGGCGTTTATGCCAGCGAAATCGTGAGAGTAAAATTTACCGCTTCTGCCATAACCACATTGTACGGAATCTGCAATGAATACAGCGTTATGTGTATCACACAGCGTCCGGATTTTCCGCAGGAAGGATTCGCTGGCTACGTTGATACCACCTACACCCTGTATCCCTTCAATGATCACAGAAGATACTTCGTGCTGCTGGAAAGCCTGTTCCAGTGCGGCTTCATCTTCCCATGGTAAAAACACGATGTTATCGGTTTCATTTACCGGTGCTACAATTTTCGGATTGTCAGTAGCGGCAACGGCGAGTGAAGTTCTGCCGTGAAACGCTTTCTTAAAGGCGATTACTTTCTTTTTACCATTGTAAAAAGAAGCCAGCTTCAGCGCGTTTTCATTGGCTTCCGCACCGGAGTTACACAAAAACAGCTGGTAGTCTTCCTTGCCGGACACCTTGCCCAGCAAAGTAGCCAATTGCTCCTGTAAAGGCATCTTTACAGAGTTGGAGTAAAAACCTACTTTATGCAGTTGGTCTGTCAGACGTTTTACATAATGTGGATGCGTGTGACCGATAGAGATCACGGCATGCCCGCCATAAAGATCCAGGTATTGTGTGCCGTGGTTGTCCCAAACGTGGGAGCCAAGGGCTTTTTCTATAATGATATCGTTAAGAGGATATACGTCGAACAGTTTCATGTTGGCCAATAATTGAAAAATGAGAAAAACAATTAGAACACGATGGACTTCAGTTTCAGTCCTGCCGTTTCATCCAGTCCGCACATCAGGTTCATGTTCTGCACTGCCTGACCAGAAGCGCCTTTCAACAGGTTGTCTTCAATGGAATGGATTACCAGTTTGTTACCGGTTTTTTCCAGTTGAATGAGGCACTTGTTGGTGTTCACTACCTGTTTCAGGTCTATCTGTTTGTCGCTGACGTGAGTAAACGGATGACCGGCATAAAAGTCTTTATACAGTTTCACCGCCTCTTCAAGTGATAAGTCGGTTTGCAGGTAAGAAGTAACCCAGATTCCTCTTGGGTAATCACCGCGTACCGGTACAAAGTTTACGTCTTCACTGAAGCCTGGCTGCAAGAGCTGAAGGCTTCGTCGTATTTCTTTCAAATGCTGATGATTCAGCACTTTATAGGTGGAAATGTTATTGGCTCTCCAGGTGAAGTGGGAGGTAGCCTGGAGGCTTTGTCCCGCGCCGGTGCTACCGGTGATGCCTGTAGTATGTACTTCTTTCAGCAACCCCGCTTTAGCGAGGGGCAGCAGGCCCAGTTGAATCGCTGTAGCAAAGCAGCCCGGATTCGCGATGTTCTGCGCTGATTTAATCAGCTCGCGTTGCATCTCTGGTAAGCCATATACAAAAGTGCGGTCTTTCACGGTTTCGCCTAAACGAAAGTCCTGGCTCAGATCAATCACCTTCACATGTGGCGCAACATCATTCGTTTCCAGGAACTTTTTGGATTCGCCATGTCCCAGGCACAGGAACATCACATCAATATCGTTGCTCAGTTCACCGGTGAACAGTTGTTCTGTTTCTCCCAGCAAATCTGCATGCACTGCATACAAAGGGTTGCCTGCGTTACTACGGCTATGAACATACGAAATAGTAACATCCGGGTGATTTACTAAAAGCCGGATCATTTCACCGCCTGTATAACCAGCACCACCTATTATAGCTGCTTTGATTTTTGATGGTTTCATTTATGATTTGATTATGTTAAAAAAGCTGAAAGCATAAAGCATAAAGCAAAAAGCTATTGTAGCGAATGATTATGCTTCTTTCTACTTTTCTAACTCATGATATTCTTAATGTTTTGATAAAGACTATTAACATAGCCTTTATCTCGTTTACTTTTTTATTGAGATCAATGTAAATTGGCTCCTCCAAAAACTTCAAATCAAAAGCCAGTAGCGCGCAATACTCCACTTCATGTACCGAACCCAGGGCATGATCCAGAAATCTCGCAAAATCCCTCTCAGTTGCTCTGCCACATCCCTCCACAATATTCAGCGGCACACTATATGCGGCTCTCTTCATCTGGCTTACCAATGCAAACATTTCATTCTTCGGCAATTGCGTGACCACCTCTTTATAAACAAATGTTGTCATCAAATGCGCCTTTCTCCAGACCTCCAATTTTTTGTAATCTCTCATATAGTCGTTATTTAAACATTATAAAATGTCTTAAAATCGGACTATACTAAAACCACAATCTTCCACTCAATCTCCTACACAATAGCTTTTTGCTTTATGCTTTCTGCTTTGTGCTTTCCTTCACCTGATGCCAGATCATGGTTTGATTACCAAAAATTTTGCTGAATCCTCTTACATCTTCTCCGCTCCATCCGCTGTTCATTTCGCCGTATTTGCCGAATTTACTGCTCATCAGATCATAAGGAGAGCTGATACCGGTTACCTGGAAACGGTAAGGCAGGAGGGTTACAAATACTTCACCGGAAACATTTTCCTGGGTATTCTGCAGGAAGGCTTCGATGTCGCGCATTACCGGGTCCATAATCTGACCTTCGTGCATGTAGTTACCGTAGAACTGTGCCAGTTGGTCTTTCCAGCTCAGCTGCCATTTTGTTAACACGTGTTTTTCCAGCGCGTGGTGAGCTTTGATGATCACCATCGGTGCTGCTGCTTCAAAGCCTACGCGGCCTTTGATACCGATAATGGTATCACCTACGTGGATATCGCGGCCAATAGCAAATGGACCGGCAATAGTTTGCAGATATTGTATCGCTTCAGAAGGATGACCGAATTTTTTATCGTTTACTCCTGTCAGCTCACCTTTTTCAAAAGTTAATTTTACCTGTTCCTCACCTTGCTTTGTCAGCTGGGTAGGCCATGCAGCTTCTGGTAACATGCCGTTGGAAGTAAGGGTTTCTTTACCACCTACGGAAGTTCCCCACATACCTTTATTAATAGAGTACATGGCTTTTTCGAAATTCACTTCCACCCCTTTTGACTTCAGGTAGGAAATTTCTTCTTCACGGCTCAGTTTCAGATCACGGATAGGAGTAATGATTTCCACACCTGGAATCATGATATGAAACACCATGTCGAAACGCACCTGATCGTTACCGGCGCCGGTGCTGCCGTGTGCTACTGCGTCTGCGCCTACTTCTTTCACATATTCTGCGATGGCCAGTGCCTGGCTCATACGCTCTGCACTCACGCTCAGCG
Organism: Chitinophaga sp. 05T412; assembly: GCF_056396465.1. Classification (NCBI taxonomy): domain Bacteria; kingdom Pseudomonadati; phylum Bacteroidota; class Chitinophagia; order Chitinophagales; family Chitinophagaceae; genus Chitinophaga; species Chitinophaga sp. 05T412. Next base: position 129,380 of record NZ_JBFTLN010000001.1, read on the forward strand.
GGTAGGTATTATTCTTCAGTACATTACCGAAGATGAGATATTTGATAACGCCATCATAATAAGAACGTATTGCATTAACAGTTCTATGACTTTTAACGCCCAGGTTATAAGCGCGCTTTTCAATTTCCTGCAGTTCTTCTTCAGAAAAACCACCAGTGTTCACGATCACTGAATGCACTTCATATCCTTTTTCTTCAGTCAGATATTTAACGCAATAGGAAGTATCAAGTCCTCCGCTAAATCCCAGTACAACTTTTTTCATTATGACATCTTTTTTTATAATTCCAGTAACAATATTGACAGATCCTGTTATCAGAACAGGAAAAATTTCTTTTTAGATCCGGTGGCGCCGCCTTCTTTTTTGCTCTTCAGCAAAACAAATCTTTTAAAACGCAACCAACGCTCATACAACTTTATATTTCCTTTAAATCTACGGCGACGTCTTTCGTGGTGCATATCGCCGCTAGCGGTCACATGCAGCTGAGGCTGTTTTACGGCTGCTGCCGCTTTTTCGGCCATAGCTTTTTCTTCTGCTTCTTTCAGCTTCTCTTCAGGGTTGTACAGCATGGCGGTACACAAACAGTTCTTCCTGTTTTTGGCAGTGAGAATGTCGAAGTTAACGCAGCTTCTGCAGCCTTTCCAGAACTCCTCATCATCCGTGAGCTCGGAATAGGTAACTGGTTCATAGCCCAGTTCGGAGTTGATTTTCATCACCGCCAGCCCTGTGGTTAAACCAAAGATTTTGGAATCAGGATATTTCTCCCGGGAGAGCTCGAATATTCTTTTCTTAATCGATTTAGCTACGCCATGACCTCTGAAGGCGGGATTAACAATGAGTCCGGAATTAGCCACAAATTTATCATGGCCCCAGGCTTCTATATAGCAAAAGCCTACCCAATCACCTTTGTCTGTGACCGCAATCACGGCTTTACCTTCCTGCATTTTCAGCTCTACATAGGCAGGGGAACGCTTGGCAATACCGGTTCCTCGTGCTTTTGCAGATGATTCCATCTCGTCGGTGATGGTATTTGAATAGTGGATATCGTCAGGAGTGGCTACCCTAACGATGATATGCTGATTTTCCAACTTTTTAAAAATTGAAATCGTGAATCAATAAACTAACTTGAAATTCCATTACTGGAAAGGCTCACCGGAGGATTGGGGAATCACGGTGCGATAGCGGTTATGTGGATAAGCGCTATCAAATTCTAGGTCGTCGGGAAAGAAATCTAAAGACATTGAACCCAACAGAATATACCCCTTTGTTTAAAGCGGGATGATATGCAGAGATGTTGGTATGAGTTGCGGTTTTTTCCAACTTCAGTTCAGCGTTAAATTGTTATAAATATTGTCTTTAGTTTAGAATATCCGCAAAGTTATAACAATATCTTTTTAAATAGTCGAATTTTTTTTCGCGGGGACAGAATTTTAACAAAGGCTGACATTGGGTTGGCCGGGATAGTGCCTGTTAACCCAATCAACGGGGTTATATATTACTATTTTTTACATTGATTATAAAAAGATTAGCGGAGACAAGAGCCGTCAAACCGACACTTATCTCCGCTAATCAGGTCATTTTTCCTTACCGGGTAATAACACCCAGCTCGGCTATTCCTGCCTGCGCATCTGCCTCACTTGCCGGACTCACCGCCACAAACCGGATATACCGGGCTTTGGTAGCCTTGAAAGAAACGGACTGCAGTACCGGGTTGTTTTTAATATTAGCAAATTGACCACTGGCCACCGGGTTACCCCAGTTTTTGCCGTCAGCACTGGTATAGAACGCATAACCGTACACCACGCCTTTAGCGCCATCTCCCGCAGGGGGTAAATAACTAAATCCTTTGAGAGATAGTGTTTCGCCCAGATCCACTTGCAATTCGTGTGGATATTTCGTGGCATCTGTACGGTAAATGGTAGTGGCATCACCATCTATTGCGGTGTTGGCATCGGCTGGCTGCACGGTCCATTTGGCGGGCGCCACGTCAAAGGCTGCTTTCACCATTTCGCTGCTGCTGCCGTCATTTCTGAAGGCTTTGGCTTTCACCACACCGCCGCGGGGAAGCACTACCGCCACCACTTGTTCCTTCTTTGCCACCGGATATTTAGGAGACCGCTGTGTAGGCGTTGTACCATCCAGGGTATAGTGAATGCTCACATCTTCAGAAGCACAGGTAATGGCTACATTCCCATCTTTACCACGCGCTATCTGCGGAGTAGCCAACAACTCGGGCGCCTTATACAACTGCACTTCGCTGATCACTGGCGCCGCTTTGGCATCCAGGATATTAATCCGCACCTGCGTTGTAGTATAATCGGGCAAACGCAAAATACGTTTGTGCCCTATCGTCGTTTCTTTGGCAACTTCCTTCCACTGACCATTTTCCAGGATTTCTACGGAGAAATTTTGTACCCGCTGCCCCAGGGCAATATACTCCTGCAACACCACGCGGTTAAAGGTTATCGGCTTTTGATAGGTCAGGGTGATAGCCGTCGTTCTTGCATCATCTCCAGTGGCCCAGTAAGTAGCATTGGTACCATCTGTCAGGTTCGCTAATTTTACGGCAGCATTGCCACTACGTGTATTCGTTGCCGTTACTACCGCCTTTTGAGCCAGATTATCTTTGAAAGACGCATCCAGTACCTTCCGCAGCTCCATCAAACGGGTGGAGTCATTCGGATGAATTAACCCGTCTCTGTCAACCGGCACATTCAGAATCAGGTTACCATTACGTCCTACTGAACCGTAATAAATATCCAACAGATGAGAAACTGATTTTACTTTATCATTCGTCTCCGGGCTATAGAACCATCCCGGACGGATCGACACATCGCATTCTGCCGGAATCCATTGTTCGCCATCCTCATTACCTTCATTCAGTGATTTGGTAGGTGGCCCACCAGCACCGGGAGTAAATCCTTTTACATTCAGCGTACTCCAGTTAGTCGTACCGGCAATACCGCTTTCATTACCTACCCAACGGCAACCGGGACCTACGTCGCTGAAGATAACCGCATTCGGCTGATGCTTGTATACTACGCCGTGAAACAGATTCCAGTCGTACGGCTGCTTGATGTTACCACCATTGGCGCCATCAAACCACTGTTCAAACACCGGTCCGTAGCTGGATAATACTTCTGTCAGTGTATTCGCAAATACCTGGTTGTAGGTCTCCGTACCATATTCCGGATGGTTACGATCCCACGGCGACAAATACACACCGAACTTCAGTCCATATTCTTTACAAGCCGCTGATAATTCTTTCAGCACATCTCCCTTGCCATTTTTCCACGCACTTTCACGCACTGTATGTGTGCTGTATTTACTGGGCCACAGACAAAAACCATCGTGGTGTTTGGCGGTGATCACAATACCTTTCATACCGGCTAACTTAGCGGTACGTGCCCACTGCCGGGCATCCAGGTGCGTAGGATTAAACACTTTCGGATCTTCATCCCCATGTCCCCATTCTTTGTTGGTGAAAGTATTGGGACCAAAGTGAATAAACATATAATATTCCAGATCATTCCAGGCTACCTGTGCTTTGGATGGTAATGCGCCATAAGGCTTAATATCCTGCGCCATCGCCATATTAAAGCCCAGCAGCCCTGCCAGGAGTAATGTGCTTTTCTTCATTGCCGGAAATAAAAGTTTTATGAATTACAGATGCTAGCGAAGATAGAGTAGATAATAATAACGAATCAATCTCAAATTCGCTATTATTAATTCTAAATTGACTTTGCCAGAAACCGCAGTGGGCACTTTAGAAGGACAAGTGGCTGATTTCTTCACCGTTTATCACAAAAATGTAAGAATATTCATCCCAGGGTTGGTTTAGATAAATCAATTTTTATAAATTTAATGCCTCCTTACCGTATAACAGTGTACGCTAATAAACTTTGAACAATGAACAAACAACCACTGCATCGCAGAAGTTTTCTGAAAAACACAGTAGCAGCTGGCGTAGGTATTTCTATGCTGGGCTCTTCTGCTAAGTTATTTGCCAATGAGAAGAAGCCGAAAGTTAGAATTGGTGTAATTGGCGTAGGTGCCCGCGGATTGGGCCACCTGAATTTCTTCCTTCACCGCGAAGATGCTGAAGTGATCGCTTTCGCTGATCCGGACACCGCTTTCACGGTTCCTAAAGCTAAAGCAATGATTGAAAAAGCTTATGGCACCAAAAAGAAAGTAGCGGAATATACCAACGGTCCGGAAGATTTCCGTAACCTGCTGAAACGTGATGATATTGATGCGGTGGTAATTGCCACCCCATGGGAATGGCATACCATCATGGCGGTTGCTGCGATGAAAGCTGGTAAAACTCCCGCTGTAGAAGTATGCGGCGCCTCTGATATCCAGGAATGCTGGGAACTGGTAAACACCAGCGAACAAACCGGTATCCCTGTATTTGGCATGGAAAACGTATGCTACCGCAGAGACGTGATGGCCGTGTTAAACATGGTGCGTCAGGGTTTGTTCGGTGAGTTAACACACCTGCAAGGCGGCTACCAGCACGACTTACGCGGTGTTAAATTCAACAACGGTAAACAATACTACGGTGGTGGTGTAGAATTTGGTGAAAAAGGTTTGTCTGAAGCCAAATGGAGAACCGCTCACTCTGTACACCGTAACGCGGATCTCTACCCTTCTCATGGTCTGGGTCCTATCAACAACATGATCAACATCAACCGCGGTAACCGTTTACTGTCGCTCACTTCCGTTGCGACCAAATCCCGCGGCCTGCACAAATACATCGTTGACAACGGCGGCGAAAGCCATCCAAATGCCAAAGTAGAATTCAAACTGGGTGATATCGTTTCTACCCTGATCAGAACCAACAATGGCGAAACTATCATGCTGTCGCACGATACCAACTCTCCACGCCCTTACTCCCTGAACTTCCGCGTTCAAGGTACCAATGGCCTCTGGATGGACGACCAGAAATCTATTTATGTAGAAAAGAAAAGTAAATACGACGAATGGGAACCAACCGGTGATCCAAAAGATGCCAACAGCTACTTCGGCAAATACGACCACCCATTGTGGAAGAAATATGCCAACGACGCTGCAGGCGCTGGTCACGGCGGTATGGACTGGTTTGTACTCAACTCCTTCCTGGAATGTATCAAACGCGGTACACCATATCCGCTGGACGTATACGACATGGCTACCTGGTATGCGATCACACCACTCAGCGAACAATCCGTAGCAGAAAGCGGCAGCGTACAATTCATCCCTGACTTCACCCGTGGTCGCTGGATGAACAGAACACCGATCTTTGCACTGGATGATCAGTATTAATAAGAGCATAAAGCAAAAAGCATAAAGCAAAAAGCTATAAAAGCGAATGACCAGAGCGGATACTTGCTTTGGTCATTCGCTTTTATAGCTTTTTGCTTTATGCTTTCAGCTTTATGCTTTTGTTTCGGCTGTTACTTTCTTTTCCTGCACAGCCACCCCATCTTCAATGGTAGTCACGTATACTTCCGGTTCCTTACCATATTGATCCTGGTAGCGTGCTTTGATAAAGGATACATATTCTGCCACTTTATATGCTTTCACCAGGTTGATGGTACAACCACCAAAACCACCTCCCATTACACGGGCTCCAGCTACTTCTTCGCGTTGGCGGGCCAGTGATACCAGGAAGTCCAGCTCAGGGCAACTCACTTCATACAATTTGCTCAGGCCTTCATGCGTAGCATACATCAGCGCTCCGAACTGTTGCAGGTTACCCTGTTTGAGCAGTGTGGTGGCATCCTGTACGCGTTGAATTTCCGCAATTACGTACGTGCAACGATCATATACTTTCGGGGAAATCTGGTGCTTCACTTCTTCCAGCATGGCCATGGTGGCGTCACGCAAGGACTTCACCGCCGGATGATTCACCTGAATTGCCTTCACACCTTCCTCGCATTGCTGGCGGCGTACATTATATTCAGAAGAGGCGAGCGAGTGATGTACCATGGAATTGCACAGCACTACTTTGTAGTCGGGGAAGTTGAAAGGGAAATATTCAAAGGCGAGACTGCGGCAGTCCAGACGCATTACCTGGTCTTTTTTGCCATGCAGGTTCGCAAACTGGTCCATAATACCACATTTCACACCAGGGAAGGTATGTTCCGCCTTTTGCCCAATGAGCGCCATTTCCATCCGGTCCAGGCCATAGCCCATCAGGTGATCCAGTGCTGCTACCAGTCCACCTTCTACGGCTGCAGAAGAAGACATGCCCGCGCCTACCGGAATGTCGCCGGATACCACACAGTCAAAACCCTGTACTGGCAAACCACGCTCCTGCAGCTGGTTTACCACGCCCATCAGGTAATTGATCCATCCGGGAGTAGGCTTTACCTTGTCCAGCGAAAAGGACACGGTTTCATTCGTGAAAACAGCATGCGCATTACATTGCTGTGTGTTGTTGAGCGCAATAGCGTACACGATTTTCTTATCAATCGCCGCTGGCAATACAAAACCGTCATTATAATCGGTATGCTCGCCAATTAAATTGATTCTGCCGGGGGAAACGACCATCAGTGGCTCTTTCTCAAATAAGTGGATAAACTGCTCCCTGGTTTTCTGTATCATTAAAAGAAAATTAAACGTAAAATTTACACCTAAAAATATAAAAATGATTTGGAAAAGCAAAAAGCCGAAGGCAAAAAGCATAAAGCTATTAAAGCGAATGACCGGAGCAACTATTTTACTAGTTTCGCTCCGGTCATTCGCTTTAATAGCTTTATGCTTTCGGCTTTATGCTTTCGGCTTTTTGCTTTCAGCTTTATGCTTTCGGCTTCCCTATCTTATCTCCTACCAGTGCATAAAACAGGATATACAGGTAGCAAGGCACCATGCAATACAGGAAGGCATGTCTGAAGTCGATGCTGGCGCTGTACAGGAAGTTAAACATGCTGTGTTCATTAAACATACCAGCATATACCTGTGGCAGCACACCACCGCCCACAATACCCATTACCAGTAAAGCGGAGCCGATTTTGGTGAAACGACCCAGACCATCAATCGCCATTGGGAAGATAGCCGGCCACATCAGGGCGTTTGCCAGACCCAGTAAAGCGATGAAGGTTACCGCAGAAGCGCCGGTATTGAAATAGGCAGCTACGGTAAATACCACACCCAACACTGCAGAAATCTGCAAACCTTTCTTACCGCTGAGATATTTCGGAATGGTGGCAATACCAATTATATACCCTACCAGCATGGCTACCAGGGTGAAAGAGGTAAAGTATTTACTATCGTCTACACTCATACCCAGGGAGGTACCATATTGACCGATAACATCTCCGGCCATTACTTCTACCCCTACATATACAAAGATGCAAAGTACACCCAGTACCAGCTGAGGGAACTGGAATACGCTTGTTTTACCGGAAGTAGCTGCTGCTGTAGTAGCATCTTCCGCATTAGTATCTATTTCAGGTAAAGAAGAACGTTTCAGGAGGAATGCCAGTATTGTTAATACAATAGCAATGACCAGGTAAGGCCCGATTACGCGGGAAGCCAGGCTATCCAGCAGGGCGCTTTTCTGTGTAGCATCTACTGCCGCAGCAATATCTGCCTCCAGTTTTTCCGCACCTTTTAATACAATAGAGCTGAGGATCAATGGCGCCAGTGCACCAGCGCTTTTGTTACAGATACCAAGGATACTGATACGTTTGGCAGCACTCTCTTTCGGTCCGATGATGCTGGCGTAAGGATTGGATGCTGTTTGCAGCAATGCAAGTCCGGCGCCTTGTACAAATAAACCAGTCAGGAAGATACCAAAGCTACGCGCGTTGGCGGCAGGGATAAAGATCAGGGACCCGACAGCTATGATCAGGAGTCCTAAGGCCATCCCATTCTTGAATCCTGTTTTGTTCAGGATAAAAGAAGAAGGAATTGCCAGGAAAAAATAAGCCATAAAAAAGGCCATGGTTACCAGCAGTGCCTGTGCCACATTCAATTCGCACACAATTCTAAAAAACTGGATCAAGGTCCCATTGAGCCAGGTCACAAAGCCGAATACGAAGAACAACATGCCTATAATGGCCATTGACTGCGCATATCCTGCCTGCTTGGGAGGTAAGTTCATTGTTACTGTTTGGTTGGACATAAGCTGTCTGAATTATTTTTTTGATAAGCTACGAACATAATTAAACTTCTGCTATATTTCATGTATATTTCGCAAATATTTTTGCTAAAACGTTTTACCTAAATACCAAATGCAAGAATTATTTTACTTTTTAAAAAATTTTAAAAAATTCTTTATACATTTATCCGGCAAAATTTCACTGTAACTTAACACGTTTATGACTCAGCACTCAAAACAAAACGCGCAAAGTACCCATCCGTCGTTCTTTGTGCTTATTCTGGTTTTCTTTTTCTGGGGATTTCTGGCTGCGTCCAACAGTATCTTTATCCCTTTCTGCAAATCTCATTTTAACCTTACCCAGCTGGAGTCTCAACTGATAGACTTCTCATTCTACAGTGCCTATTTTATAGGTTCGCTGATTTTGTACCTGGCATCTGTTGCGAGGAAAGTAGATATACTTAACAAGATCGGTTACAAGAAGGGTATTATTTACGGTTTATTGATTTCCGTACTCGGATCTGTGATCATGATCCCTTGCGTGAATAAAGAGAAGATTGTTCCGATTAAAGAAACCGTAGCGGACATCAATAGTTTCCAGGTGGATCAACAACTGCAAACTTCTGACAGACAGGTAAAAATCCGTCGCGAGAAAGAAGCAGATACTTATTCCCTGCTCATCAGCGACAACGCCTCCGCAGAAAAGTATACCACCAATCCTCAGTTAACAGCAGCTGTTTCCGGTGCTTTTACTAAAGATGCGGAGCATCATCAATATGCTACCACCTTTACCAAAGCGAACCTGGACAAGGTGCTTACCGTGCTGGACTCAGACTTTAAACAAACAGTTACTTTCGGTTATTTTGCCCTGATCCTGATGGCCTTATTTATTGTTGCCTTAGGATTTTCCCTGCAGCAAACCGCTGCCAATCCATTTGCTATTTTATTAGGTGATCCTGCCAAAGGTGCACACCGTCTGAACCTGGCGGGTGGTATCAACTCCTTCGGTACTACCATCGGCCCCATTATCGTGAGCATGTTGCTGTTCGGTAACATTAAAGGTGGCGATGTAAGCACTGACATCAGCAAGATCAATACTTTATACTTCTTATTAATTGCCCTGTTCCTGATTGCGGCTGCTATTTTTGCTTTTGTGAAGATGCCCGAAAGCCAGGATACTGAAGCATTTGAATCTTCTCCCAAAGCTACCAAATCATTACTGGGTATCACTTTCATGTTTGTCCTGATTCTCATGGGTCTGGTCCTGAAATTTGAACTGCCTATGTTTATTGCTGGTATTGTTGGTATAGTAGGTATTCTCTTCTACTCTAAAATCGCATCTTCCGGCAACAGCGAAGGTTGGGGCGCTATGAAATATCCGCAGCTGATCCTCGGTATGCTGGCTATCTTCATCTATGTAGGTGTGGAAGTATCCGTAGCCAGTAACCTCGGCGCATTGCTGAAACATCCTGGCTTCCTGACGGCTAAAGGTTTGGCTGAATCAGAACTCGATCCTTATGTTTCCCTGTTCTGGGGTAGTATGATGATTGGTCGCTGGACCGGCGCCATCAGCGTTTTCAACGTATCTAAATCTGTACGTAACGTACTTTGTGTAGTCGTTCCTTTCGTAGCATACGGTGTTATTCTCGGCGCCAACAGCATCAAAGGCAACGACATCTCCGTGTTATATCCTTATGCTATCTGTATAGTGGTGCAGATCATAGGCTTCTTCGCTGGCCAGGATAAACCTGCTAAAACCCTGATGGTCTTCGGTCTGCTGGGTGTTACTTCTATCCTGATCGGGTTATTCTCTACCGGCCAGCTGGCTACTTTCGCATTCATCAGTGCCGGTTTGTTCTGCTCTGTAATGTGGCCTAGCATTTTCGCATTGTCTATCGCTGGTCTCGGCAAATACACTGGTCAGGGTTCTGCCTTCCTGATCATGATGATCCTCGGTGGATCGCTCGTTCCTCCTGTACAAGGTGGTCTGGCAGATATTCCAAGCATTGGTATTCACGCCTCTTATGTTATTCCGGCGTTGTGCTTTGCTTACCTCGCGTTCTTCGCATTTAGAGTTAAAACCATTTTAAAATCTCAAGGAATTGATTATGAGTCAGCAGTTAGCGGTGGGCATTGATATTGGAGGCACTAACACCAAATTCGGCATTGTAGATCGCAGAGGCAATATTTTATGTGATGGTCGTATGTTGACCAACCAGCATGAAGATGTAAATGGCTTTCTCGACGAATTACACGGACATATGTCTGCCCTCATTGAACAGGCAGGCGGTATAGAAAATATAAAAGGCATCGGCGTAGGCGCCCCTAACGGCAACTACTATACCGGTAATATTGAATATGCGCCTAACCTCCGCTGGAAAGGGGTCGTTCCTTTAGCCAGCCTGTTAGAGCAAAAATTTGGTCTGCCTACAGTACTCACCAATGACGCCAATGCGGCCGCACTGGGAGAACTGATCTATGGCGCTGCCAGAGGAATGAAAGACTTTATCGTGATCACCCTGGGAACAGGTGTAGGTAGCGGTATTGTTGCCAACGGACAACTGATTTACGGACACGATGGTTTTGCAGGTGAACTGGGCCACTGTATTGTAATACCAGGTGGCCGCTATCACCCGGGCACCGGTGCACACGGTTCACTGGAAGCTTATGCTTCTGCTACCGGCGTTACCAACACCGCCATCGAGTTCCTGGCTACCCGCCCGGATACCCCGAGCATCATGCGCGAGCATACCAACGAGGAAATCAATTCCAAACTCATTTACGAAGCTGCCATGAAAGGTGATCCGCTGGCCATGGAAGTATATGAGTTCACCGGTAAAATTCTCGGTGCATCCCTCGCCAACTTCGTGATGTTCTCCAGCCCTGAAGCCATCGTACTGTTCGGCGGCCTCACCAAAGCGGGAGATCTCATTATGAAACCGGTACGGGAACATATGGAAAAGAACCTGCTTCCTATATTCCAGAATAAAGTTAAATTGCTGTTCTCCGAACTGAGAGAAAGTGATGCCGCCATTCTGGGCGCCAGCGCACTGGCGTGGGAAATGAAGGACTAAAAATTAAAAGCTATTTTATGAATAATAGAAGAAGATTCCTGAAAACAGCGGCCCTTGGCGCCGCTGTTTTCTCTTTTGACGGCATCACAGGAGCTACCGCAAACGCACAGCGTAAAAGTGGCCCCGTAAAAGGAAAGCCCATCGTAGTATCTACCTGGGATTTTGGTCGCGCTGCCAACGCCGCTGCCTGGGAAATACTGAAGAAAGGCGGTCGCGCACTCGACGCCGTAGAAGCAGGGGTGAGAGTACCGGAAGCAGATCCTAACAATCACACCGTAGGCTATTCCGGCTATCCTGACCGCGATGGTCGCGTTACGCTGGACGCCTGCATCATGGATGAACATGGCAACTGCGGCTCTGTAGGCGCATTGGAACATGTTACCCACGCCATTTCTGTGGCCCGCATGGTGATGGAAAAAACACCACACGTAATGCTGGTAGGTGATGGCGCCCTGCAGTTTGCACTGGCCAATGGTTTCCAGAAAGAAAACCTGCTCACGCCGGAATCAGAAAAAGCATGGAAAGAGTGGCTGAAAACATCGGAATACAAACCGGTGATCAACATAGAAAATAAATCCTACACACCTACCAATGGCGCTACTGCCTTTAATCCGCTGATGCTGCCGGGTAATGTGTATAACCACGATACCATCGGGATGGTAGCCCTCGACGCTGAAGGCAATCTCTCCGGCGCCTGCACCACCAGTGGCATGGCCTTTAAATTACACGGCCGTGTAGGAGATTCTCCCATCATTGGCGCGGGATTATATGTAGATAATGAAATCGGCGCAGCCACCAGCACCGGTGTAGGCGAAGAAGTCATTAAAATTGTGGGCAGCCACCTGGTAGTAGAACTGATGCGTCAGGGATATCCACCGGAAAAAGCCTGCAAAGAAGCGGTAGACCGTATTGTAAAAAGAAGCCCTTCCAAAGCAAAAGAAATACAGGTAGGCTTCCTCGCACTCAATAAAAAAGGAGAACACGGCGCTTACTGCCTGCAGAAAGGATTCAGCTATGCAGTATGCACCAGCGATACCAGCAATATTTTAATTGATGGTAAACATCATTTTTAGCTGTTAGTCATTAGCTGTTAGCTGTTAGCTGTTAGCAAATGCAGCGGAGTACAGCAGATATGATCTCTGTTGCATTTGCTAAAATGCTAACAGCTGATGGCTAAAAGCTAATCTCTAACATTAAATGCCTTTATTATGTCATTCACCCTCGAAATATGCGCTGCGTCTGTAGCTTCCTGCATTGCTGCAGAACAGGGCGGTGCCAACCGGATAGAACTCTGTGACAACCTGCTGGAAGGCGGCACCACTCCCAGCTATGCGACCATCGCGGTAGCCAGGGAAAAAGTAAAAATAGACCTCTACCCTATTATACGCCCACGTGGCGGCGACTTCCTTTACTCCGATCTGGAGTTTGAAGTCATGAAAAAGGATATTGAATTATGTAAGCAACTGGGCTGCAATGGTGTGGTAATCGGTATTCTTACGGCTGATGGACGCGTAGATAAAGAACGCTGCAAAATACTCACAGCGCTGGCATGGCCCATGGGTGTTACGTTTCACCGGGCCTTCGACATGACCGACAATCCGTTTGAAGCGCTGGAAGATATTATTGCCATTGGCTGCGAGCGCATCCTCACTTCCGGTGCACGCAATACCGCCCTAGAAGGCGCCACCTTGCTGAAAGACCTGCTGATACGGGCTAATGACCGCATCGCCATCATGGCGGGATCAGGTGTGCGGGCCAGTAACATCGCGCAGTTGATCACAGCTACCGGGGTAACAGAGTATCATACATCTGCCAAAGCCTATGAAGAAAGTAAAATGGTATACCGCAACCCTAATGTCAGTATGGGCGGTATTCCCGGCGTACCTGAATATGGCATCTCCGTTACGCAGCAAAAAGAAGTCGCATTAATCCGTGAAATTGGCGAAAAAACATTACTATCTTAGCCGCTATTGTTTAGCTAAGTATTGATAAATATCCGTTATTAAAAAACGAAAGCGCTGACACATAAACGGCGACTTTAAAAAGTGAACAACGAAATGAAAAAACTGATCATTGCAACAGGCTTGTTGCTTGGCGGACTCTTCGCGCAGGCACAGGTCAAAGGAGTAAAACACGTTATCCTGATAGGCATGGATGGATTCGGTTCCTATTGCTTTCCAAAAGTGGATAACCCTAACATGAAACAAATGATGCAGGACGGTGCATGGACGTTAGAAGCCCGCAGTGTATTGCCCTCTTCCAGTGCGGTTAACTGGGCTTCCATGGTAATGGGCGCGGGGCCCGAAATCCATGGATACACAGAATGGGACAGCAAAAAACCAGAACTGCCGTCCCGGGTACTGGATCAATATGGCATGTTTCCTTCTATCTACACCCTGTTGCGTGAGCAAAAACCAAAGTCTGAAATAGGCGTTATCTATAGCTGGAACGGTATTGGTTACCTGTTCCCGAAAGCAGCTGTTAACAAAGACATGGCCTGCCATGACAACGACAGTCTCGCTACTGCCGCCTCAGTAGATTATATTAAAGAAAAGAAACCGGACTTCCTATTCATCCACTTCGATGAACCAGATGGCACCGGACACAATATTGGTCATAATATTCAACCTTATTTTGACCAGGTACACAAGAATGATATTTTGCTCGGCAAAATATTACAGGCAGTGAAAGATGCCGGCATGTGGGATAATACCATCATCCTGCTGACAGCAGATCACGGCGGTATCAAAAAAGGACATGGCGGCAAAACCATGGACGAAATGCAGATTCCATGGATTATCCGTGGACCTGGTATTGCCAAAAACAAAGAAATTAAAAGCAGCGTAATGACATACGACACCGCTGCTACCCTGGCATGGATCTTTGGATTAAAAACTCCGCAGGTTTGGATCGGAAGACCCGTGAAAGAAGCGTTTAAATGATTTTGGAGTGCCGGAAAATAGCCCCCTGGGCAGCATAATAACAATTTGGTATTACCATACTTATGATGCTTCCAAATACAAATGGCTATTTTCCGGTATCTGCAAATCCCTAAATAATGATGCTATGAAAAAAATGCTGCTCATCACCCTGGTATGCTTTACAGGCGCTACACTTTTTGCACAGGTGCAGAAAGTGAAAATACTGACCTATAACATCCACCATGGGGAAAACATGAAACAGGTACTTGACCTGCAGGGTATTGCCAACGTAATACTGGCTACTAATCCCGATCTGGTGGCGCTACAGGAAGTGGATAGCTTCACCTCCCGTACTAACCAGTCGGATCAGCTGAAAGAACTGGCATCTATTACAGGGATGTACACCTATTTCGTAAAAGCCATGGACTTTGACGGTGGCGGTTATGGCACCGGTATTCTTTCCCGGTTTCCCATCAACAGCGGTGTTACCCTGCCTTTACCATCCTCGAAAGACAATGAGCCCAGAGCAGCTGGCATTGTCACCATCAAATTGCCAGGCGATAGCAGTCTCCGTTTCGTGACTACCCACCTGGATGCCGGCAAACGCGCCACCGACCGGATAGCACAGGCGAATGCACTGGCAGATTATTTCCGGGAAACAGGTACGCCTGTGATCATGGCCGGCGACTTTAACGCCCTGCCCACCTCAAAGGAAATTACGGTCCTGAAACAGGTATTCACAGATGCTACTCACCAGATGGGCCCCACCTTCCCGTCTGATACACCGAGGATAAAACTGGACTACATCATGGTAATGCCCAAACATAAATGGACGGTTGTAGCTGCCCGTATCATCGAAGAAACCGTTGCCTCAGATCACCGCCCTGTGTTGTGTGAACTGGAGCTGCGATAAGCATAAAGCACAAAGCATAAAGGATAAAGCTATTGACGCGGAGATATTAGCGAAAATATCAACCTTAAACATCCGCTCTGATCTACTCTTCAATAGCTTTTTGCTTTCAGCTTTCTGCCTTCAGCCCAAACAACAAAAAACAAAAAAAGATATGACAATGAAAAAAACGCTCCTGTGCCTTGCCGCCGCAACAGCACTGTGGGGATGCTCCGGCTCCCAGCAGACGTCTGCTCCCAAAGGCAAAGTGAGTATCATTCCTATGCCTGCCAGCATCAGTGAAAAAGCAGATTCCTTTTTACTGGATAAGCAAACGGTGATTGTTGCCACCAATGAAAGCGACAAAAAAACAGCCGCCCTGTTTAACGCCTGGCTGAAAGAATTAACCGGCTATGAACTGGCCATCAAAGACCAGGGCGATAAAAACGCCATCGTATTACATACCGGAAAAGATACAACTAACGCAGAAGGCTATACGCTGAATAGCGATCACAATACCGTTACCATCAATGGTAACAGCAACAGCGGCACCTTCTATGGCGTACAGACGCTGATACAGCTACTCCCTGTAGAAAAAGCCAATGCCATGTATATCCCGGGCGTAAGCATTACTGATGCTCCCCGTTTCGCTTACCGTGGCTTACACCTCGATGTTAGTCGTCACTTCTTCTCTGTAGAATTTGTGAAGAAGTACATCGACCTGCTGGCCATGCACAAGATGAACACTTTCCACTGGCACCTGACAGATGACCAGGGCTGGCGCATTGAAATAAAGAAATATCCGCGCCTGCAGGAAATTTCCTCCAAAAGGAAAGAAACCATGGCGGGCCGCTATGCTGATAACAAATACGACGGCAAGCCTTATGGTGGCTACTATACACAGGAACAGGTAAAAGAAGTGGTGCAGTATGCAGCAGATCATTTTGTGACGGTAATTCCTGAAATTGAAATGCCAGGCCACGCACTGGCCGCACTGGCAGCCTTCCCTAACCTGGGTTGCACCGGCGGTCCTTACGAAACCGGCACCCACTGGGGCGTATACGACGATGTGTATTGCGCAGGCAACGACAGCGTATTTCTTTTCCTGCAAGATGTGCTGGATGAAGTATTACCGCTGTTCCCCAGCAAATACATCCACATTGGTGGCGATGAGTGCCCGAAAGTACGTTGGCAGAAATGCCCTAAATGCCAGGCCCGCATGAAAAAAGAAGGCCTGAAAGATGAACATGCCCTGCAAAGCTATTTCGTGCAACGCATGGAGAAGTACCTGAACAGCAAAGGCCGTCAGATCATTGGCTGGGATGAAATCCTGGAAGGCGGACTGGCCCCTAACGCCACCGTGATGAGCTGGAGAGGCATTGAAGGCGGCATTACTGCGGCAAAGCAACAGCATGATGTAATCATGACACCGGGTGAATTCTGCTACTTTGACCACTACCAGTCCAAGAGCCCTAATGAGCCGCTGGCCATTGGCGGATTCCTGCCGGTGAACAAAGTATACAGTTATGAGCCGGTACCTGCCGAGCTGAATGCAGATCAGGCCAAATATATCAAGGGCGCACAGGCTAACCTGTGGTCTGAATATATTGGCAACAACGATTACATGGAATACATGGTATATCCGCGTGCCTGCGCACTATCGGAAGTACTGTGGTCGCCAAAGGATAAGCGTAATTATGACAACTTTACAGAGCGACTGAAACTACATGTAAAACGCCTGGAGTTGAAGAAAGTAAACTACGCCAAACATGTATTTGAAGTGAAAGGTGCGGTAACAGAGAATGGCAAAGGCGGTGTACAGGTAACACTGAGCAGTCAGCTGGAAGGTGGTAAAATATTTTTCACCACCGATAGTACTGCTCCTACCCCTCAATCGACTCCTTACACGCAACCCATTTCCATCACCCATGCAGGCACTATCCGCGCACAGGTATTTTCAGACGGTAAACCATTTGGCAATGAATTCAGCCAGACATTTATCTTCCACAAAGGGATGGGTAAAAAAATAACGCTGGCGGCAGCGGCAGATAAAAGCCACAGCCCTGCCAGCAATTTTGCTATGGTAGATGGAATTGAAGGTCAGGTTTCCTATGATGACGATGGCCAGTGGTTTGGCTTTAAAGGCATCAATATGGAAGCAGTAGTAGAACTGGACAGCATCCAGGATATTCACGGGGTGGGTATCAATACTGTGAATGTAAAAGGCGACTGGATATATCCCCCTAAACAGGTGGTATTCTCCGTGTCTGACGATGGCAAGACCTATAAAGAAGTATACAAGCAAACCACCTTTACACAACAAGGTATTAACAAAGTACGTGGCAAGCTGCAACAGGTACGTGGTCGTTTTGTAAAAGTGCAGATGCAGAACTTTGGTAAGATTCCTGCTGGTGCAGAAGGAGCAGGCAACGGAGCATGGTTGTTTGCTGATGAGTTCATAATTGATTAAAAATCAGAAAACCGTTCGCGCAATTGCACGGACGGTTTTCATCTTATGACTCCTACACCAAAATATGTAATACGGCCTTCAGCCGCTGTATGCTAAACATATTAACGAGATCCCATATTAAATGGTTCACTACAAGCTAAAGAAATATAATTTAAATATTGCTAAATAATAATGCTCATTAGCAGTAAATTCTTTAATTTTCCGGCTCGTTTTTAAACCGCATCTAATCAAAAACGTTTACAAATGACGATTAATCATCAGGAAATTGAACTGATCGACAGCTTTGAACAAATCGCTGTGGAGATACATCCTTCTGCCAAAGAGGGTTCCAAAGCAGTGGCGAAGGAAATTGCCGCGTTAATTCGCGAAAAAGAGGCTGCCGGTCAAAAATGTATTTTAGGAATGGCCACCGGGTCTACTCCTAAATATCTCTATGCAGAACTGGTACGTTTGCACAAAGAAGAAGGGTTGAGCTTCAAAAATGTAATTACATTTAACCTGGATGAATATTATCCGATAGAGCCGGATGCCTTACAGAGCTATAATCGCTTTATGAAAGAACACCTGTTCAATCATATCGATATTCCGGAAGGACAGTTCTTTGTTCCGGATGGCACTATTCCGAAAGATCAGATTAAAAAATATTGCGAAGAATACGACAAACGTATTGACGCATTAGGTGGTATTGATCTCCAGATCCTGGGTATCGGTAACAACGGCCACATTGGTTTCAACGAACCAGGCGCCAACATCAACTCACACACCCGTCTCGTTACACTGGATAACAGCACCCGTTTAGCCAATGCATACGAGTTCCCTAATATGAGCCAGGTGCCTCGTTTGGCGATCACCATGGGTCTGAGCAGCATCTTCAAGTCAAAACGCATTGTGCTGATGGCCTGGGGTTCTCATAAATCCAAAATTGTACGCCGCTCTGTAGAAGGACACAGCACCGACCAGGTACCTGCTTCCCTCCTGCAACAGCATCCTAACTGCAAATTCATCATTGATGAGCAGGCAGCAGCTGACCTCACCCGCTTCAACGAACCATGGCTCACCGGCGATTGCGAATGGACACCTGGTTTAACCCGTAAAGCGGTAACCAGCCTGGCACTGAAGCTGAATAAGCCTATCCTGATGCTCACAGATAAAGACTATAACGAAAATGGTTTGAACGACCTGATCGTACAGTACGGTTCTGCTTATGAGCTCAATATCAAAGAATTTAACGCCATCCGCGACACCATCACCGGCTGGCCTGGTGGTAAACCTGGTCCGCAGTTACCGAATCATCCGGAACGCTCTGAACCAGCTAAAAAACGTGCGCTGATCTTTTCTCCACACCCAGACGATGACATCATCTCTATGGGTGGTACCTTCATCCGTCTGCATGAGCAAGGCCATGATGTACACGTAGCTTACCAGACTTCCGGCAACATCGCTGTTACCGACGAATTCCTGCTGCGTTTCATCGACTTCGCCGTAGGATTTGAAGGGATGTTCGACATCGATAAGAGCAAAAGCTCTATGATCCTGGACGAAGCGAAAGCATTTATCCGCACCAAGAAGCCAAGCCAGAAAGATACGCCGGAAATCCGCGCCATTAAAGGCCTGATCCGTCGTTGCGAAGCGAAAGCTACCTGCCGCTACGTAGGCGTGGAAGATAACGCACACTTCATGAACCTGCCTTTCTATGAAACCGGCCTGGTGGAAAAGAAACCAATGGGTCCTGAAGATGTAGCCCTGACAGTAGAATTGCTCCGCAAACTGAAACCACAGCAGATCTACTGCGCGGGTGACCTCGCCGATCCGCATGGCACCCACAAAGTATGCCTGGACGTTATTTTCGCGGCACTCGACATCGTAAAAAGTGAAGACTGGGCGAAAGATTGCTGGGTATGGCTGTACAAAGGCGCATGGCAGGAGTGGGATATCCACGAAATTGAAATGGCAGTGCCAATGAGCCCTGACCAGGTTATGCAGAAACGCCTCGGTATCTTCATCCACCAGAGTCAGAAAGACGTGGTGCCTTTCCAGGGTACCGACTTACGCGAATTCTGGCAACGTGCGGAAGACCGTAATGCTAACACCGCTGATCTCTACGACCGCTTAGGCTTGCAGAAATATGCAGCCATGGAAGCTTTCGTACGTTATCATTTTATGTAGTATAATTTTTTTTAGCGAGTTTTGTCTTGTTCAGGATTATCAATATAATTCTGAACAAGATAAAACTCGCTTTTTTTTAATATAATATGAGCAGCACTAGTACCGTAACCGTTATCCAGTAGAACTTTTTTTCAATACCTTCCGATTAAACCATTAAATTACAGTAGAAAATAGAATAGCCATCAATGGAAAACGATATCCTCATTGACTTTAGGTTCGCCAAGGAAAAGCCAAGATTCGGTGAATTATTCTTGATTACAGGAGAAGAGCATCCTAAATTCCCGCCCAGGAACAAACTTTTTGCCCAACTGGCGCCATTGGGTTTCGAACAACTCGACGATTTTTTTGGTATCCTCAATAGCGAAGATACCGGCGATGACGTATTAGTATGGCTCTTTCCCATGCTCAACGGAGAAGAGGTGTTTCACAACAGCGGCCCGTTCGATGCCATCCGCCTGTCTTACAGCGCATTACGCAACGCACCGGTCAATATCTCCGTGTTGCAGGACTGCTTCAATACCATCAAAGGTATGCCTGACGTGGAAATCACGTTTGAAGACAAAGCGGTCAGCGATTTTGCACCCATCCAACAGAAGGCAGATGAAATTGTTGCTTACTGGCGCGATAACAGCATAGAGCCAGGTTCTGAACAAAGTCTGCTGATTGAAGAAGAGGAAGAGGACTGGGAAGATGAAGACGATGAATGGGATGATAACGATGAATGGGAAGAAGAATCCGACACCAAAGAAAAAAAATAAATAGTTCAACTTTACATAAAAGGGTGTCTTCCTGTAAGACGCCCTTTTTTTATGTTTTACTGCGAAAAGAATGCAGCCTTATTTTCCGTCAATTTTCGTAAATTGATGATACTGTACCTAACCTACTTACGCCAACGGATCATGAATAAACAAGCCAACAAAAAAGGCATCGTAGCCCTGTTGCTCGTAGCCGCTTTAATACCGGGATTGCTCATTTCCGGTATACCATCTGCTCATAAAGCCACAAAAAAGAATTGTATACCCACCAGTGGTATAGTACAGGAATTAAAAAGTGGCCCTCCTGGCATCATGATTCACCTGAAAAACGATCACAAAATTTATTACATCTCCCGTAAAACCCATCCCGGTATCTCCCTAAATTCACTGGAAAAGGAAATAATGGGCAAAAATATACAGCTGTATACCAGCCAGGACTGGTCTCCCCTTGATCCATTTTCCAGTATGAAACAAATTCACCGCCTTCAAATAGCCGATACCGTTATATACGCCGAATTCTAGGCCCAATCTTTGCGCGGATGCTGCAGCGGCTGGAAGCCAGAGTCACTTCCAGGCCCATAAAACAGTAATTTTACCATATGCATCTCAAGAAACAGCTGTCCTGCCTGGCATTGGCGGTATTATTGGCATCGTGCAACCTGAAAAACACGCACAGCAAATACGATAACGAAGAAAATGCGGCCACCGGTACCGGCAAAAGCACTCCTAAAAAAACGAATTCCCCTAAACTGGCTGGCGCCATAGCACCCATCATCGGCGAAAGAATCAGCGGCAACGCCGTGATATATAACAATCCCAATGGCGACCCCATTGTATCACTGGTAGATTATATTCCCCTGCGCTGTGCCCCCGTAAAAAAAGACTGGTACCCGGTCAGCATCGATTTTGATATCTCTAAAGAAGAATTCAGCAAACCACTTTTCCGCAAAGGCCAGCAAATAAAAGTAAATGGCGTAGCCGCCGGCGTATTACAACGGGATATGAAATTACCTGTATCTACCAATGGCGAAAAAATGTGGGCTACCATCAATGGCTATACGGAAAAGAAAAGTATCCGCAACGGCTCCATCATTGAATCCGCCCTGACCAGCTACCTGAAACAACATGCCGGTCGCAGTACAGACGACCTGCAGCCCTTTATCCACAGCTTTAAACTGGAAGAAGAAACTACGCTGAAACCTTATATACTCTACTTCAACTACGAAAGCGGTATCGATGATCCCAGCCCCCTTTACCGGCTGGCCCTCATCTTCCAGGGCAAACAACTGATTGGCGTACTCCATGCCCGCCCACTGCAACTGGATGGCAGTACTACCCGTCGCCTTCAACGCGGATTTACCGTCAGCTACCTCAATGGCATCGATAAAACCCTCAAAGAAGATTTCGCCGGTAAATTCAATAAGTTCATTCTCTCTGTTGATTAAGGTCATAACTTTTAGTTATCAGAGATTACTTATCACCATTTGACTTCGGCCTTGCCAGTACGGAACTTTGTGCCTCATTACAAATGTTTCGTGTATGCAACAAGAGAAAATAGCAGGCGCCTGGTTACCCGAAAACACTTCCAGAATAATATTCCTGGCAGCAGCGGCCATCACCCTGCTGCCCATCGTACAACCGCCGGTAGCGCTGCTCCTGGGCTTTGCCCTGGCGCAAACTACCGTCAACCCATTCCCGGTGGCTACACCACGTATCACGCACTGGCTGCTGCAACTGTCTATCATAGGAATGGGATTTGGCATGAACGTACACAGCGCCCTGCAGGCAGGTAAATCCGGCTTGCTGTTTACCATCACCGCTATCGCAGCTACGCTGTTCATGGGCGCCCTGTTGGGAAAACTGCTGGGCATCGATAAAAAAACATCTCACCTCATTTCCTGTGGTACCGCCATCTGCGGCGGTAGCGCCATTGCCGCCATTGCCCCGGTGATGAAGGCTGGTGAAAAACAGGTATCTGTTGCCCTGGGCATTATCTTTTTACTCAATGCCCTTGCGCTGTTTATATTCCCTGCCATCGGGCATCTGTTTCATTTATCCCAGCAGCAATTTGGATTATGGTGCGCCATCGCCATTCATGACACCAGCTCCGTAGTTGGTGCGGCTAACAAGTACGGAGAAGAAGCCCTGCAAATAGCTACTACCGTGAAACTATCCCGCGCACTATGGATTATCCCCGTGGCTTTTATTACCACGCTGCTCTTTAAAACAGATAGCGGTAAAATAAAGATTCCCTGGTTCATCGGTATTTTCGTGATCGCCATGTTACTCAATACCTGGGTGCCTTTGGTACAACAAATAGGACCATTTATGGTACACAGTGCTAAGACAGGTTTATCGCTCACCCTCTTCCTCATTGGCACCAATCTCAGTAGGGAATCCTTAAGGGGCATTGGCCGTAAACCCTTAATACAAGGGATATTACTATGGGTATTTATCAGCACGCTGGCCCTGGTTGCTATTTGCACGCTGGTATAGTATACCGGGGAAAATCCCATGATAATGCAATTCTCATTTTTACATATATTTGATCATAGACACAACCAAGATAACCGCAAAAGGTATCCAATAACATGAGTAGAACTAATTCATGAGCCGTTTACCCGCCACCAAATCGGGCACTTACATGGCTGCATTCCGCGCCCTTGAAAGTACTAAACCGGAAACGGAACGCTTGTTTCACGATCCGTTTGCCACCGTATTCCTGTCTAAATTCTACCAGCTTTTGCTGGCCTGTTGCAACATTTCCATATTCAGAAAGCTGGTCATGGCTGCTGTACAGTTTCGTTGGCCAGGCACTTTCACTTCCGGCGTAGCCAGAACAAAACTAATTGACGACATGATCATCGATGCCGTCAGAAACGACGGTATCAACCAGGTCATTATCCTGAATGCCACCTTTGATACCAGGGCGCACCGCCTGAATATCGGAGTGCCATTGCATTATGTAGAAATGGATCATCCGGTGCTACAACATCGCAAACGCACCCGGCTGGCCACCATCAAAGGTTTGCCGCAAGTTCCGATTGATTATGTACAACTGGACATGAATACACAACAGATCTCCGATGTGATTCCTCAACTATTCTATCGCGAACATTATAAAACATTATTTATCTGGGAAGCCCTTACCACTGAACTGGAAGCCCGCCTGGGCGCCACCATCTTTCATCACGTAAGAGAATACAATCCGGGTACACAAATCATCCTGAGCTATGTGGATAAAGCAGTGCTGGACAATCCTGCTGCATTCCACGGCGCCAACAAAGTAAACCGGCTGCTCCGCCGCGCCGGTGAAGACTGGGATTTCGGCATGGACCCGAAAGTACTGCGTGATTATCTCGAAGCACATAACCTGGTAGTACGCTACGAGGGCGGCGCCGCGGACTATCGCCGCCAATACTTCGGCGACAAAAGCGCCAGCATGAAAGGTCATGAATATTTAAGAGTAATAAGAGCAGAAGTGAAATAGCGGGCGTATCTTCGGGGAATCATCTTTACCCATCCGCATATGCATATTCACTACTTCCAACACGTACCTTTCGAAGGATTAAGCTGCATTGCCGACTGGGCGGCCAAAGGAAATCATACGGTCACCCATACCCGCTGGTACGAAAATACAGACACCACCGCACTGGCTAACGCAGACTGGCTCATCATCATGGGAGGCCCCATGGGCGTATACGAACAGGATCAATATGCCTGGATGCCCGGAGAAATTGCCCTCATACAAGCCGCGGTGCAGCAAGGCAAAAAAGTACTGGGCATCTGCCTGGGTTCACAGCTGCTGGCAGCCGCATTGGGTGCTAACGTATACCCACATACGCAAACAGAACTGGGCTGGTATCCACTGGATCTCAGCTTCCAGGATCAGGCCTCGCCGTTGCAAGCGGTGCTCCCACAACATTTCAATACCTTCCACTATCATGGAGATACCTTCGATGTACCGGCAGGCGCCACACGCTTTGCTGCGTCAGCAGCCACCAGTCATCAGGCATTCATCTATGGCGACCGCGTGATAGGCCTCCAGTTTCATATGGAACTAACACCCGCCAGTTTGCACGATATGCTCCAATTCGGCGCTAATACCATCGCGGCAGGCGGCCCCTTTATTCAAAGTGAAGAGAAAATACATCAGCATGAACATCTGCTGACTCAAAATAATAATATCATGTATCGGTTGCTGGATTATATGGCAGCCCTTTAAAAATCTGATTGTATGAATGCTGCGTTTGATGTGTTGATCATAGGGGGAGGCCCCATAGGGCTTGCGTGTGCACTGGAAGCTAAGAAAGCCGGGCTTAATTATCTCATCATAGAAAAAGGCTGTGTAACAAATTCTCTCTATAACTATCCGTTATACATGACCTTCTTTTCTACTTCTGAGCGACTGGAAATCGGGAATGTTCCTTTTATGTCCATCAATCCCAAACCTACGCGGCCGGAAGCGCTGGAATACTATCGCAGAGTCACTACTTCTCACCACCTGAACATCCGGCTGTTTGAAGAAGTAACCGCAATAACACCTAATGCCGGCGCCTATACGGTAACCACCAGCAAAGCCACTTATCACGCCCGGCACGTAATCATTGCTACCGGCTTTTATGATATTCCTAATCTCATGAATATACCGGGCGAAGAGCTGCCCAAAGTAACGCACTACTACAAAGATCCACACTTCTATGCTACACAGGATGTAGTGGTGATAGGCGCGCACAACTCCGCCGTGGATGCGGCACTGGAAACCTACCGCAAAGGCGCCAGGGTGACCATGGTCATCCGGCAGTCGGAGATTGGCTCCCGGGTTAAATATTGGGTAAAACCTGATATTGAAAATCGTATTAAAGAAGGCGCTATCAAAGCATATTTCTATTCCTCGCTACAGGCCATCCGCGAGCGGGAAGTGGATATCGTTACACCGGATGGTACCATCACCATTCCGAATGATTTTGTGATCGCCATGACCGGCTACCAACCTAATTTCCAGCTCCTGGAAAAAGCGGGTATCGTGCTATCTGACGACGGACTAAAAATACCGGCATATAATCCCATCACCATGGAAACAAACATGCCCCGCATTTACCTCGCTGGCGTGGTTTGCGGCGGTATGAATACGCATATATGGTTCATTGAAAATTCAAGAGAACATGCAGGGAAGATTATAGCAGATATTAAAGGGAGAGCGTAAAGCAAAAAGCAGAAAGCAAAAAGCTATTGTAGCGAGTAATCAAAGCGAATTAATATTCGCAATCATCACCCGCTACAATAGCTTTTTGCTTTCTGCTTTTTGCTTTACGCTTACCTAAGCGTTTCCCCTTTTTTCATTTTATCCAACACCTTCTCCTGGTACCCTATCAGGTATTTGTTATCAGGCGTGTGATCGTACTTATCAATGGCCGCTTGCTGCAATGCAATAGCATCGGCTGTTTTTCCTGATTTATACAGGAGGCTGGCTTTAACAGTCATAAAATCAGGAGTCACCTCTTTATGTAAAACGATTTCAATCCATTTAAGCCCAAGCTGCAGGGAAGTGGTATCCGAGGCATGTACACCCATGGAACGGGCATAGCTACTCATTTCAGTAGCATTAATTGCCGCCTGGTGGTCCTTTACAAATGCCTTTACAGCGGGAATGAATTTGTCATATTCTTTGTTTTGCAGATAGTATTGTAACTCGAATTTCCCATACACTACCGTCGCAAATTCAGGGTACTTCTGCCGGATAGTGTGTTTAACCACTGGCAGATCTGCTATCTTTCCCTCCTGCATCTTTGAATAAATTTCTTCGGACATAATAATTTGTTCCAGCTTCGCCTCTGCATAGCGATCTCCCATTAGTTTATTAATCCGGGTTCTATTCTTTCTAAAGATAACAAAACCTGTATCCGTACTGCTCCGGGTAAACTCCTCTATAAAATGAATGGTAGCAGGAGTATATATATCCGGTAAAGCCTGTAAATAACGACTGGAGAAAATGTCCGCGTATTGTCCGTCGTAATTCCGTTTGGCTTCCAATGCAAGACTACGGAGCAATGCGGTATCTCTACCAGCATTGCTTAACGCTGTGGCCATTTTAGTATAGTACTGGGTTTCCGGATGAAGCGCCTGGGCAGAAGCAGCAATAAAGGCATCTGTAGTATCACCGCCTACTTTGATATGTACCAGTTGTCCTTCAGGAGAAAAATATAAAAACGTAGGATAAGCCATGATTTTATAATCACGGGCGATGGCATCTGCATCTGCATACCATTGCTTTACGGCGTCATCGTCTTTATTCGTTTTATCCATCTGCGCTTTCACACTGATAAATTTGTCGTTAAAGAAGGTGCCCACTGGTTCCAGTGGAAATATCTCCTTGCTCATCCATTTACAGGGTCCGCACCAGGTGGTAAAGCAGTCCACGAAAATGAATTTATTCTCCTGCTTTGCTTTAGCCTTGATTTCTTTCCAGCTGAGTCCGTGTTCGAAGTGAATGCCTTTATCCTGTGCATTTACTTTAAACACCATCAACAGCAACAGTAAACTTAATATACGTGTATACATAAGCGTTATATTATTGGGTCTGCTGCTACTATGCGGCAGACCCGGTGTAATGGTTCATTATAAATGTTCATTAGGTTCTATTTCCGGATTCAGTTGACGCAGCTTTGGGGCTATCGGAAACAGATACATGGGAGAATTGGGCTGGATATCGTATTGCTTCCCATTATAGCTGTGATGCAGCGTTTTAGCGAATTTCGGATCTTTATTCAATCGTTTCAGATCAAATAGTCGCATGCCACGGAAACACAGTTCTCTTCTTCTTTCTTCCAATACTTTCACCAGGGCCTCATCCGCAGAAGCAGCTGTAACGGGCTGATACGACGCTTTGAGAATACGCGCCTGCCGTACAGTGTTCATATCATTCATAGCGGCGTTAGCATCCCCTGATCTGGCTTCACATTCTGCTTTTACCAGGTACATTTCTGCTACGGTAGGTCCCAGGTTCCGGGTATCGAACGATAAAAACTCCCCGTAGTAGTATAGGTAACCCCGCATAGGATCTGTAGTAGAAGTAAAGAGTATCTGGTAGCGCAGGTCATTCAGAGAATCCTTAAATACGGTCTGCAGATCTTTGCTGATAGAAAACCAACTATAGGAATTATCTGCCAGTTTCATCAGCAAGGTTTCGGGGTTGGCGCTGTTGATCGGGAATGAAGTGTGATTATTTGCAAACTGGTTATAGTCGGTTAATTTATTTCTGATAGCCAGCGCGGCGTTAGCCGCGGCCATAGCATCCTGGTATTTACCGGTAGCCAGTGCGGCGCGTGCCAGTACTCCATAGGCAGACGCCAGGGAAGGTTCGAAATAGGTGGTACTCGTTTGGCCCAACAGCGTAACCGCCTGGTTGAGATCTGCAAATACCTGGTCATATACCGCCTGAACAGAAGCCCTGTTTAATTTTTGATCAGTAGTAGGTACCAGCAGCAGTGGCACTCCCAGATCTTTGGCTGCTGTAGTGGCGTCATATTGCTTTCCATAAAGATTTACCAGAGAGAAATAAGCAAATGCCCGGTGCACCAATGCTTCTCCTATCACCTGGTTGCGTTCTGTTACAGCGCCATCCGTCACTGTTTTCATGCCATTCAGTACCACGTTAGCCAGGTATATCTGTTTATACAGGTCATTCCACATATCATCATCATCATTGCTCACATACACATTATTCTGCCAGGTATGCAGTTTAAAAGTGCTGTTGCCCAGATAAGTCAATCCTTTGGGATCATAGAATTCCACATCATCCGTTATCCATTCATCAGCGCCATAAGAAGTGGGTAAAGTGTAGGCGTCATTGAGCAATAGCCGGTAATCTTTGTAAACAGAGGGTATCACCTTACCCTTTGGTTTTATGTCCAGGTAATCACGTCCACAGCTGCTTAGCACAATGATTGCCAAAGCGATCCGGCATAAGTGTATATATTTCATGAAACGTTCTTTAATGTTTTAAAATGTTGTACGTAAACCAATAGCAAATGACCTGGCAGGAGGCAGCATACTATAGTAGGCAGAAGGAATATAATCAGGATCTATACCCTCTTTGTTTTTAGTCCATAATGCCAGGTTTCTGCCATAAGCGAGTAAGGATAATCTTTGCAGATGTATACGGCGCAGGAGTTGCTGCGGAAGATCATACGATAGAGAAATCTCTCTTAACCGGATATGTGATCCGCTCTCAATCAGCTGATCAGACAGTGTATACCACTGGTCCGAGTAATTCACACCAGTGGAAGGCATCACCGGTACAATTGTTTTACTTTCATCACCTGGTTGTCTCCATCGTAAAGCCACATCTTTGTGAATGGACTTCTGCGTGGAATAACTAAAATAAGAAACGCTTGGTCTGCGGAATATATACCCTAGCTTGAAAGTCACCAGCGCAGTGAGCTCCAGCTGTTTATACCGGAAGGTATTGGTCCAGCCACCGAAATATTTAGGCACCGTGCTACCGCTATAAGTAATGGTAGAGAGATCTGCAGAAATATCATCTTCCGATAGCATTCTTTTACCGCCACCACTCAATACAGTCGGCCGGCCTACACTGTCGAGGCCACCAAAACGATAA
This sequence comes from Chitinophaga sp. 05T412, assembly GCF_056396465.1. NCBI lineage: Bacteria > Pseudomonadati > Bacteroidota > Chitinophagia > Chitinophagales > Chitinophagaceae > Chitinophaga > Chitinophaga sp. 05T412. The sequence continues at coordinate 158,359 of NZ_JBFTLN010000001.1, forward strand.
CTGTACACCGCCTCAATAGGCTTCCCTTTCACCGGGTTGGAACCAGCGCCACTGTTCACATAATAGGTCACCAATTCCCTTTGTAAATTGGAGGAGGCCACTTTATTCACATTATAACCCAGGTTTAATATAGACTTCCAGCTGAAGGCCTTCGTCCGGATAATATCAGCAGAAAGATTAAGATCTATTCCACGGTTATCCACTTTCGCCGTATTTACAATCAGCGTGGTAAATCCGTAAGTGGGATTAAACTCAGCTGGTCCCAGCAAATCATAACATCTTTTGAAATAGGCGTCTATACTCATTTCCAGCCGGCTATTCCAGAAGGAGGCATCCAATCCGAAATTCAGTGTTTTTGTTTTTTCCCAGCGTAGCAGCGGGTTAGCTGGATTACTAATATTAGCATATGGCAACCCGTTATAATAGCCAATAGAAGATGGAATAGCTGCTATCAGATAAGGACTGGTAGTCTTATCCACATTTCCATTCACACCATAGGTAGCGCGAATATTCAGCCTGTTCATCACAGGAATGTGCAGGAAATTTTCCTCTCCCAGTTTCCACATACCACCTATTGACCATAGCGGTGTGGCGCGGTATTCCTTGCTGGCGCCAAACAGGTTGGAATCATCCAGCCGGGCACTTCCCGACAATACATATTTCTCTTTGTAAGTATAGTTCGCATTGGTATACCAGGAAAGATAACGGTCACGCGCATCTGATAAGCTGTTAGGATTAGAAGGCTTATTCTGATAGTTGGTCACCGCGGTTTTGTAATACGTATCGTAATTCACCAGGCTGGAAGTCAGTGTTTGATCATCATAGCCATACAATCTGCTGCTGGCGCCGGTTGCCCATACCTGCCTGATTTCGCCACCACCTACGGCATCAATTCTATGGTTTGCACCTAATGATTTATTGAAATTCAGCTGACCACGTACATCATAATGTTCCATTTCAGCATTGGAAAAATCCAGGATGCCGCCTCTCGGCAGTCCGTATACCAGTTTGCCTGCTTGTACAGAAGTGGCATTGTTGACGGTATTTCTGCTCGTATAGGTGTTAGGGTTATAATAATTTCTGGTACGGGAGAAGGATTTCTCATACAAGCCGCTGATCGCTGCACTCAAGCCCGGCATGATCTTGTAATTAAAGCCCCCATTGAAGCGATAGAGATTACTGCGGGAAGTATTATCGGCATTGGCCAGTTCATCGATATAGTTATATTTCCAGGGCTGATATCCCATTTTCTCCAGAGAATCCAGTGTACGTCTGTTGAAGGCACGTGCATACTGCATAGGGGCGCCATTATCATCTACAATACGATCATAAGGCAACAATGTGCTGGTTCCCGGCTCCAGCGGCCGAAGCCCCGGTCCGTTATTTTTGTTAGTGGTCATTACAATCATGAACCCGACATTGGCTTCCAGCTTTTTAGTCAGCTGAAAAGTATTGCCGGAATTAAGCGTAACACGTTGATTGCGGTTGCCCTTCGCCACCGGCAATTCATCACTGAAAGAGCCGGAGATAAAGTACTTGGCCACCTCGTTACCGCCTGAAACGGAGAGGTTGTATTGCTTGATTTGCTGCTGCTGGAGCAGGTATTTGTTATACTGGGATTTGAAATCGTAAGACGCCAGTTGTGCTACCAGTGCATCTCTTTGCGCTGCGGTAATTTCTCCACGCTTATAACGGAAGAAGATGTCGGCACCAGCGGAAGTAGCGGGTAATGTTCTCCCGGTGGGGTCCGGCAGCAGCGACTTATTCACCGCTTCCTGCTCAAAATTGAGGTAGTCCGCACTATTGGCTACAGGGCGGTATCCCAGATCTGGTCTTCCACCAATGGTATAGTTAGTAGAGAAGTTAATTTGTCGACCCTGATTCCTCCCTTTTTTCATTTCTATGACCACTACACCGTTGGCGGCGCGTACTCCCCAAATGGAAGCAGCTGCAGCATCTTTGAGGAAGGTGATCCTGGAAATATCTTCCGGATTCAGCATGGCCAGATCGCCTTCATAAGGAAAGCCATCAATAACGATGAGCGGGTCCTGTTGTGCACGCAGGGTATTGCGGCCACGAAGTGTGAGGGAGGTTTTAGTAGTAGGACGTCCACTGGCATCGGGTGGATTAGCGGTTACCAACAATCCACTTACCAGTCCTTCCATTTTATCGGCCACGTTCATGGTTACCTTCTTCTCCATATCCTGATCTTTAATCTGTGAGAAGGAACCCGTAGCCCTTTCTTTGGCAATGGTTTGATAACCGGTAGATACCTCTACAGTAGACAACTGGATATTATCAGGCGCCATGCTGACAGTAAGTCTTGAGGAGTTTGACACCAGCTGTTGCTGGGTTTTGTAGCCTATAAAAGTGAAAACCAGCATATCACCCACATTGGCGTGTTTCAATGAATAGTATCCATTGCCATCTGTCAAAGCGCCTTCTTTATTACTCAGATTTTTCACGGTGACACCTGGCAGCGGGCGATTATTTTCATCGGTAACGGTACCGGAAAAAGCTTTCTGGTCAACTGTTCCAACTACCATTCCCACAGGTGGATTTTTCTTCCGCACATCACGGATAATAGTATAGGTGTTGTCATTAACAAACAGGAAGATTAATCCTTTTGGATACAATAATTCCTTTAACGCTGCTTCTACCGATTTGCCTGAAAGCGTAGCGGGATCAAAGCTAACGGAGATGTCTTCCAGCAAACTATTTTCAAAAACGAAGCTGGTACCAAACGATTTTGTAATCTGCTTTAATGCAGCGGTAACGGGCATGTTTCTGGCCTGCGCAGCTAAACGCTGTGAGCCAGCCATTAATAGGCATGCCATGGTCACAGCCTGAATAAACTTCAGCGCTCTGTTCATAACCTGATTGATTTTTTGGTTGGTAAATGAGGCCTACTCCTTATTGGTAATAAAAAGAGTATCCTGATGTTGGTTGATATTTACGTCCAGTATTCTGGATAAAACAAATAATAAGTCTTGCTCTCCCTGCATAGGGACTCTTCCTTCAATTTTCCTTTCAAGAATGGACGAATCTTTAGTGATTATAGTATACCCATAGCGCTCTTCTAAAATGTGAATAATCTCGTTTATTTTGGTTCCATTTAATAATAATTCATGTCTTGTCCAGGCGGTAACGGCGAGTGTATCCACTTTTGCCGGAATATTGTTTTTTGCGGTATTACTCCAGCCCTCTCCAGGCAGCAGGTAAACCGGCTGCTGTGGCGCATTGAAGCGATCAATACGTACCCGACCTCTTTGCAGCACTACAGATAAAACACCGTTGCGCGCACGTACATTAAAGGCAGTTCCCAATACCGTTACCATGGCGTTACCGGCGGTTACCCGGAAAGTATCTCCCAGATGTTTCACATCAAAGAAAGCTTCCCCCTGCATGTCAATATTTCGTTGGTGGGTGAAATACCAGGCGCGTGCATAGGTGATCGTTGAATTAGCGTTCAGCATTACAACGGAATGATCCGGCAGAATGATTTCCCTCGTTTCTCCGAATCCGGTATGAATACGGACAGAAGAAGTAGCCCACCAACCTGCGGCAGATACCATCAATAATAGTATGCTGGCAGCCACCGCCCACCATTTGCGCTGCAGATAAAACACGCGTGCCACCGGCTCCCGCGAAATATCCGCGAGTAACTTTTCCCAGTTTTCGGAGATAGCGCCCTCGTTGCGCCGGATTACCGGCGTAGATAAGGCATACACCATTTCCCGGGCCTCCGCCATCTTTGGCGCCACTGCCGGAAAATCAGTCATTAATTTCCCCCAATAGGCCTCCGCTTCCGCACTGGGATACTTCACCCATTGGATGAAATATTCATCCACGAGGAAGTCCTCCGACAGATAATGCTCAAAATCTTTTGCTCTATTCATACGCGGTGGTCCGCAGGTTTACAAATACAGACGCAGGATAATTCCAGTATTACCCCATTTTCTAAAAATATTTTTTACTTTTTTTATTGGCGCTGCAGCAGCAGTAAAAATACCAGTAGCGAAAACCCACCTAATTGTTCACGCAAGCGCTCCAATGCCCTGTAAATCAGCTTATAGGTAGCGGTGGTGTTTATTTCAAGTATATCCCCAATTTCCTCGTAGGAGAGATCTTCATAAAACTTCAGGAAGATGGCCTCCCGTTGCCGGTTGGTAAGGGTATCTAATAACTTGTCTACTTTGTTTTTTAACTCGCTGGCTCTCTCAGCGCGAATGAGCGGGTGTTCGTAGGTTAGCTCCAAATTAAAAGGAACGTATTCCGCTGATATGGATTCTTCCTGGCGGGATGGACTATAAGTCAATTTCCGTGTCAACATACGACGGAAAGACAATAACAGATAGTGTTTGGCTACTTGCGGTGTATTGATAGATTCCCTGTTGCGCCATAATTTCAAAAAAAGATCATTGATGCTCTCTTCTATAAAAGCCTTATCCAACGTAAACTTCAGCCCATAGTTAGATAAGATCGGAAAATATTCCCTGTATAATCCTTCCAATCCGGTGATCTCCCCGGTTTTCAACAATGTCCATAATTCATCATCAGGCATATCAGGTAGCAATGCGGTTCAGCACAATAGTACAAGAAAATTACGAATTACGAATTACGGATTTGTGGGTAGATAGTAAACGCGAGTAATAACATTCGCAATTATCTACTCACAAATCCGTAATCCGTAATTCGTAATTTTCTTATATAATATTTACTTCTCTTTCCAACGCTACCCCAAATTTCTCTTCCACGCTATCCAATATTTCCTGCGACAAATCATAGATCTCGCGGCCTTTGGCATGTCCGTAATTAACCAGTACCAGCGCCTGTTTGGCGTGTACACCGGCATCGCCTTTGCGATACCCTTTCCAGCCGCATTGCTCTATCAGCCAGCCTGCTGCCAGTTTGAAGTGCTCGTCTGCTACCGGATAAGCTACCAGTTGTGGATAAGCCTCCTGTAATGCGGTATACTGTGCTTTGCTGATCGTGGGATTTTTAAAGAAGCTGCCGGCATTACCAATCTTTGCAGGGTCGGGCAGTTTGGACGAACGGATATTAATCACCGCCTGACTGATCGCCTGTATGGACAAATCTGTTACGTTCATCCGTTGCAGCTCTTCGTTGATAGCACCATAGCTGGTGTTAAAATGAGGCTGTTTACTTAAACGGTACGTCACCGATAAAATAGCAAACTGCTGCCGGTATTCCTTTTTGAAAACACTTTCGCGATAACCGAAATGACAATCAGCATTATTAAAGGTCACCACCTTATTATCGGCCAGGTGTAACGCTTCCAGCTCGTGAAACACATCTTTGATTTCTACACCATAAGCGCCAATGTTCTGCATAGGACTGGCCCCTACATTCCCCGGTATCAGCGACAGATTTTCCAGTCCTGCCAGATTCAATCCAATACAATGCTGCACAAACTGGTGCCAGTTTTCACCTGCACCGGATTTCACATATACGTAATCGTTATCTTCTTTTACAATGCTAATGCCTTTGATTTCATTCTTCAGCAACCAACCGTTGAAGTCTTGTGTAAACAGGATATTACTACCTCCTCCCAGTATCATCAGCGGCAACTGTTGCGCACGTTGTTGGGCAGTCAGTTCCTGCAAAGCTGCTACAGAAGAAAAAGCCGCGAAATAACGAGCCTGGGCCTCAATACCGAAAGTATTATATGATTTGAGCAGAACATTTTCTGATACCTGCATAATAACCTAAATTTATGGTCAGCAAAGATAACCGCAAATCATTTAGAAACTGCTACATCCCATGAACAAAACGGCGATTGTTATAGGCGCAACCGGATTAACAGGCACCCACCTGGTGGCTACCCTACTTCAGGACCCATCCTTCAGCAAAGTGAAGGTATTGGTGCGCCAGCCCTGGGCACATTCCAGGCCCCGGCTGGAATGCATTATCGTGGATTTTGAGGATACAGAAAATCTGACCGCTGCCTTACAGGGTGATGTGCTATTTTGTTGCATCGGCACCACCATTAAAAAGGCGGGCAGCCAGGAAAAATTCAGGGCAGTGGATTACGGTATCCCCGTAAAATGCGCCCGTATAGCACATGAACAAGGTGTATCTCAGCTGGCTATCATGTCGTCCATTGGTGCTAATGTGCAGTCCCGCAATTTTTACCTGCGCACCAAAGGCGAAATGGAAGCTGCCGTAGAGGCCATCGGCTTCCATAGCCTGTATATATTCAGACCTTCTGTATTAATCGGAACTAGAAAAGAATTCAGATTGGGTGAGTGGCTGGGAAAATGGCTGATCCAGCTTTTTTATTTTTTATTACAGGGAAGATGGAAAAAATACCGGGGTATTAAAGCAGCCACAGTTGCCAACGCCATGATAGCAGCCACAAAACAGGCTAACACCGGCATCAGTGTATGGGAATCTGATGCCATTCAGGCAATGGGCGCTTCATGAAATGCGAAAATTCAATCTTATCTTTAGCAGGTATGAAAAAAAGGGTCCTTCTTCTGGCTGTTGCAGTAATTGCAATGCTTCCCTGTTCCCTGCAGGCACAGGTCAACGGGTATTTTCCTGAACTATGGAAAGAAAAGCCAACACCACCTGCCATCACTTCTACCGATCACCCCTATACGGTATTGGATTACCGGATGGTAAGGGATTTCAATGTGAACCGGGCCGACAAAGCCAATAACTACACTCATTACAAAACCATCTATAAAAGCGTATTAGTCAATACACAGGCAGCAGCCGATAGTCTGACGCAACTCATCATGACCATCGAAGCTAACGAAGAGCTGCGGGGCCTGCGCATACGCACCATTTCGGCCAACGGGCAAACAAAGGATCTCAACAACCAGGTTCGGATGCTGCCACTCAACGACGCCCGTAAAGCAATCGTTGTCAACGACCTGGTACTGCAACCCGGCTCGGAAATAGAATATGAACTGAGCCTGAAAGTAGCCTGGGATTACGCCGGTAGCGAAATACTGCAATCCGCCCTTTCCTGCAATCAGGTGAGCTTCCTGCTGATAGCGCCCAAAGAACTGGAATTCCGGTTTAAAACCTCCCCAGGCCTACCGGCCATTACAGATAGCACCGGAGGCATCAGCCGCTACTATCGACTGAATATGCAGCCCGTACCTGCCCTCAAAGGCGATGACCGCTACTATTTCCTGCCTCAGCTGCAACGCGTGGATTTTGCCCTCCAACAGGTGATAGATGGGAAAGATACTACCCGCATGAACTGGCAACAATTCGGTGATGATAACTACATCCCTTTTGTGGCCATCTCAAAACCAGAATTCAAACAACTGGAAAAAGAACTGCCCAAATGGACCTTCACCCAACAACGGATGCCCGTTCCACAAATGATTTATATGGTGGAGCAGTTTGTAAAAACCAACTTTACACTCACCGCTCCCGCTGAAACCGGCGAAACCGTTGATATCATCTCTATTCTCAAATCAAGACGTGCAGATAAAACAGGCATGGTCCGCCTGATGAATGCGGTGTATTATATGCTCAATATTCCTACACAGGTGCTCTTTACATCTGCCCGCGACAGCATATTAATCGACAGCCAGCTGGTCAACAGACAGCTGCCCCGTAATGTATTACTGTATTTCCCGCAGGTACAACAAGCACTGTCGCCAACGGACATGAATACACGTTTTCCTTGTTATCCGGCGCTATGGGCAGGCATCCCCGCCCTACGTTGCCGCGACACGGTGATTGGCCAGGAAAGTAAAGTACTCGTCGATTTTGTGACCACTCCGGTAGTACCTTATACCCTGAGCAATATCACACTGGATGCCACCCTTAAATCAATAACGGAACCTATCTGGGAGGTGAAACAATCATTTGGTGGTTACCCTGCAGCTAATATTAAACATGCTTTTGGCACTGCCAATAATGATACAGAAGCTAAATTCAGGCTATACAACGCCCTTTTACCGTTTGAACCCGGCGTGAGAAAACCCACAGCGGTAACAGCAGAAAATGAATTGTTCAATAACCGCATGCTGGATAAACCGATGCGGCTGAACAGCACACTGAATACCCCATCTCTCATAGAAAACAAAAACACACAAGTCGTTATCCACCTGGGACAACTGCTGGGAGGTACCATTGCCACGGAAGCAGACATGCCCCCCGGTAATCTCCCCGTGCAAATTGCGTTCCCTTACTATCAGGAAAAAAGGGTGAATATTCCTATTCCGGAAGGATATAAAATATTGAATAAAGGAGATTTTTCGGCAGATATCAACGATTCAGGGACCCAGCCGGCGCTAGGCTATAAAATGCGATGCGAACAGGAAGGTAATATGCTACACATCTTTATCGTAGAATGGTATAAGCAGATGGACTTAAATGGCGCGCAGAAAAATCTGTTCGGACAAATACAGCAACAAATATCAAAAGCACAGCAACAAAACCTGGTGCTGCAAAAAGAGTAGTCCTTTTATACGCCATCTACATCCGGCACGATCACCACGGAGCGGAAAGCTTTTTCCGCTTTCAACTGGATAATAAACTCCTGCAATACCTGCTTGATATGTGCAATCATACGGGCATCACGCGGGAGTTTAATCAACATTTCCTGCAAATAGTTATTGCGCACCCTGGCAACGAGCGGTGCTGCAGGCCCTACCAGCTGCGTACCAATATGAGGTTGTAACCAACTGGCCAGAATCATAGCTGCCTGCTCGGCTACCTGTTGATTTTTATGACGGATAGTTAACTTCAGTAAACGGAAAAATGGCGGATAGCCGAACACCTGGCGTTCCTCAATTTCAGCGGCATACATCGCTTTATAATCGTGTGCCATTACATAATGCAACACCGGATGCCGCGTATTGCTCGCCTGTATCAGCACCTTACCCATGCCATGTTTGCGGCCGGCGCGGCCACTCACCTGCTCCATCAGCTGAAAGGCCCGTTCGTTCACCCGGAAGTCCGGGAATCCCAGTAAATTATCTGCACTCAGAATACCTACCAGGTTCACGTTTTCAAAGTCCAGCCCCTTCACCACCATCTGAGTGCCTACCAATATATCAATACTGCGCTCTTCCAGCAGCTGAATGAGTTTATTATGGCTATCCTTATTACGGATAGTATCCATGTCCATGCGGGCAATACGGGCCTCAGGAAATACCTGTTGCAGATCGTCTTCAATTTTCTCAGTACCAAAACTCTTGGGCTCCAGCGTTTGTGCGCCACAAGCCACACAGGTATGAACGTAAGGATAGCGTGTACCGCAATAGTGACAGGTAAGCTTATCCTGGTTACGATGATAAGTAAGCGACACATCACACTGTTTACAGTGCGGAATAGTGCCACAGGTAGTACATAGCAGGAAAGGCGCATAGCCGCGACGGTTCTGGAACAGAATCACCTGTTTTCCATCCGCGATGCTCTGTGAGATCGCATTTTTTAACACCTCGCTGAAATTACCATCCATGGTTTTCTCTGCCATCTCCTTTTTAATATCCACGATCTCAATGGCGGGCATTTCCATACCACCAAAGCGTTCGTTCAACTCTACCAAACCATATTTTCTCTGTTGCGCATTGTAATACGATTCCAGCGATGGTGTGGCAGAACCCAGCAACACCTTGGCTTTGAACAAACCTGCATAATAAATAGCAGCGTCTCTGGCGTGGTAGCGCGGAGCAGGGTCCTGTTGTTTATAAGAGGCATCGTGTTCCTCATCCAGTATGATCAGGCCCAGGTCTTTAAACGGCAACAACAGACTGGAACGTGCGCCCAGTATAATTTGTAGCTCACCGGTTTTTACTTTATTCCATATTTCCACCCGCTCGTTGTTATTAAAGCGGGAATGATAAATGCCTATGCTGCTGCCAAAATGTTTCTGCAGTCGACGTATAATCTGTGCCGTTAGTCCTATTTCCGGCAACAGGTACAGGACCTGTTTTCCACTGGCCAGGCATTCTTCCATCATCTTCACATACACCTGTGTTTTACCACTGGAGGTTACGCCATGCAACAGCGTTACCTGCTTGTCTTTAAAGTGGGTACGTACTTCTGTCAGCGCTACCTCCTGTGCAGGACTCAGGTCAAAATCTATCTGCGTATCTACTTTCCCGGTGGGAATACGGTCTACCGTACGTTTTTCTATCCAGAGAATATTTTTATCTACCAGTCCTTTTAGTTGTGCAGTAGTAGCACCGGACTTTTTGAGCAATTCACTTTGTAATACGCTGCCCTGTGTTTTCTGTAAATGCAGATAGGCCAGCAGTAATTCCATTTGTTTGGGAGCGCGCCCCATATCATTGAAGAGCGCCGCCAGCTGGGCTTCTTCCTGATATTCAGCGTGCAGCTGCACGTAGTTTTCTTTCTTCTCTTTATATACTTCTTTTAATTCTTCATATACCAGCAGTACTTTTTTCTCTATCAGTTTTTTGATAACGGAGTATACTTCAGATTTATCAAGAATCAGTTGCACTTCTTCTATACGCAGTTCCTTGCGGATCAGCAATGCTTCTGCCACCAGGTATTCATCATCATCCAGTGCGCTGAAATCATCGCCATAGGCGTCGTTGAACAGCAGTAAAGTTTCGCTGGAAAGCTTGAGGTGAGCGGGAAGAGCGGCATTCAGCACTTCTCCTTCTGTACACATATAATAGGCGGCTACCCAGGTCCAGAAAGCTAACTGTGTAGGATATACGACCGGATCAGCATCCAGCATATCCAGCAGTGGCTTGGTTTTATAAGGGGGCGCCTGTTCATGAACCGCTTTTACAACACCTGCATATTTCTTTTGTTTACCCAGTTGTACCGCAACGCGACAACCCGGTTTCAGCAGGGCTTCCATGCTTTCCGGTACCGCGTAGGTGTAATTTCTGGGTAACGCCAATGGCAATATTACGTCTGCGTATTTCATCCGATTGGCTGCAGGGTTGGGTATTCGTGGTACTTGCGTAATTCTTTGTCCATTACATCAAACACCTGTTGTTTGAGGGTATTGATATCATCCATGGTCATTCCTTTTACGGGAATGGCAGGCAGGAATACCACACGGCATTTGCCAGGATTGAGGTGCATCGGGCCTTTATGCGGTAAGCGATGACCGGCATCCAGGTACAGCACCGGTTTAATAGGCATCTGTAATTCGATGGCCATCCGGAAAGCGCCATTATGAAAAGGACGCAGCGGCTGATCGCTTTCGTTGGTAGTGCCTTCAGGGAATACGAGGATAGAAATACCCGCTTTGAGGGCGGTCATCATTTCGCGTACACTTCTGGCCCTGGCAGCAGCATTAGAGCGATCTACCGGTACTACAGAGTTCTTATAAATAAATCCAAAGAAAGGAATCTTAGACATTTCTACTTTCCCTAACGGGCGAAAAGGGAGGCGCATTACTTTCACCGCTATCGCAGCATCCAGATAAGAGCGGTGGTTGACCACAAAAATGCAGGGATCATTGTCCTGTTCACATTCATATTTACGGGTTACCGGCATACCTACCATCGGAAACCACACATGTGCCCAGAAGCGCAGGAAATAAAAAATAATATTTCCACCTTTCTGCTTACCCAGTAAAGACGCCAGGAAAATGGGCGGCAATATCAGAAACATGATACCCAGAAAGATGGCAGCGGCGTATATCACATAAATAACACGCAACGGTTTCATTAAAAAATTCATAGACGCCTCTTGATTAGAGTGGAAAACTACAACAAAATCCGGAAAAGGGGAAAGCTGAAAGCATAAAGCAAAAAGCTATTGAAGCGGATAATATACGCTTTAATCATTCGCTTCAATAGCTTTTTGCTTTATGCTTTCAGCTTTCTGCTACTCGCAATTGCAACTCCAGTCTTTGTCCAGATCAATACAAGTGATGACTTTAGCATTTTCGCTATCGCATGGAGCAAAAACCACCCGGAGATGTTGTCCCTCGCTGGAATATCCTTCCAGGGCATAGGTAGGACAAGGGCGGTCGGCCGGATTGGATTTTTCGGCGTTTACTTCACCGCCTTGCAGAATTTCTTCCACTTCAGTCTTAGTCACCTGACGGCATCCCATCCGACAAATGGCATGTTTAGTATACTCCAGGTGGGCATGCCGGTTAATGGCTTCTCCACCAATAGCGGCTTTATTAACGGTTCCACGGGCTACTACGGGCCTATTACCGGGCGCAGGCGGCGCAGCCGTATTTTTCCACCATTTTTGCTGCCAACCGGCCAGCAATAAGAGTGACAAGAGTAATACGGGAAGATATTTTTGTATAGATTTCATATATACCAGAACGCGCCGCAAAATACTCAAAATTCCTTACCTAACTATGACGTAAAAAGTTCCTACCTTTGCATCCCTTTATGGAACAGGTAAAAACAGTAGCTTTTCATACACTCGGCTGTAAGCTGAATTTTTCAGAGACCTCTACTTTGAGCAGGTTGCTGGAGCAGGATGGGTTTGTAAAAACAGATTTTGATAATACTGCAGATGTGTATGTTATCAATACCTGTTCAGTAACAGACAATGCGGACAAAGAATGCCGTATGCTGGTACGCCGGATACAACGCCGTGCGCCCGGTAGTATGGTGGTAATCACCGGCTGCTATGCACAGCTGAAACCGGAAGAAATCGCTTCCATTGAAGGCGTTGACCTGGTATTAGGCGCCGCCGAAAAATTCAATATTGCCGAACACCTCAAAACACTCACCAAGGGCGACAGTACCAAAATCTGTTCTTGTGATATTGAGGATGTTAACAGCTTCCATGCCTCTTACTCGCTGAACGACCGCACCCGTACTTTCCTGAAAGTACAGGATGGTTGCGACTATACCTGCGCTTTCTGTACCATTCCAATGGCCAGAGGTAAAAGCCGCAGCGATAGTGTTGCCAACGTAGTAGCCCATGCCCATACCCTCGCCGCTACCGGCGTGAAGGAAATTGTGCTCACCGGTGTAAACCTGGGCGACTTCGGTAAAGGCTTCGAAGGCGGTAAAAAAAGAGAAGAATCTTTCTTTGAACTGGCACAGGAATTAGATAAGGTACCCGGCATTTCCCGCTACCGTATCTCCTCTATAGAACCGAATCTGCTGACTAATGAGATCATTGAATTTGTGGCCAACAGCCAGAAATTTATGCCTCATTTCCATATTCCGTTACAAAGCGGCAGCAATGAAATACTCGGCCTGATGCGCCGTCGCTACCGCCGCGAATTGTACGCGGAAAAAGTAGCGCTGATCAAACAATTCATGCCCCATTGCGCCATCGGCGTAGATGTGATTGTGGGTTTCCCCGCTGAAAGTGATGCACACTTCCGGGAAACATATGATTTCCTGAACGACCTGGATGTATCTTATCTCCACGTATTCACCTACTCCGAAAGGGCCAACACGCATGCACTGGAAATAAAACCCGTTGTACCGGTACATATCCGTAATGAACGCAATAAAATGCTACGTAACCTCAGCCATAAAAAGCAACAGTTCTTCAATGAACAACACCTGGGGGAAACGAGGAAAGTATTGTTTGAATCATTGGGTAAAGACGGCATGATGGAAGGTTACACCGATAACTACATCAAAATCACTACCCCTTTCCGCCAGGAATGGCATAACCAGATTATGGACTGGGAATTGAGATAGCGCGGAAAGCTTAAAGCTGAAAGCAAAAAGCTATTGAAGCGAATGTTCAAAGCGTATTATTATCCGCAATGATCATTCGCTTCAATAGCTTTTTGCTTTCAGCTTTAAGCTTTCCGCTACTTAGGAAATCCCGGATCTGCTTTTACCTCCTGCAGCTGCTGTGTATGCCGGTTGGTATGTGCAGCATCTAGCAATAGCATTTGGTAAGCGTCAATAGTTCCCAGTGGTGTTTTATCTGATATATGCGCCCGCAGGTCATCATTGGTATTTGTTACATATTCAATGAGCTTGTTCCTTGAATCGGTAAAATTTTGGATGGCCTCCGCATCAGATGAATAGCTATGCTTAGGAATAGCATTTTCTGGTGCTTTAAATTTATGACTACGGTCTTCCACACCTTTGATGATTTGTTCATCCGTAATTTTAATATCCTTTCTCATTTCAGGATTGGCAGGCTGTTGTACCAATTGTTGTTCGCCAGCCAAAATAGATTTTTCTATGAGGGTAATATGTTCCACGCATTCAATCACTGACCACCGATCCGGAGCAGGTTTGTATTCCAGTTGTGCATCGCTGAGGCCCTGCACTTCTTTCAGCAGATTGTCCCTGGTTTGTTGCAGTTGGGTAATTAACAGGGTTTTATCATCTCTGACCCTTTTTGTTTCTGGAGATATAAAAGCGGAAAATGTTGCCAGTGCCAGCAACAAGCATAATTTTTTCATTGGGGAAGAATTTAGTGCCAGTAAAAATAACTAGATAAGTAAGTTACGAAAAACCAATGATCTCCAGAAATTCTTCCCGGGTAATAAATCCTGCGCCCAGAGAAGCCAGGTGGTCAGTATGTACCTGACAATCGATCATATCCAGCTCGTGTGCATAAGTTTGCACAAAAGTGATAAAAGCTGCTTTGGAAGCATTGCTGACTTCTGAAAACATAGACTCTCCGAAAAAGAAACGGCCTGTTTTAACGCCATAGAGGCCACCTACCAGACGGTCATCTAACCAGCATTCTACTGACATAGCATACCCGGCTTTATGCAAACGGATATAAGCGGCCTGCATTTCCGGAGTAATCCAGGTGCCGGCCTGTCCTTCGCGGGGAATGCTGCTGCAGCGGGCAATTACGCCAGCGAAGTTTTCGTTGAAGGAAATACGGAACACTTTTTTGCGCAGCACCTGTTTCATGCTGGCAGATACTTTCAGTTCATCGGGGAAAAGTACAAAGCGGGGATCAGGGCTCCACCAGAGGATGGGAGGCTCATCATACCAGGGAAAAATACCAGAACGATAGGCCAGTAGTAGTCTTTCTATTGATAGATCACCGCCCACAGCGAGTAATCCGTCAGGCTCAGAGAGCTGTACAGGAGGGAATTTTAATTGTTTGTTAAGACGAAAAACGGACATATCAGCAAATCAGCTACCGGCCATTTCTTCAATAGTAACACTGAGTCCCCTTTCCTGCAAGGCTTCACATAAAGGGCGCAGTTTGAGGTATTCACCCTGCTTTACGGCATATTTTCCGTTAAAATGGATGATCAGGGCGCATTGTTCGGCTTGCTCATGTGTATGACCACATACTTCCATCAGGGAAGTAATCACCCAATCAAATGTATTTACCTCGTCATTCCAGACTACCAGGCTAAATGGAAACTGTTCATCTTCCGCTACCAGCACGTCTATCTCTTCTTCCGGTAATCCTTTGGTACTTGTACGATCGCTCATCTTTAAAAAAAGCTTTACACAAAATTACATGGATTATTCGTTAATTTATCCATATTTAAAGCAGGAGTTGCTGATTTTGGAATACAAAAATGGTTAGAATGAAAGGACTGGTTTTATTGATGAATATCAGCTTACCGCTAAAAGATCCTATTCCGATCTTTTCGCTGGTATTGTTTATTATACTGTTGGCGCCTATTCTGTTGCGTAAACTGCGGATACCCAGTATCATAGGCCTGATTATAGCGGGCATGGCGATTGGGGACCACGGCTTTAACATCATTGAAAAGGGCAGTATTACCTTGTTTGCCAATGCCGGCTTACTCTATATTATGTTCCTGGCCGGACTGGAACTGGACATGACCGAGTTCCGGAAAAACCGCTACCGCAGCATGGTGTTTGGGGCATTTACCTTTTTTATCCCATTAATCATGGGATATGTGGTATGCAGCTATGTACTTCATTTCAATTTCATGGCCACGCTGCTGGTTTCCAGCATGTTTGCCACACATACACTGGTAGCTTATCCGCTGGCCAGCCGGTTGGGCATCACTAAAAATGAAGCGGTTACCGTGGCCGTAGGCGGTACTATTATCACAGATACAGCAGTATTGCTGATACTGGCCATCATTACCGGTGCACAAGCCGGTAATCTCAATACCGTTTTCTGGGTGCGACTGGGCATTTCCCTGACCATTTTTGCGGTGATTATCCTCTGGTTGATGCCTATGCTGGGCAGATGGTTTTTCAAGAAGATAAAAGACGATAAAACCTCGCATTTCATCTTTGTAATGGCATTGGTATTTGCGTCTGCATTTCTGGCCGAATTAGCCGGCGTAGAGGGCATTATCGGGGCTTTCCTGGCAGGGCTGGCATTAAACCAGCTGATCCCGCATACCTCGCCTCTCATGAACCGCATTGAATTTGTAGGTAACGCGATCTTCATTCCGTTCTTCCTGATCAGTGTAGGGATGCTGGTAGATTTGCGGGTATTGTTAAAAGGACCGGAAGCCCTCATCATTGCAGGTGCACTCACCGGCATGGCATTGAGCAGCAAATGGCTGGCAGCGTTTTTCACACAGTTGTCGTTTAAATACAGTCCTACCCAACGCAATGTAATATTCGGGTTGAGTAGTGCCCACGCCGCCGCTACTATTGCGGTAATACTCATTGGTTATAATATGGGTATTGTAGATGAAAATGTGCTGAATGGTACCGTGATCCTCATTCTCATCACGTGCCTCACGGGATCTTTTGTTACCCAAAATGCCGGCCGCCGGCTGGCCATCCAGGAAGCAGAAAGCAAACCCGAAGCGTCGGAAACACCGGAACGTATACTGGTACCCGTATCCAACCCGGATCGTATTGAAGCACTGCTCGACTTTGCCGTGATGATCAAGGATACCAGCGCAGCCACGCCTATCTATCCCCTGGCCGTAGTGCAGGACAATGAAGAAGCCAAAGAAAAAATACAACTCACCAATAAGATGCTGGAAAAAGCGGTGATTCATGCCGCCGCTACCGAAAGTCCGGTGCAGGTGGTTACCCGTATAGACCTGAACGTATCAGATGGTATTACCCGCGCCACCAAAGAACTGCTGATCAGTGATGTGATATTAGGCTGGACAGACAGAACCAGCACCACCGACCGCTGGCTGGGCAACATCTTTGGTACCACACTCGACAACGTATTGCAACGGGTATGGGAAACAGTGTATGTGTGTAACTTTCATTCGCCCTTAAATACCACTAAAAAAATGGTATTGGTGATGCCACCCAATGCGGAATATGAATTGGGCTTCCTGCATTACCTCCAAAAAATGTTTATGCTGGCCAAACAAGCCGGCGCCCGGCTGCTGGTGTTCTGCAGTGGCAAAACCCAGGTAATTACAGAAGCATTTGCAGAAAAATCCAAATTGAGTGTGGATCTCAGCTTCCGCCGCTTTGATACCATCGAAGATTTCCTCATTCTCTCCCGCGAAATCACCCGCGATGATCTCGTCGTAGTAGTAACTGCCCGTAAAAGCACGCTTTCCTATCATGCTTATATGGATAGTATTCCCGCTAAACTGGAGCGTCATTTCCGGGATAATAACGTGATTCTGTTATATCCCGAACAAAGGGAATTCGAGTCACTGGAGGCAGGGCTGCAACCGGAAGATCTCACACTGGCACCTATACAGGAGCAAATTGCGAATCTGAATAAGTTGGGCAAAGCAGTAAGAAGAATATTTAAGAAGTAATAAGAAGAATTTGTAGGAAGATAATAGTGGGATCAATACTACTTTATCTTCCTGCAAATCTATAAAGTAGCTAAAAACAAAAAGGTCCCGCATTTCTGCAGGACCTTTTTATTTGTGTGTAGTGTGGGAGCTACTGGATTCGAACCAGTGACCCTCTGCTTGTAAGGCAGATGCTCTGAACCAGCTGAGCTAAGCTCCCGAAGATCTTTAAGGGTGTTATTACTGTGTAGTGTGGGAGCTACTGGATTCGAACCAGTGACCCTCTGCTTGTAAGGCAGATGCTCTGAACCAGCTGAGCTAAGCTCCCTCTAAAGATCTCGAAAAATATGTCAAAAAAACGGATGTGGGAGCTACTGGATTCGAACCAGTGACCCTCTGCTTGTAAGGCAGATGCTCTGAACCAGCTGAGCTAAGCTCCCTTTTTTGTTTCTTACCAATCGTCCCTTTTGTTCGATGGGATTGCAAAGGTATAAACTATTCTTATTCTACCAAATAAATTTTGAAAAAAGAGAAAAAAAGGTGCGGCAACGCATCTCACAAATAACCTCCAAATCCGCTACCATCAATAATTTCATCAAAATAAAAATTTCATCTTTCTAAAATAAAAAAACGTACACGTTTTTGCACTTACATATATTTTGCAGCAATAATGTGCAGAAAAATAGCAAGGAGAATATAGCATAAAGCTGAACGCAGAAAGCACAAAGCTATTGTAGCGAATGAGCAGAGCGTATATTGAATTCGCTTTGCTCATTCGCTACAATAGCTTTGTGCTTTCTGCTTTCAGCTTTATGCTTCAAAAAATCACTTCTTTTTCTTCTTCTCTGCTTTCTTCACAAAACCTCCTTCAAAGAAACACTTGATGCCTCTGTAGGCGCCACAGCCGCCAATTTCACGGATGTTCACCCTACCGGAAGAAAACTGGAAGGAAATACCGCAGGAAGATTCTTTGTCTTTATACTCACCACGATTACCCGCCAGATAATGGCCCTTACCACTCAGCTCTCCTTTACAGTTACCATTATCTTTTGTAAACGTAATAAAGAACTGAAACGACTTTGCATCTTCTCCATCCCGGATAGATACAATGTTCATATCCCCGGAGGTATAGTCGCCGGAAAACTTATGCTTACGCGGCAACGTGTCGATCGGATTAAATATCTGTCCCGCATTCGTTGGGCCGTTTGAGTTAGTCATGATCAGCGTTACCGAACCATTGGGGTTCACGGCATAGAAGTCTTCCTTCAAAGCGCTGCGGGTACCAGACAGTCTTTTCTCACTGCTGATTTTAATCACGTTTTTGCTGTCCAGGACTAACGACATCACCGTGCCATCCGCACTACCCGTGTTCGCCACTTTCATCCGGTTCAGGTATTTCCCTTTTTTGTCCATGAAGCAGAGATAGCCCACTGACTGGGATCTGCCTACCGCCTTTACCACCATATAATTCACGGTGCTACCCGGAACACGTTGCAGGGGGAAGTAGCTCACATGATCACTTTTGGTGAAATCACCTTTGGTCAGGGTATCTGTCAGAAACCGCATCGCGGAGGTATCCAGCGACAGGGAATCAGCCATTTTCAACTGCAGCGTATCAGCTGTAAGTTTGTAAGGCAGAGCGCCTGGGGTAAATAATGACTGAAATTCTTCAAGTGTCATTGGCTCATCACCACCACCTGACTTCTTCTTCGATTTGCAGGCTGCTAAAGCACTAATGGCCAGTAATAATAAAAGGAAACGCTTCATTGAACAGTTAATTCTTGGCGAAAAGTTAGATATAATTTTTATATATGCGCCGCAAAAATCAAAAAACATACCGGATAGGGAAAAGTTCAGATTTATTATTTAGATTTGTCTAAATAATATTTTAGATAGCATGAATTTATCAGTGGCAGAGGAAAACTATATAAAATCTATTTACAAGCTGCAGGAAGGCGATGAAACGGTGAGTACCAACGCACTGGCCTATGAACTGGACACCAAGCCCGCCTCGGTAACAGACATGGCTAAAAAGCTGAAAGAAAAGAAGCTCATCGAATATGAAAAATATCAGGGCATCCTGTTATCACCGGAAGGCAGAAAAGCCGCCCTGCAAATTGTAAGGCGTCACCGCCTATGGGAATGCTTTCTGGTGGATAAACTGGCGTTCAGCTGGGAAGAAGTACATGAACTGGCGGAAGAACTGGAACATGTACGCAGTGAAAAACTCACCAACCGCCTCAGCGAATTCCTCGGCAACCCGGTAATAGACCCACACGGAGATCCCATTCCGGATGCCAACGGTAAACTAGCCAAACCCAGACCACAAACATCATTGGATCAAACCAATGCCAAGCGACTGGTGGTCACAGCGGTCACCGACCAATCTACCGCCCTCCTCGCCTTTCTGAATGCAAAAGGAATTAAACTGGGTACACAGCTGGAAATCCTCGCGCATTACGAATACGACAACTCTATTGAAATAAAACTGAAACAACAACCTGCTATCACCATCAGCGAACAGGTGGCCAAACATATTATGGTCAGACCTGTTTAAACAGTAAGATTCAGGAACTCCTATATACATGAGCATGGAACATATACATTCATCCACATCGCTAAGTGAAGTACATCAGAGTGTAGATACCAGTGGAAAGTCTAAATGGAAAAAGATATTTGCCTTCTTTGGCCCGGCCTACCTCGTCAGCGTAGGTTACATGGACCCGGGCAACTGGGCCACCGATCTGGCGGGTGGTAGTCAGTACGGATATAAATTACTGTGGGTACTCCTGATGAGTAACCTCATGGCCCTGTTGTTACAAAGCCTGAGCGCACGCCTGGGCATTGTGCGCGGTCGCGACCTGGCACAGGCTAACCGCGAAACTTATCCTCCTGTTGTCAATTTCATTTTATACGTACTGGCAGAAATTGCCATTGCCGCCACTGATCTCGCCGAAGTACTCGGTATGGCCATCGGGATACAACTGCTTACCGGGCTACCGCTGATATGGGGCGTGAGCTTAACCGTACTCGATACCTTCCTCCTCCTCATCCTGCAACGTTATGGCATCCGTAAAATGGAAGGATTTATTATTTCGCTGGTAGCCATTGTAGGCGCTTCCTTCCTCGTGGAATTAATTTTAGTAAAACCACAGATGGGTGAAGTCGTGAAAGGCTTCATTCCGTCCATTCCCGACAACACTGCCTTGTATATCGCCATTGGTATTATAGGCGCTACCGTAATGCCACATAACCTGTACCTGCACTCTGCACTGGTACAAACCAGGAAAATAAAAAGAGATGATGCCGGTATTAAACAGGCCATCAAAATGAATTTCCTCGACAGCACCATTGCGCTGAACCTGGCGTTCCTCGTGAATGCTGCTATCCTCATTCTGGCAGCGGCTGTATTCTTTAAAAGCGGCCGCACCGATGTAGCGGAAATTCAGGATGCCCACAAACTACTGGATCAGCTGCTGGGCAGCAAACTGGCGCCCATTCTCTTTGCAGTGGCATTGATTGCTGCGGGGCAAAGCTCCACGGTAACCGGTACACTGGCCGGACAAATTGTAATGGAAGGATATCTCCGCCTCCGTATCAATCCCTGGTTGCGGCGACTCATCACCCGCCTGCTCGCCATCATACCGGCATTGCTGACCATCCTCATTGCCGGCGATAATGAAGTGGGCGCCCTGCTGGTATTTAGCCAGGTGTTATTAAGTCTTCAACTGGGATTTGCCATCATTCCGCTGATCCATTTTGTGAGTGATAAGAAAACCATGGGCAACTTTGCCATTTCTACCACCACCAAAATTTTCAGCTGGGCAGTCACCATTTTATTGGTGTACCTTAATATGCGGATGGTATTTACAGAAGCCTTCAGTTATATGTCTGGTACTGGAAATATTTGGATAGATGGTCTTATCATCATGGCCTGTGCGGGCTTTGTGGTGTTGCTGCTCATCACCATCATTCATCCGCTGCGCAGACGCTACCGCGAAGATGCCGCTGCTGGTATCCATACCACCCAGGTGTCGCTGGGCGACATGGAGAAACCAGTGTACAACTGCATCGCCATGGCCCTCGACTTCACCAACAAAGACCGGGAAGTAATCACCAATGCCATTGCGCACGGTAACGAACACACGCAATATATCCTGATCCATATCGTAGAAAGTGCATCAGCCAAATACTTTGGCCATGATTCTGACGATCTCGAAACCCGCCGCGACCAGGAACAGCTGGATACCTATGTAGCCCTGCTGAAAAGCCGTGATATCAACGCCAAAGGCGTACTCGGCTTCCGTCGCCGTGCCCGGGAAATTGCCCGCATCGTGAAAGAAGAAAATGCCGACTTCCTCGTACTCGGCGGTCATGGACACAAAGGATTCAAAGACTGGCTATATGGCGAAACCGCCAACCAGGTAAGACACCAGGTGCAGGTACCTGTACTGGTAGTACAATGGTATCAGGACCCCAGCGAGAAGTAACGTAAACGATTATACGAAATAAACACATCACATGCAGCACCTCTTCAAACCCGGTGATACCAGGCAATTCAGCCGCATGGTCCGTTCGGAAGACAGCGCCGGATTCGATACCGGAAATGTACATCCCGTATATGCCACGTTTGCGTTGGCCAGAGATGCGGAATGGTGTTGCCGTTTATTTGTACTGGAAATGAAAGAAGCACATGAAGAAGGGATAGGTACCAAACTTACAGTGGAACATCTGCGCCCTGCACTGGTAGGCAGCGAAGTGGTTTTCACCGCTACCATTACACAGCTGCAGCATCATGAAATTACGTGTAGCTATGAAGCTGTATCCGATGGCAAAGTCATTGCCACCGGCATACAGGTCCAAAAAATATTAACAAAAGAAAAGCTGGAAAGGCTGTTCGCAGGATTGTAGGAAAACACCTACAATCCCAGCGCTGCCTTTAGTCGGGGGTAACCCGTTTTACTTACTAACACCCTGGCGCCACTGCGCAATATCGCCAGGTGGTTTTCTTTTTCGTAAGGATCAATACGGGTTACCTGATTTATATTGAGGATGTAAGAACGGTGTACTCTCGTAAACTGCTGTGGATCGAGCATTTTCTCAAAGAAAGCCATGGTTTTATTCTTCAGAAAACTACCTTCCTGGGTAATAATTTTCACATAGTCATCCGCCGCCTCCAGATAATGAATATCCTGTACCGGGATGATCTTTATTTTACCATTCAGTTTAATCACCACACGATTGCTTTGTGCCGGTGTTGCCGCAGCTGTTTCCAGCAATGCGGTTGTATTAGCCGTAGCTGGCGCCTGGAACTGATCCAGCCACTTTTGTACGGCCTTATCAAAACGTTCGTTGGAAAAAGGCTTCAGTAAATAGTCCACTGCATGTACTTCAAAAGCACGGATAGCATGTTCTTCGAATGCCGTGGTAAAAATAACTGCCGGCATATTTTCTACCAGTTCCAGCATTTCAAAACCGGTAATCTTGGGCATCTGTATATCCAGAAAAATAAGGTCTGGTTGATGTTGTTGTATTGCTTTTAATCCTTCAAATCCATCATTACATTCCTGCATCACAGTAATCTGCGGGAAGTTCAGCAGATATTCTTTTACTACCTCACGGGCCAATGGTTCATCATCAATTATTACTGCTTTTATCATGGGTTTGTGGTACTTTGATAGTGGTGGTAAAAATATTTTCGTGTGCGGATGTTTCCAGCAAATCCTGTCGGGCAAACAATAGATAAAGTCTTCGTTGTATGGAAGTCAGGCCAAATCCAGTGCCTTTATGCGGTTGTTGCAATTCGTTGTCGAATGGATTTTGTATTGATATATATAGTGTGTTGTCTTCTATCCATGATTTTATGCTGATGGTAATATCACCGGTAGTATCGTATAAGCCAAACTTAATGGCATTTTCAACAACCGGCTGCAGCAGCATCGGCGGCATCATCCGCGTGTCTGTGCCCTCTCCGGATATAATGTCGGTGGCTAACCGGTGTCCGAAACGCACTTTCTCAATATCCAGATATAGCTGCAGGTAGTTCAATTCTTCTGCAAATGAAATCCATTGATCATCTTCCCGTTTCAGTGAACCTCTTAAAAAGTCAGAGAGCTTTAGCACCATTTCCCGGGCCTCTTTCGGCCGCATCATAATCAATGCGTTAATGGAGTTCAGGCTGTTAAACAAAAAATGTGGCTGTAGTTGTTGCCGCAATTTAAACAGCTCTGCTTCTCTCACAATTTTTTCGGAAGCTTCCCGGCGTTTCACCGTTTCCCGTTGTTCTTCTGCATCATACCATATCTGGGCCCTGAAACCAATTCCATACGTCAGCATCCAACCTACCAGCGTATGAATTGGGATAGCATGATTCAACCATGTCTGGTACCCCAGGTCTTTCGGAAAAGCGCTCATCAGTATCCAACGGCTCAAGCATACCCACAGCACTGACAATGCAAAGCTTACGATGGCTACATATCCAAACTTCATGGAGCCCGCCGCCGGACGGTAGTAAGCCACGTTGTGGTTGATGATAACGCTGGTGGCAGCCAGCAATATCACGTGTACCAGGCTGTCGGTGACTGACTGTCCCAACGGAATATCAAACCAGTAGTACAGTAATCCTCCGTAAATGAGCAACCAGATCAGAAAGGAGCAAATGAAAGACCATACGGCCGTACCTTTTATGATTTGCTTTACCAATAGTTCGGTTTTATACGTTGAGTTCAAAATATTGTTGTCCCTGCAGCTGAGCGGACTTCATCTGCAACCAGGCGATATAAGAATTGGGATCTCCCGGCTCTTCAATGCGGGAATACAATTCCATACCATCTGTCAGCTGATCCAGGGTATATACTTCCGGTACGTTGATGAATTTCCATTGTACCAGTTCCTGTTGTTGATTTTTAAAAGCATATTGTTCCTGTATACCAATTTCACGGGCTTTATCGCAGGCGTCTTTTTTGGTAACAGCGCTTATCAATCTTAATTGTTCATCAAATTGCGGGGTATGATTACCGTCGCCGCAGATGATCTGATATACTACTTTCGCAACAAACCAATGCATAAAAAAAGATTTAAAAGTTGGAAATAGAAGAGTGAGATATGGTGATTTATCAGGCGTAACTTTTGATTTCAATTCCCCCCATTATACAGGTTCCCTTCAATATCAACAGCTTTCCTTCACCTGCCGGAGGCATCAGGTCCAGGAATCGTTTATCATCTACACCACCCATAATTGAATTGATATCCACTTTTACGTTCCAGTTGGCTGGTACAATGATTTCGCATCCACCCATGATCGCTGTTACATCCAGCGTTGCAGTGCCTTCAATATCAGCTTTAATAAAATTGAGGACAGAGCCTCCCATGATCGCTGTTACGTCGCCACCTCTGAATGCTTTAGAGGTGATTACTCTATCTACACTACCAAAAATGGCAGTTACATCTAGTACATCATCGCCGGAAACAGACGTAACGTTGGCACCAAATTGCTTTTTCTTCTCGGCCCATTCCCTGGTGGAAAAGTTTCGTTTAAAAATCACCATCAACCCAATACCAATCATCACTACCGGCCAAATAAACTGGGCCGTATCATAAGGCCACTTTTGCACTTCACCCAGGAGAAAAACCACACCAACACCTACCATCACCATCCACCCTCCTATCCGGAACCTATGACGAACACCTAATACGATACCTATTGCAATGAGGATCATTTGCCAGGAAAGCCAATAGCTGGGGATATTCAGGTCCAAACGCTGTAATAACAACACGGTACCTATGATGATCAGGATAAAGCCCCCAACGGACCGGCTCTTTCTTCTTGATTCCTCTATATCTTCGTTTTTCATTGTTTTAATATTTATGATACAAATGTAGAACGGGCGGGCTGCTTTCAAAAGGGGGTTTAGGCTAATCAGGTACACTTACCGGTAAACGGCAGGAAATTACCGGTAAAAACAGCCGGTAATAATTGGCCGATCATTTTCTTCCAACTATTACCGGATAGCTTACTAAGAGGTAGCTTATATCTCTACGGTCACCAGGGCCTCACTGCCGGCCAGCCGGGTAAGAATAGCTTTCAGCTGCTGCACCATAGGGTCAGGGCCGCAGATATAAAAATGCTGGTCAAAATTGGCAATCTTCTCTTTCAGGTAACTTTCATCAATGGTATGATGGTCATAACCAGGTACCTCCTGCGCTGTGAGCGTATTGATGAAACGCTTACCCAGCATGCCTTCAAACTCATCTTTCAAAATTATATCCGACAGGGTTTTATTGGAACAGATCAATTGGTTAGTACCCAACTGTCCTTTATGTTGCAGATCACGGAAGATGGCAATAAAAGGGGTGACTCCGGCGCCCCCGGCAATAAACACGCCTTCTCCTTTATAATGTATGGTACCCCATACATCGTGGAGAATCAGTTCATCACCGGCTTTCAGCTGTCCCAGTTCATGGGTGACGCTGTTATGATCATCGTAAATTTTAATGGTAAACTCCAGGTGTTCCCAGTGGGTCAAACTGGTAAAGGTAAAGGGCCGTCTTTCCTCCTCCCATCCGGCTTTGTTGATAGACACTTCAGTAGCCTGCCCTGGTACAAAGGTGTATCCCTGGGGCTTTTCAACGGTAAACTGACGAACGTTATGCGTTACGGGGGTAACCGCAAGAATTTTGACGATATGGCTTTCCATGGTTTAGGTTTTCAGATATATGAATGTAGCGTATTTTTTGGCTTAGTGCAAAGCTTGTTGCAACAGTGGCGCCAGCGCGGCTGCCCAGCGGCCGTAATCTTTTCCGGAAGGATGCAATCCATCTGCTGCTACCAGCTCCTGATCATGTGCCGCTTCGCGGGTATAACCGGTGATGTCAAGATAAGGCACCTGCATACGTTGTGCAATGGCCTTATTGGCAGCGTTAAAGGCATCTATTTCCCGGGCAATCTTTTCCCGGTCGCGATCCGTTGCAAACGGCGTTACCCCCCAGTCGGGAATAGACAATACCACTACGTGTGAAGGCTGGTTGCCCGCAAATGTAATGGCCTGCTGTAACAGGGCTGTAAATTCCGTTTCGTAAGCAGATAACGCATAGCCCCGGTATTGGTTATTCACACCTATCAACAAAGTTACTATATCGTACTTTTTTGCAATATGTGCAACCCTGATGCCCTCAGCCAGTTCATCTGTGGTCCAGCCGGTGGTAGCAATAATTTGCGGTTTCTCCACAGGATAGCCCTGCTGGCGTAATAAAGCGGCGGTTTGTACGGGAAAACATTCCGTATAATCGACTTGTTCACCAATGGTATAACTATCGCCCAGAGCGAGATATGTAATGGGAGTCATGGTAGTATCTAAGATTTTGTTGCTGCCGAAAAATGTGCAGCAAAATAACATTAATCCTAACATAAGCAAAAAGTTATATGCAGCCGGATAATTTGCACAATTAACACAGAAACTAGCCTGTCTTTAAGGGGAAAAGCGTTACCTTTGCACCCGATTACAACAATTACGTAACGCATAAAGAAACCGTTTTATGCCGGCAGAAAAAATATCGATGAACAATGGCCTGTTACAGGTCCCCGCACACCCCATCATCCCATTTATAGAAGGCGACGGAATAGGTCCGGACATTTGGAAAGCCAGTGTTCGTGTATTCGACGCAGCTGTGGAAAAAGCCTATGGTGGTGATCGGAAAATTGAATGGAAAGAAGTACTGGCAGGTGAAAAAGCCTTCCAGCAAACAGGTGAATGGCTGCCCAAAGAAACGCTGGATGCCCTGAAAGAATACCTGGTGTCTATCAAAGGACCACTGTCTACCCCCGTTGGTGGCGGTATCCGCTCCCTGAACGTAGCAATGCGCCAGGAACTGGATCTCTACGCCTGCGTTAGACCCGTACGTTGGTTCAACAAAGTACCTTCTCCCGTGAAACATCCGGAGAAAGTGGATATGGTGATTTTCCGTGAAAACACAGAAGACATCTACGCCGGCATTGAATACATGACAGGTACGCCTGAATGCAAAAAACTGCTCGATTTCCTGCAAAAGGAAATGGGCGTTAAGAACATCCGGTTCCCGGAAACTTCTTCACTGGGTATCAAACCCGTGTCTATTGAAGGAACGGAAAGACTGGTACGTGCTGCTATCAGCTACGCACTGGAACACAAACGTCCTTCTGTTACCCTGGTACATAAAGGCAACATCATGAAATTCACCGAAGGTGGTTTCAAAAACTGGGGCTATGCACTGGCGGAAAAAGAATTCGGTGACTCCGTATACACCTGGGAACATTGGGAAAAAACCAAGAAAGAACTGGGTGAAGAAGAAGCTAACAAAGAACTGAAAGTAGCACTGGCACAAGGTAAACTGTTGATTAAAGATGTGATCGCAGATAACTTCCTCCAACAGATTCTGCTGGCGCCACAGGACTATTCTGTAGTAGCTACACTGAACCTGAACGGTGACTATATTTCTGATGCACTGGCTGCTGCTGTGGGTGGTATTGGTATTGCCCCAGGCGCTAACATCAACTACAATACCGGCTATGCCGTATTTGAAGCGACTCACGGTACTGCTCCCCGCTTTGCCAACACCAACACCATGAACCCATCATCAGTAATCCTGAGTGGTGTAATGATGCTGGAGTACATGGGCTGGAAAGAAGCTGCTGAAATCATTGTTCACGGCCTGAGCACCGCTATCATGCGTAAACGCGTTACCATCGACTTCTACAACCTGATGGATGATGCGACCCTGGTTAAAACCAGCGAGTTTGCGGATGAAGTAATTAAACAAATGCAACACTAAGCATAAGCGCAAGCTAATTTCTGTTATAGCGAATGGTATAAGCGGAGTAGTACACTACTCTTACGCTTATATCATTCGCTATAATAGTTTTTTACCTTATCCTTTTAGCATTATGCTTTTTAGTTAATATTGTTAATTTTGTTTTTTTCACAGCTATTCGTATTTTTCGTGATTATCCCGCAAGGGACACGCTTGAATAAATGTTGTGAATCGCTTTTAATCTAATTTTTTAAAAAACCCGAAATGGCAGAAAAAATTAAAGTTGCTAATCCGGTAGTCGAACTGGACGGTGATGAGATGACACGAATCATCTGGAAATTCATCAAGGACAAACTGATACTTCCATACCTGGACGTTGAAATTAAATATTATGATTTGGGCATGGAGCATCGTGATGCTACCAATGACCAGGTAACTATTGATGCTGC
This sequence comes from Chitinophaga sp. 05T412, assembly GCF_056396465.1. NCBI lineage: Bacteria > Pseudomonadati > Bacteroidota > Chitinophagia > Chitinophagales > Chitinophagaceae > Chitinophaga > Chitinophaga sp. 05T412. Next base: position 187,144 of record NZ_JBFTLN010000001.1, read on the forward strand.
CAACGCTATCAGAGAAGTAGGCGTAGGTATCAAATGTGCTACCATTACACCTGACGAAGAGCGTGTAAAAGAATTTAAGCTGAAACAAATGTGGAAATCACCGAACGGCACTATCCGTAACATCCTGGATGGTACTGTATTCCGTGAGCCAATTGTAATGAGCAATGTTCCACGCCTGGTACCTAACTGGACAGCACCTATCTGTATCGGTCGTCACGCTTTTGGTGACCAATACCGCGCTACCGATTTCGTTACCAAAGGGAAAGGTAAACTCACCATCAAATTTGAAGGTGAAGATGGTCAGGTGATTGAACATGAAGTATACAACTTCAAAGGTGATGGTGTAGCTCTCGCTATGTACAACACCGACGAATCTATCAAAGGCTTTGCACGTGCATGTTTCAACCAGGCACTGATGAAAAAATGGCCTTTGTACCTGAGTACTAAAAATACCATCCTGAAAAAATATGATGGCCGCTTTAAAGATATCTTTGAAGAAATCTATCAACAGGAATTCAAAACTGCGTTTGATGCAAACGGCTTAACTTATGAGCACCGCCTGATCGATGACATGGTGGCCAGCGCACTGAAATGGCATGGTAACTTTGTATGGGCTTGTAAAAACTACGATGGCGACGTACAATCTGATACCGTTGCACAAGGTTTTGGTTCCCTCGGTCTGATGACTTCCACCCTCATCACGCCTGATGGTAAAACCATGGAAGCAGAAGCTGCACATGGTACTGTAACCCGTCACTACCGCGAACACCAGGCTGGTAAACCTACATCTACCAACCCAATCGCTTCCATCTTCGCATGGACCCGTGGTCTGGAGTTCCGTGGTAAACTGGATAACAACCAGGCGCTGATCGACTTCTGTACTGCACTTGAACAGGTTTGTATTGAAACCGTTGAAAGTGGTAAAATGACCAAAGATCTGGCCGTTTGTATCCATGGTAACAAAGTAGAACATGGTAAACACTACCTCTATACTGAAGAATTCCTGGATGCGCTGGATGCAGCACTGAAGGCGAAGCTGAAAGCATAAGGCAGTCGGCATAAAGCTATAAAAGCAAACGACCAAAGCGGATATGATCCTTGCTTTGGTCGTTTGCTTTTATAGCTTTTCTAATTGTCTATATTTTCATCTTCTTACGTAATACTTTATCTTCTCCATAAATATCATCAAAGAAAATAAGATTACCATTTTGTCCCTCTGCGGTAAAGTAACGCAGATAAATAGGAATGTGTTTAGGGAGATCTACCTGTTTCTTTTCCTCCCGCGCCAGCCATACACGGATGCTATCACCGCTATGTCTTACACTATCGGCACGCACCAGGTACTGCGCCAGGCTATCCCATTGCTGTACCCGCACACAACCATGACTCATGGCGCGCATGGAGTTTTTAAATAGCCCACGGTTATTGGTATCGTGCAGGTATACACTGTATTTGTTACGGAAGTTAAACTTCATCACACCCAGGGAGTTATCAATACCATCCATCTGCCGCAGCACATAAGGGAAATGCCCTTTGCTTAACTTGGACCAATCGATGGTAGCCGGATCTACGGTGTTGCCGTCTTTATCAATCACCTCCAGGTTTTTGGAAGCCAGATAACCAACGTTCTTCTTGATAGCTGGCAGCATTTCTTTAAACACAATGCTGTAAGGAACGCGCCAGTAGGGATACATCATGAAGTTAGTCATGTAAGAATTCAGCAAAGGGGTGCGTGTACGTGGTGCACCCACAATTACGCGCGACTCCAGCTTTACTTCTCCGCTATCCATTACCCGCAGCGTATAGCCGGGAACGTTGACCATGATATATTGTACCGGCAAGGTATCCGGTAATTTACGCCAGCGATCCAGGTTTACCGCCGCCTGCATGATCCAATCATGCATAGAGCGGTTCAGCGCCATCACAGTTCTTTTACCTGCTACGCCGTCCGGATAAATATTAAACTCTTTCTGAAAAGCTTTAATACCTGTTTTAATGAGCGCAGTATCTGCGGTACGTCCGCTGGTATCCAGATGTCCGCTTTGTACCAGGCGATTTATCACCAATTGTCTGAAAGCCACGGTATCCGTGTAATTCAGCGGTAAAGTATCCCAGTGATAATTTCCGTATTTGGATTTGAAAGTCTGTATGCCTTCTTTCAGTGCAAGGTAACCTGCATGTACCGGCTCCTGCGCGTGCAGAATCGTGGCAACATTCTTATCGGTCAATGCCTGTTTCAGCGCCGTTATCAGCTGGTTGTCAGTCAACACAGAATCCTTTCTAAGGGTAACACTGTCGCGCGGAGCTACGCCAAAACGGAGGTCTGAGGCCATTTTCATGAAGGCGTCTGTCATCAGCACGTCCACTTTGGCCCACAAGGCTGCATCTTTTTTAGCATTGGCATCGCTGCTAATCTGTTCCAGGGCGGCAGTCAGCGCAACGCCATGATACTGGGCAGGCAACAATCCTACATCTTCCGCATGTTGTATCATATACAACATGGAGTCTGCAGCAGGACTCACCACCCCGTTCTTAGACCATTGTCCGGTGGGATTATCGGCGCCATAAAATTCCTGAATAGCAGAAGGACGGAACGCTATGATGCTGTCTTCCAGTTCACCTTCATTGTCTTTTAGAGCAGACAGACGTTCTGTGATATTGTCTGTAATCACTTCGTCCAGTTGTCTGATGTTTGCTACAATCTGTTTTTGTTTGGGGGCGGTATGCTTTTTTTTATTGACACAGGCTAACAACAAGCACACTCCAGATCCGCATAACAAACTGATAATAAAAATTTTGTTCTTCATCTGCAGTTAATCGGTAAGGTAAAGATAGGCATTTACAAATACTGTGCAGAAAATTTTTGTTTGGGGTCTTTCTTCTAAAATTATTTACAACAGTCCTTCTTCATAAATAATGACTGCAATACTTTCAGTATACCTGTGAATATCTTTTTCATGTGAAGATTTTTTAAAAAAGAGGCTACGGTGTGCAGCAGCCTCTTTTTAAACTAAAACTAAAACAACTAACTTTTATATCTCACGCCAATGGCTATACTATATCTTATCTAACGGTATACGCCCAGGGGCCTTCAATTGTTTAAATTTACTGGGAGTTAATCCGGTTACTTTTTTGAACTGAGCCGATAAATGCGCTACACTACTGTATCCCAGCTTATAACTGATTTCACTTAAACTTAATTCATTATATACCAGTAACTCCTTTACTTTCTCAATTTTCTGCTGAATAATATACTGTTCTATGGTAGTGCCTTCTGTTTCAGAGAAGAGATTACTGAGATAGTGATAATCTTTCTGCAACTTTCCTGCCAGTAAAGTAGAAAAATTTTCTTTCATTTCATCCAGCTCAGAATGATGTACAGCCTGTACTACAATGCTTTTGATGCCTGCAATCAACTGCTGTTTTTTATCGTCTATCAGCAAAAATCCTTCCTTTTGCAAGGTATCTGCCAAATGCTGTAATGTTTGGTCCGGTACGATGCCTGCTACTGTTACTTTGCCCAGCTGAATATCTTTAATTTCCAGTTTTTCCGCGGTGATGGCGGTGGAGACCACCTTGATGCAACGCGGACAAACCATATTCTTTATAAACAGATCTGTTGTTGCCATCATTTATTTTTTTATAATATTAAAGATATTATGTTCAAATCTTATTAAAAAAGAATTGAACGTATTTCTGGGCATATCTCCGGCCACCTGCGCACGATAAGATAGATCCAGCCTGGTGGTACTGTTAAAAATAAACTGTATGGCCGGCGCCACATCCAGGTAAGATCCGCGGCCTACCTTGTCTGTATTGGTTTTCCCCAGCAGCTCCACATACAGGTTCAAATTGGTTTGCTGGAAGTTTTTATACTTCACCGGCAACACCAGGTATCCGGCAGAAAGACTGTAGTTGACCGAATTTTTCGAGAACTCTTCCGGAATATTATCTTTCACATTGTTCATATAACGGGAATATCCCAACGTTGTTGATAAAGCCAGTTTATGTAATAATTGCGTAGCAATAACACCACCGTTCACGCCAGAGGTAGCCCCTTCCAGGTCCAGCTCCTTATTATTATAAGGGCGTGCAGGATGAGTGCCGTCGGCCATTACAGGGTAGTATGGATTATCGATCACCGTACCTCTTACATAAGCGGCCATCCGGAAATGGGCATGTTGCTGATCAAGCGATAGGAAGCGGTACTTAGCATAAATACCTCCTCCTTCTGTGCGGATAGATGATTGCATCATATTGGAGGCGTAGCCAAATGCGTGCAGCATCAGCCTTTTATTGACACCCCACATCACTTCCGGCTCAAAGCGCATCCCGGTTTCACGGGTGTGCTCCATGTTAAAGAACTTGTTGGTAAGTCTTATGCCAAGCGAATTAGCGGGCATATTGCTGGCTGGTTCTGTATTTACGTACAATTCCTGGGCGGTTGCCCTTATTCCGGCCATGACGGCCACTGCTATCATTATAAATTTCTTCATATACCCTACCAGCATTAAATGGTCACGTGATAAATTCTGCCGGAAGCACTACCTGTATTGGTTTTACAGCAGCTGCTCATCATGCCTGTTTTATAGCAGGGCATACTTGTTTCAGTACTGAATTTTTTAAATTGTTTAGCAGAAACGAAATCTTTGTCGATAACGGTGATGTCTTTGTCGCCACTTAACACCTGATTTTTCACATCCATAAAATGAAGTGTGCTACCGGCAAAGCTAACGTGCGCATCGTTTTGCACAGACAACGCGTCGAAATTAGCGGTCATGACCAGTTTGCCGACAGAGAAACCGGCATCTTCCACTTTTGCTTTAATGGCATCAATATTTACGGGCACACCTGTCTTGAAGGTCAGTATAAAAGTAGTGTTATCGAGGTCGGTATCTATCTTATCCACAAAAGGCAGTGATTGCAGTGCTTCGTAAGTGGCTTTGGAACACATGGCGCAGGTAAGGCCGGTAGCATGTACCGCTGCTTTTTTGAATTGCGCATTTGCGCCGAAAGATAAACCCAGTGCGAGTAATATAATAGCTAATGTTTTCATGATCTGATTCAGTTAAATAAATGAAGAAATTGCGGCCATCGCATGATGGCTCCGCTCAAAGCGGGCATGGGAAATACCGCCGGATCAGATCAGGAAAGTGCAGTTACGGATAAAAATGGGGGTCTTGAGGAGATCGGGCGGATCATGGTGATAATCGCCCGCGGGGATGTTCGATTCCGCCAAAACCGGCACTGCCAAAGTTTTCACGGGCAGTTCCAGGGCGATATTCAGGCTGAAGTTTTGCTGCAGGGCTTTGGCCGCCTGATGCGACTCCGTTACCTTACAGAACTTCGATTCATCTTTGCAACAATCCATGCCTTTCGCTGGCATCTTGCATATCCGGCACTGATGCGCCTCCGCTTCCTGCCAGTCAATGCCTGCCAGTTTGCCCATGCAATAATGCACATTAATGGTAAACCCGCTGGTGAGCGTGGTATACAATATGGCGAATAATATGACAAAAAATCGTTTCATGTCTAAGCCCAAAGGTAGCGAAAAAAGCTGAAAGCATAAAGCTATTGAGGCGAATGACCTTTGCGGATATTCGCATTGATCATTCGCCTCAATAGCTTTATGCTTTCAGTTTAATTAATAAACCACCACCGCAGCCCCACCCTGAAGGCAAAGTTGTTTAAAGGATACAACGGTGCAGCGTAGTTGTTATTGGCAAAGAAGGTATTTAAGTTTTCTGCTCTGACATAGGCAGAGAAGGATTTGATACGGAAATTGGCAAATGCAGCCATATCCGGCAACGTATTGCTGATCTTTTGTGTTTTCTGGTAAATGAACTGGCCTGTCAGCGGGGAATAGTCATCCGCATAATAGCTGGTATTATAACGGAATTCCAGACCAGTGATGAGGTTCAGGTTCGTATACAGTTTCTTTTCAAAAGCAAAGCGGTTACGTGTCCAGATAGTAGGTACATTGAGCGGGCCATTGCCGTGCAATTGTTGGAAAGCAATATCCAGGTACCAGGCAAATGGCGCTACTACAAATTTCTTGCTGAACGTTACCTGCAGCAGGTTGAACAGGGAGCCATACTGTTCACTGTGATAATAATCCTTGAAATAAGTATAGTTTGTGAAAAGGAAATAATTCACTGCCAGGGTGTATTTCAACTTCGTATTAACAGAGGCAAATTGCAGTTGCGTCGTATTTTGCTTGGCCAGGGAGGTATTATACCACGCATCCTGGTTACTGTTAAAATACTTGTACACGTAGGATGGTTCGCGGTTTACGTTGTTCACCGACAGTTGTACATCTCCCAAAAGATCATTAATGTGCCGGCTCAAACTACCATATATACCGTAATCACCAATATTTTGCCCCACGACATAAAACTCTCCTTTGGCAGAGAAATCCCATTTCTGGTTACGGGTTCTGTTACGATATTCTCCATGTACGGCCAGGTTGCTGAAATTAATATTGGCATCCAGGAAGGTGCCTGTTATACTTTCAAACCGGGCGCCCAGATTAATAAAGTGAGCCTGATTGCCACGTACCGGGAACTGTATCAACGACAGATCATTGGAAATCATTTTCCACTTATGCTGCGCATTGACGGTATCGCCCGGAACAAAATTGTAATGTTTGCTATAGAAAGCAGTATCCGGTTGACTATCAATGAAGCCGTAGTCGTCGTTCTGGTAATTAAACGTGTATTGCACGCGGAATACCGGATCATACTTATAAATATCCAGGGTATCGTTTACATGAATACTATCGCCACGGCCCCAGTCGTACTGCTGTTGAATGAGCAATCCGGTTTCCCGGTAGCTGGATTTCACAGGCAGTGTACCACCTCCAAAGAAGGAGTAGGTTTGAGAAGCGTCCGTACCCAGGTTTACCGGCAAGCTTTTACGTTGTTTATAGTCCGGGTTCTTTAACAGGGAATCGTATCTAAGCCCTCCATTCTCCCCTCCATTGATCTTATTATAGTAGAAGCTGAAGTAGGTATGCGCACGTTTGTTTTTGCTCTGATAACGGGCGGTAAACCGGTAAATATCGTGGTTGGTATTTTGGGTACGATAATATCCGGGCGCATTTATTTTGCGGTAGTCGAAAGCAAAGTTGAAGCGTTCGGTCCGGTTTTGTGTATGCGATAGCCCGATTACCTGTTCCTGTTTGCTACCTACCAGGTATTGCAACTCCGTATAAGGGCGGGTGGTATAATAAAACTTCGCGTCCTTATGGGTGTTGGAATAGATGTCATATGAGTGAAAACCGGCGTCAAATCCGGGTTTCATGAGTGGTGTATAGATAATGTTGTATTCTGCATTCCCCGTGTTACCGAGTGTCACGTAATTGGAAGGTACGCGGAGGTAATTTGACTGGAAGTCAGCTACAGAAGAATCTATTCTATAATATACCGGGTCGCCGAGCAGTTTATAGGTCAGGGTGATGGTATCCAGCTCGTGTTCATGCTTTCCGGTATCCCGCTGCATTTTGCTGTTACCGCCTCCACCGCCGCCCATATTGCCGAAGCGGCCGGAGTTAAACTGGGCCTGAACCTGATTCCCGCAAAAAAACAGCAGGGCTATGAAAATGAAAATTTGCCTCATCCGAAAGTAACAAAAGCGTTTATAGTTGCCGGATTAATTCACTAAAGATAAGCGTAAGCTTAGGTTCTGCTGCTTTGGCAGCTGCCAGTACTTCGTCATGGGTAATCACATTCTCTTCTTCCCGGATACCGATATCGGTAATCACACTCATGGCAAATACTTTCAGGCCGGCATGTGCCGCTACAATTACTTCAGGTACGGTACTCATCCCTACAGCATCGCCTCCTATGATATGCATGTACTTGTATTCTGCCCTGGTTTCAAAGGTAGGGCCCTGCACGCCTACATATACGCCGGTATGCAAAGATATATTGTTGGCAGCAGCAATTTTATAAGCGGATTCGATCAGTGATTTGGCGTAAGGTTCGCTCATATCCGGGAAACGGGGGCCCAGCGCATCTTCATTTTTGCCACGCAGCGGATGTTCCGGCTGCAGATTGATATGATCCCGGATAATCATCAGATCCCCTACATTAAAGGCAGGATTCATGCCTCCGGCGGCATTGGAGATAAATAATGTATGGATGCCCAGCGCTTTCATCACCCGAACAGGAAAAGTGACCTGCTGCATGGAAAATCCTTCATAAAAGTGAAAACGCCCTGCCATAGCCACAACCGGCTTACCCTGCATGTATCCCAGGATTAATTTACCCGAATGCCCTTCTACGGTAGATTCAGGAAAATGAGGGATATCGCTGTAAGGAATTTCCACGCTATTGTCTATTTCCGCTGCCAGGTTACCGAGTCCGCTGCCGAGTATAATGCCGGCTACCGGCTTATCCTGCCAGAATTTACTGATATATTCTCCCGCTGCTGTGATCTTTGCTGTTAGTTCACTCATCTGTTTATACATTATTTAAAAGTCGGATTTAAAAAACAAACCCGCGCAAAGTTATTTTTTAATTCACAAATGACTGCAGTTTTATATTTAAAACATAATGACCTAATTTAGCGGCAAATTTTATTCCGATGAACTTACACGAGTACCAGGCTAAAGAACTGTTGAAAAAATATAATGTACCGGTACAGGAAGGCATCCCGGTGGATACCCCTGAAGCGGCTGCGGAAGCATACAAGCAGCTGAAAGTGCAATTTGGTAATGAATTTGCCGTTGTTAAAGCCCAGATTCACGCAGGTGGACGCGGAAAAGGTAAGATCCGTGGTACCGAACAAAGAGGTGTGGCCGTAGGAAAAAATGCTGAAGATATCAAAACCATAGCTGGCAATATATTGGGAGGTACCCTGGTAACCATCCAAACCGGCGAAGCTGGTAAACTGGTAAATAAAGTGCTGGTAGCACAGGATGTTTACTATCCAGGCGCTAACCCGGTAAAAGAATTCTACTTGTCTATCCTGCTGGATCGTGCTAAAAGCCAGAACGTTATCATGTATTCCACTGAAGGCGGTATGGATATCGAAGAAGTAGCACACAGCACTCCGGAAAAAATATTCAAAGAGTGGGTAAAACCAAATATGACCCTGCAGCCTTTCCAGGCACGTAACATTGCTTTCAACTTCGGTTTAAGCGGTGAAGCGTTCAAAAACATGGTGAAATTTGTTACCAACCTCTATAACGCATACGTAGGACTGGATTGCAGCATGCTGGAAATTAACCCACTGTTCAAAACCAGCGACGAGAAAATCATTGCCGTTGATGCGAAAGTAAACCTGGATGATAACTCCCTGATGCGTCATCCTGACCTGGAAGCACTGCGCGATATTTCAGAAGAAGATCCTACTGAAGTAGAAGCCAGCAAATTCAACCTCAACTTCGTAAAACTGGATGGTAACGTAGGTTGTATGGTAAATGGCGCTGGTTTGGCCATGGCTACCATGGATATGATTAAACTGAGCGGCGGTGAACCAGCTAACTTCCTGGACGTAGGCGGTACTGCCAATGCACAAACTGTAGAAGCAGGTTTCCGTATCATCCTGAAAGATCCTAAGGTAAAAGCAATCCTGATCAATATCTTCGGTGGTATTGTTCGTTGCGACCGTGTGGCACAGGGTGTAATTGATGCTTACCAGTCTATTGGCAACATCAACGTTCCTATCATTGTTCGTTTACAAGGTACTAACGCTGCTGAAGCAAAAGCACTGATCGAACAAAGCGGTCTGAAAGTACAGTCAGCTATCCTCCTGAGCGAAGCTGCTGCACTGGTAAACAAAGCAGTAAGTGCATAATTAAGTGCATTCACGATATAGAAAAGGCCGCCACGCATAATGCGTAGCGGCCCTTTTTTATAGCATCCGGTTTAGCTGTTCAGCTTCGCCAGCTCCCCTTCATATCCATCTGCCGACTGACCCATTGTTTTCGCTTTGGATATCAGCCACGTAAAATAGGTCTTTGCCAGATCTTTGCGATTTCTTGCCACACACATATAAGCTACTGAATTCAGGGCCTCCAGATTAGAAGCTTCCGTAAGCGCAGACTCCGCCCATTTGATATATAAATCTTTCAGCGCAGGATCTTTGTCCATGTCACTATACATATAGAAAGCCATATAACGAACCCGGTTGTCATCACGGTCATGGTGTGCAATCGCAAACTCCAGGAACGCTTTAGCATTTTTACAGGTTTTAAAGAGATAGTTTTCTGCATAATACATCTCGGCCTCGTGCCAGTCTCCTGCATTATAAACACCCTGTTGCTTCTTTAAAAAAGCGTCCAATGCGGATGCATCGTATTCCTTAGGCAAGGCCGCTATATCCTGTTTCAGCAGTTTTTTGAAGATATTATCTGCCAACATTTTACCAAAACGCGCCTCGTAGGTAGTTTTATTTTTGAGATAAAATTCGCGGTAGGTATCCGGTAGTTTTCCTACTACCTGCATTGCCTTAAACACAGACTCTTTATAAAAATCCTGCTGGCTCAACAGGTATTTAGTGACTGCTTCGGCCTCAGGATATTTGCGATCCTTCGCGAAGAAAAAAGCATTGTAGAATTCCGGATCATCTCTCTTCAGACTATTGCCGAAACCTGCCAATGAGGCGCCTGCTTTATACTGATTGGTACAGTCTTGCAGAAATTTCAAAAAGTCTGGTACTTCCTTGTAACCGCAGCTGGTGCTAATCAGCTTACCATCACCGGAAATAATAAGATAGGTGGGGAATCCGGTCATGAAATACTTGGCGCACAGTTCTTTTCCGAATTCTTCTTTAAATACATCGTAGCCGGTGCATACAAAGTTTTCCTCCATGTATTTTTTCACCTCCGGGCGCGGAAATACTTTGACCTCCATGTCTTTACAGGCATGGCAACCTTCAAAGTAGGTGTCAATAAAAATGGGTTTGTGTTCTTTTTTTGCTTTGGCGGTCAGCTCTTTCCACGAGCCTTTGATAAATTGGGTGCTATCCTGTGCCAGGGCGGCAAAGGGCAACAGGCCCGCCAATAGCAGGGCTTTTAATGCATACTTCATGATACTTTTTTTAATGGTTTGGTTTGGTAACGTGAAACTAATAAACAAGATGGTAATCCCTACTGCAGTTTGTTTACTGGCCAATAAAATATATAAGCGGTTATATAAGCCGAAAGCAAAAAGCAGAAAGCAAAAAGCTATTGTAGCGAGTGATAATCAAAGCGAATTAATATCCGCGATTATCACTCGCTACAATAGCTTTTTGCTTTCTGCTTTTTGCTTTCGGCTTAATAAATTAGTCGTTCTTTTTAGGCGGAGCAGGCATCGTAGCCTTAGGCTTGTCTTTCTGCTCTTCTTTTGGTTTAGGAGCGGGCGCAGCTGGCGTTGCTTCCGGTTTATCCGCACCTGGCGTTGCATAATCACTGGCATCGCCGGAGCCGTAATCATCTGCTGATCCATTTCCTACATTTTCTGACTCTGCACCTGGTTTCACGTTAGAATCATAGTTCATGTAGATATCATCCTCACTCATGTTAGCAGGAACCGGGAAGTGATCGCTGGAACTGACTTTCAGTGTTGGATCTGCATATACTTTCTGCATGAAATATGCCCAGATAGGCAGACCCGTATTGGCACCCTGTCCAATGGCCGTGGTGCTGAAGTGGATAAAGTTATTTTCACAACCTACCCAGGCGCCTGCCAGGATTTTCGGAGTATAACCCATAAACCAACCATCGGTGTTATCGTTGGTGGTACCAGTTTTACCGGCTATTTCGCCCTGAATGTTATAACGGGAACGGATACGCGCACCTGTACCACCCGGAGCTACTACGCCTTCCATCATTTTCACCATGGTGTAAGCTTCTTTTTCACTGATCACTTCACGCTTTACCGGTGCAAATGTTTCGAGGATATTACCATTTCTGTCTTCTATACGGGTGATGTAAATAGGTTTAGTATTGATACCTCTGGCCGGGAACATGGTATAACCCTGCAACAACTCATAAAGTGAGATCTCCACAGCGCCCAATGCGATGGCCGGATAAGCCGGAATGTCGCTGCTGAAGCCTACTTTATTCTTAGCAAAATCGGCAAATGGTTTAGCGCCGATCTGTTTAATGAGGTAAGCCGCTACCAGGTTGAGGGATTTCGCCAAAGCGCCTGCCATGGTAATACTACCACCGGTGCTACCTTCTGAGTTATGAGGGGTCCAGCCGTTGATATTAATGGGTTCATTAGGCAGTACGGTATTAGGCGACATACCATTCATAATTGCAAAGCAATACAGGAATGGTTTAAAGGTGGAACCCACCTGACGGCGTGTTTTAGCCACGTGGTCGTTCTTGAAATAACGGAAGTCTGGTCCGCCTACCCATGCTTTCACTTCGCCACTTTCCGGGTCCATGGCCATAAACCCTGCCTGCAAAATAGCACGGGTGTACTTAATAGAATCCAGCGGGGTCATTACCGTATCAATTTCGTTCAGATCCGGTTCAGTGGAACTTCTCCATCCAAACACCTTCATGCGGGTAGGTGTGTTGAAGATCCGGGCGATGGTAGAATCATCCACCTCATCTTCTTTCAACGACTTGTACCGGTCTGACTCTTTCATGTATTGATCCAGGAATTTGGGCCATTTCTTCCAAATATTGCCTGTTTTTACATCATTTTGGGCGCTGAGCGACTTTTGCAGAACGGCCAGGTGTTTAGCCACGGCTTCTTCTGCGTACAGCTGCATCCTTGGGTTGATGGTGGTATATATCTTCAATCCATCACGGTAAAGGTTGTATTCATGGCCATCTGCTTTTTTATGGTTTTTACACCATGATTTCAGCTCATCCCGCAATACTTCGCGGAAATAAGGCGCCAGTCCTTTATTGTGGTCAATTTTATTATAGTGTAATACAATCGGCTTACTTTGAGCGGATGCAGCTTCTGCTGGTGTAATAAATCCGGCTTTCTGCATATTGTCGATCACCTGATTACGCCGTATGAGCGCGTCCTTTGGATTACGACGGGGATTATAGATGGTGTTTCCTTTGAGCATTCCCACCAGAATAGCAGCTTCCTCTATCGACAAATGGCCGGCATCTTTACTAAAAAATGTTCTGGCCCCGTTTTCAATACCATATACGTTATCACCAAAAGCTACGGTATTAAGATAGAGGGTCAGGATTTCCTGTTTGGTAAAGTTTCTTTCCAGCTTCACGGCAATAATCCACTCCTGTACTTTCTGAAATGCACGGCCTATGGGATTGTTGGAGCGTTGTTTACCCTGGTTATCTGCCCGCAGGTTCAGGGCCAGCTGTTGGGTGATAGTACTGGAACCACGCTTTTTACCAATCATCAGATAAAAAGGGATGGCCAGTGTGCCTTTAGCGTCAATACCGGAGTTATCGTAAAACCTGGTTTCTTCTGTTGCAATCAGCGCGTTGATCACGTTTTTGGAAATCTCGTTGTAATCGCTGCTGGAACGATCTACCTGATAGTATTTGCCCAAAATGGTACCATCATCCGCGATCACTTCTGCAGCCAGCGCGGCACGGGGATTTTCCAGTTCTTCCATAGACGGCATGCTGCCTATCACACGGAAGTTAATGAGTAAAACAAAGAGAACAAGTAATGCTAAGAATCCAAAAGCCACCCGCCACAATATTTTCACCGATTTTTTCATGCGCTTATATAATTTGTTTTATGGCCAAATTGCCAAATTCCTGTCAAAGAAATGGCAATTTATTACTATCTGTTGGCTATATATGTAAATTTTTCAATAAACTTCAACTGCAATAAACAAGCCTGTTTATAAGAGTTTGACCGACAAAGCTATTTAAATTTCCAAACATACTTACTGGGTCACATAAGTTTCTGTAAAAAACTTACGGTATCCAGTAAGGTCTTTGGTGCTGTTCAACAAAATAAAGTTGTCTCTCGAAATAACGAAGAAATGGTATTCTGTAGGCCGGATTTTGGGTATAATACTAGCCGCGGCAGCATCCCTGATTTCATCGAAGTATTCCAGTGCTTTGTCTTCATTGGGGAATATCCTGAAAATGAGCATCACATCATTGGGGGTCAGCACAAAGCTGCCCACCTCAATTTTATCCGCCGCATGTTTGGTAGAGTTATAGCGGGTAAATTGATTCAATCCTTCATCCATCAGCTCTTTGGACACCCGGTCAAAGGACAGCACCACAAAATAAGGGTTGTCAGGGCTTACTTTATACGGCGTTACCGGCTTTGACGGAGCCACCGGCACAATGGGCTTAGGTAACTGGCCTACCATACCAGCCGTTATTTTGGACGAATCAACAGGTGCTTTTGCGGCGGCGGTGGTTACCTTGTCGGCAAACACGGGCTGCGGATTTTGCCACGGATAACGCATGGTGATATTTTCATCCAACAGTTGTCCGTTGGCGTCTTTCTTCCGGACTTCCAGTTTAGCAAGGTAATTGGTCAGTTCTGCGCGATGATCCAAGGCATCCATCAGGGTCTGGGCCTGCAAGCGGATCGGCTCATCAGCGGCGTATTTGGTCAGCACCGCCTGTACTGCTTTGCGCGATAATTGCAGAGAATCTGTGGCAAATGCTGTATCGGTTTTCACAATCAGCATTGCTTCCAGCAAATCGAATTTAGGCTTCAGGAAATTAAAACCAAAAGAGCTGTCGGCCTGGTGCTTGATGGCCATAGCGCCTGCATAGTCGCCATTCCGGAAAGCGGTATAAGCGGAATCGTAGGCCGCACTGATCTGTTTCTTTTTGGCGATATCCACGTCATTATTCAATCCACCGGAACGGATAATATCTGCGAAGTTCGTATTGCCGTATTGGTTAAGTACCATGGTTTTAAACTGGCTCGCCTGTGCAGTGCGATTCAGTTTACTGTTCCAGATGTAGAGAGAATACAGTACTTCCGGCTTCCGCGGATGATCCGGGAAAAGGAGCAACAGCGAGTCATAAGTTTCTATGGCCAGTGGATAGTTTTCCAGTTTATCGTGATAAAGCTTACCGAGGTCAAACCAGGCTTCTTTTACCGCCTTTTGGGAGGCATCCAGTTTTTCCGGTGTCAATGGCAGCCCGGCTGCCAGCAGATCCACACTCACGCTATCCGGAGAAACGCCTTTGGTGGCGCTGGTTTTGCTTTCATCCACTATCTCAATGGGTGCATTGCTATTTGTCGCATTCACCACACCGTTCTGGCTTCTGCGCCAGTTATCACCGGGTTGACGATTACCCCACCTGCGTTTAAACTCGGAGTAACCGGCAGATTTGCTACCTTGATTATAAAAATACCAATCTCCTTTTTCCTCTTTAGGTCCATAGGCGCCTCCTGGGTTTAGGCCCATAGAAGCCGCATCCAGCGGATTGGCTGCCTCCAGCTTTTCCTTCTTTTTCCGGTCGGCTGCTTCATTTTTCAATACTGCGGCCATTTTCGTCAGGAATATATTCCGGTCTGCAGGCGACATGGTCGCGATTTTCTGCAGACTATCTTCTCTATGAATGGTTTCCAGCTTGGCTACTACATCTGACAGCACTTCCTTCCTGATATTTACGGTAGCTGCATCCATGAAGTCTTTGGTCATCACGCCGGCGGTGCTGTCGTAATATTTTTTCGCATTCAGGTAATTGCGTTGATCGTAGTAAATATCAGCGATGCCTTTATAGGTAATGGTGCGTTGCATGAGGTTATCACTGGGTGCTTTCAGTGATTGCTTCATGTAGCCGATGGCTGCGTCCGGGTCTTTGGGATACATGAGGGTACCCATGGTATAATAGATCCCATCTTTGAACCGGGAAAACCGTTGTTTTCTCAGCATATGATGCAGGCCGGCGATGCTTTTGGCGATGTCACCGGTGGTTTGTGCATTGGTTTTGGCAATCTGAATCCGGGCCTGGAAGTCCATCATGGGATCGGGTTTCATGCCAATCACATCGCGGAAGCGCTCCAATGCGGAATCTGCGTTGTGTTGCTGTACATAGAGTTGTCCGAGGATAAATGACATCCTGGCCCTGGCTACCCGGTTGTTACTTTTATCAATCGCCTGTTTCAGGGGATCAATTGTTTCGGGATATCTTTTCTGGATATAATTGCCATAGGCGCGTACTTCTGCGAGGTCGCCCTCGAGGCGGTGCGGGAAGTTCGGGTCGTTATTGAGCAGGTTCAGGAGTGCCTGTACTTCATCGTATTCTTTTTCCTCGAGCAATGTTCTGGCACGCCAGAGGAATGCGTCGTTACGCGCCCTGGTGTGTTTCAGGCGTCCAAAGAAGCCCTTTCTTTTTTCACGGGTGGCAATGGATATCTGGTCATTTTCGCGGGCGCCCACTACGGTTTTGTACTCCGACTTCTGCTTGGGGGCGAACTTGATGTTGATATATTGGAATGTTTTATTGGCATTATCGAGGTCGCCTTCGTAAAAGTAGGCACGGCCCATGAGCAGGAAGCAGTCGTCTATCCATTTACCACGGGGGTCATGCAATTGGATGCCCATGGTGGTTTTATCGATCACGGAATCCAGTTCTCCTTTGCTGAAACCCTGGCTTTGCAGGCTATATGGATAGAAAGGTAGCAGGGTGTTATAGTTATCCTGGCCATCGCGGTTAGCGGTTCTGACTACCCGGTCGAGTTTTTGTTTGGCGTGGAAGTAATAGTTAAAGCGCGTAGCCATATTCTGGAAAAACTGCCGTTTCCAGGTCCATTTCTTCTTCTCGAGCATCACTTCAGATGGCGGACGCCGATCCTGTATGCGAGGTTCCTTTGGTTTAAAAAGGGGTTTGGCAACAGGGCGCTGTTGCTGTTGTTGATTATCGGGGTTTTGACTCTGAGAATTATATTGCTGCGATTGATTTCTCGGCCTATTCTGTGCCCAGACCGCCGGCAAACCCAGGCAAAATGATAATGTACTAATTCCCAGATATTTAAGTAGCAGTTTGATGCAATTCATGGATGCCAGGGTGTATAGGCTAAATATATATAACTTACTGTTTGAAAAAATATTTTAAAGATAGGATAATTTTTTAGCAGAAAACCGAAAGCACAAAGCAAAAAGCAATTGTGGTGAGCGAAATAAGCGAATATTAAAGATTTAAATTGCCATCATCACCAGTTACTATAGCTTTTTGCTTTGTGCTTTCCACTTTCTGCTTTAAAAATATTGATTAACTTTAGCCCGCCTTAATTTTCGTTAAGTACCACAAACATGGCCAAGAAGGGGAATAAAAACAATAGAAGAAACCTGGAGAAACTCAGTCATAAGTACCGTTTGGTAATTATGAATGATGATACCTATGAAGAAGTGACATCGTTCAAACTCTCCCGTATGAGCGTGTATATAGCTTTCAGTACCCTGTTTGTATTACTTGTCGCTATTACAGTAGCTACCGTGGTATTTACGCCGTTGCGTTATTATATACCCGGCTATGGAGACCTGAAGCAACGTAAGGAATTTATCCGTCTCAAAATGCGGACAGACTCATTAGAAACAGCCATTAATGCCCGTGATCAATACCTGAAAAATATTAAACAGGTGATCAATGGGGAGTTTACCGGGAAACTGGATACCACCATGTTAAAAGTGCCAACTGTAGATAACAGTACCTACTAACTTTATTATTTAAGTATTTAATTATCAACGTGAATAGTTCATGTGCATGTGGATTGAGATATCTAAGTACATAAAAACCAAAATATTTGATATTTTAATTATATTACATCACTAAACTTGAAAAACCTAACTCCCTATGTTTAATAGCAATCAGAAATCGAAAGGTGACAGTAAATCTATGTTGCCTACCTCTACAGTAAACATTATAGGCACTGGCACTACTATCCAGGGGGATATTGTGTGTGATGGCGACATTAGAATTGATGGTCAGGTAAACGGGCTGGTATCTACCAAAGCAAAGATTGTGGTAGGTCCGGAAGGTGATATTGTGGGCGATCTGGTATGTCAGAGCGCAGATATCCTGGGTAAAGTTACCGGTATTATCAAGGTAGAGGAATTATTGTTCCTTAAAGGAAATGCTTTAGTAAAAGGCGATGTGTACACTGCTCATTTCGAAATGGAGCCTTCAGCTAAATTCAATGGCCGTTGCTACATGGACGATCAGCAGCCAGATAATCAGAAACATGGAAAATCCGTCCTCCAGGAAGCAGAATAACCGTAACGTATTATTTCGCTACGCCGGGTTGGCCTTTCAGATGATGGCCACCCTCGGGTTGGGTGTGTTTGCAGGGTACAAACTAGACCAGTGGATTGGCTGGCGGTTCCCTGTATTCCTTATCATTTTTTCTTTAGTTGCATTAGCCATACTTTTGTGGCAAATTATAAAAGATACCCGACGGCATGAGTGATAGATTTTTTATACGGCTATTTGCAGTTTTTGGCATTATTAACGGACTTTTTATCATATTCAAACCCAGGTTGCTGGACCTCGGCACACATGTAAATGTGCTCATGGCCGGTAACCTGATTATGGCTGTTATTTCCCTGGTGTCTTACCTGGTGAGTCGCCAGGGACTCGCTTCCTCCAACCATAATGCATTTATCCGGGCCGTTTACGGCGCCACCCTTATTAAACTCTTTCTTTGCGTAATAGGTGTTGTTGTATATGTGCTTATGTATAAGCCCAATGTCAGCAAATTGACTATTTTCATGCTGTTGTTCCTGTACCTGGTGTATACTGTATTTGAAACACTCAGCCTTTTCCGGCTGACAAGGCTAAAAAAGTAATCTATTTGAAAAAAGAGGCGCCCCTGAATGCTTTAGCGTCCTACTTACCCGAAGGCACCTTCGGACAGGTCATGGATTTCCTGGTTACCTATAAGGTACATCTTACCGTTACCAAAGAACGGTCCAGTATACTTGGCGACTACCGTCATCCAGACGGACAAGGTAAAGGCCACCGCATCAGCATCAATGGCTCGTTGAATAAATACGCCTTCCTGCTGACGCTTTTACACGAAATCGCTCACCTGACTACTTTTAACAAATACGCCAACCGCGTAGCCTCCCATGGTAAAGAATGGAAACAGGAATTCGCCTGGATTCTACATGAATTTGTAGGTAAAAACCTGTTGCCACCAGACGTGGAAACGGCAGTACGTCAGAGTATGACCAACCCCGCTGCCAGTTCCTGCGCCGATGAAAACCTCATGCGGGTATTAAAAAATTACGACCGGCAAAAAGAAAATCACTTCTTTGTAGAACAGGTTCCTTTAAACGGTTTGTTCAAAACCAAGGACGGACGCGTATTCCGGCGGGGTGAAAAAATAAGAAAACGCTACCGCTGTGAAGAGGTAGCGTCTAACAGATGGTATCTGTTTAGTCCCGTTTATGAAGTGGAACTCCTTGCCTAAGACTTCTCCCCTACATACTGTAATGCTGGATACGCCATGGCGCGGTTAATCAGCTGAATTTCCAATTGAAGAATGGCAGCTTCTGATTTGGCCTGTAACTTAGGCGCATCATCCGTAGGCTTGTGATAATCATCGTGCCCACCTGTATGGAAGAACATTACCGGTACTCCATTCACGTAAAAATTATGATGATCTGAAGCCCCTTTGCCAGCGCCATCTGTAAAAAACTTAATACCCGGCTGCTGTACATCTTTGAAAATAGCCGGCCATTCTGCCGCACTACTATGACCACCAATGCCAATACCCCGCTCCGGATTATAGCGGCCAATCATATCCATATTGAGCATGAAATGCACCTGGTTCAAAGGCATCAATGGATGATCCGTGTAATACTTAGATCCCTGTAAGCCTAACTCTTCTCCCCCAAAGGCGATGAACAGAAAATTAAACGGCTCTTTTTGTCCATTTTTTCCGTAATGACGCGCTAATTCCAGCAAACCAGCTACACCAGAAGCATTATCATCTGCCCCGTTATGAATTTCCCCGATAGGATATTTGCCATCAAATAAGGCAGCCGTTCCCAGGTGATCATAGTGGGCGCCAATGATAATCGTACGGGCGGCACCGTTATCCAGGAAGCCGATCACGTTACGGCTGGGAATATTTTTATGGGCCTTCCGGTCGAACGTGAAATCCTGGAAATAGCTGCCGCCATTCACGGTTTTCAGCCCCAGTTTTTTAAACTGTTTCGCCACATAGCGACTGGCTTTCATACCGCCTTTCTCAGCAGTACCCCGGCCCTTCAGCTTATCTGAGGCCAGATAATTCACGATGCCCTGAATCCGGGCAGCATCAGGAATGGTATCCTGTGCGTATGCGCTGGCACTGATACCTGCGGCGCATATAAATAATAACCAACTCTTCTTCATATCGGATCAAAAATAGAGAAGGCTTCCTGATGGGGAAGCCTTCTGCTAAAAATTATGTTTGAATTGTTCTGATTGTATTAATCCTATTTTTTCTTCTGCTGCATATCCTGCTGGCGTTTCTGGACTTCTTCCAGTTTTTCCTGCCATTTGGATTTGCTCTTCGGCTTCTTCTTATTTTCCTGGATTTGTGCGTGAATTTTATCATGGTTGATGATAAACTTCTGAATCACAAACTGCAACAGGATACTGATAACGTTAGATAAGAAGTAGTAGAAGGTGAGGGCCGCTGCCAGACGGTTGAAGATACCCAACAACATGATTGGCATTACATACGGCATGTACTTCATTACCGGGTTGCTCTGATCGGTCATACCACGGTTGTAGAAGGCCAGGATCAAGCTGGTAATGGTCATCAGGATGGTGAACAAGCTGATGTGGTTACCATAGAAAGGTATGTTGAATGGCAGGTTCAGGATAGAATCATAAGTAGATAAATCCTTTGCCCACAGGAAGCTTTCCTGACGTAATTCAATGGAGGATGGGAAGAAGCTATACATCGCTACCAGGATCGGTAACTGTAATAAAGCTGGTAAACATCCGCCCAGTGGGTTTACACCAGCGCTCTTAAACAGCTTCATTTGCTCCACACCAAAACCTTGTTGATCGTCACCAAACTTCGCTTTCAGTGCATCAATTTCTGGTTTCAGCACTTTCATCTTAGCCTGAGATACATAGCTCTGGTAAGTGAAAGGCGCAATCAGCAAACGAATGAACAGCGTCAGTAAAATGATGATGATACCATAGTTGCTGATAAATCCACTCAGGAAGTTAAACACCGGGATGATGATAAAGATGTTCACATACTTCACGAAAGCGAAGATACCGGTACCCAGCGGGATGATTTTCTGCAAACCAATATCAAAAGACTTCAGTGTTTTATAATGGTTAGGACCATAATAAATTTCCACCGGATAAGAGAAATCATTAGCACGGTTGTACGGAATCTGAATAGTAGTAAAAGTTTGACCTACAATATTCGGACTTTCCGGTACTTTGGTATTTACATCAACACTATTGAAAAGTTCATTTTTAGCGATGAGGGTAGTATTGAAGAACTGTTGTTTTACGCTCACCCATTTCAGCTTTTTGTCCAGTTTTTCGTGGCTGGTGCGGTTCAGGGTAAAGTAATCGTGTTTATCATGTTCTTCCATGTAGTGCACCTGGTTGTTCAGGCGCTCATTCTGCATGTCATGCTCTTGTTTATCTTCCTGGCTGTTCCATTGGAGGTTCAGGTAGTTCTGATTGCCAGGGAGCAGTCCTTGCATACCAACAGCGTGAATGGTATAATCTACCACGTAGCTGCCTGATTTCAGGGAATAAATGAATTCCAGGTAAGCGCCGGGATTGCTGGTATTGAGGCGATAGGTAATAGATTTAGTGCCACCTGCCAGTTCCTGGGGTTGTCCGGCGGTAAAGAACAGGTCAGCGCTGTTCAGTACTTTGGTTACGCTGGCCGGTACTTCCACAGATAAACGGTTGAAGGAACCTTCCACTAACATCAGGGGAGCACCTTCATACGTTTTGTATTGTTTCAGTTGAACAGTAGATGGTTGTCCACCTTTATTGGAGAAGGTGATTTTCACCACATCGTTTTCCAATACGGAGGTTTGCACATTGCCAGTAGCAGCAGCGGCAAAAGTACCGAACTCTCCGCTCAACATGGCCTGATGTGCTGAATCCAGCTGGCCACCATTTGCAACAGCAGCAAGACTAGCTGTATCTGCCGGAGTAGTTTTAGGCTTATTAAGTTCTGCTATGGAATCTTGCCTGGCTTTTTCCCTTGCGGCTCCTGCCTGTTGTTTCTGGTTGAAGAATATGTATCCTACCAACAAAACGCCCAACAGTAAAAACCCAATGACCGAATTTCTGTCCATGAAATGCAATTAAAATTTAGGCAGCAAAGGTAAGCATGATTTTATGAATTGACCATGCTTTTTAGGTGAAACCCCTGTTAATTGCGGCTAAAATAATAAATAAGTAGTGTAAATATGTATATAACTGAGGATCAGTGGAGCTTTTAGCCATTAGCTGTTAGCTTTTAGCAGAAATGCAGCGGAGATGAACATTTATAATATGTTCTCCGCTGCATTTCTGCTAAAAGCTAACAGCTAATGGCTAAAAGCTATTTCGCGATGGACTCTTCCATTTTCGCTTTACCATTCTTGCTTTCCGCGTATTGCTTGGCAGCTTTGATAAAGGAAACGAATACCGGTGCAGGGCTTTCCACGGTGCTTTTCAGTTCCGGATGGAATTGTACGCCCACGAAGAACGGATGTTCCGGCAGTTCTACGATTTCAACGAGACCACTTTCAGGGTTTTTACCGGAAAGTACCAGTCCTGCTGCTTCAAAGTCCTTAATGAAGTCATTATTAAACTCATAGCGGTGACGGTGCCTTTCGCTGATAGACGTTTTACCATATATTTCTTCCGCTTTGGAACCAGGAGTCAGTTCACAGCTATAGGCGCCCAAACGCATGGTACCACCTTTCGCAGTTATTTTCTTCTGCTCTTCCATGAGGTTGATAACCGGGTGAGCGGTATCAGGGTTCATTTCCACGGAATGTGCGTCTTTCCAGCCGAGTACATTACGGGCGTATTCTACCACGCTCATCTGCATACCCAGGCAGATACCGAAGAACGGCAGCTGGTTTTCACGGGCGTACTGGATAGCGGTGATTTTACCTTCAATACCACGGTGACCGAAGCCTGGTGCTACCAGGAGACCATCGAGGTTTTTCAGTTTTTCGCATACATTTTCCGGTGTGAGGTGTTCGGAGTGGATATTTTGTACCACTACCTTGCACTCGTTCAGAGAACCTGCGTGTATAAAGGATTCCAGGATAGATTTGTAAGCATCCTGTAATTCCACATATTTACCAATGAGACCAATAGTTACCTTGGATTTAGGATATTTCAACTTATCCAGGAATTCGCGCCATTTTATCAGTTCTGGTTCTTTTTCCACGGGTAATCCCAGTCTTTTCAGTACGGAAACATCCAGTTTCTCGCGCATCATTTCCAGGGGTACTTCGTAGATGGTAGGTACGTCATTGGCTTCAATAACGGCATCTACCTGTACATTACAGAACAGGGCGATTTTCTTCTTCAGATCGCGGTACAGCGGTTCTTCTGTACGGCAAACGATGATATCGGGATGAACGCCATATTCGCTGAGGAGGCGTACAGAGTGTTGTGTTGGCTTGGTTTTCAGCTCTTTGGCTGCACGCAGGTACGGGATGAGTGTCAGGTGCACTACCAGGCAATCTTCTTCTCCCAGTTCCCATTGTAACTGACGAACTGCCTCAATGTAAGGGAGTGATTCAATATCACCCACGGTACCACCCAGCTCAGTAATCACGATATCGAACTTACCATCTTTACCCAACAGGAGAATACGACGTTTGATTTCGTCTGTAATGTGAGGGATTACCTGCACGGTTTTACCCAGGTAAGCACCTTCTCTTTCCTTGTTGATCACTGTTTGATAAATACGACCAGTAGTAACATTATTGGCCTGAGACGTAGGCGTATTCAAGAAACGCTCATAGTGTCCAAGATCCAGATCGGTCTCTGCGCCATCTTCCGTTACATAACATTCGCCATGTTCATAAGGGTTTAACGTTCCCGGATCCACATTGATATATGGATCAAATTTCTGAATAGTCACTCTAAAGCCGCGCGCCTGCAATAATTTTGCAAGTGAGGCAGCTATAATTCCTTTACCCAAAGAGGAAGTAACACCTCCTGTAACGAAGATATATTTTGCCATAAAAACTAAAATTCTGCTAAGAATACTTGACCTATAAACGGGGAAGTGCCGGACTGCATTTGGTGTATAACCGATCAAGTAAACAACTTCCGAAGGTCATGCAAAGTTACACAAATTTGCGTCGCTCCCAAGTTTTTTACCGAATCGCTTTATTTGTTTGTTAATTTTTGGGAGAATATCTTCGGCTCTCATCACTTATCTACAGGGCGTTTTAAAGAATTTTCAAGTACACGAAATTATTTGTTAAAAACCTTTATCTGGTAGCATTGTTCTGGAAATGGTTACACTACTATAAATATATATACTGTAAATTTGCGTCCGAAATACATAAAAGATGACTTTAACGCCAAAGAGAGCTCAAGACTCGCTGATACAAATGACTGAACTGGTTTTACCGAATGATACCAATACATTCGGCAACCTGATGGGCGGTCGTTTGATGTACTGGATGGACATCGCAGCGGCACTGGCCTGCATGAAACACTGTAGCGCGCCAGTAGTAACTGCTTCCGTAGACAACATATCTTTCGAAAATCCCATTAAGCTGGGCAATGTGGTACATATTGAATCTAAAGTAAGCCGTGCCTTCAATACTTCTATGGAAGTACATATGAGAGTGTGGGGAGAAGATCCTGTGCAACAGTACCGCTATAAATCCAATGAAGCTTTCATGACATTTGTAGCCCTCGATCCAAATGGTAATTCCCGGCCGGTACCAGGTATTATCACTGATACAGAAGAAGAAAAAAAATTATATGAAGGTGCGTTGCGCCGCCGTCAGCTCCGGTTGATACTCGGTGGTAAAATGAAACCGGAAGATGCAGATGAATTAAAAGCACTGTTCTTCGAAAAGATCTAGTTGTAAAAGATCCGCCCTGGGCGGATCTTTCTTTTATATTTTTACATCTCTCCCTCCCACTCTTTATAAAAACGCTCCAGGAAAACTTCCATAAAAGCGTGCCTTTCTCCTGCCAACTCCCTGCCGGTGTTTGTATTCATTCTGTCCTTCAGCAGTAATAGCTTCTCATAAAAGTGGGTAATGGTAGGCGCTGTACTATTTTTATATTCTTCCTTCGTCATATTTAAGTTAGGCTGTACAGCAGGATCATAGATGGCCCTGTTTTTAAATCCACCATAATTGAATGCCCGCGCAATTCCCATGGCACCAATGGCATCGAGCCTATCCGCATCCTGTACCACGGCCAGTTCTATTGAATAGTATTTTACTTCCTGGTTGCCGCCTTTAAAAGAAATATGACGGATAATGTTTTCTACGGCCGTGATAATATCGGCGGGCACTTCCAGTGATTGCAGGAAAGCCACTGCCTTGGCGGGTCCTATATTTTCATCGCCGTTATGAAATTTCGAATCGGCTATGTCATGTAGTAATGCCCCCAGCTCTACCACCAGTTGATTCACGGTTTCTTTCGCCGCAATATGTCTGGACTGTTGCCATACTCTGTAAATATGCCACCAGTCGTGGCCTCCTTCTGCGCCTGCCAATTCCGTCTTCACATAATCTACTGTAGCAGCTATAATTTGTTCATGATTCATAGCTACAATAATATTTAATTTTCGTCACTCTTCTGATTTGGAAAAAACAATCTTGTTGCAGTATGCGTTAGTAAAAGTATGATACAAATTAAACGCGTATACGACGACTATGCAGACACAGACGGCTATCGCATTCTGGTAGACCGGCTCTGGCCCAGAGGCCTTACCAAAGAGAAAGCGCATGTAGATGAATGGGCCAAAGAAATAGCGCCCAGCAACGAACTACGTGAATGGTTTCATCATGATACCACACGGTTTGCTGAATTCAAAACGAAATATTTGCAGGAATTACAGGAGAAAAAAGAGTTGTTGGCCGATATCAAAAAAAGAGCGCAACATCATCGGGTAACTTTGGTCTACGGGGCAAAAGACGAAACAAACAATCAGGCGCAGGTACTATTATCGCTGCTCCAAAAATAATTTACACTTCTTCACTTTCGGGCTTTACCAGCACATCTGTGATGCTGTTCAGCTTTTTCACCTTGCTGGCAAAATCGCCGGATAATTTATCACGGATCAGTGATAATTTGTTGAGTACTTCATCCAGCGTATCCGGAATAGCTTCCTGCAATACCTGTTTGAGGCGCTTGGCAATGGTAGGTGATTTACCATTGGTAGAGATAGCGATTTTGAGATTTCCTTTTCTGACAATAGAGCCCAGGTAAAAATCACATAACTCCGGTGTGTCGGCCACATTGATCAGCACCTTGCTGCATTTGGCTTTCTCCCATACATGATAATTAAAGTCTTTGTCGTTGGTAGCAGCGATGACCAGGTCTTTCCCCAGCAAATCGCCACAGGAAAAGGATTTCTGCACCAGGGCGATATTCGGATACTGGCGCGTGAGCGCTTTCAGTTCAGGCAAAAAATCCAATGACACGATGGTGATGGTTGCATCCGGGCAATTCTCCAGCATGGCATTGGCTTTTTCCAGTCCGATATTTCCACCGCCTACGACGAGTACATGCAGGCGGTGCAATTTGAAAAACACCGGGAATAATTGGTTTTCTTCCATTATACGGCAATTTTAAGTTCTGCTGACACCTTGGTTTTTAAGGCCTGGAAGGCTTCGTGGAAACTTACCACTTCACCAATTACCAGTACCGCAGGGTTGTGCAGATCATGCGTAGCGGCTATTTCCAGCAGGTCGGCCACGTTGCCTACGCCCATTTTCTGGGTGGGTAGCGTACCATTCTGGATAATAGCGGCGGGGGTATTCCCTTTTCCTGCTGCGCTGTAGATCTGTGCAATTTCTGCTAATTTACTCATTCCCATCAGGATAATCACGGTAGTGTTGGCACTGATAGCATGGTCCAGGTCGCGGGATAAATTGCCGTTCTGTGTGTTTCCAGTAATCACCCAAAAGCCTTCGCTGACGTTGCGCGCCGTTACCGGAATTTTGTTCACACCCGGTACAGAAATGGCGCTGGAAATCCCGGGAATTACTTCCGCCGTAATCCCGAACTGTTGGGCAAAAGCAATTTCTTCCTGACCACGGCCAAATACAAAGGAGTCGCCTCCTTTCAGGCGTACTACACTGCCATAGGTCAATGCATATTTTACAATCATCCTGTTTATTTCATCCTGCGAATAAACGTGCATGCCTGCACGCTTACCTACAAAACGACGAAGGCAGTTAGCCGGCGCATGGTCCAGCAGTTCGTTGCTGGACAATGCGTCATAAAGGATTACTCTGGCGTTTTGAATGGCTTTTAACCCTTTAACAGTGATCAATTCCGGATCTCCTGGGCCTGCACCTATCAATGTGAGTTTGGGTTGTATATTTTGCATGAGTTGGTTTTTGTGTGGATGATTGAATAATTACGCCTGCACCAGTTCGCTCGTTTTCTGGCGATATACCTGTGCTGCCTTGTAAAAACTGTGTGCCTGTTCGAAATAAGTTTTCGCGAAACTTTCCGTTGGCTCGTTCGCGTTAATCTGCAACACCACTGATTTAAAATCAGGATCGAAGCTGAATTTGCCGGTCGCTACAAAGTGTTTATCGAAATCGTTGATGATACCAATTTGTGTATTACCGCTTACGCCTTCTCCCAGCAGCAGGGCTTTTGCACCTTGTACAAAAGAAGAATACGTATGATAAATACCATCGGCATAAGCACCGTTAATGATGGCTGCGCTGGCCAGTTCTATCTTTTCTTCTGCTTCCAGCAGCAAGGTAGCTACCAGGTCGATGATCACTCCCGCACACTCTCCGACGCCAATGGCTGTGGCATAATCCTGTGCCTGGCCCCAGTCAACAAAGTCGCCGGCGGTGAGGGTAGTAAGATCTGCCAAAGGTTTCAGCAACTCGTAGAAATATTTTTCGCCCTGACGATCGTAATATTCATTGAACAGTTCATTTTCGCCGCCATTGATTTCGTAGTCGTGGAGCAAGCTGCGTAATACATCCGGGCCGCGGCGGCTGGGTACTTTTATCACCTTATCGGCTACACGACCAGCGCCATCGCCAACAATACCACCACCAAGGAGTACCTGCAGGGCGGGCAGTACTTTACCAGCGCTTTTCATGGAGCTACCATGGAAGCCGATGCTGGCAATACCGTGCTGGCCGCAGGAGTTCATGCATCCGCTGATCTTAATTTTGATGTCTTTATTATAAATGAGGTCTGGAAATTCATCTTTGATCACCTCTTCCAGCACTTTTGAAATGCCTGTGCTGCTGGAGATACCGAGGTTACAGGTATCTGTACCGGGGCAGGCAGTGATATCGGCGATGCTGTCGAATCCTGGTTCTGCGAAACCGGCCGCTTCCAGTGCGCTGTATACATAGGGCAGGTGTTCCGGCAATATGTATTTGAGCAACAAGCCCTGGTTGGCGGTAACGCGTACATCATCTGCAATCACGGGGCGCAGTGCTTCAATCAGCTGACGGCTGATAGCGGAGCCGATGTTACCCAGGGTGATTTTCACGTACGCACCGAAGTAGCCTTTTTGTTTTTGTTCGAATACGTTGGTGATTTTCCACGCTTCGTATTTCTTTGGATCTTTGATGCTGTAAGTGGGCACTGTACCGATTTCCGGAGGAGCGGTGGCTACCCAGGCATCTGCATCAATAGGTACACTTTTTACCTTTACTGCTTTATATTCTTCCTTAATCAGGCGCTCAAATTCCTCTATTCCTATTTTCTGGATAAGGAATTTCATGCGGGCTTTGTTTCTGCTGGTTCTTTCGCCATAGCGATCAAATACGCGCAGTACATTTTCAATATAAGGGAGGAGCAAATCTGTTTCGAGGAATTCGTATACGGTTTTAGCGAGAAAGGGTTGTGCGCCCAAACCGCCGCCTACCAATACTTTGAAGCCGCGTACTTCTTTGCCGTCTATGATTTTAACTTTAGGGATCATGCCGAAGTCGTGCATAAAAGACCAGGCAGTATCTTTATCGGAAGAAGAAAAAGAGATTTTTATTTTACGTCCCATTTCCTGGCTTACCGGGTTACGGAGGAAATAACGGAAGGTAGCATCTGCGTAAGGTGTTACATCAAATGGTTCTTCCGGATCAATACCAGCGCGGTCTGAGGCGGTTACGTTACGCACGGTATTACCGCAGGCTTCGCGGATGGTGATGCTATCTTCTTCCAGTTTTGACCAGAGTTCAGGGGTTCTATCGAGGCTCACGTAGTGAATCTGCACATCCTGGCGGGTGGTGAGGTGCAGGTTGCTGGTGGCATATTCATCAGAAACTTCGGTGATGCGGTTCCATTGTTGCAGGGTCATTTTACCGTAGGGTAATTTGATGCGCACCATTTGTACACCAGGCTGACGTTGTCCATACACTCCTCTTGCCAAACGGAGGCTACGGAATTTTTCGTCCGAAATAGCGCCTTCGCGGAACAGGCGAATCTTCTTCTCCAGGTCTATAATATCTTGTTGTACGATCGGATTTTCCAATTCTGTTCTGAAGCTTTGCATAAAATGTATTTTCAGGTGGTGGTAAAAGCAATTTTTATAATCCTGGTTGGGGGTTGCTGGTCGTTCGTATTAAAATCAAAAAGCCCCCGGGTATTTGCGGAGGCCTCGTATAATGATGATTTACAGTAAGCTGATCACTGATCTTCCTTATTACACGCGCCTCGCAGGTGTTGTTAAACAACAACGGTTACTGCGACACATTTTCATCCCATTACCCATATTCCCTATAATTTTAGTAGAGTAATACAAAGATATAAATGCAGCCCATCTTTCCAAAACTTTTTTAGCATTTAATAAGGCACCAAAAAGGGGGGAAATTGGCGGCTGGCGGGGGGGAATATGGAAAGGCGTATATAAATGCGGCACCACAAAGGAATTGGCGGGAATTTGGCGGCGGGTAGGCGCAGCGGGGTAATAACCAAATTTTATCCGGTATAACATATTGTTATGGGGGAGATGGATACCGCCGGATAGTTTCCGGAACTACGTATCAATTCCACTGGCATCTGCCCGCAGTTCTTCTTATCTTTGCCGCGCATTAAAGGAAGTATATGTTAGACACGGTAATATTTGATATGGATGGCCTGCTGATAGATTCAGAACCATTATGGGGTATCGCTATGCGGAAGGTATTTGCTACTGTAGGCGTGCAGCTTTCCCCTGAGCTGACTCATTTAACCACCGGGTTACGCACCAAGGAAGTGGTGAGCTATTGGCATAACTATTATAAATGGGAAGGAAAAAGTTCCGAGCAGGTAGTAACTGAAATAATCGACAGCGTTATTGCGAAAATCATCGCCGAAGGTGCACCTATGGAGGGTTTACATTATATCCTGCAGTATTTTAAAGAGAAAGGGTTCAAGATAGGTTTGGCTTCTTCTTCTCCCCTGCGCCTGATCAATGCGGTACTGGATCATTTACAGATAAAAGACGCTTTCCAGGCCGTATATTCCGCTGAGTTTGAAGATTATGGCAAACCGCATCCAGCCGTGTATCTGGCCTGCGCCAAGGCGCTGGGCAGCGATCCGCTGGACTGTATTGCATTCGAGGATTCTGTTACCGGTATGACTGCTGCCAAAGCGGCGCGCATGACCACCGTGGTGGTGCCGGAAGCGCATAACCGGAAAGATCCGCGTTATTCGCTGGCAAACCTGCAACTGGATAGCCTGCTGGAATTTAACGACGCCAAATTATCTTTATTGATCAAATAGATTTTTTTAAGAGCCGTAAGCATAAAGCGGAAAGCAAAAAGCTATTGAAGCGAATGACAAGTGTGGAGAAGTAATTTTGAACTACCGCTCTGGTTATTCGCGTCAATAGCTTTTTGCTTTCCGCTTTATGCTTTTAGCTGCCATGAAAATACAATCTCCATGAAAATCATCGACCTCTCCAAAACGATTGCTTACAATAAGCAAGATCCCTGGTTTATGCGGATCAAAATAAAGCACAAAACACATAAACAGAGTAAAGGCCTGATCCGGTTTTTCATTGGACTCCCGGCAAAGCTTTTCCCTAAAGGATTTGAGGGATGGGCAGATGATAAAATCATTGGCATGGGTGTACATGCCGCCACCCATATTGATGCGCCATGGCATTACGCACCTACGGTGAATGGCCAACCAGCCAAAACCATTGATGAAATACCTCTGGAATGGTGTTATGGCAATGGGGTGGTACTGAATATGACACACAAAGCGGATTTTGAAGAAATAACGGTAGCGGATATACGTGCGGATCTTGAAAAAAGTGGCGCCGTGATTACACCGGGAACAATTGTATTAATTCATACGGGGCGCGATCAATATATCGGCACAAAGGAATATCCCATGCGCGGCACAGGCATGAGTGCGGAAGCCACGCACTGGCTCATAGATCAGGGGGTGAAAGTAATGGGGATTGATCAGTGGGGATTTGATTTACCGCTGAAATACATGGCACAGCAGGCGAAAGCCAATCAACGCGATAATTATTTCTGGCAGGCACACCTGGTAGGGCAACAAAAAGAATACTGCCATATGGAGCAGCTGGTGAACCTTAGCGCATTACCGGCTTATGGTTTTAAAGTGAGTGTATTTCCGTTGAAGATAAAAGGAGCCAGCGCAGCACCGGCGAGGGTGGTGGCGATATTTGAGTAAGCCGAAAGCATAAAGCGGAAAGCAAAAAGCTATTGAGGCGGATGACCAGAGCGGAAAACAATACTCGCTTAGATCATCCGCCTCAATAGCTTTTTGCTTTCCGCTTTATGCTTTCGGCTCAAAAAAAATCCCGCTCCGATGTTACTCGAAGCGGGATTTATTATTTAATGAAACGGGATCTTATTGTGCGCTTTTTTCTTCGCCACCTTCAGATTGTTTCAGTTTTTCTCTCAGTTCAGCTAAAGCACCCAGATCACCTAAAGTAGCTTTTTCTACTTTACCCTGGATGTTTTTCACTGCTTTACGAGTTTTGTCTGCTTCTTCTCTCTTCTCTTTCACAACAGCCTGTTTTTCTTCAGCCTGTGCTTTTTCCCAAACTCTGGTATGAGAAACCAGGATACGTTTTTCGGAGCGATCGAATTCGATGATCATGAATTCTTTCACGTCTTCAACGTTAATTGGTTTTTCATCTTCAGTTCTCAGGTGACGAGCAGGAGCGTAAGCTTCCAGACCGTACTGCAGTTGAACAGTAGCACCTTTATCATCTTTCTTCACAACAGTACCTTCGTGTACGGAGTTGATCGGGAAGATAGTTTCGAAGGTGTTCCATGGATCTTCTTCGATCTGTTTGTGACCGAGGCTCAGTTTGCGGTTGTCTTTGTCAATACCCAGGATCACTACATCTATTTCGCTACCTACTTTAGTGTATTCAGATGGGTGGTTGAAACGTTTAATCCAGCTCAGGTCAGAGATGTGGATCATGCCACCGATACCAGTTTCCAGTTCAACGAATACGCCATAAGGAGTGATGTTTTTCACGATACCTTTGTGACGGCTTTCAACTGGGAATTTAGTTTCGATAGTAGACCATGGATCTTCTGTCAGTTGCTTGATAGACAGGCTCATTTTGCGCTCGTCTTTGCTCAGGGTAACTACCACTGCTTCGTATTCTTCTCCTAATTTGAAGAATTCTTTAGCGTTGATAGGGGTAGAAGCCCAGGAGATTTCAGATACGTGAACCAGACCTTCAACACCTGGCATGATTTCCAGGAATGCACCGTAGTCTTCGATGTTAACTACTTTACCTTTCACTTTAGCACCTTCGGTGATAGTAGCTGGTAAAGTATCCCATGGATGCGGAGTCAGTTGTTTGTAGCCGAGGCTTATGCGACGTTTTTCGTCATCGAAGTCAAGCACAACAACGTTGATTTTCTGATCCATCTGGAGCACTTCGCTCGGATGGGAGATACGGCCCCAGCTGATATCGGTGATATACAGCAAGCCGTCCAGACCACCCAGGTCGATGAACGCACCGAAGTCGGTGATATTTTTGATAGTACCTTCCAGCACCTGGCCTTTCTCCAGTTTGCTGATGATATCCACTCTTTGTTGTTCGATATCGCTTTCGATGAGCGCTTTGTGGGAAACAACGGCGTTGCGGATGGTTTCGTTTACTTTCACCACCTTGAACTCCATAGTTTTGCCTACAAACTGGTCGTAATCGGTAACTGGTTTCACATCGATCTGTGAACCTGGTAAGAATGTTTCCATACCATACACGTCTACGATCAAGCCGCCTTTGGTTTTGCTGGTAACAGTACCAGTAACCACTTCGCCTGTTTTGTAAACTTCCACGATTTTTTCCCATGCACGTTTTTGACGAGCTTGTTTACGGCTCAGGTGCAGGTTACCATCGCGGTCTTCTTTTTCCACTACCAGTACTTCTACTTCGTCACCGATGCGCAGACCTGGTAAATCACGGAATTCGTTCAGAGAGATCAAACCATCAGATTTGAAACCGATGTTGATAACTACGTCTGTGTTGGTTAAACCTACAACAGTACCTGTCAGCAGGCTGTTTTCTTCAAACACTTTGAAAGTGCTGTCATAAGTCAGATCGTACTTTGCTTTTTCTTCTTTGCTGTAAGAAGAAA
Organism: Chitinophaga sp. 05T412; assembly: GCF_056396465.1. Classification (NCBI taxonomy): domain Bacteria; kingdom Pseudomonadati; phylum Bacteroidota; class Chitinophagia; order Chitinophagales; family Chitinophagaceae; genus Chitinophaga; species Chitinophaga sp. 05T412. The sequence goes on from NZ_JBFTLN010000001.1 coordinate 220,786, forward strand.
CGTTACGTTTGTCAACGCTCCAGTCGAAATCGTCGTGTGCGGTTTCAACTTTAGCTACAGGAGCCTTTGGTGTCGCTGTTTCAGCCGCAACTGCCTGCGGTGCCTGTTGTTCAGCGTTTTGTTCGTTAGAAATGTTGTTTTCGCTCATAAAAAATTGAAAATTTAAGCCGGAATACCCGGACTCCCTGTTTTATGGGACGGCAAAAATACGAAAAAATACCCGTTTATCCGCATTTTTATTGAAGAAAAGCCCTATTCCCTGCCGGATAGGGCGCAGTTTTCAGATATTTTTTAAATGTATGATTGATTTTTACACTACGACAAAAAATTAACCTGCGTAAACAGGCATTTTTTTTGACAAAAAAGCAACCAGAAAGCGGATTTATTGTTGATATAACAAGAAGAGGGAACTGTTATTTATTTGCAGTGGTGCGGCTTATTTTTCCTTCATTCAAAATGTTAATTACTATTATTTAATCCCGGATTTTATTTTAATTTGTGTATATGAACGGGACCTCTTTTCAATCGGATATTCGCTATTGGCTCAGGCAAGGTAATACGGTGAACCATTTGTTATTCTGGAACATCGTGGTATTTCTGGGGATTAACATCATACGTCTTATTGCTTTTCTGACCAAACAACCCGCTCCACTTATATGGGCCTATGATCAGCTGGCCATGCACGTGCCGCTGAGCGCCTTTATATTAAAGCCATGGGGACTCCTCACCTACATGTTTACACACGAGGAAATATTCCACGTGTTGTTTAATATGATTAATCTTTACTGGTTCGGTAACCTTTTCCGTGACTTCCTGGGTAATAAACGGGTGCTCCCGTTATATCTGCTGGGAGGTATTGCCGGTGGCTTGTTATATCTTTTAAGCAGCGTCTTATTTCCAGGGTATGTAGGCAGCACCATGATAGGCGCTTCTGCTGCTATCATGTGTATTTTAGTGGCAGCCGCTACTTTAATGCCCAATTATGAGATAGGGCTGATGTTTTTTGGCAGCGTACGACTGAAATGGCTGGCCATTGCACTGGTAGTATTGGGACTGATCTCTATTCCCAATGGTAACATTGGCGGGTTGATTTCCCACATGGGAGGCTCCCTCCTGGGCTTTCTCTATATCCGCACCCTGCAGGCCGGCACCGATCTCTGTAAACCTCTGATCTGGTTATTTGACGCCAACACCCGCCGGGAAAACCGGCAAGCTGCCCGCAAATTCAAACCTAAAAAGTCGCCGTTGAAAGTAGTCAAGAAAGCAGACGATGCTAACCCTTCCCGGCTGGATCAACTATTGGATAAAATCAATGAAAAGGGCTATCAGAGTCTGAGTGCAGAAGAAAAAGCCTGGTTAGACAAAGTGAGCAAAGAAAACTGATTAACTTTGTCGCTCAATTTCCGCCATTAACACATGAAGACATTTAACGTTCCCGTCATATATCGCAGTCCGCTGATCAGCGCCATTAAAAATCAACGCAAGCAGCAGGACCGCATGAAAAAAGACTTTTCTCCTACTGAACTGGACTTTGGTCCGATCAAAATTTTGCTGGCCCGCCACTTTGGATTTTGTTACGGCGTAGAAAATGCCATCGAAATTGCCTTCAAAACCGTAGATGAAAATCCGGACAAACGCATTTTCCTGCTCAGTGAAATGATCCACAACCCGCATGTGAACAATGATCTGCTGGACAGAGGCGTACAATTTATTATGGATACTTCTGGCCGCCAACTGGTACCCTGGGAACAACTGCAGCCCGATGATATTGTGATCATCCCTGCTTTTGGCACCACCCTGGAAACAGAAAAACAACTGGCCTCACTGGGTATAGAACCACTGAAATACAATACCACCTGCCCTTTCGTAGAACGGGTATGGAATAAAGCAGAACAAATCGGACAAAAAAACTACACCGTCATTGTACATGGCAAGCCTAAACATGAGGAAACCAGAGCTACCTTTTCCCATAGCCAGGCCGGTACCCCCACGATAGTAGTAAAAGATATTAAAGAAGCTTCCCTGCTGGCAGAATTTATTACCGGCGAGCGGCAGCCCGAAGAATTCTATGATCTGTTTAAAGGCCAGTATTCTACCGGTTTTGATGCAGCCAAAGACCTGCAACGCGTGGGTGTAGTGAACCAAACTACGATGCTGGCTACCGAAACACAGGCCATCGCCGATTATATCCGTCAGGTAATGGTGAACACTTTTGAACTCACTGAGGCTACTACCGGCGAAAGATTTGCAGATACCCGCGATACACTGTGCTACGCTACCAACGACAACCAAACTGCCGTTACCGGTATGCTACTGGAACCAGCAGATCTGGCGATTGTGGTGGGCGGCTATAACAGCTCCAATACTTCGCACCTGGTGGAACTGTGTGAGGAAAAATTGCCTACCTATTTTATCTCATCTCCCGAACATATGCTTTCCAGCACTACCATCAATCACTGGGATTTCCATCATAAAAAAGAAATTAACGGCGATACCTTTCTGCCTCAAAAAGACCAGGTGACCATATTACTGACCAGTGGCGCTTCCTGTCCGGACGCCCTCGTTGAAGGAGTGATCCGCCGGCTGCTGTCCTTCTACGGACTGGAGCACAAGGCGGATGAACTGGCCACAGTTTAACAATATAAACTATATGTAGATTACTCTTATCTTATAAGATATAACAAAAAAGACACCACGAAGGTGTCTTTTTTCTTTGGGGCTAATCACGCTAGTAATGCAGAGTATAAAATCTTTATATTGTGTTAATATTGAAATCGTAATTCAAAAGTAGTCTATCTATAATATGCCCGCAATAGCCATTTATTATATGGTAGGTAAATAGCTATAACTGGCATAAAAACGAATAAAATCGGAACGGGCTTTTTAAAATCCTATTTAGAACTGCATCGCTTTCTTTAAAAAGTCAGCCTTTCTTCTTCTGGAAACTTCTACCTGTGTGCCATCGCTCATCAGGGCAAAACCGCCTTCACCTTGTATATAAGACTGCATTTGCTGCATATTGATCAGGTGTGAATTATGTACCCGGAAGAAGTCCACATCCGACAGCAGCTCTTCGAACTCCTTCAGTGGACGGGATACCATCAGGTTCTTTTTATCCGTAAAGAAAATGCGGGTATAGTTCCCGGTAGACTCGCATCGCACAATGTTTTGCACGGGCATAAACACGAGGCCATTGATAGTAGGCAGCGCGATTTTTTTATGTGTTTGCTGCAACGTTTTCATGTTTTGCAGGAATACATCCATAGGAGAAGTGCCCTGCTGATCTTTGACACGATTGCTTTTTCTTTCTCTGCACTTATCCAGTGCATCCTGTAATTCCTTTACACTAAAGGGTTTCAGCAGGTAATCCAACGCATTAAACTTAATGGCTTTCAAAGCATATTGCTCATAAGCTGTCGTAAAAATGACGTCGAAAAATACTTTCTCAAATAATTTCAACAGCTCAAACCCATTCTGGTAGGGCATTTCCACATCCAGAAATACCAGGTCAGGTTGTAATTCATCTACCAGCTCTTTCGCGTCCCGTACACTTTTAGCAGTAGCAATTACCTGTACACCAGGACACTTTTTCTGTAACATTGTTTGCAGGGCATCTATGCAATGTTGTTCGTCGTCAACAATGATAGCTTTGATTTCGCTCATACAATTAACTTTCAGCTATTCGCTGTTTTATGGTTTAAGGATGAAGTGTGGTTTCTAAAATGTGCCTCGTTAAAATATAAATTCAGCGGGCAATACAATCGTCACTTTGGTGCCGATGCCTTGCCCGGCCTCATCTTCCAGGTCTGTTACCATGACCCTGGCGTCTTTATTATTAATTTTCCGGATCAGGTCTATCCGGCCTTCAGTCACCTTCATGCCCACTGAATTGTGCAGGCGTCCTTTTCTGTCTTTTATTTCCATCGCTTTCTTGCGGCCTATCCCGTTATCTGTAATAGTACATACGAGGCTGCGATTCTTTAAAACAATATCTATGGTCAGTGATCCTTTTTCCTCCGGTAACTTATGTACGAGTCCGTGCCAGATAGCGTTTTCCACATAGGGTTGCAGGATCATTGGCGGGATCAGTACTTCTTCGTCATTAATTTCGGGATCAATATTAAAGTAGTAGTCGAAAATACCATTGCAGCGCAATGATTCCAGGTCAAGATACAACCTTAAAGATTCCAGTTCCTTATTTAAAGTAACAAAAGTATGCTGTGTATTGTCGAGGATCAGGCGCATGAGCCGGGAAAACTTGGTCAGGTAGTCGGAAGCTTCTTCCTGGTTATTACTCCAGATATAACGATGAATGGAGCTGAGGGAATTAAAAATAAAGTGAGGATTCATCTGGGAGCGCAGCGAGCGAAGTTCCAGTTGCAAGGTTTGCTTTTTCGCCTGCAGGTTACGGTGACGGATATAGAAAAACCCGCCTACTACCGCCATTAACAGGAAGGCGGCCAGGAAAAAGGTAGTGGTTACATTTCGCCTGGTACGTAGTTCGTTGACCATTTTATCGTGCTCCAAACCGCGAATCTGATTATCTTTCCGGTCAACCTCATAAATGGTACGCATCTGTGTGAGGGCCATGGCAGAGCGTTCATCGAGAATACTATCTTTATACAACAGGGATTTATCGGTTGCTTCCAATGATTTTTTAAAATCGCCGCTCTCCTTGTAATCTTCTGCCAGGGCTTTGTACGCATCCATCAGCATGGACTTAAATCCCCAGAAAGTACTGATATGAATGGATTCCATCATATTGTCGCGGGCTTCCTCATGCCTTCCCTGTGCTCCCAGTAATTTTCCGATACTCAGGTAGCTTTCAGCCACATGTACTTTATCATCTACCTTATCATTTACCTCCAGCGCTTTCTCCAGGTATTCCATGGCGGTGGCGTAATCCTTCTTTTCCTTATAAGCAGCACCCAGCGCGTTGTAGCAAATGGCCATCCCAATGGGGCGGTCCATTTTGAGATTCATATTCAGGGAGCGTTTATAATACTGAATGGCCAGGTCCAGCTTGTTTTGGCCCTGGTATGCGTATCCCAGGTTTCCCAGGTTGATGGCTACGCCCAACTCATTGTGACTTTTTTCTTCGAGCTCCAGTGCGTGGTTAAAGTGAGCGATGGCATCATCGTACTTTTCGGTAGTAAGCTGTATGTTGCCGATACTGTTGGTGGCAACGCAGATATTGCGGATATCGTTGATTTTTTCGGCCAGCACCAGCGCCCTCAGATGGTAATCGAACCCTTCCTGCAGTTTATCCTGCCGGCGACAGTCCACCCCTGCATTATTGAGTGCGAAAACGATGAGGGGCGTATCTTTTGCCTCTTCTGCCGCTTTCAGGGCTTTTTCGTGATAATCTTCCGCTACGATATAGAGCGATTTATTCCGCTTATTGGTACCGATTTCATTATATGCCGCAGCAATTCCCTTCGTGTACTTAATACGTTGCGATACATTCAACGCCTCCTGCAGGAAGCCATTTTCCTGCTTATGAGATTCGAAATAGCGGTTATTGGCGGCGCCAGTTTTAAGCAACAAGGATACTTTAGCGGTGTCATTGGGGAGCGTACGAATAGAATCCATTAATCTGGACATTCGCAGGGAATCCTGCGCTATCGTTCCTGTAGTGACTCCCAGGAGGAGCAGGAACAAAAAACATACACCTTTAATAGACATTGGCTGGTCTGTGAGACAACACAATTTAAAAAAGAATTATGAATAACCTGCAAGTAGTACTACGCATAATAATCCACTGACAATCAAAAAGTTTTAAAAAAGCGAAAGGGCGAAAGAATTCGCCCCTTCTTCCTATTAACCGAATACACCTACTGAAAATATGGGACGGCCATGGCGAACCACGCCATCCCACATTACCTTTAAATGCCTGAAAGTAGCGGTGATACTACAGTCGGCTGAATTTTATATAATAGCAATTTATAATCGGTTAATAGCAAAGGGTCCTTGTGGATATAGCTAGGATAAGACCTTTTCCGAAAGCACGGTATATGATAACGCGTGTTACGCACTTGTTCTATTGTCTTATTCAGTCGGGTCAACAGCACGAAATCGTTGGCACTAATGACTTACTATATGAAAATTACCTAAGCAGTATTTTCAGAGAGGATAAGGTTGGGTATGCAAAATGTGCCTATAAAAGAGACAAGCATTTAACATGCAAATAAATTCTGTTGGAAATTCGGGAGGATGTGGAAAAATTATCGGGTTGTGGTAACATTAACAGCTACACGACAAATGTATAAAAGAGTTTTAATAAAAGAAAATAATATTTTATGAGGAGTGCGCCATTATTGCATCCTCTACCCATTGCATCACTAATTGCAGCTGGTCTTCCAGGTTTAAGTGGCTGTTATCCAGGATAATAGCGTCATCTGCTTTGCGTAATGGACTTATTTCCCTGTTGGCATCAATATAATCTCTTAATTCGAGGTTTTGTTTTACTTCATCCAGCGTAATATTCTTGTTCTTCTCATACAGTTCTTTAAAGCGGCGCTGTACGCGGATGGCGATTTCAGCGGTCATAAAGATCTTCAGTTCTGCATGTGGGAATACTACGGTGCCGATATCGCGGCCATCCATTACGATGCCTTTGCGGGTACCCATTTTCTTTTGCTGTGCCACGGCAAAGTCGCGGACTTCCTTTACAGCGGCCACTTCGCTCACTTTCTCTGCCACAATCATTTCCCGGATCAGGTGTTCCACATTCTCATTGTTCAGGTACATTTCGCATAAACCTGTGAGAGAATTGGGCACAAAATCCAGGTGTACATCCTTCAGGGCAGTGGCTACTGCTTCATGTGAGATCCAGTCGATACGGTTTTGAATAAAATACAGGGTCACTGCACGATACATGGCACCGCTGTCTATATAGGTATAGTCCAGCTTTTTAGCCAATTGCTTGGCCAGGGTGCTTTTGCCACATGAAGAGTAGCCATCTATCGTGATGATTATTTTTTTCAAAACTATCTGTTTAAATGAATCGTCTATAGGGAAGAACGCTACAAAATTGCGCCAAATCAGCGAGAAAAACAAAGAAATTGGGAATTAGGATTTGTGGGGAGATGACAAGCGCAAGTTTTGCTCTCCTCTCCACACAAATCCATAACGCCAACGGCTATTGGGTGACTACCACCTTGCAGGTGTAGAGCACTTTCATTGTTTCTTTATGATAGATGACCAGGAAGTAAACGCCGGAAGGCATACCGGAGATATCGATGTCTTTGTCACCTTTCACATCGTATTTCTTCATTACCTGGCTCCATACGTCATGCAGCTCTATCTGCATATCCCCGCGGATACCCCGTACTTTCACCGTAAAGCGGCCATTGTTCGGGTTCGGGAATACGTTGATTTGTACAAACGGCGGTACTGCCCGGATTTCCGAATAGGTGACTTTGCCATTTTTGCCTACCGCCTTGATGCGATAGTAGGTCCAGTCGTCGTAATCATTCGGGTCCTGGTAGGTATAACTGAGTGGTGAGCTGCTATTGCCATTGATGGCTTTAGTAGGCACTGTTCCAATTTTGGTAAAGTTTTCGTCTCTTTCATAGCGACGTTCCACTTCAAATACCGCGTTAAATATTTCCTTGCTGGTGGTCCAGTCCAGCTGTACCATGGCCGGTGCAATGCGGTATGCTTCGAAGCTCAGGAACATGGCTGGTTTAGCGGAACCGAAGAGGGTGGTTTTGGCGAAATATTCGCTGCTGCCCAACTCCATGAAATGTCGCAGGTGCATGGTAGCAGGGCTGGACATGGAGCCGGTAGAAAGCGTACCTGCCAAAGGTTTATTAGGAATAAACGGCACGTTATCCCATACGCCGGTAACAAAGCGGGTAATGAAGCTGCTATCGCGATAGGTGGCGTAGGCGGGTAGTTCGTCGGTATCCAGGTGTTGCAGAATTACGTCTACCTCGCCGCCGGTGTTATCGTCGCGGCGGATGTTCCAGGTTTTATTGACGAAGCTGTCGGGGTAAGATGTACCGCCGGCGGCTACGGTGAATACGCTGTCGTATACTCTGGCGCCGATCATATCTTTTGCGCCGGTAATCAGCACGGCAGCGGGTGCATAGCTGTTATCATCTGTACCTATGGGGAAAACTACTTTACCTGCAGCGTTGTTGATACCAGCGCGGTATAGCAGGCCTCCGGCGATGCCTTTGCCGGTCACCACATAGCGGGCGTCGGAATAGCCGGTGATAGTGCCGGGATTTTTATCTCCTATCTGCAGTATCCAGCCATTCAGGTACAGGCGGCCGTTGGTAAACTGCAGGGCATTGCGGATTTTCAGATCGCTGAGGTCATCGAGCAGCAAACCTGCGCTGTTGCTGAGTTGCAGGTTAGGGAAGCTGGTACCCGTTTTGGTGATGAAGCTATAACCGCCGAATACTTTTTGTTGGCCTACACTGGTACCGCCGGAAAAATTGAAGGTACCGCCCGTGCCGGAAACGCCGTCGGCGCTTTCGTCTGGCAGCGTAGCGCCGCTTCCGTTAGTCCATCGTTTGCTGAGAAAGTAGAAAGTGGTATTAGGATTTGAACCGAGGATTCCGTTGTTTGTCATATCAGCAAAGATGCCTACGTTGGTATTGCCGGAGAGCCAAACGGTGGCTCCGGACGGGATGTAGACGCCTTGCTGGGCGGAGAGACTTTCCGCCAACAATAACAGTAACCATATCTTCAGGTAAATTTTCTTCATTAATTATTACTGAACGATGGTAAAATCACAGACTACTCCGGCAAAATTAGAAGTAGCATTCGTAGAGTTTACATTAGCAATGGTAACAGTTACCACCCCGGCTGTTTTAACAAAAGCAGCACCTATAATGAAGTTGGGGCCAGGATCAGCCCGGGGGCTCACGGTAACAATTGCTCCGGCGGCGGCATTAGGATAATTAAATGTTACCGTTGTAGTGCTGCTCTTTGTAATATTATTTTTAGGAGGCAAGGTAGCCACATCTCTTATCAGGTTATTAAATACAGTTCCGCCTATACCAAGCTTTACAGTCCCATTTACATCGAGGCTAGCTGCGGGGTTATTCGTTTTAATCCCTAACTCTTTTGCAGTATTATCCCAAAATAGATTACCTGGGTCCTGCGTCACTTCGGAGGTAGCATCACTTGTTTTGCCCGCGAATATAACACCACCGTCTGTGAAATTATTAGCGCCATTGGTTGTCACCAGTTTATACCAGGGATGAACACCAGCAGTTAATGGAGGTGGCGCTGCAGTGTTATTCTTCCATTCTCTTAAAGCCAGGGTATTCTTATCGAAATATAGTTGTGTTGTATAACCTGTATTTTGAAAGGACAGTACACTCCATGCCCAGGCACTCGTTCCGCCTGGACCATTCGTAACAACGCCCGAATTCGGACTTTGCCAGATTTTCATCCGGTATTTAGGATCGGGCGCATCTGCGTACGTAATATCATTGGTGGGATTACCTGAAGCATCTTTAAGATCTCCATAAGAAGCCCCACCAGTAATGTCATCAGCAGGTACATACATTGAAGTAGCGTTGTTCCATTTCAACAGCTGGCCATCAGTGGGAGCCGTAGTGGACACTACTTTATTTTGTATTTTATTGGCATTCCAGATATTTTTAGAACTATCTACGCTGATCGTCCAGCTGGGATTGGTAGAAAGTGTTTGCGTGCTGGAAGGCGCCAGTGCCATTACTCCTGAGCCGGGAATAATGGAAATTTTATTGGTACCATCCAGATAAGAAGGTGTGAAATATTCCAATGTGGTAGCGTTCTTCACTCTGATGAGATTACCAACAGCTCCAACGGTAGAGAGTCCGGTACCTCCAAGTGTAAGTGGTAATACGCCTGTGGTTATTTTGCTGGCATCCAACGCGGGGATATCAGTTGCTCCAAGGAGGCGAAAAGTTGGCGCTGCGGCTACACCTGTAGTGGGACCAGCGAAAACGGTATTTGCGTTTTGTGTTGCTAGCGTTGCGGTAATAGTACCATTGGCGGTAAGTGGCGAGCCTGTTACCGTGAACATAGATGGTAAGGTAAGTCCTATAGAGGATATTCCGCCAGTGGTGGGTGCTTTCGCGATCCATTGTGTGCCGTTATACGTGAGCACCTGGTCTGTTGCTGGTGCGGTAGCGAATGATACATTGTAGTCCGCTATTTTATTAGCATTCCATAACCTGCTAGCGTTGTTGGCATTCAAGGTACCAGTAGTAAGATCCAGGGTAGTGCCGAGCGTCAGGGCCGACACATCTCCATTCACATCTTTACCTAATATTTTTGTGGGGGTACTCAAATCATTGACTACACGCAGATTGGCGGTTTGCAGGCCATCTGTGAAGTTCTTCAGTCCTTTGAACGACTGGGCGCCGATGTTCATAAAACCAGGGGCGGTTAAGCTTGCATCAGGAATGGTGAGGGTATGTGTTCCTGCTGTGGTAGCAAGACCAAATGTACCAGCAGGGGTATACTTGAAAACTATGTTCTGGGCGGGAGTGGCGTCACTGTTGATAGATTGGATAGCGCTACCTGCAGGAATCAGTTTATTCCAATAGTTATTTGCTCTGACGCGGAAAGAGTTATCTGTGGTCAGGTATATGATCATCCCGTTAACCGGGGTAACGATCTGGGTAGTATCTGCGATGCGGGTAATTAACAAAGCCTGCTTGGTACTTTCCAGTTCAAGTAAAGCAGATTGTTTCAGCGTGGACGGATTAGTTCCCAGCTTTAATTGCTGTGCCAGTAATTGGTTACTGCCTAAGCAGCATAATATAATGGCACATACTTTTGCAAGCCCTTGCAGCTTCATACATCATCATTTAAGTAGCACAAAAGAGATGAAACGGCTACGGTTATACGTAGCCGTTTCCAATACCGTTCAACCTTATTTCTTAATAATATACCAGGTATCTGTACCGTTTGATTGTACAGTGATGTAAGTCCAGTCATTGTAGATGTTGATAGAGTTTCCATCTTCAATGTTCTGACCTGCCTGTGCCTGTATGGTAACAGGATTATCAAGTCTGTTGGTAGCGTCTGATGCTGCTTTTTTGATAGTGTAGATACGACCTTTTGTACCTGCAATGGAAGGCAACTTCACTGTTACAGGAGAAGTATTTTTTACCACTATGGTATAATCATTAGAAGTAACGCTATAGCTGGTGCTGCTGGTCACCTCAGTGATAGCCATGGATACGGAACCTTGTACCTGTAAAGTAGAGTTAGCAATGGCACTGGTGTCTCCCAGATTCAGGGTAGATTTAATCGCTACGTCATTTCCAAATCTTTTGTTACCTGCGAAAGATTGGGAAAGATTGCTTACCAGACCACCTGCAACAGAAGGATCTGCCATTGGAATGCTTACGTTTACATTATTGGTAGCGTCTTTTACCACTTTCAAATCTGTACCGGCATGATCTGAACTGAAAGTGATGTCTTTAAATGCAGTTAAGGGAAGATCTCTGGTGATGATTTCTTTAGCACTGTTGAGCATCAACACAGACACCTCATTGGTACCTGTAGCTACGCTACCCAGTGTTACAGTATTATCGAGCTTAGATGTACCATTTATTTCCACAGCACCGGTGATATTTGCACCACCTGAGGCAACGGTTAACATGTCGCCCAGTTTAGTAGTTTTGGTTACTTCGAAAGTACCAGTTACTTTGGAATTGCCGGTTACATCTGCACCACCTGTGGTAATTAACAGGCCATTTTCACCGGTAATTTTGCCATTAAATGTTTTATCTCCACCGAAAGTTTGTGTACCAGTAGAAACGCCACCAGGTGTTGTGAGTGTAGCTGCATTTAAAGCGATGGTAGGATTATTGGATGCGTCAGTTCCGAGGGTCAGACCTTTAGCGTCTCCGGTTGTGCTGAAAGCAGCAATTTGTAATGCTTTGGCAGCAGCTTTACTAAAAGTATTCCAATCCGCGTTGGTAAGCAAACCGACTGCCGGCCCACCTGTTGCACCGGTTTGTGTAGCGATGCTCAGTTTGTGAGTAGCGTCTACTCCAGGGTTATTGGTTGTAGTAAATTTATAATCTACTTCATTGTCTGTTTTGATCAGCTGAGTTAATTCAGTTTTACCATTGATGGTTAAATCAGCAAAAGCCGCTTTGGTCAATTGACGTTTGTATACTTTACCGGTTCCATCTACAATTACTGCTTCCAATAAAGATGCAGTAGCGTCGGTGGCGATGCCACTCAAAGTCAGTTTGTTTTTCACGGTCACATCACCGTTATCAATACGTATTCCTTCTACGTTATTCGCTTTCATCACGAAAGGAATATTGTTAGTACTTCCAATGAATTGTGTAGCAGCACTGGTCAGTGCGTTACCTAACAGGTCCCAGGAAGAGGCTTTGGTAGCCATTCTTTCCCACGTATTGCTATGTCTTACATAAAATCCTTCCTCGCCGGTTTTTGTCAGGTAGATGATCATCCCATCCGGAGGAGCGAGAGACGTCATTACAGAAGTATCTGCGATGCGGGTCAGCAGTAAACCTTGTTTATCGGATTCCAGCTCCAGGATAGCTGATTTTTGGATAGAGGTAGGATTCTTACCTACTTTCAGCTGGGCGTGTGCCTTTGTAGCAACGATGCTTACACCACCTATTAGCATAACACGAGCTACATTACGTAGAGATCTTCTCATAGATATAAGGATAAATAGTTAAGTCAAGTACACCTCCGACACGTCATTGCCGGTGTGAGGATATAAGGATAAATGAAAAAAATCGAGGTATAGTGGCGTTTGTCTAAGCTAGCACAAGTCTGTTCGAAATAATATCAAAAAACATAAATTATTCAAACCTAATAAATAATTATTTATACAGGTCATATAAAATACATACTGCAAATGTGATATATTAAATGTTTTTAAAAAATGACATGATCATACCATTTTTAGTATGAATAAGTCTGTGAGGTGGGGTGGAAAAATGGGAACCTAAAGGAGGAATACCAATTGCAGTGGGGCCATGCAAGTGGGTGAAGGCACAAGATTAGATTAATTCTGCTGCAAACTGTTATGTATTAGCCCAGGAATTAACATGTTCATGTTATAAATAAAAAGCCCGTCAAGGTAATTTACCATTGACGGGCTATGCTTTTATGATCAGCGTATCAGGTTACGCTTCTGATTTTTCGGATTTACTCTTGGAAGAGTTGTTTTTCAAGGTAAAGATCAGTTTTTGATTTTCCTTGTCCAGGTCAGCCACGAGTATATCGCCATCATGAATGTTCATGTTGAGTATTTCCTCTGCTAATGGGTCTTCCAGGTATTTCTGGATGGCTCTGTGCAGTGGTCTGGCGCCAAATTGCTGGTCGTAGCCTTTATCTGCGAGGAAGCCTTTGGCTTCATCGGTGAGTTCGAGGCTAAATCCGAGGTTATTCAGGCGTTTCAGCACGCTCTTCATGGTGATGTCAATGATCGTGTAGATGTGTTCTTTCGCCAATGAGTTGAAGATGATCACATCGTCGATTCTGTTAAGGAACTCAGGAGAGAAGGTACGTTTCAGTGCTTTTTCGATGACTGATTTGGTATTCTCTTCTTCGTTTACGGTTCTTGCACTGGTGGTGAAACCAACACCTGCGCCGAAATCCTTCAGCTGACGGGCTCCGATATTGGAGGTCATGATGATGAGGGTATTTTTGAAGTCCACTTTACGACCGAGGCCATCAGTGAGGATACCATCATCCAGTACCTGCAACAGGAGGTTATAAATATCCGGATGTGCTTTTTCAATTTCATCCAGGAGGATTACGGAGTACGGTTTGCGGCGCACTTTTTCGGTGAGCTGTCCACCTTCTTCGTAGCCAACATATCCCGGAGGAGCACCAATGAGGCGGCTTACAGAGAATTTCTCCATGTATTCACTCATATCGATGCGGATGAGCGCTTCGTCTGAGTCGAACATGTAGCGGGCCAGTGATTTGGCCAGCTCTGTTTTACCTACCCCGGTAGGGCCGAGGAATATAAAGGAACCGATTGGCTTTTTAGGATCTTTCAGACCTACGCGGTTACGCTGGATAGCTTTGGTGACTTTGCTGATAGCATCGTCCTGTCCAACCACGGCGCCCTTGAGATCTTCGCCCATGCGACGTAACTTCTCTGTTTCTGCCTGTACCATCCGTTTAACGGGGATACCGGTCATCATGCTAACAACTTCCGCGATGGCTTCTTCATCAATTGGGTAGCGTTTGTGCTTTACTTCTTCTTCCCACATTGCTTTAGCGCGTTCCAGGTCTTCACCCAGTTTCTTTTCAGTATCGCGCAGTGCAGCGGCTTCTTCGAAGCGTTGGCTTTTCACTACTTTATTTTTTTCCTGTTTGATGTCTTCAATCTGTTTTTCGAGATCGAGGATATTTTGAGGAACATTGATGTTTTTCAGGTGAACGCGTGCGCCTACTTCGTCGAGTACGTCAATAGCCTTGTCTGGCAGGAGACGGTCGGTCATGTAGCGGTCGCTCAGTTTCACGCAGGCATCAATAGCAGCGTCAGTATAGCTAACGTTATGGTATTCTTCATAACGAGGCTTGATGTTGTTGAGGATCTGAATGGTTTCATCCACGGTAGGTGGTTCCACCATTACTTTCTGGAAGCGGCGGTCGAGTGCGCCATCTTTTTCGATGTACATGCGGTACTCATCGAGGGTAGAGGCTCCGATGCATTGGAGTTCTCCCCTGGCGAGTGCAGGTTTAAAGATGTTGGAAGCGTCCAGGGAACCTGAAGCGCCGCCGGCGCCCACGATGGTATGAATTTCATCGATAAACAGGATTACATCTCTGTTTTTCTCGAGTTCATTCATGATGGCCTTCATTCTTTCTTCAAACTGGCCACGGTATTTGGTACCGGCCACCAGGGCGGCAAGGTCGAGGCTTACCACGCGCTTATCGAACAGCACGCGGGAAACTTTACGCTGCACAATGCGCAGCGCCAAACCTTCCACGATGGCGGTTTTACCCACACCGGGTTCACCAATAAGAATCGGATTGTTCTTTTTACGGCGGGAAAGTATCTGGGATACCCTTTCAATTTCCTGCTCGCGGCCAACAATCGGGTCTAAGCTGCCGCTCTCGGCCAGCTTGGTAATATCTCTACCAAAATTATCCAGTACGGGCGTCTTGGATTTGGTATTTGTCTGTTTGGCTTTGGATGCGTAACTCTTTCTTTCGTCCTCAAACTCTTCTTCGCCCGGATCATCAAATTCTGATTTAGGGTCCGCTGATTTTACAAAGCCCAGTTCGTTTTTAAAAGTATCGTAGTCCACGTCAAATTGTTGTAAGATTTGTGTACAAACGTTTTCCTTATTCTTAAGTATAGAAAGCATGAGATGTTCCGTTTCCACTGTTGCACTTTTCAATGCTTTAGCTTCTAATACGGTAACACGTATCACTTTTTCTGCCTGTCTGGTAAGCGGGAGGCTATTAATGTTAGCAATATTCTTTCCGGTCTTATCTTTTACAGCCAGTTCTACTTCCTTGCGTAACTCATACAGATCTACGTTCAAAGCCTGCAGAATCTTTACGGCCGTGCCTTCGCCTTCCCGAATAATACCTAACAGCAGGTGTTCAGTACCTATGAAGTCATTTCCCAGACGTAAAGCTTCCTCTCTGCTGAACGAAATGATCTCCTTAACTTGCGGTGAAAAATTCTGGTCCATTGTGAGATTATTAAATTATCAAAAACCCTTACGGGGGCTTGCTTAATACAATAATAACGAATAATTCTGACTTAAGATTACCGCGTTATGTGTCGGAATGAAGTTATTCCTTTTTTAGATTTAAACAACTTACACTTTAATAGTATAAGAATTATTTTTGCGGTGATGCGGGTACGTTCGTTTAAAAATATCTACGAAGAAAAGGCCATTTTTGTTTCGATCTCTTACGGTTATATTTTATAGGCGGGTTCCCTCTGTTCAAAATTTATTTTATTAAAGTATAAAACAACGTCCAACGCATGAAATTCAAAATTGATACCAAAGAAAAAATAGTCGTTTTTTGTCCTGAAGTTACCGATCTGGATGCTAATTTGTCAGCCGACTTCCTCGCTACAATCACCTCTTTACCAGAACTAAAAGGGCGGAATCTCATACTAGACCTGACATTGGTAGAAAAATTTGATACCAGCGGCGTGGAAGCCATTTTAACAGTATACGGGCACCTGTATGACAATCAGCTTTCCTGTGCTATTACCGGCCTTAACAACACCTTAACAGCTGCGCTGAAAACAGCGGGTGACGACATGCTGAATATTGCCCCTACTATGGCAGAGGCAATAGACCTGGTGATGATGGAAGAACTGGAAAGAGAATTACTGGATGGAATGGAATAGATAACCGATTTTTACCGCATGCGTACGCCTGTGGGCGTAGTGCAGCGGATAAAAATTAACAGCTAACGGCTAAACGATAAAGAAATGTTTGCAGTAACGATTTTAGGCAACAACTCCGCTATTCCCACCCTGGACAGGCATCCCACCGCCCAGGTAGTTACCTGCAACGAGCAGTTGCTGCTGGTAGATTGCGGGGAAGGCACCCAGATACAGATTGCCAAATACAGGATTAAACGCAGCAAGCTGAGATATATCTTCATCAGTCATCTTCATGGGGATCATTATTTCGGGCTGATAGGCCTGTTGAATACGCTCAGTTTGATGGGGCGTACAGATCCTCTCAGCGTATATGCGCCACCGGAACTGGAGCAGATTATCCAATTACAGCTGGATTGCTCCGGTACCGTATTGAAATTTGAATTGTCTTTTGTTCCGCTGCAGCCTGGTTATAGCGGGCTGATTCTGGAGGATAAAGATTTACGGGTGTCTTGCTTTCCCACCCAGCACCGGATTTCCTGCTTCGGATTTTCCTTTGAACTGCAAAAAAGAAAGCGGAAACTGATTCCTGATCAGGCGAGGGCCTATGAAATACCTGCGGCTTACTTCGGTAAATTGCAGGATGGCGCTGATTATCAGCGGAAAGATGGTACACTTATTAAAAACGATTGGGTGACCCTCCCCCCTGCTCCGGGTAAACGATATGTATATTGTGCGGATACCCTCTATGATGAAAACCTGCTGCCATGGCTGAAAGACGCAGACGTGATGTATCACGAAACCACGTATCTGCACGATTTACAGGAACGGGCAGCCGAACGTTACCATAGCACCTCCGTGCAGGCAGCATCCCTGGCGGCATCAGCCGAAGTAAGGCAACTGCTGATCGGGCATTTTTCTTCCAAATACACAGAATTACAACCCTTCCTGGACGAAGCCAAACCAGTGTTTGAGCATACCGCGATTGCGGAAGAAGGGGTGACATATATTATTTAGCATAAAGCTAAAAGCACAAAGCATAAAGCTAAAAGCTAAAAGCATAAAGCTATTATAGCGAATGATCAGAGCGAGTATCCGCTTTAATCATTCGCTATAATAGCTTTATGCTTTGTGCTTTTAGCTTTTAGCTAGTATTGTTTCAGATATGCGCCTATTCTGCTGTAAAGCTGATCAGTCACCGGCATTACAGGGAGGCGGAAATAATTTTCGCAGAGGCCAGCGTGGTGCAGGAATGCTTTGATACCAGCCGGATTATTTTCTACGAACATCATATCAAATGCTTCTAACATTTTATTATTCAGCGTTCGGGCAGACGGATAATCGTTTACCAGCGCGGCATGTACCATGCTGGAGAAATCTGTGGCGAAGTAGTTGGCTGCTACGGAAATAACACCATCCATACCACAGGCCAGTTGGCCGAGTGCCAGGGCATCATCGCCGCTGATCACGAGAAAATCTTTCGGCTTGTCGCGGATAATCTGCATGCACTGCATCATATCACCGGAAGCTTCTTTCATGGCCACGATATTTTCCACCTCATGCGCCAGGCGCAGGGTAGTTTCTGCGGTCATATTACGACCGGAACGTCCGGGTACATTATACAGAATAATGGGTTTGGAAGATGCGGCCGCAATAGCTTTATAATGTTGGAAAATTCCTTCCTGGGTAGGCTTGCTGTAATACGGCGCTACACTGAGTATAGCGGCAGCCTGGTCAATAGGAGTTGTTTCCAGTTTTTTCACTACTTCCCGTGTATCGTAACCACCGATACCAATCACAACGGGCACCCGCTTCGACACCTTTTCGAAAGTGAATTTTATCAAATCCAGCTTTTCATCTGCAGAAAGAGTAGGTGTTTCACCAGTAGTGCCTAATGACACAACGTAGTTAACGCCGCCATCGATCACGTAGTTGATCAACTTTTCCAAAGCATTCCAATCTATGCTTTCATCTGCTTTAAAGGGTGTTACCAATGCCACCCCGGTGCCTTTTAGTTGTTCCATGACTGTGTTTACGGGAAAATAAAAATTTCGAACTTCAGAGGCCGAAATTCGAAATTTTTATTGTGATCTCTAAATATTTTTTATTTTTCTTCGTAAAAACCCATACGGGAGAACTTATCAATACGTTGTTCGATACGGGTATCGGGATCTATTTTCTTTAATTCAGCCAGTGTTTCCTTAATGCGCACTTTTAATAAATGTGCCATTTCATCAGGGTTTACGTGGGCACCGCCGAGTGGTTCACGTACGATGCCATCTACCAGGCCAAACTGGCTCATATAATCGGAAGTGAGTTTCAGTTCTTCTGCTGCTTTTTCCTTGAAATTCCAGCTACGCCACAGGATAGTGGAGCAGTTTTCAGGAGAGATAACGGTATACCAGCTATTTTCCAGCATAAATACGCGGTCGCCAATACCAATGCCTAATGCGCCACCTGAGGCACCTTCGCCAATAATGATGCAGATAACAGGTACTCTGAGTTTTACCATCTCAAAAAGATTACGGGCAATGGCTTCTGCCTGACCTCTTTCTTCTGCTTCCAGTCCGGGATAAGCGCCGGGCGTATCAATCAAAGTAACGATAGGCTTATTAAATCTTTCTGCCAGTTTCATGAGTCGGAGGGCTTTGCGGTAACCTTCCGGATTAGCCATACCGAAGTTTCTCAGCTGACGCATTTTGGTATTTACACCTTTCTGCTGGCCAATAAACATGACTGTTTCACCATCGAGATCGGCGAAACCGCCTACCATGGCTTTATCGTCTTTTACATTCCGGTCGCCATGCAGTTCCGTAAAGTTGGTAGACATCTTTTCGATGTATGCCAGCGTATAGGGCCTATCCGGATGACGGCTCAGCTGTACGCGCTGGAAGGCAGTGAGGTGATCGTAGATCTGCTGGCGGGTATCCGCAATTTTTTGTTCATACTCGCTCACGGTAGCAGATACGTCTACGCCAGATTTTTCACCATTTTCCTTCAGCTTCTCCAGCTGCTCATATAAGTCAGCGATAGGTTTCTCGAAATCCAGGAATTGCATAATTTGATTAAATTGGTTAAAGATCGGCTGTAAAGATAAGGCTGAAAATATTTTTTAAAAAAGATTTGCTTAATTGGGAACTTTGTTGCTATCTTTGCAATCCCAAAACGGAGGAACACAACGAATTGGGAGACAGAAAGATAAGAGATTCTTATTAATATGTCAGGAATGGATCGGTAGTTCAGTTGGTTAGAATGCCGCCCTGTCACGGCGGAGGTCGCGGGTTCGAGTCCCGTCCGGTCCGCAAAAATTCGAGAATAAGCCCGCTCAATGAGCGGGTTTTTTCTTTTAAGTCAGGCTAACATCTTTATCCACGGTTATCCATCATTATCCACTGCAAGAAACTTTTGGGCCGGTATTCCAATGGAACGGCACTTTTGCTAAAAAGGTCCTTTTAACGCTTATAATTATATTTTCACTATTTTAGGACGAAGTAATTGGCTAACAATGGAGGATAAAATGCTTTTGCTCGCAATAGCTGAGGGTGACGAAACTGCATTTGTCAGGCTATTTGAAAAACATCGCGCGAAAGTATATTTCGTCGCTCAAAAATTATTGAAATCAGACATTAACAGTAAAGATGTATTGCAGGAAGTGTTTACAGGCATTTGGCTCAACCGCGAATCGCTTCATGAAGTAGAAAACTTCAGCGCCTACCTGCATACCATGGTGCGGAATAATATTTATAGCAAGTTAAGAAGAAAGAAAGCAGAAGGAAAAGTTATCCGGGCTATTCATGAAAATAGCGTCGATACCGATAGTGGTACGGAAGAATCTATTAAGTTGCGCGACCTGCAGGCCAGTTTATCCATGGCCGCCAGACTACTCACCCCTCAACAAAAACATGTATACCATTTAAGCAGAACAGCAGGATTTAGTCATGATGAAATTGCCGCGCAACTAAAGATCTCCAAAGAAACCGTCAAGAAACATATCATGGCCGCCAACAAAATAGTGCAAACCTTTTTGCGTGACCAGAGTTTTCTACTCGTTATTTTCCTGTGCGTTTGCGACTATACCAACAATTTTGGCGAATTGCACATGCCACCGTCGGATACCCCCTCTCTTTCAAGTGATGTTAATATATTGGTTTCAAATACGTTAGACGACAACATCGTTTTCTGAAAAAAATATTTTTATTCATCTACCCCTTTGCATAAATGCCGTGCGTCTATTATAGTTAGTGGCACCTTATATCAGCGTTTATGCAGGATCGATTATTAACACTATTCCACAAGTATGTAAATGATAGCTGTACAGCAGAAGAGCTGGCAGAGCTATTTGAATTATTTTCCCTTACCGGCAATGAAACTGCCGTAAAGGAGCTGATTGCACAAACTATTGCCGACGTTTATCAAGATCCTGCACAAATAAACACCTTCCTGAGTGCTGCTGACGCGGAAAAGATATTACGTGATATTCTTCCCAATACCCCTGAAATAGCCACCACCCAGACCCCGACTTTATTTTCGGGATGGCGGCGCTGGGCAGCAGCAGCCGCTGTGGCGGCACTTGTTGGCGCATCAGGATACTACTACGCACAACGTTCTATACATCCACCTGCGCCTAAACTAGCCCAGGGAACACCATCTGAGCTGCATAGCCGAAGCGGCGGCAACAAAGCTACCCTAACGCTCAGCAACGGGCAAACCATTGCATTAGATAGTGCGCAAAACGGTTTGCTGGCTACGCAGGGAGCAGGACGTGTAGTAAAAACCCAATCCGGGGGAGTTATCTACAGTGGCGATGAAAAGCAAAACGAAAAAATACTGTATAACAGCATCGCCACACCCCGTGGCGGTCAATATTTTCTGCAACTATCAGATGGCAGTAAAGTATGGTTAAATGCGGCCTCCTCTATCCGCTTCCCCGTAACGTTTCCTGCCGGAGAACGCCGGGTATACGTTACCGGAGAGGCCTATTTTGAAGTGGCCCATCATCAGCCCGTCCCTTTTATTGTAGAAGCAGCTGATCCATCAGCAGCCAATGGTGGCTGTAAAGTGGAAGTATTGGGCACCAATTTCAATATTAATTCCTACGCTAACGAACCAACTGTAAGCACCACGCTATTCGAAGGAAAAGTAAGAGTACATACTTATAACACGCCACAGTCGAAGATCCTGCTACCTAACCAGCAGGTAAATATTACGCGCAAAGGCGAAATGACGCTTAGCCAACCAGCAGATGTGAATGCTGTCATTGCCTGGAAGAACGGGTATTCACAGTTCTCCGCAGTGCCATTATCGGCCGTAATGCGACAAATAGAAAGATGGTATGATGTACATGTTCAATTTGAAGACCAGGTACCAGACATCCGATTCACCGGTAAGTTAAAACGCAATGAAAATTTATCTGAATTCTTAAAAATACTCGACCTGAATAATATCAAATATGAAATAAATAATTCCACCATTACGATTAAAAAATAAAAATACTCCCCCTTGCGGGATCAATTGAAAAGGGATCACTGAAATACCAAAAGCGCTTTTGAATTAAGAGAGACCAAAGTCTATTGCTCATTACTCAACCGAAAAAAGTATGATTTTCTTAAACTATGTATTTGAGAGAATACAGTTATTTGCACGCCCTAACCTAACGCTACGCAAGATGAAAACAGTCTTTGTTTTTCTGTTGGCTGTCAGTTTGCAGCTGAGTGCCAAAGCCTACTCACAGAACGTTACGTTGAAAGGAGAGAAACTGAACATTCCACAAATTTTTGCGGCTATAGAACGCCAGACTGAATACGTTTTCTTTTATAAAGATGACGTACTGAAATCCACGACTCCTGTTACCGTAAGCCTGAACAATGTTTCTGTAGCCGATGCGCTGGCTACCTGCCTGAAAGGGCAACCACTCACCTACTCTATTGTAGGACACAACATCATTGTATTAAAGTCAGATGCTCCTGCTGCTGTTACTCAACAGTCGCCGCTGTTGATAAAAGGACTGGTAACAGATGAAAAAGGCACTCCTTTAACCGGAGTAACCATCCGGATCAAAGGCACACCACTTGGCGCCAGCACAGATGCCAATGGCCGCTTTCAATTATCTGTTCCTGCCAATAGTTCCAAAATTCTGGTGTTCAGCTATATTGGAATGGAAACGGTGGAATTGTCTGTCACGAAAGAAGAACCTGTGGTGGTGCACTTAAAATCAAAGGCCGCCATTCAGGAAATTATTGTTACTGCGTATGGTATCAAGCGTCAGCCGAAAGAACTGGGCTATGCTGCTACTACCATCAGTGGTAAAGAATTAAATCAGGCAGAAAACATCAATGCCACCTCCGGATTGATTGGTAAAGTATCTGGTTTGTCTATTCAAACACAGGACAACAACCTCGATCCATCTTATAAAATCAACTTACGTGGTAACCGGTCTATTACCGGAAACAACTCCGCTATTATTGTACTGGACGGAGCTATTGTACCACCGTACATTCTGAATAACATCAACCCGAACGACATTGAAAGCGTGAACGTGTTGAAAGGTAGCGCAGCAGCCTCTCTGTATGGCGCCAGTGGCAGCAACGGTGCGTTGGTGATTACCACTAAAAAAACGCCTGCGGGTAAAACAGAAGTCAACTTCAAAACCAGTGTGCAGTGGGAAAGTATTTCCAAGCTGCCAGACCTGCAATATACGTATGGTGGCTGGGGCGGAGAGTTCACCTATGTGGACCCTGTAACTGGCCAAACCGTGAATGTGCCTTATGAAAATCAGCAGTTCGGTCCTAAATACGATGGCAGCATGGTAGAAGTAGGTACGCCTAAACGGATATCATATCCCGATGGTAGCTATAAAGATACTGTCATCAAAACGACCTACTCTCCTAAAAAAGGCGCCCGTACCGACTTTTTCCAGACAGGCGTTACCAAACAGTATGATTTATCTATTGGTACTTCTTCACAGAATTCTTCTACTTATGTAGCCTACCAGCGTACAGATCGTTCAGATATTATGCCGGGCAATAAACTCGCGAAGAACTTCTTTAAACTGAATGGAAATACCAAATACAACATAATAACGGTAGATTATGCCCTGGGTTATACCAATACCAATAAAGACGAGGTATGGAACAGGAGCAGTGTATACAATCAAATCCTCAACTCACCAGCGCACGTTGACTTAAACTGGTTTAAAAGTGGCTTCTTCTCTTCTCCGGATAATTACTTCAATGCCTGGAATGATAATCCCTGGTGGAACATCGCCAACTTCAGAAGCAAAACCACGGATAATAAATTTGTAGGAAATGTGGGCGCCAGAGCTGCTATCACAGACGATCTCGAAGTTGGTTACCGCATAGGCTATACTTACAGCGCTGTTAACTACAAAAACACCGGTAATGGCTGGAAATATTCCGACTATGAGCAAACTAATCCCTATAATATTCCGGGGGGGACCCAGGCGTCTAACAGAAAGGTATTATTACCAACTGCCGGCGGCGGATCTACTTTTGAATCACATATAACCGGGGATCTGTTATTATCCTATAAAAAACAGTTGTCCCAAAAAATCAGTTCCAAACTCTTATTAGGCCACTCTATTGTACAGGATAAATATAATTATGAAAACTATAACGCCAACACACTCGCGTTTAATGATTTTTATAATGTATCCAGTTATATTGGACAACAGACCGCCAACGAAGGCAAGGCGGAGAGAAACCAACAGGCAGCATTTGCTGACGTATCCTTTGGGTTCAATAAATACCTGTTTGTACATGGCAGTTATCGTTTTGACTGGACCTCTGTTTTAACAGCATCTAACAGAAGATTTTCCTATGGATCAGCAGATGCAGCATTTGTCCTGTCTGATGCCTTCCCTACACTCTTCAATAATGACGTCGTAAATTTTGCAAAAGTAAGAGCCGCTTACAGTCAGACGGGCCAGGTGAACCTGAGCAGTAGTACATATGGCGCTTATCTGACGTCTTCATCATTCAATGTAGCCGCTGGTTATCCTTATAACAACAGCGTTGGTTACAGCAGAAATTCGCTGGCTCCCAACCCTAATCTGAGAGATGAACGTACCACTGAAATAGAAGCAGGTATTGAATTGAGCTTCCTGAGAAACCGGATTAGTTTTGGTGGAACGGTATTCAATCAACATACCAAAAACCAAACCATTCCTTCCCAGGTATCTCCTACCACCGGCTATAGTGCTATGTTAGTGAACGGTGGTGAAACTTCCAACTTTGGTGTGGAAACAGACTTCAAAGTAACACTCATTGATAACAAGGTTTCCGGATTCAGATGGGATGTGGGTGCTAACTTCACTTATATCAACAACAAAGTAGTTTCCCTGCCTAATGGCGGCGCAGATTTATCGATGACCAATGATGCGTATGCTGTAGTAGGTTATCCGTTCCCTGCATTAAAAGTGACTGATTTCAACAGAGATCCTGCTACCGGAAAAGTAATTGTTGACGGGAACGGTTATCCTACCCGTGCAGCAGCTTATAAATTTATGGGGGCTATCTTCCAGCCCTATCGTTTAGGCCTGACTACCTCCCTTGCTTACAAAAATTTTGGACTCACCATTGTGGCCGATTACAGAGGCGGTGGTGTACTGTTTAATCAGATTGGACAAACATTAGACTGGACAGGTTCTTCTGCACACTCTACCTATGGCGACCGTCAGCGTTTTGTGTTCCCGAATTCTGTTTATGACGATGGAAGCGGGCATTATGTGGATAACAAATCCAGACAAATCTCAAATGTGTATCAGTTCTGGCAGGCATACAGTTCTATGGGAACACCTTATGTAACCAGCAATGCTTTCTGGAAGCTCAGAGAAGTGGTATTGTCTTATACGTTGCCAGCGTCTCTCTTCAATGGATTTAAAACTATCAAAGGCGCCAGCGTATCGGTTACCGGCAGAAATCTGTTTATGTGGACACCGAAAGAAAATATCTGGACCGATCCTGAATTCAATATTGGTGGTGGTTACAACGCAGATGGTACCAATAACACAGGTCAAACGCCGCCTACCAGATTTATAGGTGGTAGCCTCAACGTTAGGTTTTAATTTTTTCAACCGGAAACTTTTACAAAATGAAAGTACTCACTAAATATTTGCTCGCTCTGGCGTTTACAGCAGGAATGTCGGCTTGCTCAAAATCATACTTTGATATCAATGACAATAATCCCAATAATCCCAACAACGTAGACGTTGACCTGGTGCTGTCGCCGCAATTGAATAACATTGCCTACCTCCAGCACATGGGATCAAATGATATGTCGTACTGGATGGGTTACTGGACCATTGGTGGTGGCGCCTTTGTGAACTCGTATGTGTTCAACTACACCTTTGACAACAAATGGTTTCAGGGGATGTGGACCGGCTACTATGGCTATCTTGGGAATTTGCAATATATAGATCAACATGCCAATGGTAATAACTTTTACAGAGGCATTGTGAAAACCATGAATGTAATTTGTTATCACAACCTGATTGATCTGTTTGGAAATATTCCGTATACCCAGGCATTACAGATAGATAAATACCCTACGCCGGTATATGATGATGCAGCTACTGTTTACAACGACTTATACCAACAGCTGGATAATGCCAGGGACCTGATTAAAAACTGGACTGGTAACCTTCCTAAAGGGGATATTATGTATAATGGTAACAAAGCTAACTGGATCAGATTTATTAATACCCTGCAGTTAAGGTTGATCCTGCGCGTGAGCCAGTTAGGTACCAAACCGCCTTACTATGCTACTGCCTTACAGAATTTGCTGACCAGTGCAGCGACAGATGGCTACATTTCAGGTGTACAAAACGAAGGCAATGTAAATCCGGGATTCTTTAATCAAAGCGGAAAAGGCAATCCTTTTGTAGAAAGATTCTGGAACATCAGTCAAAATCAGCAGACATCCAATTACAATGGTTTCCGCGCCAATGCAGCAGCTGTTAATTTCTATTGGGATGGCTTCAATGGTTATGGCGACTGGCGCCTGTACCGGATGTATGCTCCTTACGACAACGATCCTAACCATTTTAAAGGCGGTTATTTTGGCGTACCTACTGCTAATAATGATACCTTATCCGGTTTTTCCTGGGGAGATAAAGTAAATGGCAGCTTCTCTGGTGCCAATGGTTTTGGTATTATCAAGAATGTTAATCAGCCTATACCTATGATTACCACTTTTGAAAGCTACTTCCTGCAAGCCGAAGCAGCTTATAGAAATATTATTCCGGGAGATTATAAAGCGCTGTACAAAACGGCGGTACGTGCTAACTTCACGTACCTGTACAAAGGCTCGTTGCCTGATCCATCTGGTGGTCAGTTCTACCAGCCTACTGATGCTATTGCAGATGCGGATGGTTATATGACGCAAACAACCGGTAAAGTGAACAACTTCAATATAGACCTGACTACCGATCCGCTACAAACGATTTTATCGCAAAAGTGGATTGCCATGAATGGTGTGAATCCTTTTGAACCTTATGCAGATTTCCGTCGTACCGGATGGCCTACTTACATCTATGGTTCTAAATATCCCGGCGCACCAGCTTTACCGAAAAGAGTATTCTATCCAAGCATAGAATATGCCACCAATCCGGATAACGTAAAAGCACAGGGAGAAGATGTTCTCACTAAAAAAATATTCTGGGGTAGATAATTCCAATCGTATTTACAAAATATTGAAAGATGAAAAAACACTTTAACCTGATATATATAAGTCTGCTGGCACTGGCTACACAGTCCTGCCTGAAAGACAAAGTAGGCGTATCTCTTGCAGATATTCCGGGTACCAACATTGTAGAACTGGCGCCATTGGATGATGGTGCTACCACGTCGCTGGATAGCCGCATAAAAACAATTAACCGGTTGCCATCTACCTTAAAAGCAGTAGATACCATTACCATTCCCGTTTACCTGGCCAGTACCACTGGCGTATCTAACAAGGATATAACGGTAACGCTTGCACGGGATACTGCTGCCATTACCAAATATAACCTGGCAAAAGGCACCAGGTGGGCTTTCTTTCCCGACAGTACTATCGTGAATGAAAATTTAAAAGTGACGATACCTGCCGGTAAAAATGTTGGTTACTTTAATTTGCTGGTGAATACCTCCCGTGTAAAATCGGACGATAAGTTCATGGTAGCTTACAACATTTCGGAAGTACCCAAGCCTTTATCAATCAGTGCTGACCGCTTTTATGTGTATTACAAACTGGTGGTTAGAAACAAATACGATGGTTTTTACAACTATCGGCCGGGTGGTATGACAGACTATCAGGTATCAACGAATGTTGCCATCAGCAACACGACTGTAGACCTGGTAACCATAGATGACTCTACCTGTATTATGAGAGATGCCTACGCATATGCCAATGGTAACACTGATCCATATGGCAATCCATTAAATGCAAAGTTATTCTGGAATGCGGCCAACAATAGCTGGACCTGGTATGGATATTTCTGCCCGGTATTACATTTTGATCCAAATGGCAGTGGAAAAATTATCCGCGTTACCAATTACTTCGGGCAACCAGATCCGGTAAGAGGCCGTTATGCAAAAATAAGTCCTGCTGCCAATGAAGCTGCTGCTTCTCAATGGGACCCGGCTACCCGGAATGTAAAAGTATACTACCTGATGTACGATGGTACTTTTACAGGCGGATGGCAGGGATGCAAAGTATGGTTCTTTGATAACCTCACTTTTGTACGCGACAGACCTTAAACTATCTCTTCACCTGGAACACGTTTTTATGCAACCTAAATATATTATTGCAGCGGCGTTGGCAATTTGTACCAGCTGCTCTAAAGCACCTCAACAAGCCGAGCTGTCTTACGAGAACAACCTCCCTACTATTAAGCCATCGGATAATGTATGGTTTAATAAAAAAATAGATTTTGCCAAAAGCAAAAACATCACGGTATTTGTTGACAACAGGCTTTCCGGTGCTGACGGAAATGTTGTTGGTAAAGCCTTTAAGGATGCACTTCCAATCGCTCAAAAATATCTCAGCTCCATATCTTCCAATATCAATATTGTCAGCATTACCTGGGGAGATGTTACGCCGGCGCCGGGTACCTCTTATTCTGTGGTGATCAGGGCAGATAACAGCGGTGTTAACAGCGCGCCTGCATGGTCACATATTCCAGATGGTACCGGCAACGTGGGAGATTTAATGTCTTTCAACCTTGACTTAAATCAAACCAGTTTGAAATGGGCTCATGTGTATTATACCCGGTTACTGGTTCATGAATTCCTGCACATTCTGGGTTATGCGCATACTGGTGCAGTATCTGGCGGCGACTACGATACCAATATATCGGAAATGCCAATCCCCAATAAACACAATACTGCACAGGACCCTTTGCTGGCATTAATGTCTAGCTACAACGCTGAATATTCCTTAACAGGATACGACGGTGCGCCTGCTGATTTTGATGCAGGCACGAATCCGTTCTATATTTTCACCAAAGGCGATCTGGCCCAGTTAAACTGGTATTATACGCTGAAGGCGCCATATGATGTTTATTAGTTAGCATTTGCGGTTTAAAAATGAGAAGAAGGGGTTGTATCATACATGATGCAACCCCTTTCTTTTGTTGAAGTGGCAACACAAAACCGGCACACAGTACCTGGCGGATGAGGTAGTCAACATCCTTGTTAAAGCAACATATAATGACGTTGATTGCTCTATATATGTATATAATGATTTATAATTATAGTTAATACGAATTTATTTATTAAATAATAATATTTGTTACTAATTTATGCAGCAGAATTTATGGCCATTGCCTTTGGGAAACCTGGCTTTTTTCTAGCCATATAAATTGTATTCCACGGTATGATTTATATAAAAGAAGAAATATGAATATACTAGATGCTGAATTGGTAGCGCGATTAAAAAACCACGAAGTAAGCGCCTTCGACGCCTTGTACTGGAAATATCATCATGCGGTGTACCGCAATATTTTCAAGTTTGTGAAAGATGAGGTAGTAACAGAAGATATCCTGCAGGATGTATTTGCGCGCCTGTGGGAAAAGCGACAGGATATACAATCCGACCAATCCGTCAGCGGATGGCTGTTTGTGATCAGCTTTAACATGTGTGTATCTTTTGTAAGAAAGAAGTTGCGTGAACAGGCTTTTCACAAAAACATTTTCCAGACCAATGCCGATGATCCCGTAGCCATTGAGCGAAAGAACATCGACGAAGAACAGTATCATTTGCTGGAACAGGCCATTTCAAAATTATCTCCCAAAAAAAGAACAATTGTGACCCGCTGTAAACTGGAAGGTAAGACGTATGAAGAAGTAGCTCATGAGCTCAATATCTCCCGGAATACAGTAAAAGAACATCTATCGGCCGCCATGATCAAATTGAATGATTATATGCAACGCAACGGGGACCATAAATATATTGTGTTGTTACTCTTATTTTTAAACTATCATGATTCCTAATCAGGCCAATGGATTTTATATTATGTTTTAATTAATATTTCCATTTTTAAAAAAAAGTCTGAAAAAGACCCACCCTTTTTTATCAACTGCGCGTATTTAGATTAAACCATCACGCTAGTGCCCAACAGAAAGGAATATCTCAAACAACTGTTAAAGAAAGATATGTGGACTGCCGCAGAGCAGGAGTGGATGGAGGATTACCTGGAGGCCAACGATCTTTCAGAGCTGGAAATGGCAGCCAGCGAGTATTTTGAAGCCGACTTGCAAACGGTAAAGCAGATATTAGATAAACGCCTGTCTGAACGGATGCTGAAAGATATCCATCAGCGTATAGGCATTAACGATAGTTCTTTCAAAGGTATATTCCGTTTATATAAACAAAAAATTGCCGCAGCAGCCGTGGTATTGCTGCTAGGCGGCGGCGCCTGGTATATGCTAAGGCAGGACCGGGTGAAACAAAAGGTATTTGCCACCACCACAGAACGACAAACAGTGAAACTGCCGGACGGCTCCGTCGTTTACCTTGAAAAAGCCTCCAGCATCAGCTTTCCGGAGGACTTTGACGGCAAGAAACGCGAAGTAGTTTTAAAGGGAGAAGCTTTTTTTGAAATCAATCATGACGCGAAACATCCTTTTATTGTTTCTTCTTCGCTGATAAATACGACCATATTAGGCACCTCCTTTAATATGGAAGTACACGAAGGAAATATAGCCAGAGTAGTGGTAGTATCCGGAATGGTGCAGGTAAACACACACGGCAACCAGGCCCGAAAAAACGGTCAGCTGGTGCTAACAGCCAATAAAGGCGCGGTGTACAGCCCGGTATCGCAGGACCTGCGACTACAGGACGCCACCGAAGACGCCAGGTTTTTCACACAGAAAATGAGTGGCAAATTTATTTACAAAGGAGATCCTTTATCGAAAGTAGCCACCGACCTGCAAAGATATTATAACGTACCCGTAGTAACAGATCAGCAATCTGCGCAGTGCAGATTTTACGGCTCTTTTAATACAACAGATGATTTAGATAAAGCGCTTGCGCTCATTGCATTTTCATTAGATACCAAAGTCAGGAAAGACAGTGCCGGCAACGGATACATTATCGTTGGCGGTAACTGTAAATAGAAAAAATGCCCGCAATAACGTTAACCAAACTATATTCAAGATGAACTGCTATCAACAAAATTAAACCCGATTCTAAGAAAAGAAAATATTTAAGTCTGGTATACTATCCTGGTGGCCTTTAGCCTGAATGCTCTTCATGCTGGTTAACTGATTGATCAAATGTAATACATTGGATCAGATGGCTGCCTGTTGCCCATACTTACCATAGCTATAGACCGTAACAAAATTTTCAACCAAAAACTGCATCGCACATGATACCAATTACTTCCTTATTGTCCGGCTAACAACAGCCATCATATGATTGATTAAAAAACACTCCTGCTCATGCAGCAGGCCGTCTATTGCCCGGTTTCAGCCAGAAACCGGAACGGAGATCCTATGGCCGAACGAAACCAATAAAACATACTTATGTTCCGCAAAAAAAAATCATTTATTTATTGCTTACTACTGCTGCTTGCAGCAACAAAATCCTATGCCATAAATGGTTTACAGGATGCGCTTGACAAAAAAATTACCATTGAATTAAAGAATGTTATTCTTAAAGACGCACTGGAAAAAATAGGGAATCTTGCTGAAGTATCCTTTGTATTTGTAAGCAACGAAGCACTGGACGTTAACAAAGTAAGTGTGAATGCACACAACGAAAAGGTAGGCGATCTGCTCGACAAACTGCTTACGCCCTATTCTCTTTCCTATAGCGTCATGTACGACCGCGTAGTCATCAAACATGATAACAGCAAAAAGCAGGCTTCCTTATCAGTAACAGGTACACTGATGCGTATATCCCTTCCCGTTACAGACGTAAAGGGCGTGGTCACCAATGAAAAGAAAGAGCTGCTGCCAGGTGTAAGCATCATGGTCAAAGGCACTTCCCGTGGAGTAACCACGAATGAAAAAGGTGTATTTGAACTAAAAAAAGTAGCCAACGACGCCATCCTGGTATTTAATTATACTGGTTACAAAACAGAAGAAATCAGCGTTGCCTCCTTCAGAAGCGGTGCTCTTACTGTTGTACTGAAAGAAAAACCCACCCGCCTGCAGGAAGTGGTAGTCACCGGTTTCCAGAGCATCGACAAAACAAAATTCTCCGGCGCCGCCACCCGGTTGAAAGGCGAAGATGCGAAAATAGACGGGCTCACCGATGTAAGCCGCATGCTGGAGGGACGGGTTGCCGGCGTAGCCATTCAAAACGTTTCCGGCACCTTTGGCACAGCCCCTAAAGTACGTATCCGCGGAGCAACTTCTATCAATGGCGATAACAAGCCATTATGGGTAGTAGACGGCGTGGTACTGGAAGATGTGGTCAATATCTCCAACGATCAGCTCTCCAGCGGCGACCCCACCACCCTGTTGGGTTCTGCAGTAGCCGGCCTTAACTCCAACGACATCGAAAGCTTTGACATCTTAAAAGACGCAGCAGCAGCGGCTTTATACGGCGCCCGCGCTATGAATGGTGTCGTAGTCATCACTACCAAAAAAGGTCGTGCAGGCAAGCCCGTTATTAACTACAGCGGCAACTTCAGCACACAGCTGAAACCCAACTACAACAACTTCAACATCATGAACTCCGGACAGCAGATGTCTGTATTGGCTGAGCTGGAAAGAAAAGGTATCCTCAACTCGGATATACTCTCCCAGGGCGACATCGGCGTATTTGGTAAATTATACGAGAAGCTTGACGCGGATAACAACGGAAACTTCCCCGTGGAAAACGATCCTGAACACCGCAAAGCATTTTTATTACGCTACGCCAAAGCCAACACCGACTGGTTTGGCCTCCTCTTCCGGAATAACTTCGTACAGGAACACTCACTCAGCATTTCATCAGGAACCGATAAAGCACAATCCTATTTCTCCACCAGTTTCTTTAGTGACAACGGATGGACGCTGGCTGATAAAGTTACCCGCTATACACTCAACTACCGGAACAGTTATAAACTTTCCGACAGACTCTCCGCCGGATTTTCCACACTCGCCTCTGTTCGCCGTCAGAAAGCGCCCGGCGCACTGACCCGCAGCAGTAACCCCGTAGAAGGGCAATACGATCGGGATTTTGATATCAACCCTTTCAGCTACTCCCTCAATACCAGTCGCACACTGACCGCCTATGATCAAAACGGGAAACTGGAGTACTTCAGAAGAAATTATGCACCGTTCAATATCATCAACGAACTGGAAAATAATTACCTCGACCTTAATCTGATGGACCTGCGCCTGCAGGGAGACCTGTCCTGGAAACTGACAAAAAATATCCGGTATGAATTTACCGGCGCTATCCGGTATGTGAAATCTTCCAGGGAACACCAGATCACGGAAAATGCCAATATGGCCAACGCCTACCGTGCAGCCGGCAACTCCACTATCGCCGAAAGAAACAAATTTTTATACCGCGATCCGGATAACCCGGACGCGGTGCCGGTAATAGTATTACCCGCCGGCGGTTTCTATAACCGCACCGAAGATCAGCTATTGAACTACGACTTTCGCAATGGCATCAACTACTCCGATACCTTCGCGCAAAAACATAATCTCAATATACTGGTTGGACAACAGGTAAAATATGCTGACCGCCAGAACGCTTCCAACACCGGTTATGGCTATCAATACGACAACGGCGGCGCCACCTTTACCGATTACCGCATCCTCAAACAAACCATTGAAAGTAATTTCCCCTACTTCGGCATGGGCAGGGACTACGACCGTTTCGCCGCGTTTTATGCCACCGGTACCTACGCCTATAATAACAAATACAACTTCACGGCTACCGGTCGTTACGATGGTTCCAACCGCCTCGGACAATCGCGTAAAGCCCGCTGGCTCCCTACCTGGAGCGTGGCTGGTTCCTGGAATATAGACAGGGAAGCTTTTGCTGCCCGCATCCGTCAGCTGGACTATCTTACCCTTCGCGCCAGTTACGGCTTAACCGCCAGTATGGGCCCTGCTACCAACTCCAACATCGTATATCAAACCGTTAATACCAACCGCCCACATCTGTCAGAAGTGGAATCAGTGATCCGGTTGTCGCATTTACAAAATGATGATCTCACCTGGGAGAAATTATTCACCACCAACATCGGCATCGACGGCGGATTTTTTAACAACCGCCTCAACTTCAGCATCGACGCATACACACGTAAAAGCTTCGATCTGATCAGCCGCATCAAAACTTCCGGCATCGGTGGCGAAATGTTTAAAGCCGCCAACTACGCAGACATGGATTCCAGAGGACTCGAAGTAATGGTAGGTGGAGATGTAATCCGGACTAAAGACTGGAACTGGAAATCCAGCGCCACTTTTGGTTACAGCACCAACAAAATCACCAACGCAAAAAATATCCCGGGCATCTTCGACCTCGTAGTAGCAGAAGGCGGTAATACGGAAGGATACCCGGTGCACAGTCTTTTCTCTCTCCAGTATACCGGTCTTGATCCTAAATCTGGGGCGCCCTCTTTTATTAACCAGAATGGCGCCAAGAGTGCGGATGTAGACCTGCAATCATTAAACACCAGCCATCTGGTATATCAGGGGCCTGTAGATCCACCAATCACCGGCGGGTTTTCCAATACTTTCCGCTATAAAGCTTTATCACTGAATATATTTTTTACTTACCAGTTTGGCAATAAGATCCGCTTGTATCCTGCCTTCAAAACCAGTTATTCTGACCTCGACGCCATGCCCAAAGAATTTTACGACCGCTGGGTAATGCCGGGAGATGAAAACACAACACATGTACCATCCATACTGGATGCTTTTGAACAAATATTGCTCAATGGTGCCCATCCTTACAACAACTACAACTACTCTACAGAGAGAGTAGCCAAAGGCGATTTTATCCGTCTGAAAACAGTATCGCTGACGTATCAGCTGCCCCGGGAACTCACCAGGCGTGCCGGCTTGAGCAACATAGCAGTAAGCGCTGCCGCCATTAATCCATGGCTGCTTTATGCAGATAAAAGACTACAGGGCCAGGACCCTGAGTTCTTCAACGCCGGTGGTGTAGCCCAGCCTATTCAGAAGCAATTCACATTTTCATTAAAAGTTGGTATTTAAAAAAGGATATATGTCAACCTGCTATATAACGTTAACAACTAAACGAAAAATAAAGCCTGCCCTTATCGGCGTATTTGCACTGACGACCCTGATGGCCGGCGGATGCAAAAAATACCTGGAACAGGTGCCCGACAGTACATGGACGGATCTCAGTACACCCGCCAAAGTGAGCAAGCTACTGGGCTCCGCGTACCCACAGGCCAGTTATATTACTATGTGCGAGGCGATGTCCGACAATGTAGGCGATAAAGGCGTAGGCATCTACTACCGCCCTAATCAGGACGCGTATGTATTTAATGATATCCAGTGGATCGAGGACGACTCTCCTGAAGCCTATTGGAAAGCCTGCTACACGGCTATAGCCGCCGCAAACCAGGCGTTGGCAGCATGCGAAAAAGCAACAGACCCAGCGGCTTACACACGTCAGCGTGGCGAAGCTTTGTTGGCAAGAGCTTACGCGCATTTTATGCTGGTCAATATTTTTGCCAAAAGCTATGATGCTGCCACCGCCGCCAATGATCCCGGTATCCCCTATGTAACCGTACCTGAAACGGTGGTCATCAAACAGTATGAACGCAAAACGGTAGCCTATGTATATGACATGGTGGAAAAAGACCTCCTATCCGGCCTGTCGCTGATCAATGATGATGCGTATAGTGTTCCCCGTTATCATTTTAATCAGAGCGCCTCCTACGCATTTGCTACCCGTTTTTATCTTTTTAAGAAAGATTATCCTAAAGCCATCGCCTATGCTGATCATACCTTTTCCAATAACGACGTAGCCAACAACATGCGTCAGTGGAACACCACCTATGGCAGCATGTCGCCCGCACAGATTTTTGACCTCTATGCCAATGCCAACGAAAAGGCCAACCTGCTGATTGCAGAAGCCCCATCCCTCTGGGGCCGCAATGCCGGCCGGATGCGGTATGACCTGGACTATGTACACGAAGCACAGATACTGGGTCGAAATGTAACCGGCGGCGTTTGGTCCTACCCGTTATACTACTACGGCTCGCAGGATTACTTTGTTCCGAAACTATCGGAATACTTCGTGAAAAACTCCGTGAACGCCACCATCGGACAGCCCTATGTGATGATCCCCTTATTCACCACGGAAGAAGTGTTGTTTAACCGCGCGGAAGCCAACGCCTGGCTTAACAATACCAGCGCCGTATTAGCAGACCTCAACCTGTTTGCCAGCAAACGTATCCGGAATTACAATGCCGCGCAACATACCATCACGCTATCTGCCATACAGCAATTCTACGGCATCACTGATGCCAGAACCGCCTGCATCCGTACCATCCTGGATTTTAAGCGGGCAGAATATGTACAGGAAGGGCAACGCTGGTTTGACCTGCAACGATATAAAATACCGGTGGTACATATTACCAGGGAAGGACGACGCCTGGAGCTGAAAGGCGACGATAACCGCCGCGTATTCCAGATCCCGGCAGCGGCCACCACTTCCGGAATAGCCTTAAACCCGAGATAATAACATAGCGATACAACCAACATTAATACATCAACAAAATGAAAGCATTATTACTCATCCTCCCCCTATGCTTGCTGTTAGCCTGCAGCAAGAAAGATGACCCGGGCAACGTGGAAAATATTCCCGGCCTTGGTGGCGATACCTGGGTGAACTCACCATTGGACAAATGGTTGCACGATACCCTAACGGTGCCATTCAATATTGCAGTAAAATATAAATGGGACCAGTTCGAATTTGAACTGAACAAAACACTGGTACCGCCCAAAGAAGAAAAGATAATACCCGTAATGTCGGCCATCCAAAAAGTCTGGATGAATACTTATATCGCCGAAGCCGGGGCTATTTTCTTCAAAAAATATTGTCCCAAGTATTTCATACTGTCTGGCAGCGCCAGCTGGAACGAAAACGGCACCATTACCCTCGGAACAGCAGAAGGCGGCCGAAAAGTAGTGCTGTACCTCGTCAATGATTTTCTGACAAAGGGAATGGAAGGGTATCAGCCTTCGGACTCTGGCAACGTAAAACAAATGTTCCATGTCATAGAACATGAGTTTGGCCATATCCTGCATCAGACCGTGATGTATCCTGTTGCTTTTAAGCGTATCTGCGCAGGATTCTATACTGGCAACTGGAATAATATTTCCGATGAAGAGGCCCACCGCGATGGTTTTGTAACCCCTTACTCCATGGCCAGTTTTGACGAAGATTTTGTAGAGATGGTATCCACTATGCTGGTAGAAGGAAAAGCCGGTTTTGATGCCATCGTCAACAGCATCCCGGAAGGCACCAGCATCAATGGCGTATCCAAAGCAGTGGCACAGTCGCGGTTGCGGCAAAAGGAAGCCCTCGTGGTCAGTTACTTTTCCATTGTGTGGCATATCGACTTCTATCGTCTCCAAACACGTACGCGAAGAGAAATCAATCAGCTACTCTATTAATAGCAACGTTCCGCAAAGCGTAAAAATAACAGTATGAGAAACAACCTGATCTTCTTATTATTCATCCTGGCCGGCGTCTACTCCTGTAAAAAGGAAACAGATCCCGTTTTTGATAAGTCACCGGATGACCGTATCAATGATACGTTGTCACATTACCAGCAGGTGCTTACCGGCGCTCCCTATGGCTGGAGGGCGCTGGTGTACCCGGCAGGCGTTCCCGGAAGCGTATACAGCTTCTATTTCAGTTTCTCCGATGCCAACCGGGTACAGATGTTTTCTGATTTCGATGCTGCCAGTACCAACAACGTACGCGAAAGCAGCTGGCGATTGAAAGCATTGCAACAGCCTTCCCTGCTATTTGATACGTATTCCTATCTACATGTGCTCTGCGACCCAGACGCCAGCCATAACGGCGGCGTTTACGGCAACGGCCTCGGCTCCGATTTTGAGTTTGCCATCAATGGTGTACAAGCTGATTCCGTTTGGCTCACCGGTCGCTTTCATGGCAGCAAAGCGGTGCTGATCAAAGCCACGCAACAGGACCAGGTAAACTACCTGCAGCATAAGATCAACCGGTCGATCGACAGCATTGGCGCACTGCTCACCTACTTTCACCGGCTGTCTACCAGCTCCGGCGATTATGATGTAAGCATTAACCAATACCTGCACCAGATCACCTTTACCTGGATAGTGGATGGGAAGCCACAACAGGTTACTACCGGTTACACCTATACGCCAACAGGCATTACCCTTATCCCCGCATTCATCACCAACAACATCGCCATCAGGAGCTTTGACCAGGTAAAATGGGAAAGCGGCGCCATCACCTTTACCATCAACAGTAAGCCCGCTAACATCAGCAATACGGCCACCTCACTGGTTATTGACTCGTCGGCAGCCCAGCGGTGGTACCGGTACGCCTTACAAAATGAGAAGTATTGGGTAACCGTTGGCGGGTTTCATGCAAACGGTAAAGATGATGCCTTTCACATCACCGACTTACCCCGTTACGCCTTTCTCACCTACTACCCGCAAATCAATGGCCCCGGTACCTCACTGGATCTTCTGGGCTTTGTGATAAAGCAGGATAATGGTCAGAATAGCATCGAGTTTGGTCCGGGTTACAGCGCTCCCACTTTCACCAAAGATGGACGGGTCATTTTTAACGACGATGGTTTTTATGGAGATCCTTCCAACTACGTCCCTGCCGTGCAAAAAACAAGAGCGCAGATGGCGGACCCGCAAGGCTACTACCTCGTACAAACCAGCGCATCCACCTTCGACATGGTCAATGCCAGAGATGGCAAATCGTGGATCAACTGGCAGACTTTCTAATTGCAACAACCAAATTCAAAACAGCCTCATATGAGAAATTGTACGGTTCGTTACTTATATAAAACAACATTACTTATAGGAGTACTACTCATGCTGGTAGCCCGGGTATCAGCACAAACAGATATCAGCATTGGCAATAGTACATCCGGTAATTCAGACGTGGGATATCCCTGCCCCTTGCAGGATTACTACGAAGGCAGCCGCGCGCAGTTCCTATACCGCGCATCTGAACTGCACAGTGCAGGTATGGCTGCAGGCGTGATCAGTGCGCTGAAATTTAATGTGCTTAATCTCAATGCCACTGACACCATTGAGCAGTACACCATTAAAATCGGCGTCACCTCCGATACTACACTGAACAGCGCCACCTGGATCACTGTCAGCAATCAGGTATACGGCCCGGTGGATTATCTGCCCAAAACAGGTATCAATATTCTCACTTTCTCTTCCAGCTTTTTCTGGAATGGATCAGATAACATCGTAGTGGAAATATGTAATGGCGCACCTGATTCAGACACACGTCTTACCTATAGTCACAATCCAGAAGTGCCCTTTACAACAGGTCTTCCTTTCAACGGCTCGCATACCTACAGAACCGATGGGCTCAACTATTTATGCGGTACCTCCAATACCAGTAACACGGGTACAATGACAACCCGTCCTGATATTAAATTTTTCTGGACACCAGCAGCTGCATGTACCGGCACACCTATCGCCGGTACGGCCACCGCTAATCCCTCTACCGTTTGTATGAACGGACCCGCAACTGTTACCTTGTCCGGTACCACCATTGCCTCAGGGATACACTATCAATGGCAGTCATCTCCCAACAACAGTACCTGGACAGATATCCCCAATGATACCACCAACAGACTGGAGACTACGCAAACAGTTACCACCTATTACCGTTGTAAAGTAACCTGTACTGCCAGCAATGCCACCGCTATTTCCAGCAGTGCAATAGTAACATCACCACTGGCGGTATCCGGTACCTTTACCATCAATAAAGCACTGCCTACCGGTGGAACCAACTTTGCTTCCTTTAATGACGCCTACAACTCGATCAAATGCGGAATCAACGGCCCTGTGACATTCAACGTAGCGGCAGGCGGCAGCGCCTATAATGAACAACTGCTGATCAGTCCTGTTCCCGGCGCCTCCGCCACCAATACCATTACTTTTAACGGTAACGGGGATACGCTGACCTATAGCGGTACTTCTTCTTCACCGGCGGTTATTAAACTCTCTGACGCGGATTACTTCACATTCAACAATCTCGTCATCAAGCCCATCGGCACCAACAACGGATGGGGAGTACACCTGACCAATGATGCGGATTATAACAGCATCCGCAACTGTACGTTTTTACTCGATACTACCTCCAGCTCTACCAGCAACGCAGGTATCGTTATCAGCAACTCTACTTCCGCTACCTCCAGTGGCGAAGCAAAATGCGACTTCAACACCTTTGCTGACAACAACATCAATGGCGGCTACTACGGTATCGTCTTAACCGGCAGCACTACATTTGCCAACGGTAACAATAAACTCATCAATAATAAAATCAGTAACTTCTACAGCTATGGTATTTATGTAACCGGCTCGTTTAACACACTGATTGAAAACAATATCATCAGCAGGCCTACACGCAGTAATGTTACTTCCTTCTATGGTATCTATTTTACCAACCTGAGTACGAAGGCAAACATTACCCGTAACACTATCCGTAACCCTTTTGGCGGCGCACCCAACAATACGAACACCGCCTATGGCATCTATTTCTCCAGCACCGATGCACTCTCCCAATTGGAGAATGTAGTCAGCAATAACCTGCTGTATAATTTTACAGGTAAGGGAGATGTGTATGGCATCTATAACTCAGGGTCAGACAACGTTTGGTATTATCACAATACCATAGCATTGGATGGCGCGTCTACCACCTCCGCGACTTATACCACCCGCGGATTTTACCAGACTTCCAAAGCAGATGGCGTTGAATTTGTAAACAACCTCATTTCTGTGACACGCTCCGGTGGCGGCAATAAATATTGTGTTTACTTCTCTGCTACCAATGGTACCATTCATGCCAACAGGAATGACTACTACCTGGCAGCGGCCGGCGGTACCAATAACGTTGGTTACTATGGCGCCAACAACGCCAGCCTGCTTGATTGGCAAACTGCGTCCAAACAGGATAGCAACTCCGTCAGTTCCAATCCGCTGTTTGTATCTGTCAGCAGCGGCAACTATCAACCGGCCAATGCCTCTATTGATAATAAGGGCACCCCCGTAAATATCACCGTAGATATTAACAACGCGACCAGGAGCACCACCACCCCTGACATCGGTGCATACGAGTTTACGCCCGGTCCCTGCGTAGCGCCACCTCTGGGCGGTAATGCACAGGTGAGTCCTTCCGTGATTTGTGTGAACAGAAAAGTATCCTTAACGCTGACAGACAATACCATCGGACTGGGACAAACCTACCAGTGGCAAAAATCTGCCACAGCTGCCGGCACTTACACACCGGTAGGTGGTTTGCTCACCAACCCGGATACTGTGATCACCGCTGTCACCACCTCGTGGTATCGTGTAGCCGTTACCTGTAGTGGTAATACGGCTTACTCACAGCCCATTCTCCTCACCGTCAACCAGGCTTTCCCGGCAGGATCTTACACTATTAATAAGAACATGCCTGCCAGCGCCACCAACTTTATCAGCTTCAATGCGGCTAAAGCGGCAATGGAATGCGGTATTCAGGGACCTGTTGTGATGAATGTAGCACCCGCTTCCGGTCCTTATCTGGAACAACTGGTACTGGATTCTATTGCGGGCACCTCTGCTATCAATACCATTACTTTTAACGGTAACGGCAATACGATAAAATTTGCACCCAGCGACGATAATGAAAGAGCCGTCATCAAATTGCGCAGCGCCGATCATATCACGTTCGACAGTCTTGTTATCGACGCCACCAACGGCGACTACGGATATGGCGTACAGCTGCTGAACAATGCTGACAGCAATAAAATCACCCGCTGCACCATCCTGACAGATACGGAAGGTACCTACTATGAATATACAGGTATCGTGGTAAATGGCAGCGAATCCAGTCTTGCCAGCGGTAGCAATAATGGTTGTGATGGCAACATCTTCTCAAAAAATACTATCACCGGTGGATACTATGGTATCATGATCTATGCAGAAACAGCCTCACCAGCTACCCGCAATAGCATCAGCTACAATACCATCAAAGAGTTTTATGAAACAGGTATCTCCGTAAGCTATACCACCAACACCCTGGTAGACCACAACGATATCTCCAGGCCAGGCCGTACCAACAACAGCTATTCTATATATGGTATCAGCGTGGAAAATAAATCGGCAGATGTAGTGGTAAGTAATAACCGCATCCACAATATGTTCGGTGGTGCACCTACTTCCACCTCTTCTGTATACGGGCTCGAATTTTCCTATGCAGATGCCACCGCGACCAACCCCGCCAAAGTTTTCAACAACGTGGTGTATGATTTGCGCGGACAAGGTACACAGTACGGTTTCTCCAACTACAGCGCCGATTATATTTATTACTATCACAACACCATTGTGCTGAACGATAGTAAAAATACTTCATCCAATACCACTGCCGGTCTATACCAGTCGGGCACTGCCACCGGCATACAATTCTTTGACAACATCCTTGACATCAGCAGGACCGGTAAAGGCAGCAGAATAGGTATCAGCATTGGTACTGGTACAGTGATGACCTCCAACTACAATGACATCTCTGTAAAAAGTGATTTCAATACCGCTTACACCGGCGTAACAGGCGCCAATTATACTACCCTGGCGGCATGGACAACGGGGACGAAACTGGATAGCAACTCATTGGCTGTTCCGCCTGTATTTGCAGATCCTGTTGCCGGCAACT
Source organism: Chitinophaga sp. 05T412 (assembly GCF_056396465.1). Lineage (NCBI taxonomy): Bacteria > Pseudomonadati > Bacteroidota > Chitinophagia > Chitinophagales > Chitinophagaceae > Chitinophaga > Chitinophaga sp. 05T412. The sequence continues at coordinate 263,468 of NZ_JBFTLN010000001.1, forward strand.
TTGCCCCGGTAATATCTCCTCTTGATAATACCGGTAAAGCAGTAGGCATTACCACAGATATTCTGGGTACAAGCAGAAGTACTACCAAACCTGATATGGGCGCTTATGAAGTAAGTGTACCTAATTGCAGCAAACCGGTTGTACCAGGTACTTCTACCGTGTTCCCACTTACGCCGGTATGTATGGGCACCGACATTAAACTGGACCTGACAGGCAATAGTACCGGTGGTACCCAAACCTATCAATGGCAACGTGCAGCATCGGCTTCAGGTCCATGGGTAAACGCCGGCGATACCCAGTATGTAAGCGCATTCAATACTACCATCAGCATCGAAAACTACTACCGCTGTCTGATTGTATGCGGAGGTACCGACAGCGCTTATTCTACTACCGTAAAGGCCAATCTGAATCCGCCATTGCTGTCGGGTGTGTATACCATTAACCCGGCATTACCTACCAGCGCCACCAACTTCCAGTCGTTCAGCAGCGCTGTTTCCAAGCTGGAATGCGGTATAGCCGGTCCCGTTACCTTCCTTGCAAAAGCAGGCACCTACACCGAGCAAATCACCATGCATCATATCCCAGGCGCGTCTGCGGTGAACAGGGTTACCTTTAGCAGCGAAACCAGCAATGCTACTGCTGTAACGCTGACCTACACCGGTACCAGCGCACTGAATTATGTATTGAAGCTGGATAGCGTGGACTATGTTACCTGGAAAGCGATCACTGTTAAACCAGCAAGCACCACCAATGCAAGAGGCGTGGTGTATACCAACACGTCATCCTACGACAGCATCACCGCCTGCATCATCCCGCTGCCAGCTACTACCAGCACAGGAACCAGCATTAGCGGAATATATGGGGATGAATGTACCGGTACCGGCAACGTCATCAGCGGCAATACCATCAGCAAGGGATCTAATGGTATCTACTGGTCGGGGACTTATAACTCCGTTACGCCAGGCCTGGTACTGGACAGCAACAAACTGGATCAGTCGTATGTAAACGGTATTTATGCAGCATATACCGACAGCCTGATTATTCAGCGCAACCAGGTGAATATGAGCGGTAACCTCGCTTCCGATGCTTACGGTATCTATGCAGATAACCCCAACGGCTATATTATTTCCGGCAACAAAGTTAGTATCAACAATACCACCGATGATATCCACGGCATCTACCTGGAAAATGCAGATGCCAATGCAGGTATAAAAGGACTGGTATCCGGCAACCGGATCATTACACGGGGGAATATTAGCGGCGATGTGCGCGCACTGGAACTTTACGAGGTGAACGCTGCCACAATTTCCAACAACGTGATCAGTGTAAAAGCGAGTGGTACCAACGCCTATGGCATTTACAGCACAAGCAGTTCCAATCTCAATTACTATAACAACTCCGTGCTGAACAGCGGTGTTACTACAGGAGATAACTACGCCGCTTACTTCAGACATACCTCCAGCTACTATGGCAATGTGAAGGTCAAAAACAACATCTTTGCATCAGACACCAGCGGCATAGCGATGTATGTGGCGGACCCGCTTTACCTGAAAAGCGATTACAATACACTGTATACAAAAGGCACTGTCCTCGTAAAACAGGCAACACCTGCCGGCAGCTTTGCTACGCTCCATGACTATATCAGCGCAGATACCCTCGATATCAATTCCATCGTTTACAAACCTGCGTTTGTAGACGACACCACGCTGCAACCTGCCATTGCCAATCCTGAAGTATGGGCCATCCATGGTCGTGGTGTGCAGATAGAAGGTAACGACAAAGATATCAACGGCGCAACCAGACCGGTTAAGCTGACCGATGGCGTACCCGATATGGGCGCTTATGAATTCCTGCCAACAGCCGTACCACCCGTGTTACCTGCCTTCCCCGCCACACCGGCGCCGGGCGTAACACAAACATTTATGTTTGGTACGGATACCGTAACAAAAATCACCTGGAATCCGGGCACTGCCATTCCTACTAACATAGCAGTAAGACGTTACTCTGGTATTAAGCCACCTAACCTGGCTAACGGTACCGCATATATGTATTTCTATACAGATATAGATGTAACACCCGCCAACGGAGCCTACAATTTTAACATCGATCAGTTCTATCTTGATCCATGGCAAGGCTTTATCAGACGCCAGAAAGACATCAGAATGGGCCGTACTGACAATGCCAATACCTGGATAGTAGATTCCCTGAGCCATGTATACGATATCCCGAATGTCATCCGGGATAGTTCGCTGCACTTCCTGGATAAATTTACCGGGTTGAACGGCGGCGCCAACAATACGCAGTTGTTACAACCGGCCGACAGTTCCAACAGGGGCACCCGGTTCTGGGTAGGCTATGGCCATCACCAGTTCTTCAGCGGTGATAACACGCAGAACATGGTATTGTACCTCAATGCACAGGATTCTGCCAATGTTACCGTGCGTATCAATGGTACCAGCTGGGAACGTGTGTATCATATTCCGGCCAACAAAACCATCACTACGGAGATTATACCAAAGAACGGACTGAATGATGCCCGTCTCATAGAAGAAGGTTTGTCTGATAAAGGTATCAGTATAGAAAGCGATGTGCCCATTGTTGCCTATGCACATATCTATGGCAGCGCCTCTTCCGGTGCCACCATGCTGTTGCCGGTAGGTACCTATGGCTATGAGTATGCGACCTTGTCATCCAGACAGAATTACAGCACTGACACCTATTCCTGGTTCTATGTAATCGCCGACTATGACAACACCAAAGTAGAAATTACCCCTTCAGTACCAACATTAGCCGGCAAGCCAGCCAATACAACGTTCACGGTTACACTGAATAAAGGTGAAGTGTATCAGGTATTGGGCGCTATGATGCCAGGTGGCGGCAGTGAAGGATATGACCTGTCGGGCAGCCGTGTAAGATCAGTGATTAATGAAGATGGCAAATGTTATCCGATGGCCGTATTCTCCGGCAGCAGCCGTACCGGCATCGGTTGTGGCGGTTCCGCAGGTGGTTCCGGTGATAACCTGATCCAACAAAACTTCCCGTCACAGGCATGGGGTAAAAAGTACCTCACTGCTCCTACATCTAATAGCAGTGGCGCCAGCTCCTTTATGACCAATATATACCGCGTACTGGTGAAAGACCCTGCTACCGTGGTAAAAGTAAATGGTATTGTGTTAACAGGTTTGATCAACAACCGGTTCTACCAGTTTGAAAGCAATACAGCTGACAATATCGAAGCTAATCAGCCTATCATGGTGGCCCAGTACATGTCGTCCAGCGGAAGCTGCGCCAATACCAACGGCGATGGCGATCCGGAAATGATCTATCTGAGCCCGGTAGAACAGGGTATCAAAAAAGTAGGATTATACCGCAATACGCAGGAGGCCATCAACGTCAACTACCTGACCCTTATTATACCAACAGCAGGTGTGTCTTCCCTTTTAATCGATGGTAGTGCAACCGTTGACCATACTTATCCGCATCCTAATGCCACCGGCTATACGGTAGTAGTGAAACGCTGGCCAGCCGCACCGGCACAGTGTACTGTCACCAGTGACTCTGCCTTTACCGCCATCACCTATGGGCTCGGAAGTGTGGAAAGCTACGGTTACAACGCCGGTACTTTGGTGAAAAATCTGAACATCCTGCCTTCATTCAACAACGTAATGAATAACAGTGGTCAGAACAACACCTATACCTGTGCTAAAACACCATTCCGCTTCTCTATGCTGATACCGGTGAAACCAACCAGTATCACCTGGAAATTCAGCCAGGTAGCCAATCTGTCGCCGAAAACAGATATCGTACAAAACAACCCGGTACCGGTAGATTCTATGATCAGCAATGAACGTAAATACTATCGCTTCACCGTACCTGCAGACTATATCTTCAGTAAACCAGGTATGTACGATGTACCTATCCTGATTTCACATCCGGATATAGAAAGCTGCAGCAATAGCTTTGAAAGCATCCTGCAGATAAAAGTAATCCCTGCACCAGTGGTGAACTTCAGTGTTGATTACACCGGCTGTTTAAATGATGGCGCCCTGTTCAAAGGAACTGCTGTTACCAGCAACGGTGTAGCTATCGGCAGCTGGAAATGGAACTTTGGCGACTCTACTTTGGGGACTGCCAAAGACACCCTGAAATACTACAAGTATCCAGGTGTGAAGCAGGTAAAACTGAGCATTGTAGCTGCAGAAGGTTGCGTAGGCGATACCACCAAAGAAGTAGAAGTATACGCCCCTGCCCTTGCACAGATCGTAAAAGACTCCATGACGGTTTGCAGTGGCACCAACGTAACCCTGTCTGCCAAAAATCCGGAACCAGGCGTGTTGTATAACTGGTACGACGCACCGGTAGCAGGCAATCTGTTACATACCGGAGACGACTACACGATTAATAGCATCGCGGCCGATGGTACCTACTATCTCGAAACACTCACCCATGGATGCCCCGGCACGTCCCGCGCCAAAGCCATCGTGCATGTGTTGCCGGTTCTTGCTACACCGGTAGTAACGGTAGACAGCGTAGACGTGAATATGATCCGGTTTAAATGGAAGGCAATAACCAACGCCACCGGCTATGAAGTATCCGTTGACGGCGGCACCACCTGGACCCTGCCTTCATCTGGCAGAGAAGGACTGGTACACATTATCAGCGGCTTACAACCAGTGCAGACCGTGAAACTAATGGTACGTGCAAAAGGTTGCGAAGACAAAGTATCACTGCCTGCAGAAGGAAAAACCTTACCTGACGGCATTTACATTCCAAATACGTTTACGCCAAACAACGATGGTAAAAATGATGTGCTGTTGGTATACGGATATATCATCAAACAAATGCACCTGACCATTTTTGACCAGTGGGGCGAAAAAGTATTTGAATCCAACAACCAAACAACGGGCTGGGATGGCCAATACAAAGGGAAAGCATTGCCTTCCGGCGTGTACATCTATGTATGTCACCTTACCCTTACCAATGGCAGCAAAACAGAAAAGAAAGGAGTTATTAACCTGATTCGTTAAAAGCAGTTGTATGAAAAAGATCAGCATAGCAAAACTGTTATTGTTTGCCACCGGATATATGACGTTGCATTGGCCTTGTGCCAATGCAACTATCCCGGTCTTCCGGCAGGGAATGGACACGATCCTTATGAACAGCCAGTCGGTACTGGTATATCCTAACCCGGTGATGACAGCCCTGCAAATACGGTCTCGCAAACCTATTCAGCAGCTGATACTCTACGCCATGGACGGCAGCACTATTAAAAAGGTAGCCACCACCGGCAAACAGCACCAGCTATACGTACAGGATATAAAGAGCGGAGCATATATGCTGAATACCATTTTTGAAGATGGTACCAGGACGTCGAAGATGATCATCAAACAGTAATCATTTCAATATGAAAAATTGAAGCAGATGTCAACAAAGCTAATATATTACAAAGCACTTTTGATTGCCATATCCCTGATCCTGTTTCAGTTCGTAGCCAATGTTGCATACGCCCAGAATCTTTCCAACAAGGGGAAAGATTTCTGGGTGGGCTACGGACACCATCAGTTCATGGAAATGGGACAAAGCAACAGCCAGGAAATGGTCCTGTATCTCAGTGCTGAACAGCCGGCTACCGTCACGGTTAGCATCACCGGTACTTCCTGGACGCGTACTTACAGCATCCCGGCAAACACAGTGATTGCATCGGACCTGATTCCTAAATCAGGCGCTATTGATGCCAGGCTTTATTCCCTTCCTCCATCTTATGGCGGTACCGGTGGAGAAGGCATCTTTACCAGTAAGTCTATTCACATACAAAGCAATGTCCCCATCGTAGCCTATGCGCATATCTATGGCAGCGCCTCTTCCGGCGCTACCATGCTTATGCCGGAAGAAACCTGGGGCTATTCCTATATTTCGGTTAACAGTATGCAGAACTATGCAGACGACTGTTTTTCCTGGATGTTTGTGATTGCCAACCAGAATAATACCGTGGTGGAAATTACTCCTTCGGTACTCACGCGTAATGGTCGCCCTGCCGGCGTACCTTTTACGGTTACCCTGAATCGCGGCGATATCTATCAACTGGTAGGCGCCTCGCTTGGCGGCGGCGTAGGCCGGCAGTTAACCGGTACTACTATTAAATCCATCGGTAACCCCATGGGGCAGTGTTACCCCGTAGCAGTATTTTCCGGCAGCAGTCGTACCGCTATCACCTGTAACAACAGCAGCAGCAGCGGCGATAATAATATCCAGCAGATCTTTCCTTTCCAGGCATGGGGTAAACGTTATCTGACGGCACCTACTTCGGAAGATGATATCCCTTCTACCCTGCAGTATAATATTTATAAAGTAGTGGTAAAAGATCCTACTACCATTGTAAAAAGAAATGGCGTCACACTCACTGGTTTGATTTCCAATTCTTACTACGAGTTTGTCAGCAATACAGCCGATTATATTGAGTCCAACAAGCCCGTACTGGTAGCGCAGTTCATGGCGTCTTCCGGCGCCTGCGGCAACAGCAACGGACTTGGTGATCCGGAGATGGTATACTTAAGCCCGGTGGAACAGGCCATTAAAAGGATAGGTTTTTACCGAAACGACCGGGAGTTTATAGAAACCAACTATCTCACCATGATCATCCCTACGGCTGGTGTTCCCTCTCTGCGCATAGATGGCAGCCCTTTATATGACTTCGCATATCCTCACCCTAACCTGAACGGTTATACGGTAGTGATAAAGCGATGGCCCGCCGCTCCCGCGCAATGTATTGTAAGCAGCGACTCTGCGTTTACCGCTGTTACCTATGGCCTGGGTAGCGTGGAAAGCTACGGCTACAACGCCGGTACGCTGATCAACAACCTCAACGCAGTGGGATCTATCCACAACAGTTATGACACCTCTAAAGCATCTAATGACTTTACCTGTACCAATACGCCGGTAGAGCTGTCCATTTTAATGGCTTACCAGCCCACCAAAATGGTATGGAAGCTCAGCTCCCTCGGTACTGTTATTACGCCGAATACAGATGTAACGGTGAACACACCGGTAAGTACCGGCACCGTGCTGATCAATGGCATTACTTACTATAAATATTCATTGCCCGGCACCTACCAGTTCAGCACCATCGGGGAATATGATATTCCGGTGATGTCAACACATCCCAGCATAGAAAATTGCACCAACACGGAAAAGGTAGGCTTTACCATATTGGTGAAAGGCAAACCCCGTGCGGTAATGACCTATGCGCATACCGGGTGTACACTGGACACGGTGTATTTTAAGGGAGATACCAGCCTGAAAGTTCCGTTGATTGACCGCTGGAACTGGGAATTCCCGGGGGCGGTAAAAGACAGCGGCATAACGGTAGGCAAAGTATTTCCGGTAGGCACTGCCGCCATAAAGCTGACGGTGATATCAAAGGATGGCTGTGTGGGAGACACCGCCTTCCAGGTGGCAACTGTCGCTAAGCCCGTAGCAACATTCACTACAGATGCTGCCACACTCTGCGAAGCAGGCGTGCTGAAAATTACCGACAACTCCACGTATGGTGGCACTGCTCCACTGAAATCGTGGTACTGGAATTTTGGCAACGACTCTGTATTAACCGCCACTACCGGCGCCGCACAAACCATTACCTACAAAGATCATAATACCTACACCATCAAGCATGTAGTAAAAGTAAGCGAGCTGTGTGTCAGCGATACCGTATCCAAAACCCTAACAGTATACGCGAAACCCACACCGTTGTTCAGCTATCCGGGCGATTGCCTGCCGGTAGGAGGTTTGGTGCAGTTTACCAGCGGTGCTACGGTCCCGGACGCACAAACACTGACTACACATGCCTGGAATTTCGGAGACGCCAACGCAACGGGAACAAATCCGAATACGTCTGTACTGAAAGATCCCACGCACGCCTATACGAAGTTTGGCACTTATTCCATTAAATACAGTGTTACTACCGATAAAGGCTGTACGAAAGACACTACGGTAACGGCTACCTTTAAATTAAAACCGCAACTGGCGTATGCAGCACTGACCGGTGTTTGTGTAAATACACCAGGTACCGTAGCAATAGGCAAAGCAAGCATTCAGAACGGCGTAACCGGAAAGGGCTACTACCGCGGACCTGCCACTGATTCAACTGGTAACTTCACACCAGCTACCGCCGGCGCGGGTACACATACTATCTGGTATATCTTTAATACCGATAGTGGCTGTGCCGATTCCATCTCCACTACCATGGTGGTATATCCTAAACCGGCAGCGATGTTTACCGCCGGCACGGATCTGTGCCTGGGTCAAAACACCACCTTCACCGACCAGTCTACTATTTCCACTGGCAGCATTACCAACTGGAAGTGGGATCTGGCAGACGGCACACAGAAAAACAACACCAATAACAATCCGTTTACCATCACTTACCAGAAAGACAGTAACTATCTCGTGAAACTGGTGACGGTGAGTGATCATAACTGTATCAGTGACACTGCTAAAGTTGCTGTACTGGTACATCCTTTACCAGTAGCAGGTTTCAGCTTACCGGCCAAAGTATGTATGCCAGATGGCAATGCTGCTTTTGTCAATCTCACTACCATAAAAGATAAAACAAGCCTGGCCTACCAGTGGAATTTCGGTGACGGTGGCGCCGGTGCTGCCACTAAAGACCCTACCTGGCAGTACAAAGCCTTCGGGCCATTTGACGTGAAACTCATAGCCACCAGCGCTTATGGCTGCAAAGATTCAGCTACCAAAACGCTGAGCGCTTTCTTCGGACAGCCAACGGCTTCCTTTAAAGTAACGCCAGATACCCTTTGCCAGGGAACTGACAACGTATTCACGGATCAGAGCACCGACGCCACCGGTACTATCAACAAGTGGCAGTGGAGCTTTGGTGATGGCACTGTTTCTACCGATCAAAACCCGGTGAAAAAGTATACCGCGCCTGGCGAATACCCGGTGCAGCTACAGGTATCCAACCAGTCGGGATGCGGCTCGGCTGCATATAGCAGCAAGGTGATCGTTTACCTGCAACCGGTAATTGATGCGGGGCCTTCATTTGTAGTGCCACAGGGTACCGTTATCAGCTTCAAACCAGTGGCCAACGACTCCGTACACCTGCAATTCTCCTGGGCCCCTGCAGCCGACTTCCCTGATCCAACGCTGTTCTCACCGGTAATACCTGCGATGCACGATGCCGCCTATACGCTGACTGCTATCGGCAAATATGGTTGCATGGCCCGTGATGGTATGACCGTGAAAGTGCTGAAACCCGTTGCACCTCCAACAGCTTTCTCTCCTAATGGCGATAATATCAACGACACCTGGATCATCACCAATCTGGCTGATTATGCAGAAAGTACCGTAGAAGTATTCAACAGGTATGGCGAAAGAATATACCGTTCTACCGGCTACAACGTACCGTGGGATGGCCGGTTCAAGGGCAATGTGCTTCCAATGGCTACTTACTATTATGTAATCCGGCTACGGACAGGTATTGCACCTATAACAGGTTATGTAACAATTATCAGGTAAAATAAATCATTCACATAAAATTATATTGTAAATGAGAACGATCATTGCAACCCTAGTCCTCCTTGCTGTGGCCACTTGCACCGGTACCCGGTTGATGGCACAAACAGATCCACACTTTTCGCAATACTACGTGTATCCGTCGTGGTTAAACCCTGCATTAACCGGTGTATTTGATGGCGACTACCGGGTAGCGGCCATTTACCGCACCCAGTGGGGCAACATCAGTCCGTTTAAGACCTATGGCGTGAGCGGGGAAATACCTACCAGTCGTAACATCAACATCGGCGCCAGCGTATTAAATCAAACTGCCGGCGATGGTGGATACAACTATACCACCGCTTATGTGAGCGCGGCTTATACCGGTGTAAAACTGGATGCATCGCATTATCATCAGTTGAACTTCGGGCTGCAACTGGGTTTTATACAGCGCAGATTTGATCCCTCCAAGCTGACATATGGAGAGCAGTGGAATCCGGTAACCGGCTACAATCCTGGCAACCCGATATCCGATGCACTGACGCGTACTTCCGCAGGCTCCTTTGATGCAGGCGCCGGCGCATTATATTATGATGCCACTCCCGGAAAAAAATTCAATATCTATGGTGGCTTCTCTGTTATGCATCTCACAAAACCACAGGATCAGTTCAGTGCAAAAGGTGATGCCCGCTTCCCGATGCGATTTAATGTACACGGTGGCGTAAAACTAACGTTATCGGATATACTGAGTATTACTCCCAACTTCCTCTTTATGCAACAGGGACCTGCCCAGGAAAAAATGATTGGTGCTTATGGACAGCTGAATGCAGCTCCAGGAACCGATTTCCTGCTAGGTCTGAACTATCGCTATAAAGATGCTATTACCACACATGCGGGTTTCATTTATAAAAATATGATGCTGGGCGCCAGTTATGATATCAATACTTCTGATCTCAGCAAAATGGCGCACGGCTCCAACAGCTTTGAAATATCACTGACGTTCATCGGCCGCAGATCGGTAAGAACACCTGATGTGGAATTTGTTTGTCCAAGATTGTAATCAACTTTTAAAGCAACAGTATCTCATGAAAAAAATATTTTTCACATCAGCAGTATTGTTATCGGCGATGGCATCTTACGCGCAGTTCACGTATAACTATCTCAAAGCAGCGGATCAATACTACAGCAAAGCCGATTACAATTCAGCGGCTACTTACTACGAAAAGTATCTCGGCTCGCGAAATAAAACGGTGAAACCGGATACCTATAAGCCTTATGCGGCGGTATCTGTTATCAAAAATAAAACAGTAAAAGTCAGCAGCGAGCAACAGGCCGTTTATAAGCTGGCCGAGAGTTACCGCAATCTGCATAATTATGGCAAGGCCGCACCGCATTATGAATCGGTGATGGAACTGGATAAAACCAGTTTCCCGCTGGCTTCCTATTACTATGCCGTTTCCCTGCGGGCACTGGCTAAGTATGAAGCAGCAGCCCAGGCGTTCCGCAACTTCCTGAACGGTTATGGCACCGATGATAAATTCACCGAAGCGGCAAAAAGGGAGCTGCAAAACCTGGAATTTATTACGGCCCAGTTAAATAAAAAAGATCTGTCGGAGTACAAGGTAACAAAAGCGCCGGCGGCGTTAAACACTACCGGCGCCAGTTACGCACCTTTGTGGAATAACGGCAGCAACCTGATCTTTACTTCTACCCGGCCCGATAGTTCCTTCCAGCAGCATCACACGTATATCAACCGGCTGTATACGGCCGATTATGAAGCGGGACAGGTATCCAACATCCATCTGTTGCGGCTGGATCAGCCGGAAGGACTACACCAGGGCGCTGCCTGTTTATCGCCCGACGGGCAACTGCTGTTCCTCACCCGCTGGCATATAGATCATGGAAAAAAAATATCGTCCATTTATATCTCCCGCAAAATTGGAGACCACTGGAATGATCCGGTACCCATGGATGCCATGGTCAACACCGCGGGTAATAATACCCAGCAACCGTATCTTTTGGGAGATGGTAAAACATTGTTGTATGCCAGTGACAGGGCCGATGGATACGGTGGTTTCGACCTCTGGTATGCTACCCTTGATGAAAGCGGTAAGCCACTGCAAACGGCCAACCTCGGCGAAGTAATCAACACTGCCGGCAATGAACAAGCGCCATTTTACCACGCAGCTACCGGCACGCTGATCTTTTCGGCAGATAACCGAATTGGTATGGGGGGCTATGATTTCTTTTCTTCCAAAGGAAATATCGGTAGCTGGAAAGCGCCGGTGAATATGGGCTACCCGGTGAACTCGGTAAAAGATGACATCTATTTCACCAGCAGGAGCAACAATAAAAATCTATTGGATGAAGTATTGTTGGGCACCGACCGCGCCGCCGAATGCTGTCTGGAATTATTTTTCGTGCATAAAAACCGGCCGTTAAAACAACTCAGTGGCACGGTAGTATCCTGCGACAACCAAACGCCGCTGGCCGGTGCCGCCGTCAATATTATAGATACCGTTAGCAATAAAGTGGTGTTTACACAACAAACCGGCACAGACGGCAGCTATGCTTTCACCATCCCGGAATTTGCGCCGTTAAAAGCAGTAGCTAACGCCGACGGATATACGACAAATTCACAACAGATAACCCTGCCGGCCAATGAAGATACCACTGCTATGACGGTGCCGGTATTATGTCTTGTCAAGCTTGTTACACCGGAAGCACCGGTGGTGCTGGAAAATGTGTACTACGATTTCAGCAAAGCCACCTTGCAGGAAGCCTCTTATGCTTCGCTGGATAAACTCGTGGAGCTCCTCCATGCTAACCCGGGCATGTACATAGAACTCAGTGCGCATACCGACAGTAAAGGCTCCGCTACTTTGAACCAACGCCTGTCGGAAGCCCGTGCAAAGAGTTGTGTGGATTACCTGGTCAGCAAAGGCATCGACCGGAACAGGCTCTCTTACATAGGCTATGGCGCTACACAACCGGTGGCACCTAACACACTGGAAGACGGCAGCGACAACCCGGAAGGAAGACAAAAGAACAGGAGAACTGCTTTTACCATTATTAAAAAGTAACAGCCCGGCTGTTTCACCCAAAATCACTGATCCATGAAAAACATTGTGCTCACAGGTTGGTTACTGCTGCTGCTACATTTTGCGCAGGCACAGCAACAGCCACATTATACGCAGTACATCATGAATCCATTTATTATCAATCCCGCTTTGGCAGGTATTGAAAATTACTGGGACCTGCGTTTAAGTCACCGGCATCAGTGGGTAGGTATGAAAGGCTCGCCGGTAACTACCTATCTCACCCTGCAGGGGCCTTTGCGTAAATCGGATTACAGTACTGCTTCTCCTACCGGCTTTGATCCAGCAGGCGATAATCCACGTGGAAGGGCTTACTGGCGGGATTATACTACGCCGCCTCCACATCCCGGTGTGGGGCTCACCGTCCTCAACGACAGGACCGGTCCTTTGAATCGCTTTTCTGTAACAGGCGCCTATGCGCATCACATCAACCTTTCCCCAAGAACCAGCGTGAGCGCAGGCATCGGAATAGGGATGCAGCAGGTGAGTCTCGACGCCAGCAAAGTGGAGTTCTTTGATCCATCAGATCCCGTGCTGGGCAGCAGTTCCGGCGTACTGAATAAGTGGAGGCCCGAAGTAAATGCCGGGCTTTGGCTTTATTCTGCCGATTACTTCGCTGGCTTGTCTGTACAGAATATTATCCCGCAGCAAATTGGTTTTGACAACGGCAAGGTAGTAGGCGATTCTGTTTACAGCGGCAAGCTGGTGCCACATTTATTTTTTACAACCGGCTATCGCTTATGGATAAACGACGATCTCAATGTGATACCATCCGTAATGCTGAAACTGATTACCGCCATGCCGCTGAGCATAGATATCAATGCCCGGTTTATGTACCGCGACCGCCTCTGGATGGGCGCTTCCTACCGGTTGCATGATGGCGTATCGGCTATGTTTGGCGTGAATATCAACTCACAATTTAACATTGGCTACTCTTACGACTATACGGCGTCTTCGTTAAATACCGTTACAAAAGGCTCACACGAAATCATGATCGGTTTCCTGCTGGGCAACAAGTACGGCGACACTTGCCCACGGAACGTATGGTAGCACCATTATCTTCTTATTCTTTTCATTCATAAATAAAAAAACAATTGTCATTATGAAACAGGTTACACGCTTTATGCCCTATGCATTGATCACTGCTGTTGTATTATTTTTTGCGGCCTGCTCCAAAGATGGAGCACAGGGCCCCGCCGGTCCTGCTGGACCTGCTGGTCCTTCCGGTATACCCGGCTCCACCGGCCCCAAAGGTGATTCAGGTGCTACGGGCAGCGCCAACGTTATTTACTCTGCCTGGCAGGATGTAAAGTTTGCACCGGTAGATACCATCCGTAACCAGGATGGCAGTATTAATACCATCCTGTACGGATACTCACTCACCGCAGCTAAGCTCACCGCAGCCACGCTGGCAAATGCTTCTATCAACGTATATATTAACCTGGGTACAGCAGCTACTTCATTCGTACAGCCGTTACCGTATGTAGATGAATATGGCTATCTCGTGAGGTTTGTTGCATCCGCCGGAAAAATTGACCTGATTGCCAACGCGCCTATCAGCACCACTGCTACGGATAAACGTTATCAATACAGATATGTGATTATTCCTGGTGGCATAAATGCCAGAACAGCGGCAGGCATCGACTGGAATGACTATAACCAGGTGAAAAAATATTTACATCTTAAGGACTAGGTTGGCTAATACAACCACCAGTATATACAGGGCTGCCTTATCGAAGGCGGCCCCTTCCCAACATCTATTGACAACATTATACGAAACCAGCATGAACCTATATAGTAACCTTACGGACCAGGAGTTAATCCGCCTGTATACTGCAGGAAACAACCCGGCATTTACCACACTGGTACACCGCCATAAAAACAAGATCTTTACCACTATCGTATTATTGGTGAGAGACCGCAACCTGGCAGAAGATATTTTCCAGGAAGTATTTATAAAAATTGTAAACGCGCTGCAATCCGGTCAATATGTGGATAACTGCCGTTTCCCGGCCTGGGCAGTAAGAATTGCGCACAACGCCTGTATCAGCCATTTCAGGAAAGCACATACCCGGCCCCAGATAGTGGTCAGCTACAACGACGGCCTGGGCGATAGCATGGAACTATCAGAGCATAGCCAGGAACACCGCATGATCAAAGCAGAGATCAACGAAGAAATCAACGGGATGCTGGATCGCCTGCCCCGTCTGCAACGCGAAGCGTTGATATTGCGTTACTATGCCGATCTGAGTTATAAAGAGATGGCACAAACCATTGGCATCAGCATCAATACCGCTTTGGGCAGGGTGCGTTATGCACTAATGAACTTAAGAAAACAGATGGGCGTAGAAAGCCTGGTAGCCACATAAAAAAGGAATTCATACAGCATGTCCTGATAACTTAATGCTTTGGTAACATTGGGCGTTTAAATTTGTGTCATATCTCAACACATGAACGCGAACTTCCGGGAGGATATGGAATTGCTGCAGGGCATCCGGCAAAATGATGCCGGCGCTTTCCGGCAATTATTCGACCGGTACTGGCAGCTGCTCTACCGGCTGGCAGCGCGCAAAACAGCTCATGCGGAAGACGCGGAAGATATTGTACAGGAACTTTTCATTGAGCTATGGCGGAAAAAGGAGCCATTCGAGCTGCGGGTGAGTCTCCGGAGCTACCTGGTATCCTGTATCTACCTGAAAATATTCCAGTACTTCCGGAAAAAGGGTTTCCAGGAAAAACACTATGAAGACTTTGCCCGTTACGAAGCACAGATCAGGCTGGCGCCCGGAGTTGCTGAGCTCAGTCACCATGAATTCGAAACCGAATACGGCAAACTACAGGACATTATCGCGGAAACCATCGCTATGATGCCGCCGCAGATGCAAACCGTATTTTCCCTGAAACACCACCGTGGTATGAGTACCAACGACATTGCCGCTGAACTGAATATTTCGCCCGAGTCAGTTAAAACCCACCTGAAGCTAGGTATGGTGCGGTTGCGCAAAGCCGGCGAACAATATCCTGCCGGCATGATATTACTTCCTGCGTTTTTAGCGATCATTGAGAGTTCATATTAAGTTAACATAACACCCTTCCCCCATTCTTCCGGTTTGCGCAATTACTGTTTGTATGGCGCAACACAAAAACCGACTAGACCAGCTGCTGCATAAATTCCTGCATCGCAGCGCCGATCAGAAAGAAGAGTCATTACTATGGCAATGGCTCTGGCAACTGGATATACCGGAACAGGACACTACTGCTGATAGCGGGCGACAAGAACGCCTATGGCAGGCTATTTCCGCCCACACTATTACTACTGCTCCGCGTCAACAACGTCTTCGTCCGTGGCGGCTCATAGCCGCAGCCGTGTTGCTGCTTAGCCTTACGGTTGTTGGCTGGTGGCTACTGCTGCCACACAAGCCAACCGTTATGCAATACGTGATCGCCAGCGATAGTCAGCACCTCAAATCCATCATCTTGCCCGATGGTACTGCCGTTCACCTTAACCTGTCTTCCTCCCTTACCTATGCCTCCGATTATAATAAAGTTACCCGCAGGGTATTACTACAGGGAGAAGGATACTTTGAAGTAGCTGCAGATGACAAGCGGCCTTTTATCGTGCAATCCGGGCGCCTGGAAACACAGGTGCTGGGAACAACCTTTAATATTGAAGCGCACCAAGGCACAGGAGAAATACGCGTTGCGCTGACGTCAGGTAAAATTGCGGTATATCCCATACAACATCCGCAACAAAAAAGCTTGCTGGAACCCGGACAGCTGCTCCGTTACGAACCAGCCACCGGAAACATCCACACAAGTGCGTTCTCCAACGACGTTACCGCATGGACCAGCGGAGGTCTTTCTTTTAACGGCATTCCCTTATCAGAAGCATTGCAGAAAATAGCCACACATTATCATATCCGGATACAATATCACCCGCAACAACCTGATCACAAAACGGTGACGGCTTCCCTTGGGAAAACCAGCTGGCAGAAGGCTTTGTCGGCCATACTGTTTCCGCATGACCTGACTTACCGGATAAAAGATAGCATCGTGATTATTCAATAGGCACAAAAAAGGAGGTGCGACCAACACCTCCCTTTGTAATACCTGCATTAAAAAAACACAAGTATCAGTATGAACTACAATTTTACCCAAAAAAAGGGGAAGTACAAAAGAGGTGAAAAAACAAACCGGCTGCTTTATGCCGTACTGCTCGCATTACCGCTGCTGTTGCAGCTATCTGCCAATGCACAGCTTAGCCAGTTAACGGAAAAAGTAACCCTGCACCTGCAGGCCACCACCGGCTTAAAGGTGATTGAAGCGCTCGACAAACAAAGCAGTTACGGATTTTCTTTTGCCGCGGAGCAATTAAGTACATTGAATATCCCTGCCTTTCATGCCGCGGCCATTACATTGGGAGAAGCGCTGCAGCAGCTGCATAAACAATATGGACTACAATTTTCCTTACAGGATAAAAACATTTCGGTAAAGGTAGCACCACCACCAGCCCGCAAGCAGGCGCCCGGAAAAGTAACCGGTAAAATCCTTGACGACGAAAACGGGAAACCTATTATTGGCGCCACTGTCAGGGTCAACGACAAAGGTGCTGTTACCGATGTGAGTGGTGCATTTACATTGCTGCTGCCGGTGGGTAAATATGAAGCCCTGATCAGCTCTATCGGCTATGGCACCAAAGCCATCACCGATATTGAAATAAAAGAGGATCAAACATTTGTACTAAATGCTTCTCTCAAAAGAAGCAAAGGACAACTCCAGGGGGTAGTAGTTACGGCCAACGCCCGCAAAGAAAGTGTGAACGCCCTGCTGTTACAGCAGAAGAAAGCAGCCGAAATTACCAATGGTATCAGTGCAGAAGAAATATCCCGCACCCCGGATAAAAACATCGGCGAAAGTTTAAAACGCATCAGTGGTGTAAGTACCAACGAAAATAAGTATGTGATTGTACGCGGTATCGGCGAACGCTATAATACTGCTATGCTTGATGGCATTACCCTTCCCAGCACAGAAGCACAAAGCAGGAATTTCTCTTTTGACCTCATTCCATCTAACCTGGTAGATAATGTAGTGGTAAGCAAAACAGTTACACCGGATATGAACGCGAGCTTTGGTGGAGGCCTCATCCAAATCAACACCAAAGATATTCCTGTCACCAATTTCACATCTGTTAGTGTGGGCGTTTCCTATAATGATCAAACCACCGGTAAAGATTTTTACAGCCGGCCCAGGGGGAAATATGACTTCCTGGGATTTGACGATGGCCACAGGGCACAATTTCCTGCCAACCTGCGACTAACACAAGATTTATATTATTCGGGGCAGAAAATACCATTCGATATCTTTGCGCAAAGCCGCGAGTTTAAGAACAACGATAATTTCACCACTTATCGTTACACCGCGACGCCATCACAAAACTACCAGTTTACCATCGGCAGGGCGCTGCAGCTTGATACCACCGGCCGCAATAAACTGGGATATACCGGTTCCCTCAGCTACCGCAATACACAAAACACCAGCCAACACCAGGATCTGCGCCGTGGCGCCTGGAATGCCACAGACAGCACTATCAATAATGCAGGGGCTACTTATAGCTTTGTTACTACCATAGGCGCATTATTGAACATCGGCTGGCAAACAGGCAACAACCGCTTTAGTTTTCGCAACACCTATACCCGGATGTTTGATAATGCTTTGGTGAGAACCTTCGGCTATGATAGAGATGCGGGCAGGCCTACGCCGGATGCTCCTCCAATACTCCGGGAAACAGATGATCCTACTTTCCTGGATCTCTTACAAAATAAACTGAGCGGGCAACATCTGGCAGGGAAAGTGAAAATAGAATGGAACCTGGCCAGAACAGCTATACACCGGAATGAAAAAGATGTCATCTTCACATCTGCCAGTCCCGAAAAAGTAGGTAATGGTTACATTTATACCTACGGCGTTGGCAGTAGCACTGACCCCAAGGAATTACCCATGTCCCGGTCGTATTTCCGAAATAATGAAACACATTACAACTGGGCTGTTAATGCTACCATACCTTTTCGTGTGGGTAGTATTTTCAGCACCATCAAAACAGGGTATGCCGGGAATTTAAAAAAGAGCAAGTTTCGCTGGGAAATAGCACCGGTTACCGCTACCGGCAACTTTGCCGACAGCCTCCACTACCTGCCTGTAGGCGAATGGGGCAATCATATGTACGACTCCACCGGTTTTTTGTATGCCATAAACCCGTTTGGCCTGGATTACTATGAGGGCAAAAGTGAATCTCATGCCGGCTTTGTAATGTTTGATCAGCAACTGTTGAAAAACCTGCGGCTGGTATGGGGTGTACGCGCAGAATATTATGCGTATACGGAACTCAATAACCCCACCAATACCAAACAGAGTTTTTATACCCGCAAAGAAGATCCGAAATGGCAATGGATGCCTTCCGCCAATCTGACCTGGAGCGTAACCCGGCAAATCAACCTGCGCGCATCCTGGAGCAATACCGTAGTGCGGCCGGAGCTGATGGACAATGGCCGCTTTAACCGCTACAGCCCTTATTATGACGGGCAGTTGATGACGGGAGGTATCACCTCCACCCGCATTACCAGTTACGATTTTAAAGCAGAATGGTATCCCGGCGCCGGAGAAATTATTTCCGCAGGCATTTTCCATAAATATTTTGATAAACCCGTCGAATTAGTCATCAGAGCCAATTCCGGCAATCCGGCCTATGTATTACAAAATTCAGAATGGGCGAAAGTATATGGGCTTGAATTTGAAGCCAGGAAAAATCTCGGCTTCATCGCACCAGCAGTATGGCTGCAAAACATTACATTATTCGGCAACCTCACGTTACAAAAATCTACTGTACAAAGTCAATACACGATGTATGATTCCCAGAACAATAAAGATGTCACTTATATATACGATTCCAAACGGGAGTTATATGGACAAGTGCCCTTCCTGTTGAATGCCGGTATCACGTATAGTGGTAAACATATTGGTTTTAATGTCGCTTATAATAGAGCCGGGTACAAAACCAACCTGGTGTCTGATCTGCCCACTTTGATGGAACGTGAAATGCCCCGGGAACAACTGGATGCGCAGGTGAGCTACAGAATGTTCAGCAACAGGATGGAGGTGAAATTTAATATGGGTAATTTATTAAATAGTCCGTTTCAGTATTACAAAAATCTCAACTCGAGACAGAAAGCAGACTACGTTGACTCCGGCGACCACCGGTTCGATTGGAGTAGCAGATATGAATGGCTTCCGGGACACAGTGAAAAATATGAACCTGGCGATACCCGTACTTTTACCCGCTTCCTTGGCCGTACGTATAGCTTATCCATGTCCTACAATTTCTAAACAAAAAATAAATACAACCATGAAAAGCTTTTGCAGATCATTTCTATATATCCTGACTATTGCTTCGTTTATCACTGCCTGTAACAAAAAAGAACCGGCAATACTCCCAACATCCGTTATAAAGATGATATTTAAGGGTTACTCGTTTAATGATACCCTGGAGGTAGTACAGCATAACGTAGTGCTGGCCACGTTAAGAGCAAACAGTTCTTTTGAAGCCATGTCACTCATCGCTATCAAAAATGCTAACGAAGAAATCGGCCTGCGAAAAAAAGGAACTTCGGAAATTATCAGCACCATCACCGTACCTCCGACTCCGTTCATGCAAACAAAAAAAATATTCTTTGATGGTAAAACCGTTCAGGACAAAATAGAAGTAACGCCTGTCAAGCAACCGGGCAACATAGGTTTCCGGATATGGTTCAAAACTGATTTCCCTTATTTCTACGGCGGCCCGGTAGATTTTGTTATTTCGAAGTTGTCATATGATAATAGTACTTATGATTTCTCTTTTACGCCAGTAACAACAATAAAAAACGTTGGCGACACCTTCAGTGAATTTATAGAATTACCGCGGCTCACCAGCACCGAGCAGGAGACAAATCAGTATGTATTAAGAATATTCAAAGCCGGCACCACCGAACTGCCTTATAAGGAAGGGGTAGATCTATCTGGCATAGCGGACTTTCAATTTTACTATTGTATCATTGATGGGCTGAAAGCTGGCCAAAGCGGCTTATTCAAGGTGGGCCCATACTACTCGGAAAAGACATTAGGCGAAAGCTTCCAGATGGAGGATATTGCTTTCCCCTTCCGTTAAAATTTATTTATCCTTATAAAACCGGGAAGCCGTCTCAAAATTATTTTTGAGGCGGCTTTTATCATTGGTTACCATTTATTGCAAAATCACTAAAAAAATTGGAACTATGTATGTATGTTTATACATTTAAGGATTAATACATTTCTGCCACGTTATGAAAGCAATCAGATTTCCTTCGTTTATTTATTTATCGGATGATTCAATAACATCCTGCAGTACAGCGGTACGTTCTATCATGAGGAGCTGTAAAATGCTGCTACTGGTAATGGTACTATCTGTATCCACCGCCAGTGCACAACAGCCAAAAACCGCCATCAATCCGCGGGTAACGGATATATGGGTGGTATTTAAAACGCATTTTGACCTTGGCTTTACAGACCTACCGGAAAATGTGTTCAAACGCTACCGGGGTGAAATGACGGAAAACGCCTTAGCCGTTATTGAGAAAAGCGCTACACAACCACCGGAAAAACGCTTTGCATGGACCGTTTCCGGCTGGCCATTAGAAGCGCAGATACTTGGTCCCCTGCAAACACCCGAACAAAGAATAAGAATTGAAAAGGCCATTAAAACAGGTGCGCTGGTAGTGCATGGTCTTCCTTTTACCACACATACAGAGTCGCTGGATTACGAAGACCTGGTGCGGGGGCTGGGCTACTCCTCCTCCGTTACCCGCAAATACGGGCTTCCCATGACCATCAGTGGAAAAATGACAGATGTGCCTGATCAGTCCTGGATAATGCCCACGTTACTGCATCATGCAGGCATCCAATTCCTGCAGTTAGGCTGCAACCCTGCCAGTCAATATCCCCGGTTCCCGGAGCTATTCTGGTGGGAAGGTCCAGATGGTTCTAAGGTGCTCTGCAACTATACGGCTGTTTATGGATCTGACATCCGTCCTACGCAGCACTGGCCATGTAAAAACTATCTGGCCATGCAAATGACAGGTGACAACCATGGTCCGCCCTCCTCCGCAGAAATAGATCAACTCCTGGCCTATGCAGCCAAAGAGATGCCGGGTGTTAAAATACATTTTGGTACGCTGGATGATTTCACCAAAGCTGTTTTAGCAGAACATCCCGACTTGCCCACCGTGAAAGGTGATTGCCCGGATACGTGGATTCATGGTATCCAGTCCAATCCACAGGAAACCAAAACAGCACGGAATATCCGCCCGTTGGAGTCGGCGCTCGATGCATTGAACACACAAATGAATGCCTGGGGAATCCCCACCGCATCTGTTGCCGAAAAACTAGCCAAGGCGTATGAACAAAGTCTCCTGTATGGAGAGCACACCTGGGGCATGAATGCGGAATATGGTCCCCGCTACAGCTATGGCGACGACTGGAAGAAGTGGATGGCCGAAGCTGCGGCAGAACCTATCCCGGAGAATGGTAATTATGCCGCGCTGAAAAACAGTGATGCACATCATACTTCCACCGGCAGCAAAAGAAAATGGCTGTACTCCTATGAGGAAAAGCGACAGTATATCCGTAACACCAATGCTATTGTTCAGCCGGCGCTACAAGAACGCCTGGATATGCTGGCCGCTGCTATTAATAAAAAAGGTCAACGCGTGGTGGTATATAATCCGCTCCCATGGAAAAGATCCGGTATGATAGCAGATCCATGGACGAAAGGGAATTACTGCTACATCAAAGATATTCCCGCCTCCGGCTATGTGTCCTTTTCCGCAGATGAACTGCAGCAGCAACACATCGTCAACAGCGAGCAAACTACTATCAGCACCCCCTATTTCAACGTGACGATGGATTTGAAACGAGGTGGTATTTCATCGCTGGTAGAAAAATCAACAGGCCGGGAATTGGTGGATACATCCGCCGCATACGTGCTTGGACAATTTTTACACGAACGCTTCAGCACCCATCAAGTGGACAAATGGTTTAATGCTTACAGCCGGGTAAGAGATGGTTGGGGATTAAATGATCTTGGAAAGCCAGGCATGTTAAATGCCGATAAAGCGCCTTATCTGGCCTACACACCTGCTTCCTGGAAAATAGATGTGGCCCACACCGGCACTGCCGATATCATTACTTTAACGGCCCTTGAAACAGCGGGCTACGCAAAGGACTATACGCTCACGTTTACTTTTCCGGCCAATGCCCACTATGTAGATGTGGCCTGGGCAGTGAATGGTAAAACGCCGGATAAACAACCTGAAGGCGGGTGGCTTTGTTTTCCATTCAACGTGAAAGCACCTTCTTTTACGATTGGTCGCCTGGGTGCGCCCATCAACCCAGCCACAGACATTATACCGGGATGCAACCGCTATCTGATGGCATTAAATTCTGGTGTGGCAGTTACACAGTCCGATAATTCCGGCATGGCACTGGCATCTGCAGATGCGCCATTGATCAGCCCCGGCGTACCTGGCCTCTGGAAATATGACATGGATTATATTCCAACAACTCCCGCCGTATTTGTGAATCTTTATAACAACATGTGGAATACAAATTTCCCTTTATGGCAAGATGGCTCGTGGAGTGAAAGTGTACGCATTTGGCCGCTTGATAAAGGCACGCCTACTATACCCAATTTAATACAGTATTCATGGGAAACCCGGGTGCCATTACTAACTGGCATTGCCACCGGCGGATCTGGCAAATTACCGGCAAAGCAGGAAGGCATCACGATTTCCAGAACGGGCGTGCTGGTAACTGCCTTCGGCGAAAATCCGGATGGTAAAGGCAGCATCTTACGCTTATGGGAACAGGCGGGTATTTCAGGCAACTGTAAGGTAACACTTCATCATCTCGCAAGTGTTAAAGCGGTGATACCGATTGACCTGCGTGGTAATAAAACAGGGGCAGCGATTGCAGTAAAGAATGGCGCATTTAATTTTCATCTTTCTAAATACACTCCAGCCTCCTTCCTGCTTATCCGTTAAAATCAGTTGACGCTACATGATTGCGCCCGTAATTGTGTAGCGTCATTTTAATGCAGATAAACCATAAAGAAAACTACACTCACATAACTCCAAAGTATGGAAGCTATTATATGCATGTAGGTTTCAAAGCGTTTCCCCTTCCATAACCTCGGCGAAAACACGAAAAACTGAAAGAGCAACCGCATCACCCAGAAGATAAAGCAACCCAATGCCAACAGATGTCCCAGCCTTGTTTGCAGGAGATCCGTTGTTGCATAAATACAACAAATGCCCATCAGCAATATCATCAGTGCAATGAAAAAAGTATGCACGTACATGATTTGCCGGCTTAAAAGACTCACTGCTGCAAACTCTTTCTTCCAGTTAAAATGAGTGGGAAAGAGGCCGTGTAACAAGGATAATAAAATGAGTAAATAACCAACGATGTTAAGATGCAGTTCCATTTTTTCCGAGAATAAAAGCTGACAGGAATGGCGTAATTCTTATTTCTTTTTCTATACTAAGCTGTGCTGTGGCAAAGGTTCTCATCCATGTTTTCCTGGAGAAAAAATGCAGGAAGCCGATATTATAAGCTATAAAGTTGGGCACATCTCTCCGATGTTCCAGTACAATAATTCTTCCACCAGGCTGCAGGCTATGCTGTAATTGCCCGAAAAAATGTTTTCTTTCTTCTTCGTTCCTGATTTCATGTGCTGCAAACAGTAAAAATATAACAGCGACAGATGCTGGCTGTAAGGGTACTTCTGCTGTACTGATTCTTATTGTTCCCGGATAAGGTGCATATGCTTTTCTTGCGCGTTCAATAGATATTTCCGTGTGCTTTGCCGGATCATAAAAATCGAAAACCTGCATTTCAGCCATCGGGTATTTATTCCGCAGCAAAGCGCTTGTTTCATCAAAACCTGCATGAATATTGATGATCCGCTGTCCCGGGGAAACAGGGATGGCATTCAGCCAGGATAGTTCGTATAACTTGCTACCATCATAAATGTACCACGAAACAACGAGCGACAACAAAACACTGAGCACCATCAACCCTAACAAAACTGGTACAAAAATCAGGTGTCTTAGCAGGCAACCAGATAATAGCAGTACTGCCGACAATACATAGAAATGCCAGTTAAACCGGATAATATTCCACAGGCCCTGAAAGGGTGTACGTATCAGGCTGTCCATATATCTACCTTTCCTTTTTTCCAGTAATATGGAATCTGTTGAATAAGAAATGCGTTAGCCAGTACCGCATTTTCAAAACGGGAATTTTTCAAAAACCCGATCTCTGCATTGCGCACTTCTACTGGCTTTGGGGTCCAGTTTTCCCGCACACCTTCAATAATCAATACTTCCTTAGTGGTATCATCACAGGTAAATGTAAATGGCAATGGCCCCGCAAATCGCCGGGCTTCCTTCCAGTTATCGAAGGGTGAGTTAACGGGTAAATCCGCATTGACATTATCGGTATTCACCAGGATATCCACACCCGATTTTACTGATTTTACCTGGATACTATCCCGTTGATTACTCACTTCAATATCCGTACTGGTATAATTGTAGTGTGTAAACAGGTTTCCCAGGAAAGCCATCTTCTTCTTATCTGTTTCAGACTTGAGGATAAATAATCCACGTAGTCGTTTCCCCTGGCTCGTTGTATAGCGTACAAAAACCCGGTAGCCGGCGAGGACGAAATCATTGCCCATAAAAGCCGGAAATCCTTTGGGTCTTAACTGCCTGGTTTGTACCACGGCGACGGCTATAAAAGCCCATTTGTCCTGAAAAAGATCGAGCTCCAGTTTGGCAGGCACCAGCGGGCGTATCATTTCCGCCGGAATAGCATAGGTAAGTACCAGCGAACTATCAAAAAACGCCGATACGGCAAAGGGGTGATTTTTTAGAAAGGCTAACATCAGCTACTCAATTTTGAATAAGGTGGTCGTAATCCGAACCAGTATATAAAAATACTAAACAATACTGCTATCGCCATATTTATCCTTCCAAATAATAGCAAATCAGGTGCTACCGTAAATTCAATCATATTCATCGTCATTACCAGAATTATTTGCGCGATGGCGCACCATACCGGTTTTATGCGGGATAATATCCACACCGCCATTAATATTTCCAGTACTCCAATGATTTTGGTTAATGCCGGAGCATATGTTGCACCCAGTATCCTGGCAACAATCAGCTGATGCCGGGGTACGAGATTACACACTTTACAAAGTAAACCGTTTATGATCCATACTGCCGCCAGGAAGTAAGCAATGTATTTATAATACCCTTTTCGCATCACTATTATTTAGCAAGATCCCATACTTTCAGTGTTGTTAATACTGCGCTTCCATTTTCGGCAAAGGCCGCAAACCCGGTGGCTTCTTTGTCCGGGAATACGAGGGTCGTCAGTACTTTTTCGCCGTTGTTTACAAACACTTCCAGTGATGACTTATCGAACAATACCTGCAGGCGGAGTTGATGATTTGTGGGTGACACTTTTACCTGCGTAGTGTCATTACCGTTAGTAATATACAATTCATTGCTGGCCACCTGATATCCTATCACCACGCCGCTGCCGTTTTCAGGTTGTGCTATTTTCAGCCCTATATTGGTGGCGGTGCTAATCGTAAAGGTAGCATCTATCCAGTTGGTGTTGGTATTAAAGTATTGTTGCTGGTTGAGTGGCAGTGTGGTGTTGTTCAACACCACACCGGACTGCTTCCATTTTTTTGCGGCGGGTAGTTTATCCAGGCTGGCATTTAGTACGGCAGCCGGTTGCTGAAATAAGCGTATACCCGCTGCCGTTGTTTTGAGAGACAGATCACGGGGAATAGACATTTGTCCACGCCATGGCCAGGTGGGCGTTTCAAAGGGCATGAGCCAGCCTATCATTGTTTGACGGTTGTTTGGCAGGTTATTATAAGGAATAGCCGCATAAAATGTTTTGCCATAGTCCACAAACAACTGTGTGGTGGAAGGATTATCGTTGACAAACGATTTCCCGTTGAAGTCGCCGATAAAGTATTGCATACCGGTAGCCGCATCGGGGTTTCCGGAAGATACCATCAGTAACCATTTTTTCCTGGCAGTATTTCCATCTACGTATAGTGGTGTGAGTGACGGGCATTCCCATATTTTCCGGATATCGCCCTGGTTGCCGAATTCACCGGTTAGCCGCCAGTCTTTCAGGTTGGCGGAGCTATAAAACTGTACTTTATGTTCAGCTGGTACGGCCACGGTCATCAGCCATTGCTGTTGTTCTTCCAGCCAAATCACGGAGGGGTCCCGGAAATCCTTCTGGTGGATGTCTACCACCGGGTTATGTACATAATTCGTATAGGTGCGTCCGTTATCATTGCTATAGGCAATAAACTGTGATTCCTTTTGCTGCTTAGGTTGATCAGCTGTGTAAATAGCTACCACCGGGCCTTTCCCATTGATGCCAAAGCCGCTGGTGTTACGCCGATCCCAAACTGCAGACCCGGAGAATATCCAGGTAGTGGTGTCTGTTGTAACCACTTCCGGAATGGCTACCGG
This sequence comes from Chitinophaga sp. 05T412, assembly GCF_056396465.1. Lineage (NCBI taxonomy): Bacteria > Pseudomonadati > Bacteroidota > Chitinophagia > Chitinophagales > Chitinophagaceae > Chitinophaga > Chitinophaga sp. 05T412. The sequence continues at coordinate 290,709 of NZ_JBFTLN010000001.1, forward strand.
CAAGTGTTGCCAGTGCAATAAGTCTTTGCTGATGGCATGCCCCCAGCTCATGTGTCCCCATTTATTTTCGAAGGGGTTGTGCTGGTAGTACAGGTGGTATACGCCATTGAGATAAATTAGCCCATTGGGGTCGTTGAGCCAGTTTTGCGGAGCGGTAAAGTGGTATACCGGGCGCCATTGCGGCGTGGGTTGCTGTGCAAATAATACAGTGGGTAGCAACAGGATAGCTAATAGTACGGAAGATAGTGCCTGCTTCATAGTACAATGATATCTATAAATATACGGCCTGTCCTCCATATTTTATATCTATTAACAAGGCTATACTTCGGGCGGCACTTTCGTCCCCTTTTTAAACTCCCGTACAATCTTTATCACCACCGGAATGGTTACCACCACAATAATAATCGTGATAAAATATTTGAGATAAGGCTTTAAAAACGGCATTGTACCAATCAGGTAGCCTGCCAGTACAAAGCTAAGGGCATAGCCGATGGAGCCAAGGGTTACGAACAGCAGGAACCGGCGAAAATTGAGGCGAATCATCCCCGCCACAATGGGGGCAAAGGTGCGGATCAGGGGCAGGAATACGCCGGCAGTCAACGCGATAGATCCATACTTATGATAAAATTGCTCTGCGGAAACCAGGTATTGCTTGCGGAAAAAGCGGGAATCTGGCCGATTGGCCAATAGTGGGCCTGTTTTGTTGCCAAACACATATCCTGTTATACTACCAACAACGGCGCCCGCCGCCGCTACGGCACAAACCAGTATTACATTATAATGCAAACTTCCGGTAGCTGCCAATACGCCGGCAGTAAACATAAACCCGCCACTGGGGAGGAAGAAACAGAAAAACAAGCCAGTTTGTGCAAAAACAACAAGGAACAAAAACAACAGCCCTCCATAGTTCAGGAGTGATACAGCATCAGACATTCGTAGCGATATTAAAAGTAATGCGGAGCTTTTTACAAGGTAAATTTAAGCGAAGTCAGTCAATTTTAGCGCGCTTTTCCTGCGGTACGATAATTGAGGCCCGGTTTATATGCCATCCTCTGTGGTTGCACATATGAGCTATAATGCCGATACACGTACGCTACGAATCATCTTCGTGTCAGGGATGATATACGATTACAAAGAAGTGCCGGAGACCGCTTACATGGCGATGAAACAGGCAGGATCAAAAGGTATCTATCTCAATAAATATATAAAAGGGCATTATCCTTTTAAGAAAATAAAGTAGCGGTCACTAATCTTCATATCCTCCAACAATGATAGTGGTACGATTGCCTTTCAATTCAAAAGTCACGTCTTCATATGTTTTATTCGTAATAGCCGTATCGGTATTTGTGATCGTAAGATACTTCATATCCTTTCCGGTACTATCGAATGTAAACTGACCATTGGAAATACAATCATGGAATTTGCTATCAAACCCACTTCCGAGGAATGTTGCCGCCAGCCAGGCTGATTTCTTAATCAGGTATTCATGATTATAAAAAGCGGATGAATCGGTGGTGAGTGTTGCCGTCCAGTAAAATATGGTACAGCCACCGATCTGTAATGTTAATGTATCATGCTCATTCAGCGCCGCCACTGCTCTTGCTTTACTGCTATCCCAGGTAAACTGAATATTCTTTTGGTAGGCAAATAATTTCTCCGAAGTGAATTTATAAGCGCTGGTATCAAATACGCAATCGTTATAATTTAAGGGGCCGTCGTCTGTTACCGTTGCTGTCAGTGTATCTGCCGGCATTTTTACCGGGGCATTTTTTGTATTATTTTGGAAGAGACAACTACTCAGCAGTACCAGTAGTAATAAGCAATTTAAGTGTCGTACTTTCATATAGGGAATTGATAAAACGCAGCGAATATAAACCATTTTGAATGGGCTTATATCCGCTACATTTTAATTCATCATTAACAACCAATGGATCAAAGCTTAGTGAGGTAATAATTCTGCTAACTTCTTATCCAGTGCCTCACCCCGCAGGTTTTTAGCCACTATTTTTCCGTTGGGGTCCAGCAGGAAGTTTTGTGGTACCGCTCTTACACTATATAATTTCGCCACTTCGTTTTCCCAGAACTTCAGATCCGATACATGCGTCCACGTGAGTTGATCAGTATGGATGGCTTTCAGCCAGGCATCGTGTCCGTTTGCCTGATCCAGGGATACGCCAAGAATGGTAAACTGTTTGTCTTTGTACTTGTTGAAAGCCGCTACCACATGCGGATTCTCTGCGCGGCAAGGGCCACACCAGCTGGCCCAGAAATCTACCAGCACATATTTACCGCGGAAATCAGACAGACTCACCGGTTTACCCAGCGTATCATTCTGCGTAAAAGCCGGCGCCATAGCACCTATCGCCGTTTGTTTCCAACCGTTGATAATACCCGCTACTTCTTTCCCCTTTTTACTATCTTTTACAACAGGAGATAAATTGTTGTACAATGCAGCTATTTCATCCGCGTTATCAGGAACAGAGCCAGCGAAACTCTGCAATGCATCCAGGCTTACCAGCGATTTACTATTGTCCTGCAGGAATGCTTTGTAAATCTCTTTTTCTGTAGCGCGTATGGCGGTGCTTTTCTCTTCATACAATTTTCTAAAGGCCTCCGATTTACGGGTTTCTTCTGTAGCAGCGATGTAATCTTCTGTCAGCTGATCCCGTTGCGCGTTGGTATTTTTCAGTTTAGCCTGCAGGCGTTGCTGATCGTCGTTCAGACGGGAACCTTTTAATACGGCGTTGTATACAGAGTCTTTGGCCGTGAGTGTGATAGTACCTTTTTCCAGGTATAGTGCCAGCATGTCGGATTTATAAGACATCATCGCAGTGGGTGCTGTATGACGCAGTACCAACGTAGCTTTCATCGGATCGTTTACTTTCCCTTTGAATTCAAATACGCCATTTTGCAGGGCGACAGAATCGCGGATCACTTCTCCATTAGCACGATAGGTCAAAAACAGTTTGGCTGGTGCATCCAACGTACCGATTTTTCCTTTCAGTACAAAGGCGCCCTCCTGAGCAAATAAGGTGGCTGGTGCTAACGCCAGCAAGGTAAATAACATGCGGTTCATATGGTGTTGTTTTTGATTTTAGAAAGCTCTTCCATCCAATGGAATGTTCCATTGCGGATTAAATTTCAAAACAGGATTAGAAATAGTAAGAATGAAATCTTTTGAGTCGATGGTTCCTTCATGTATTTCAGTACCTATTTTATGGGTGATTTTTGTTTTGCTCCAGGGCTTGCCTGTTTCGGTGCAGAAACGCTTCAGGTCCAGGAAACGCTTAAATGAACCTAATGGCAGTTCTCTTCTTCTTTCGTCCAGCACTTGCTGAATTACATCATCCTGCGATCCTGCGGTCAGTTGAGGCGTGCCTGTTTTATAACGGTAACGGCGCAACGTATTCAGGTCGGCAATGGCTGCCGCTAACTGGTTGGTGCGGGCGTATCCCTCTGCGCGCATCAGCAGCAGTTCGGGATAGGTAAAGCCGGCAGTCATTCTTGACTTGGAGCCGCGATAATATTGTATGCGGTTGCCATCGTCATAGGTAACATTGTTGTAGGTTGTTTTATAACCGGGTGCTGTTAAAAAGAAATACTTGAAGCGCAGGTCATTGGTTTGATCATACAGCGCAATCACCTCGTCTGAAGGATAGGAAGAAGTTGATCTGCCGGCTGCAGCATCCAGGTTTCTATAGAATAAATTTTCCCGGCTGTTGGCGGTAGTCAGAAAATCATCGGGGGCTTTGATGGTACTGTTTACGATGTTGTTAGGGTCCGTCCACGAAAAGCTGTTGTAGTTGTAGATGATTTTATCTGTGCCGGCGGCGCTGGCAGCGGTCCAGGCGAGATTGGCGTAATACACCACGCTGTCATACTTTTGCGTAAACAGGTGATAGTAGGCCAGCAATGCCTGCGCCGTTACTTTGTTAGGACGCGATGGCCAGTTGGTAACCTCCGGCATATCCGGCAACGCCGTTTGTATATCTTTTGATACCAGGGCAAACGCCTGCGCCTGTGTGGATAAATCTGGCAGAACGGCTCCTACGTCCGCACTGATTACATACGGGATGGTTCTGGTATCATTGGGGGTACCTGGCTTATATACCGGCCCATATACCATGGTGGAAATGAAGTAAGACCAGGCTCTGTTTACCAGCGCCTGTGCGACCACTCTTTTGGCGTATTGCTGATTTTCCACGCTCAGACTGGGAATGGCGCGTACCCCTTCTATTACATTGTTGAAATAGGCCATAGAACGATAGGTACCCCAATCCCAGAAATAATCAGAGGTTGCGGGGTTTTTATATGGCTGCCGGAATACATAGGCCCAATAACGATCGATATTAGGGTGGTTATTGGCTTTGTAGCTAACATTGCCGATGCCTTCAGACAACCATAGGTTATCCGTCAGATAGCCGAGGTTGCATCCATTGTTATTATCCACAAAGGCCCATTGCGCGATGTTGGAATTGTCGAGCAGATGGTCGAAATCCGCTACCTCGGTAGGGATCAGTTTCCCTTTAGGTTTTACATCCAGGAACTTACTGCAGGAAGCCAGGCTGGTAGCAAGGATGGTAGAGAGAATAAGTATATGCTGTTTCATAATTGCCACAATTAAATATTAAAGCGTAAAGGATAACCCCACATAAAACTCCGGCCGCAGCGGCAGGGAGCTGAAGCCCTGTTCTGTAAATGCGCCGGTACCGCCCGTGAGATTCAACTCAGATGTTTCCGGGTCCCGGTGATCACTGTTGGCTGTAATCATCAGCAGGTTGCGGCTTTGCAGGTATATTCTGGCATTTGTAAAGCCGATCTGTTTTAAGATCCGTGGGTTGATATCGTAGGTGAGCGTGATGTCACGCAGCTTCATATAGTTACCGCTTTCAATCAGGATATCCGAATACGGGAAATAGAACATATCCATGTTCCAGTCGCTGAGTTTGGGATAAATTGTTTTTGCTTCATCACCGGGCTTACGCCATCTTTCCGATACATGTTTATTCAAGATATTAGATCCGCTGAAGGCATCTCTCCTCAACACATTTCCCATTTTAGCAATGAGCATAAAAGACAGGTCAAAGTTTTTCACGCGCACGGAGTTAGTCATGCTGATGGCGTATTTGGGACGCAGGGTACCACTATAGATCATATCTCCTACCGATACATTTCCTCCGCCTATTTTTTGGTCTTTGGCAGAGTAAAACTGGGATACCCCGTTGTTGTCGAGGCCCGCATACCGGTAGCTATACAAGGCATCCAGCGGATATCCGGCTTTTTTAATGGCGCCATTGGTAACGGAAGATGCGTACTGATAAGTGACATTATAGGTAATCACCTTATTATTATTGTAGCTGAAGTTCAGGAAGGTATTCCATACCAGATTTTTTTTGCGGATCACATCTGCGTCTATTGATATTTCGTATCCCTGGTTGCGTACCTGTCCTACGTTTTTGGTCAGCGAGCTAAAGCCACGGGTAGGATCGATGGCATCCGCTGCCAGCAGGTCGCTGCTATTACGCAGGTAGTAATCGAGTGTCACGTTGATCCGTCTTTTCAGCAAAGACACATCCACTCCCAGGTTGGTACTTTTCGTTTTTTCCCAACGCAGGGAATTATTAGGTGGAGAACTGATACCATAAGATATATCGCCGGTGTAAGTTGAATAGGTACCTGGCGTGATGATCAGGAAGGGGCCTGAGTTCAGGGAAATATTTCCGTTGATACCATAAGATGCGCGCAGATCCAGTCGATCGATCAAAGGTACCTGGAAGAATTTTTCTTCCGCCAGTTTATAGGTACCTCCGGCAGACCACAGCGGTTTGTAACGATAACGGGGATCGGTACCAAAGAAATTGGTTTGATCCAGGCGGATACTACCACTGAGTATAAAGCGACTATCGTATTCATAAGAGCCGTTGGCATACCAGGAAACAAAGCGGTTATCCTGGAAGAGGTACTTACCAATGTTGGCATTGGGGCTGCTGGAACCCAGTTTATCGGCATCATAGTTACCGGCATTGAAATCGGCGTAGTTGAAGGTAGCAAAGGTACCTGCCTGATCGTTGTAGCCGAAGCGGGTGGGCAGGGTATTATTATCTGTGGTATTGCGACTGATCTCATTTCCGGCGATGGCTGCAACGCGGTGACGGGGAGCAATGAGCTTGCTAAAGTTCAGCTGGGTGCGGAACATATAGCTCTGGCTGAAATTGCGGTCTTCATTTACTACAGCGCCATCTGGCACATAGTGTTTAGAAGGATTGGATATAGAAGTATTATCATCGTACCAAAGTCTTACCCGGTAAGCATTTTTATCGTACAAGCTTCTGCCCAGCATATCCCCTCTGCTCCAGGAGCCACCGGCTTCTACGCTTAGCCCTTCCAATAGTTTGATGTTGATACTACCGCCGAGTCGTAGTTGTAAGGTTTTGGTGGTGGTGTTTTCCAGTGCCAGGTCTTCCAGCGGATTATAGTACAGTGGCTTGGTGCCGGTAATGCCAGCATAACGGTCGCGTTTTTTGGCATTCTTATAATCCAGGGTCAGTGGTGTTCCTGTTTCCGGATCTACCACCAGATCATAGGGTTGTAAGAGCGATGTATTGGTATATGCCAGCATATCCTGCCAACCTTTTACCGGCGCAGTAGTGGTGGCATAGTTCACGTTAGAAAACAGTCGTATAGACACGCGTTTACCAGGTCGCCAGTCGTTCTTCATGTCGAAGATCAGGCGGTTATCTGAATTGCGGATCGTATTATTCTGATTAGAGATATATTTCACAGCAGCATTCAACATACTTTTCTCGCTGCCGCCGGACAAAGAGATATTATGTTGCTGGGTGAACTGGTTTCTGAAATAATACTTCTGTAGCTGTGCTTGTCCATCACTTTTTTTCAGGACTTCCAGTTGTGCATCAGCATCTTTTTCGCTCAGCCATCCCTGTGATTTTGCGATCATGAGATAGTTTACTTTGGAGCTGATGTTGTAATCGTTATAGTCGTTCAGGTTACCGTTGGGATCGAGGTTGTAGAGTTCCATTTCGGCGTCTACATAGTCGGCCGAAGATGCCCTGTTCAGGTACTTCAGGTCTGGCTTCAGGGTGATGCCGGTAGAGCCTTTGTATTCCACCTGCAGGGCGCCTTTTCTGCCCTGGCGGGTAGCCACTACAATCACACCATTGGAAGAGCGGGCGCCGTAAATAGAAGCAGCTACCGCATCTTTTAAAATGGTGATGGATTCGATGTTATCGATGTTCAGTGATTCCAATCCGGCGTTGGTGGGATATCCGTCGATTACCAGCAGTGGTGCACTGGCAGCGGTACCGAGCATGGTAGATACGCCACGTATTTCCAGGTTGCCTTCTTTGGTGAGGACTACGCCGGTGGCTTGTCCTTCGAGAGCTGACTTCACATCTGGTTTTAATTTGCTGCGCAGGCGATATGGATCGATTACGGAAAATGAGCCGGTCGCTCTTTCTCTGGAAATCATCTGGTAGCCGGTATTCACCACATCGATGCCTGTGAGTTTGTTGTTAGATGCTTTCAACTGCACGCTGATCACGGCATTTTTGCCTACTGCCAGTTCCTGTTTTTCGAAACCGATATAGGTAAAGGAGAGCACGGCATTTTCATCTTTCACCACTACGGTATATTCTCCGTTGGTATTGGTTTGCGTGCCTTTGGTAGTGCCTTTCACCACTACAGAAACGCCGGCCAGCGGGATACCATTTTCATCGGTGATGCGGCCGGTCACTACTATTTGCGCGGGCAATGCCGGCTGCGCAGGCGTAGCCGGGATGATTTTAGTGACGGTAATCGTTTTATCGTCGATGGCATATTCCAGTCCCTGCCCCATCAGGGATACGTGTAGCAGTTCCTGGATGGTAGCGTTTTTCACTTCTACGGTAACGGGCCGGGTGGTTTCCAGTGCTTCATAATTATAAAAAACGATGTAACCTGTTTGCCGGTTGATATTGTTAAAAACCGTTGACAGCGGCGTATTTCTGACGGACATGGTCACCCGCTGTGCCAGTCCTTTGGCGCTGATTTGCAAAGCGCCCGCCATTAGTAATAAAGCAGATAATCTCATGATCCTCCAAATTTTGGTTGGCTGATTATTTTTTTTTGTTGCGCCGGTACGTACCTGCGAGTAAGATCTGCATTGGTGGTGATGCGTTTCTAAGGTATTACTGCGGGGACAATCTGGTTGATGATCAGGCACATAGGCCTCCCCTTCTCTGTTTTGGAACAAAGCAGTTAAAATCATACTTTTGATTTCGGTGATAAAAATGAGTTTACACGAATAATTTATTGCCTGTAACCAGTGATGTTTGCCCATCACTGGTTTTTTTAATGGCGCTGGTTTTTTAGCAATGATTTCTTAATTCAAAGGCGCGTTGGTTTAAGTATGTTAAAAAATATGGTGTGCTTACTATCGTAGTACAGTTATTTTCCGACCATCTATTTTAAATAACACCTGGTTTCTCCCGAGAATATTTAATACGCGTGATAATGGGAGGCTACGTTGTATTCCGCCACCGAAGTACATTTCACGTGGTGCTCCTTCATACACCACTTCTATATCATACCATCGTTCCAGTTGCCGCATGACGGTAGCAATGTCGGCCCGCTCGAAGATGAAAAATCCATTTTTCCAGGCAACAGCCGCCTGTGTATCTACCTGCGTCACCGCGATATTATTGTTGCCCTCCATCCTTGCCTGCTGGCCTGGTTGCAATTTCTTCACCATACCATGATGACTTACATTCACTGCGCCTTCCAACAGGGTCACCGCCATTACCTTTTCGTTGGGATACGCCATAATATTGAACTGTGTACCCAATACCGCGATTTCTGTTTCATTTACTTTCACCCGGAAAGGCTTACCGGGCAATGGCGCCACATCGAAGTATCCTTCTCCCGTAAGTATTACCTCCCGGTTATTACCCGTAAAAGCAGTGGGAAAATGCAGGGAGCTGGCCGCATTCAGCCATACCTGGGTGCCATCGGGTAAGGTAAGCTGGTATTGTCCTCCGCGTGGGGTGGTCAACGTATTATAGCTTACCGCTTCTGTTGTTCCTGTTGCTTTATACTGTACCTGTCCGTTTTGCAATTTAATAATAGTGGCATTTCCCTGTTTGCCCAGGGTATCATTTTTTGCCTCGTCGAGGGTGATAACAGCGCCACTGGCCAATGTCAGTGTTGCTTTATTGCCACCGGGGGCGACTTCATTTTTATACCGCTGCGCTACTGTCGGTATAGGCGCTACCGTAGTAACCGGTTTTATCCACCAGTAACTGACGGCTGCCAGCAGTATTCCTCCGACCGTAGCAGCTGCCCACCACCAGCGCATGCGATATACGGGTTGTATGGATTGCACAAAAGGTAAGGTGACATCAGCGGAAGTAATACTTTTCAGCAGCGTCTGATGCGCGGTGGTATCCGTTATTTCACTGGCCGGCGCCTGCCACATCAGGTCTGTTAACGCCGCCATAAACAGTTCCATATGTTCATCATTCCTGAGAAGATGATACAATTCTTCCTGTTCCCCGGCGGTTTCCTTTCCCGAAAGGCGCTGCTGCAATAAATACTTAACCCTTTGCTCCTCCATGCTAATAGGGGCATATTTAACAGTACACCCAATAATAAGAATGAGCTGCTAACAGAAAGGACCTATCTTCCTAAAAAAAATTATTTACAGATAAAGATGAGGTAAACAAGCGGGATGGTATGACCATAACGGCGCAGGTGTTCCCGGATAGACTTCAGGGAAAAGACGAGGGCATTTTTAACGGAATGGGGAGATAAATCCAGTTCAGTAGCTATTTCCGGGATCTTCATGCCCTGGTTCCGGCTCATCTGGAAAATACGTCTTCTTTGAGGAGATAATAACTGTACCGCTTCTTCAATCAGTACATGCAGTTCTTTCAGACTCAGTTGCCGGCTGGTGGTATCTATTTCATCATCGGCAGTGATTACCGCTTCCCGTAAGCGGTATTCAGTAGCTTCTTTCCGGAGGTAGGTATAACATTCGTTGGCGGCGACTTTGTATAGCCAGGCTTTGGGATGATCAATATCTGTGAGCTTATCGCGACTTAACCATACCCGCAAAAAAGTGGCCTGTATCACTTCTTTCGCGTTCTCCGGCGACTTTACCATTTTCTGAATAAATGGCTCCAGACTTTGCATAGCGGTATTGAACAGGATACCAAACGCTCCTTCGTCACCTTCCGAGATGCGTTGAAACAAGGCTTTGTCAATATAGCTGTTATCGTGCATTATAGTTAGCAGGAATTATCTAAACGGTTGGTGGTATCCCTGCTAAAGTAATAAAAATTGGGCGGATACAAGGCCCCTGCACCGATTAACTGATTTGTTGGGAATAACGTTCCAGTTTTTCCTTCTCCTCTTTTGTCAGGCTATGGATGCCCTTGCGGTGGATTTTGTCGAGGATAGCATCCAGCTCCCGCTGCCGGTTAGCCCGGTCAACATTATATTTATCGTCGATGTCTGCAAAGACATGGTGCTGCCGGTAAAAGTAGTTGTCCACCAGCAATACATGCGGTTTTGTAATGATTACATACATAAAAAATATAGCCGGCACTGCAATAGTCACCACCGTAGCGAAGTTCGCCACCATCGCCTGTGGTTCCAGTGCCATTGCTATCATCATCCCCACCAGCGCACCTCCCAGGTGTGCATCGTGCCCGATGTTATCGTTGCGCGACTTAATCCCATAAATAGCATACAATATATAAATCAATCCATAAAGCCAGCCCGCTACCGGAAATAATCCGAAGAAACTAACCGACATGCCGGGGAATAAAGCAATCGAAGCAAAGATCACCCCGCACACGGCTCCCGAAGCACCTACTGAACTATAATCGCTGTTGTTCCGGTGTATATACAGCGACAATAAATCGCCGCCAATCAAACTACCGAAGTAAATCAACAGAAAAGCCATGCTGCCTAATCCTTCTTCCAATAACAAACTAAAGCCCAGCAGGGAAATCATGTTAAACAACAAGTGTTGCCAGCCTACATGCAGGAAACCTGATGTAATCAGCCGCCAGTATTCTTTAAACAGCCGTACTCTTTCTACCACAAAAGCGTATTTATCGAAGAATGCGCGGTTTTTGAATCCTCTGTATGAGACGATGAAATTAGCGATAACGATAGCCAGGGTGATAAATCCGGTGTTATTCATAGTAAAGAGAATTTTGACGGGTCCGTTTTCAAACGTCTCTGCAATATGTAGAATAGTTTAAATATATTAAAATATGGGGAGGGAAACGCTAGATAACAAGGAGGTTATCAACATTAATTCCCGTAGCTTTGGATCATACTCCTTTACATCATGTTTCCCTACCGGTATTGCCTGTATACCTTGCTGATACTGCTTTTTTCCTGTAAGCCGGAAAAGAAGCCGCCTGTTGTCCATTCCTTTTATTACTGGAAATCCGGTTTTCGCCTGTCGGATGAGGAAAGTAGTAAGCTGGCACAGTTGAAAACATCTCACCTCTACCTCCATTACTTTGATGTAGATTGGAGTGAAACACTTAAAATGGCTGTTCCCAAAGCCATTATTAGAAATAATATTTATGAAGACAGGTACCGCTCCACCATCACCTATACTCCGGTTATATTCATTACCAACCGGACCTTTGAGCAGCTAACCATAGCAGGGAGCGGGGAACTGGTGCATAAAATAACCGCTAAAATAACCGCTATTACCACCCGGATAAAAGCGCAACTTCCTACCTATGCGGTGCAGGAAATACAGATAGACTGTGACTGGACAGCAGGTACGCGGCAGCAATACTTCCACTTCCTGGAAGCGTTCAAAAAAGTGAATCCCGGCATAACGGTATCGGCTACCATTCGTTTATATCCTTATAAATATCCGGAAAAAATGGGGGTTCCGCCTGTAGATAAGGGGATGTTGATGTGTTATAATCTCGGTAAAATAACTAACCTTTCTACACAGAACTCCATCTTTGATCTTCAGGAACTGCAGCAATATCTTAGCGATAAAGCATATCCATTACCGTTAGATCTGGCCTTTCCAATATTTGGCTGGTATACCTGGTTCCGGGATCAACAATTTAAGCGGATTGTATACCAGGATGAAACTTTCATTTCAGATACCACGATATTTACCCGTGAACAGGAACATCGTTATCACTTTTTGCGGGACACCGTGATAGATGATCTTTATTTCCGGGAAGGTGATCTCTTACGCATGGAATACCCCGACCCACAAGCGCTTACCGCAGCAGTAGCCCTGATGACGAACAAGATACCGGGGTACCAGCGTATTGCATTTTATTATTGGAATCTCCCTTCAATTACCACTTATGAAAGCGTTATCCGGGAAACTTTTGATCGCTATTAGCGTCTTGCTGCTCATTCTTTTTACTTCCCATCCTACTGATAGCTGTCCTCCTGATATTTATCCGGATGACACCAGGATTATGCTGTTCCGCAGTTATCTGAGCGGGCTGGATCATCTGCAATCCTTTAACTATACGCTGGCCTTTTGGAGTGCCATAGACACTGACCCCTCGAAAACCGACAACCATCGCAACTGCCAGGAATGGCAGCAACTTACAGGCAACCTGGTATCACTCAAAGATATTTACGAAGTACAGTATGCCATGTCGCCCGATGATTTTCTGTATAACATTAAACATACACGGGACAGTACAGATAATACTTTTATAAAATGGCTATTACAACCTGAACATCGGGCTGTTTCAGACTATCTCTCTTTTGCTAAAACAATAGAATATAGTACCGCAGCAGCCAGTGCAGATCCATGGGAAACAGATGGCCCCAATTATAGCAACCACTTTCTTGACTCGCTCGCCACTTATGGTGAACAACAATGCCGTAATGTTCACGTCCCTTTTTTACAGAAACGGTATGCTTTCCAGGTGCTTAAAATACTTTCTTATACTATTTATGGGACTATTTACGGCGATAATCAACCGGCTCCGCCCCAACTTACAGAACGCATCAAATCCTGTTATGATCAATACCTGTTGCATAAAAAAACGATCGTTGCAGACTGGGGGCTCATCTATTATGCTAATGCACAGAAAAATGAAAATGACCGGTTGCTGGTGCTGCTACAAGCATTTGACCGTAGTGAGGAAAAGAAAGCCTATGTAGACAAATACTTTACCACTAAAAAACTACTGGCGCTAAAATCAGGTGTAACCGATCCGGCTACACGCAGATTAATTGATGTCGTAGCAGGACTTAAAAATTTCGGCAGGGGATTAAAGGCCATACAGGAAATAAGCGCTGCTGATCCCTCCAATAAGTACCTTCCATTACTCATTTGCCGGGAAGTCAACAAGCTGGAAGACTGGCTGCTATCGCCCAAGTTACTGGGCTTTGGAAGCGACAAGCAAGACTTTTCTGCCGGCCCCTATCAGCAAAAAAATAATCAGAAAGACCTGTTATACCTCCGACAAGTACGCACACAGCTGATTACCATGTTAAAATATCCGGGATCTGATAAAACGCTGCTGAAACTTGCTATTGTTCATTTGTTCCAGATAGATCAGCAGTATCCGGAAGCAGCCGCCTGCCTGAAAACTATCCATACGCGGCAACCGCGATACCTGAAACAACAAGCCATTGCCAGCACTATCCAGCTTATTTACACCTCCGATATCACCCGCTCCGATATACAGGAAGCTTTATATAAACAACTCTCCGCCGTTATCCGAACCGGAGAGGAAGATTACCATTATCAAACGTACAATGATGCCTCCAGGCCTTACACTGCTATTTCTCAACTCTATCTTTTACTCAGCCGGCAAATGCAAAATAAAGGCGACATCATGAAAGCCGGATTACTATTTCAAAAGGCAGATGTGCTGGTAAATGACTATTATGGCTTTGCTGACTCTTATAACGATACAGCCCCCGATACTGTCTGTTACAAACGAATTGCCTTCTTTGATAAATATGCCAGCCCCGCAGATATAGACCGGTTACTCGCGCTTAAACACCGCGCTCCTAAGACTTCTTTTGAAAAAATGATTTCACCTATGGCCTGGTCACCGGATAATTTTTACCTGGACTTAAAAGGCACTCTTCAGCTGCGGCAGCAACAATATCATGCCGCCATGGCTACATTTAATCGCATTCCGGATCTTTTCTGGAAGGAAAACTATGCGTACGCATATGAGCTACCCCGGACTTATATTGGCACTACAGTACCGTTGAATGGCATTGATAAAACACCTTATAAAAAGTATCCTTATGCCAGCAAGAAACTAATCCTCCGGGATATGATACAGTTGATGGATACACTTGCCACCGCAACATCAAGCGCTGAAAAAGCACGGCTATCCCTATTATTAGGCAATGCTTATTTCAATATTTCCAGGCCGGGATCAGCGTGGATGATGTTCAGCTACGGCAAAAGCAGCGCAGAGAATAGGCATCATGATGAATGGTGGGAAGCGTATCGGTGGGCGTGGTATAGTTTTTATCCGAACAACCAAACCTATAAACAATCTTATTTTCGCTGTGCTGATGCCATGCGCATGTATCAGCAGGTACTTGCTTATGCAGGAGATAACAAGGAAGTGGCAGCACAGGCTACTATTATGCTGGCGGTTTGTGATAAAGAGACGCATCCTTCCAGCACCCCTTATAATTCTCCTTATGAGCGGTTGTTTTTCTCGCGGTATGGCAATACTGCCGCCTTTGCAGCGGCAATGGGTAGTTGCCCGGATATCAACACATGGGAAAAATAATTTCGTCTTTTTCAGAAATTTATTTGGAAGATTGGAAATAATGTTGCTACATTTGCACTCCCAAACGGGGAATACGAATTGGCTGAAAAGCCCTACAGTATTAAGGATCGGTAGTTCAGTTGGTTAGAATGCCGCCCTGTCACGGCGGAGGTCGCGGGTTCGAGTCCCGTCCGGTCCGCAAAAAAACAAGAAAACCAGTGCAATGCACTGGTTTTCTTGTTTTAATTACTTTTTATAAGTGCAAATAAGCTGGTGTATTATATAATACTTCTTTCCTTTTCGGCCTTACTTTTTATTTTCTTTTGCGTGTCAATAAATAACCTATTAATCAGTTGATAAAGCCTGATAAAGTTTATCCTGTATTGCAATCATTCTCAATTTCCGAACTGGCACTTGCTTATTTAATATAGCTGCATTGCGTAAAATGTCGGCTAATCTTTTTAATGCTGCTAAAGCCACAGATGAATTAACCAATGCCTTTAATTTTTCGATGTCAGGGAAATTGAGATAAACGCTACGCATTTATTGCAAGTAAGTCATACGAAGTTTGTACCTGCTCCATTAATGATGATAGCGATAAAATTTGCATAAAAAATGCTTTCTTTAGTGCAAATTCATTTCAATGGTTAATTATTTAAAGACAATACTCATCGCATTACTGATTTTCTCTTTTAACAACAGCATTTTTGGACAAACAGATAGTGTTGATGTTTTTATACAAAACCAAATGCGGCAACGCAGGATTCCCGGCTTGCAGCTGGCAATTGTAAGACAAGGGAAAATTATAAAGACAGGTAATTACGGATTGGCAAATCTGCAGGATTCAATTGCAGTAAGTGATAAGACTGTTTTTACAATTAATTCAATCACCAAAGCATTTGTTGGTGTAGCAACTGTGCAATTAATGGAAGCTGGAAAATTAAAGTTGGATGCACCTATTTCTCAATACCTTACAGATATTCCTGACACATGGAAGCCGGTAACAGTTAGGCAGCTCCTGTCACATACATCCGGCATTCCGGATATTGTAAATGAGGAGGAATCTGTGCTGATAAATGACGATCCGGAGGAAGCATGGAAAATGGTCATTCAGATGCCGAATGAATTCAAGGCTGGTGAAAAATTTAGTTACAATCAAACCAATTATTTACTACTCGGCCGGATTATCAATAATTTAAGCGGCATGTCATTCCAGGAGTTTATTACCAAAGAACAATTAAAAAAAGCAGGTATGCCAAAGACCATAGTATCAGGTTTTGGTGCCACAAAAGCTGTCATAGCGCATTCTGCCTGTAGCTATCAATATCGTAAGGGGGTGCTTAGTAATATGTTTTTTTCATTTCCTCCTTTTCTGCAAACAGCTGCCGGCATGAGTTCAACAGCTTCAGAACTTGCTAATTGGGTGATTGCCCTTCAAAGCGGGCAATTATTAAAACAATCGTCAAGCCTTAAGGCGCTTTGGACACCTGCAGTTTTAAACAATGGAGCAACAGGTGGTTTTAGCAATTTATTAAATGGATATGCTGCAGGATGGCCGGTTATTAAAAGAACAAATCATCCGGCACTTGCGCCTGTAGGAGGCAATCGTTCAGCTATATTTGTATATCCCAATGACGATCTGTCTATCATCATACTTACCAATCTCTCAGGCGCTTTTCCAGATGGATTCATTGATGAACTGGCAAGATTGTTTATACCAGATATGACAAAATCACCTGGCACTTCCTATAATTAGTCAATATGCCTCCTGGGCTGTCTGCCTTAAACTTTCAAATTTATTTCTCCCAATAAATTCATTATTGCAAATAATGCCTCTATAAACAGGTTCGAACTTTGTCCCCTCCCTGCCCGCAAAATCTCGAAGGAACCCGCGCTAGTCGCGGGTTTTCTATTTTAAGTCGAGTTCCGATTAATTCTCTCCTGGCTTTTATTCTGCCATAATTTTAATTGTAAAATGATTGAATAATTGCTTTTAAAAAGATGAGGTACACAGTGCTGTACCATTTTAATGAACCTACCGCGGATTAACATCCGAAGAATCTGTTGGTAGTGTTTCCTTTCAACAGGAAATAACATCGGCCCTTGCATCTGTCCAATTTTCTCATTCTTGCTTTCCATAATTTTCTGAGTTTATCATCAAATATGGTTTTGTTGGCAAGAAATAAGACATAAAAAAGCTGGATGACTTCATCCAGCTTTTTTAGATTCACGCTGCTTAATTTGTACCAGGATCCTCCTCTGTCTCTTCAAATTACCAGCGTATCAATATTTTCATCTCTTGTTCTTCAAAATGATCACCCTCTTCCAGCCTAATAAAACATTCTTTACAAACGTATATCCATCCTGAAGAGATCTCACAGCATAACTCTTTTAATCCTACATGTAATCTGATAAGAATATGTATCTCTTCCTTTTTCACCTCCGGCTTTGATAAACAAGCTTTCAGTTTTCCCCAATTTCCATTTTCATTTACTTTGCAACTGGCCAGCTATCAGTACGGAAAGGCCCAACAGGTAAACCTTCAGAAGAAAAAATATTACCGATAGCAGCATTGGAGAAACCGTATCTCACCGACTGTGGTTTGTCTACGTTTTTACTCCAAACGATCAAGGCATCTTTTTCCACCTTTGCGGATGCTTCATAGAAAACATGATCCGCTCCGGCTATATATAGCGCAACCGGTGCTTTGCCATTGATCCGGAGAGAAGTGGGAACATTGGTGAAACGAAGCACTGCTTTGTTTTTGCTGATGCTCAGTTCTTTGAATACCGGACTTTTCCAGGTAAACCCTGTTTTGCCATAGTTCTCCCCAAGTGCCCAGGCAGCCAGCCTGTTACCAACTGTTCTCTTATCCTGTGGGTGAATATCTTTCACATTTTCTGTGACGTCAGATACTACAACCATACCGGTTCCAGGAAGGGCGCTGCTGCGTGCCTGCTCCTCACGAAGTAATGCGGCCTCACTTTCCGGGTCATAAGTAAACGGCGCTATCTGAACATAATAAAACGGTAACGGTTTATGCCAGGCATCGCGCCATGCCTGTATCATGCCGGTGAACAACGGAGCATAGGTAGCTGCAGTCTTTACATTAGCTTCTCCCTGGTACCAGATCACTCCTTTTATATTGAAATGGGTAAGAGGCGCTATCATCGCATTATAAGCATAACCCGGTTTATGTGGCCACCATGCGGATGGGGCCAGCTTGGCAGCAGCTTCAGAAAGTTGTTGATCGGCTACAAGATGCTCCGGTGCCCATACTTCTGCCGGCGTTCCTCCCCAACTGGCATTGATGAGTCCAACAGGTACACCCAACGATTTCTGTAGTTTTGATCCGAAAAAGTATCCCACTGCACTGAAGGGCTTCAAGCTATTGCTGTCGCATACTTCCCAGCTTCCGGGGCAATCGTCCTGGGGATATGGTGCGGTAGTTTTGGGTATGTTAAAGAACCTAATGTTATTGTTACTGCAAACAGGCAATTCGGCTGCTATCTGCCGGATACCGTTATAGTAACTATATTCCATGTTGGATTGCCCTGAACATAGCCATACCTCGCCGATCAGGATATTTTTCAGTACAATCTCATTGGATCCTTTCAGTCTTATTTCATAGGGTCCTCCTGCTACTGGCGTATGTACTTTTAAAGCCCACTTCGCATCTCCGCTGGTGGTGACGGTCGCTGTTTTGTTATCCCAGCCCGTAAATACCGTAACCTTTTCTGAAGGGCTGGCCCATCCCCAAATAGTTATACTGTCATTTTGCTGAAGCACCATGTTGCTGCCAACGAGTGCCGGTAATCTGATGGCGGCATGAAGTCCCGCAGGCAACAGCAGCACAATGCCGTAAAGAAAGAGTTTTTTCATAATCGCGTTTAATACTTTGGGGGGTAAATATAACATCCGTACCTAATAAATGAAAATGTAATGGCAGTGAGTGACTTCATCGCCATTCTTATAATATTGATTTTGCTGCCGCCACAAATCCACCACGACGAAGCACTTCAACTTCTATTATGCTGAATTTATCGACCACTAAATATTTTATAGTAAATGCTTTATCGTGTTTTCCATCGCTAATTAATGTCAGTGTATACTTAATTCCTTCCGGTAAAAAACTGAAACTGATCTTCTCCTTCTTTTCCAGCATTTCGACGGGCGGCGTCGCCAACGAGTCATTCATCAAGCCCCAGGTCAGCAGGCTAAACAGCAACAATCTTAGCTTCATATACGTGGATTAGATGGCATAAAACTATAGCTATACTGGCAATAGGGAGGAACCCAAATGATTCAATATATGGACCCAAATGTTACAAACAGGCAGATCCAATGCCGTTTTTGCTGTATGTAACACATTCAGCATTTCCATTTTGAGTATTCTATGTGTATTCTGAAAGGGGACAGCCTGAGCGCTTCCATTAAGAGCTTAGTGAATACTTTCGGATTAATAAATCCAACCTGCCAGGCCACCTCTTGTAACTGAGCGGCTCTTTTCAAAAGAACGGAGCGGATAAAGTCTGATGGCAATTTGCTGGGAAGGAACAGGTTTTTAAGTATAACGGGAGGGATAAAAATCCAATTCGGCATGGCCGCATCATATAAGCAGTTTACCTCGGAGCGCTTACAAAAGACACGAGTTGTAACATTTCACCCCATAATCTGTAACAATTAAATACCCCTTTTTAAAACACGTCATGGTAACTTCATCCTATTGAAATAAGAGAAAGATTCCTGTTATGAAAATACTCCTGCTGTGCTGCCGTTCCCGGGTGGCCTGTGTGTAATGCTGTGTCGCCAGAGCTTTCAGTACACCCGTCTTTTGATGTTGCATTCCCGTTTTGATTTACTTAAACCATCTACGCTTTATGAAAACAAAGTTACCTCTCATGCTATCGTTTGTTGCCGCGCGTTTTATGTCGGCTAAAGTATGGTCACAAGTCCTGCAAAAGACGTTGACCCTTTTCTATTTACTTTCTCCTGCCATTTTATTTCAGCCACACCTGGTGAAGGCTCAAACCGGTTATGTCTGGAAGAATGCACCCGTTGGCGGCGGGGGATTTGTAACAGGCATCGTTACCCACAAAACCACTGGCGACAGGTATTGCCGCACGGACGTAGGTGGCGCTTACCGCTGGGATGCGGCAAACAATAAATGGATTCAACTACTTGATTGGATTAATGAATCAGAAAATGGATTTATTGGTGTGGAAGCCCTGGCGCTCGATCCACAAAATGCCAATAATGTTTATATGCTCTGCGGAACCTCCTATATAAACGGTGGCAGAACGGCAATATTAAAATCTACAGACAAAGGAAATACTTTCACTTATACAGATGTTACGGCTAAATTTAAAGCACACGGGAATGGCAATGGACGCGGCAACGGAGAACGATTGGCAGTAGATCCACAAAACAGTAACATATTATTTTGTGGAACGAGGGCTAACGGACTTTGGAAAAGTACGGATGGTGGCGTTACCTGGAACCTCGCCTGGAATGGCGTAACTACGACTACCAATGAAAACGGAATATGCTTTGTCGTTTTCGATCCTTCCGGCAGCGTAGCAGGCGGAGCAAGTCAAACCATCTACATTGGCGTCTCACGCACAGGAAGTGCGAATATCTATAAGAGCACCAATGGCGGCGCCACCTTTACTGACATCTCCGCTACCACGAGCTTTATGCCGCACCGGGCGGCACTACAGGGAACTACTATGTATGTTACCTATTCTGATGATGCTGGTCCGCAGTCCAGCGGAGGAAATGGGAAGGTATATAAGCTCAACACCGCTACCGGTGTATGGACCAACGTTACCCCTGTTTCTTCGAAAGATTATGCCTATGGAGGAGTAAGTATAGATCCTACAAATGTTAACCGGGTCATCGTTTCTTCCTGCGGCTTGTATTGGAACAACCAATTCGGTACCGGCTGGGGAGACTTTATTTTTCTCTCGACCGATGGTGGATCAACCTGGACACTTAAGAACGGTACGAACGCTACATATGATAGCAATGGCATTCCATGGACTAACGGGGGCGCCGTTAACTGGATGGACTGTATCGAGTTTGATCAGTCCAATCTGTTGAAAGTACGGGTTATTGGCGGAGGTGGCGTATACACCTGCTCCGATATTACCGCCACAAATCCTTCCTGGAAATATGATGTAATCGGGCTTGAGGAAACTGCGTTCCTCGATGGCATCAGCATTCCCGGAGGACCGCTTATTTCCTCCTTCGGAGATGTAACGGGCTTTGTACATGATCCGTTGACTTCTTATCCTTCAAAAAAGCTTTCTCCTTCAGACGGAAACAACCAGAGCATTGCCTACGCTGCAGGTAACACCAACAAAGTAGTAAGAGCTTCCAACGGAGGAAACGTTGTTTACTATTCGAACGACAAAGGCGCTACATGGACGGGAGCCGCAACCAATATGGGGGCGCAGGGGAAAGTTGCCGTTAGCGCAGATGGAGGTACCATACTACACTGTCCGGGAGGTTCAACCACTACTTACTACACTACGAACAATGGCGCCAGCTGGTCTGCCTGCTCCGGTGTATCTCTTGGAGATGCGGCGCCGGTTGCGGATCAGGTAAATTCGAACTATTTTTATATCTACTATCCCTCCAACGGACAGCTGCTGAGAAGCTCCAATAAAGGCGTCAGTTTTTCTGTAGCAGGTACGCCGGGTGCGTCAACTGCAAACTATCCGTGGGAACCAGCCCAGATCCGGACAGCACCGGGCTTTGAAGGGCATGTATGGGTACCCCTGGGCAGCAATGGGTTAAAATATTCAACTAACTACGGAGCTGCCTATACGACTATTGCCAATGTAAGTTATTGTAAAACGATTGGCATAGGAAAAGCAGTGTCCGGCTCTAACTATCCTACAGTGTTCATTTGGGGAACAGTATCCGGCGTCACCGGTCTTTTCAGATCAACCGATCAGGGAGTTACCTGGACCAGGTTGAATGATAATGCTCATCAGTTTGCAGGTGCTCCGCTGCTGATTGGAGACATGAATGTTGCAGGAAGAGTATATATGAGTGCCGGCGGAGGAAGAGGTATCATTTACTGGGAACCTGCTGCCTGTACACCTACAGCTATCACCCCCTATATACAGGTTAATGGCGGAACATGGCAGCAAACAGCCAATGCAACTTTAACTGCCGGAAATAGTGTACAGTTTGGCCCTCAGCCTACACAGGGAGGGTCCTGGAGCTGGAGTGGCCCCAATAATTTCAGTGCTGCCACCCGTGAAATATACCTCTCAAATGTCCAGGCCAACCAAACAGGGAACTATGTAGCCACCTATACCAATAGCGGAGGATGCCAAAGCACACAAACCTTTAATATCAGCCTTACAACTGGTACTATATTGAGAGAAGTCTGGACAGGCATTAGTGGTACTACCATCAGCAGCCTCACCTCCAATAGTAATTATCCAAACAATCCTACCAGCAGAGAGCAGCTCACCAGCCTGGAAGGCCCAACAAACCAGGCGGATAATTATGGCACCAGGATACGCGGATATATACATCCCCCTGCCACCGGAAGCTACACATTCTGGGTTGCAGGAGATGACAACACAGACTTATACCTGAGTTCCGGCGACAACCCCGCCAACAGCTCAAGAATAGCCTATGTGAATGACTGGACCGATTCCAGGCAATGGAATAAATACGGCACACAGCAGTCTTCTGCCATCAACCTGACTGCGGGCCAGAAATATTACATAGAAGTGCTTCACAAGGAAGGCAGCGGTGGAGATAATCTAGCGGTAAGCTGGCAAGGCCCGGGCATTTCCCAACAAGTCATCAGTGGTAATTATCTTTCTACGTTTGTTCCCGGGGCAGGCGCCGCATCCTTTGCCAAAATAGCATCGGACGCCGGTATGAGTGAGGATGCTGTTAGCTTGTATCCGAACCCTTCAACAGCAGGAAAGTTTACCATTCTTCTTCCGAAAATTTCAGAAAATACAATGGTAAGAATTTTTGACAATCAGGGTAGAATGCTTTATGAAAAGAAAGTTCAGGGCGGTAATCAGATTGTGATTGATTCGGGGCTTAAAGCAGGGTTCTATATTGTTATGATCGATTTGAAAACGGGTAGTATCACGAAGAAGCTGATTGTTCAATAATACGCATACCATCCCGCATCACACATGATATACTGAAAATGATGATCGGGATTTGACAGGACAAATGAGATTTACGCTCGTTTGTCCTGTTTTTGTTTTAAGAAAAACCATTGCCCGGCATTTGAAACTACTATAAAAATCATGGACAGTGCTAACCTGGTATCAAACAAATTGATGGCTATTTATTAAACGATTCCCAATCAATATTATCTTTTGCCCATTGCTCTGCAGAAGTTGTTTCAATACCATTTTGAAAATTAAACGTCTTCTCAAATTCCCAGGAAACACCTCGTCCTGCTCCGAATATTGAACGATACTTTTTAACAAAATTGGTGGGATCTTTTTTAAGATCATCCTGTATCTCTGTTATATCAGAGAGTGTGCGCTTAAACTTTTGTCCTGATAATGATTCAGCGATATCAGCTAATTGTCCATATGTAATGGTATCTCCTCCGATATAAACAATTGCATTCTCTATCACTGGTTCTGCAAAAAATATCTCAGCTGTCAGTTTACCAATATCCTCTGGTGTGGTCACTGTAACTGCAGTATCCCACCCACCAATAGCATTAATTGATTTTTTTTCTATATCTAAAACGCCGAAAAAGGGTTCAAAGAGATAACTAGTAAACATACCAGTAGAAACAATGACCCATTTTGTTGCACTTTGTGATCTGAGGAGCTCTCGTACATCAAGCTGTTCATCAAAAAGATCCTGCGCACTGCCCCGTCCTATAACTTCAAAATCAACACCAAACTGCCATGGAAAATACCTTTTGACTCCTGCATTCAACACAGCATTT
This sequence comes from Chitinophaga sp. 05T412, assembly GCF_056396465.1. Taxonomy (NCBI): domain Bacteria; kingdom Pseudomonadati; phylum Bacteroidota; class Chitinophagia; order Chitinophagales; family Chitinophagaceae; genus Chitinophaga; species Chitinophaga sp. 05T412. Next base: position 314,421 of record NZ_JBFTLN010000001.1, read on the forward strand.
GCCAATTTAAGCTGAAAGCCTCCCGCACCACTTCCATAACCTGTGCAGGAAACAATGGCGTCGTAGTTTTTAAAAATAGAAACAAGTTCAGAAGATGGAGCAGACAAATCCCCAGGAAGTAACGCCACTCCCAACTCCTTAAGCGCTGTAATATTCTTTTTCTTATTTGTATCTTCAGAATTAATAGTTGCTTCTCTCAGCAAAACCGTAACTGTTATCTGGCTGTAATTTTTGGCTTTTTTTGCTAAATTACAGATTACAGGCATTCCTAATTCACCTGCTCCTAAAACTAAAATTGATGTCATTTTCTTTTTTAAAAATTAAGGTTCGAAACTTTAAATTAAACTGATACAATTAGTTTCCTTTCCCTTAAACAAAGTTATTAAGGTCAGATTATGAAAACAATAAGGTACGTCGATGTGAGCTACTTACCTGGATGTTAGTTTTTTGATTTACAGGCACATTATTTTTAAATAATGCATAAATATTTAAGCACCGTAGATAATCTATACTAGAAAATCTATCTTATTATAAAGGTTTTACATCAGAAAAATTTATCTTTAAAAATGGGTCACGTGATTTAAATATAATATATGGAAAGACTGATGACAGATGCCGAAATTATAGAAGCCTGGGATGACATTTGCAAGGTACTGAACAAAGATCAGGATGAACTTAAACGGGATATACTGAATCATATCGGCAATAAATGGTCACTTTTTGTAATCCACGCGCTAGGAATAGATGGTAAAATGCGCTTTTCAAATTTGCAGAACCATATTGATGGAATCAGTCAGAAGATGTTAACAAAATGCCTGCGAGAATTGGAAAGAGACGGATTGGTTTCAAGAAGTATTTACCCTGAAGTACCGCCAAGGGTGGAATATGAATTGACGCCTCTGGGTAGAGGCTTATTAGTTCAGGTTACTCCGCTTTGGTTTTGGATTGCTCGTCATAGTAATGAACTTAAAAGCGCAAGAGCAAATTATGTAAAATATATTGGCAGGTAGTTTTGAAGCTTATGCTGAGTGGCTGCATATAAATTTGTTAACAATAAAATGAGAAGTTTGAATTTGAGGCGTATATAATCCCTGGCTCACCAGCCTGGAAGGCCCAACAAACCAGGCGGATAATTATGGCACCAGGATCCGCGGATATATACATCCTCCTGCCACCGGAAGCTACACATTCTGGGTCGCAGGAGATGACAACACAGACTTATACCTGAGCTCCGGCGACAACCCCGCCAACAGCTCAAGAATAGCCTATGTAAATGACTGGACCGATTCCAGGCAATGGAATAAATACGGCACACAGCAGTCTTCTGCCATCAACCTGACTGCCGGCCAGAAATATTACATAGAAGTGCTTCACAAGGAAGGCAGCGATGGAGATAATGTAGCGGTAAGCTGGCAAGGCCCGGGCATTTCCCAACAAGTCATCAGTGGTAATTATCTTTCTACATTTGTCCCCGGGGCAGGCGCCGCATCCTTTGCCAAAATAGCATCGGACGCCGGTATGAGTGAGGATGCTGTTAGCTTGTATCCGAACCCTTCAACAGCTGGAAAGTTTACCATTCTTCTTCCGAAAATTTCAGAAAATACAGGGGGTAAGAATTTTTGACAACCAGGGCAGAATGGTTTATGAAAAGAAAGTTCGGGGCGGTAACCAGATAGTGATTGATTCGGGACTTAAAACAGGGTTCTATATTGTCACGATAGAATCGAAAAGATTTAGTGCTCCTAAGAAACTCATCATCAATTAACCAATTTTTTATCAATAACTGGAAATGCTTCTCTGGAGCATTCCCAGTTTCTTTTCATAGCTGGTTCTCCATAACCAGCTTTTTCTATGTGGGTGTCACTTAGCCGTATGCGTAGGATAAAATATTTCGCTTAATGTTTCATCCAACGCTTTTCCTGACAATGTTTTTCCAGCTATAATTCCATCAGGATTGATCAAAAAATTCTGAGGAATTGCCTGGACACCATATGATTTCGCAGCCGCACTATCCCAAAATTTCAGATCAGAAAGCTGAAGCCATAGAAGTCCGTCATTTTTAACTGCTGCTAACCACAACGCCTTACTGTCAGACTTATCGAGAGAAATACCGACAATTGTGAAGTTCTGGTCCTTGAATTTATTGTAGACTTTGACCAGGTTTGGGTTCTCAGCCCTGCATGGGCCACACCAGGAAGCCCAAAAGTCGACCAATACATACTTACCACGAAATGACGAAAGTTTAACCAGCTTCCCTTCTGCATCGGGTACTTCAAAGTCCGGCGCCGGTTGCCCTATTGCAGTTACTCTCATTTTATCCAGGTTAGCGGCCACTTTTTTACCTTCCTTACTATTTTTAATTTTGAATGATAAACCGTCGAACAAGGGCTTCACTACATCATAGCGTTGTTCATAGGCGATTTTGGGAAATAATTCCAAGCTAAGCATTGATGCAGGATGGGATCTGATGAACTTAATATAGGCATCTTTGGTCATGTCACTAAACCGCTTTCGAAAGCCTTCCAATTTGGCCTCGTAATCCTGCGTGGCATTTGGCGACAACTTTCCCGCCATGAATTGCCTGTCTTCATCAGTCAATTGTGAAAAGCCGGCATCAACCAGGTTATTTAGATCAGTATAATCATTATTCCTGGGCGTTCCGGTTACCTGCACTCCTTCTACTGCAGTTCCTTTCGTTTTAACATGAATGCTACCCGGCTCAAGATAAACCGTTATCTGCTCAAGGCTGTTTGTTCTCCCAACACCTTTCGTGTCAAAGGTTAATGTAGCGGATACCGGCGAAGTGGACACCGCACCAGAAAATTTGAAACCGCCATCCTTTAACACCACGGAATCAACGATCAGCTTACCTTTCATTGTATACTCCAGGTATGCCTTTTCAGGAGCGTTGCCTGTACCATATTTGCCATTGATAGTAAATTTATTACTACTCTGGGCGAGAGTCGTCAACGACATTATTGACAAACCGGCTATAATTAACTTTCTCAATTTAAATAGGATTAATTTGGATTCAGAAATCGAATTCCGGTGTGAATTGCCACCGGTGATTACTACGTTGTGATAAGAGGAAACCTCTTTCATTTAGTTAAACAGTTCCATCAGCTTTGCTTCCAATTCTTTTCCATGTAGATCCCTGGCAATAATTACACCTTTGTTATCGATCAGAAAATTCCTGGGAATAGCTTTAATCTGATATTTTTTAGTAACAGGAGAATCAAATCCCTTCAGGTCAGCCAGGTTTGTCCAGGTATAACCATCCTTCTCTATTGCCTTTTTCCAGGCAGCGGCATCCGTATCGAGAGAAACGCCAATTACACCCAGCCCTTTGGCCCTGTACCTGGCATAAAGGGGAACAAGCGCTTTTGCCTGCATTCTGCACGGCGAACACCAACTGGCCCAGAAATCAATAAATGTATACCTGTTCCCGGAAATGATTGTTTTGGTGGAGATTTTTTTTCCTCTTACATCCGGCAGCGTAAAGTTCTCATACCGTACTGCTTCCTGCATACCCGGCGCCTGTACATTTTTTTCATTTTCAGCAGTAACAGAAATACCGTTAGCATCATTTACAATCAGCGCATACTCCTTTGATGAAGGAGGAAGGCACATTTGATTATTGCATGCCATGTACCTGATCCGGAAATGCAATACTGTCTTCTCATCTGCCCTGAGTTTGATTGTTTGTGAAAACGTAACACCCTTCGCGTAATAAGCCACAGTTTCCCCGGCAGGAGCCCCTTCTCCTTTTTCCTCCATCTCTCCTATCAACTGAACATTCGGATTTTCTCCCCATGTAATAGTAGTAGGCATTCCCATTCCACCATCATAAGACTGCGGATAAATATGAAACGGTTCGTTGATAGACGCCACGAAGGCTATCTTAAAAGTGAGTGGCGCTATTGAGTCACTGCGGAATTTCCAGGAAACGGGGTGGTTATCCTGCGCAAAACCGGACAAAGCTACCAGACTGGTCAACATCAAAAAAATCACTCTTCTCATGAATACTTTTTTCAGGGCAAAAGCCGCATTCGTTCTAAATCGGGTTATTATCATCTAATAGGCGCAGAGTGCATTAACTTTTATACCTAGATTTTGTGATCTCTACCATCGACTTCAGTTTATAATATTCTCTGTCTGTAGAACCAGCGTAACCCGAACTAAAGAATCTTATATTACCCAATGGGTCAAATATGATTTTAGTTGGTGTTCCCTGGACATCAAAGAACTTGTTTTCCTCATCCTGTAAAACATCGAGGGTAATCCCTTTTTTCTTCACAAATTTTTTCACGGTAGCCCTGTCTTCAAACAGGCTTACCACAAACATTTGAAATACATCTTTTTTATAGTCTCCCACCACACGCTCAAATCCGCTGAAGGCAGCTACGCATGGGGTACATCCTGTAGACCAGAAATCAAGGGCCAGTACCTTGTTCTTATAGTCCCGCAGATGAATGATTTTCCCGTCCAGGTCCGGCAGCGATACCTCTTTTACAGGTTTTGTGGCGTGAAAAAGCGTAAACATTTTACCATCCCCTCCCGCGCTTGGTACTGCACCGTCGAGCGTTGTTTTCGACGATGCTATATACAACTTTTCCACCTCCTTATAGCATTCATGGTATGCTTCATTCTTCAGTGATGTAAGATATTCCTCAAATCCTTTTTCGCTTCCCTTTACTTTTTTATATACCAACCTGAATGTACTAACCATCACCGGGTTTGACTCCGCCTCCCTGAATGCTTTGCTTAACGTATCGAATGCCACCTGATACTTACCGGCAGCAAACATCACTACTCCGTACCGGTTCAGGTAATTCGATTTTGCATCTTTGAAGTAGTGCATTTCGCGCATACCGTCTTTTACTTCCGAAGATTTCGCCAATAACTGTAATGCAGTATCTGTATTTCCCAGTTGAGCATTAGTTGCAGCATTTATCTCCAAAACGGTCTGAGTTCTGCCAATTCCATCTTTCAGTGCTCCTGTACTCAGATCTTCTAATATCCCGGCTGACACCTTTTCCACTTCGCCCGGATTGCTATTTGCATCAAAGAGATTGTCCAGTGCATAAGTCAGATACAGGAATTGAAGTACGTTGAATTTCGGCCTGGTATTTTTATAATACCAATAACGTTCAAAGTTTCCTTTGGTAAGCCATCCCATAGCCAGCTGCGCGCGGTATTCCTCATACATGGATGGTTGGGCAGGGTCTATTGGATTTGCTTTCAACATTTCATTATATTGCTTCTCCTGGTCTTCCACGTTTACTATTGAAGTAAAATCCTGAAAGTTATACTTCGCGGATGGCGATTGTTGTGCGAAGGCAGAACCGGAAATCAGCAACAGCAAGATTAACATTTTCATTTTCATCGGATTCAGATTAGACGGTATTAAAATTTTTAAATTATTACGATTGAAATTTCCTGCCAGGTAAATGTGGTGCAACTGCAGGCTGCCCTTGACTTACCAGTTTTATTCATTTTCCACTAAACCCTTGTTCGCGGCCAGCATCCTTTCCCCGAACTTCAGGGCAAATCTCGCGGGCTTGAGCGTATAGGTTGCGACTACGTTGCCGGCGTCATCATAAAGTTTATGTGTATACTTAACCGTATTGCTATAAACAGGGTCAACTGAAAGCCGGCGCATATCCCACCAGCGCATGCCGGAGGTGGCAAATTCACGAATACGTTCATCAAGGATATAGCGAACCAATGCCTCTTTGTTTCCCGCTATATTTGCAGGTACAGTCGCGATATTGACAGGCATTCTTTTAGACCGCAGCATTTCGAGATCGCTCTTTGCCCCTGCAAGGTCACCTGCCCTTGCTTTAAGCTCTGAGCGCATCAGGTAGAGGTCAGGCAATGAGGGACCGATTTCCAACCCAGAAAAAAGTGATGCGGAGTAGCGCCGCATTCCTCCCGGAAAGGTTTTGTCGGGATTGAACATTTCAATTCCTGAGAACAGTTCCAGGCGTTTATCTGCCGGATCATATAAGGCAGCAGTTTCCGGAGAAAACACATAGGTATTGGCTTGTTGCAGCTGAAAATTAATCATACTAAGATTGTATATCACCTGCGCATTGTTGGCCGCCAACGGATAATTTGAAAGTCCGAAACCGAAGTCAGGAAACCATGAATTGCCGCTATCGGGATCAAGCACTATGTTATAATCGTATAACGCGAGCGGCACTGCAGCTTTGCCAAGTTCCGCAAATGCAGCATCCACATGTGTGCTGGACTCTTTGAACTTTGCCATATACAGATAAACACGGGCTAATAAAAATTCTGCCGCCAATCTGGAAAATTTCCGCCTGTGTGTTAATGGGCCAAGGTCAGGCAATGCATCTGTTAAATCCTTAATGATAAAATCATAACATTCCTGTACAGAGGCCCGTACAAATGTTGTTTGGGTTACATCTGCCTTTGTAAGCAGCGGCACCCCCAAATCCGTAGTAGCAGTAGCGGCATTATAGGGCAACGAAAAGTCATTCAGAAAATAAAGATGGCAAAGCGCTCGTCCGACTTTGGCCTCTGCGAGGATGGCACGTTTTTGCTGATCGGTTCCTCCCTCTGATTCCATGACGTCGTTTATGACCTTATTAAAGGTATAAATGTTCGTTAGTGGCCACGTTTCATTGGGAAGCTGATCTTCATCATATACCCTTGCTTCAAACCTGAACAGCCTTTGTGTTCTGATCTGGGCTGCATCCATGTAGGTTGCCTGGGCTGCCATTTCATCACCCATATACAAAGACGGAGGATAGGAAACCTGCAAACTCACTGCATTCATTAATTGCTCGTAGTCCTGCGTCGTTTTTGCCACACGGGAGCCTTTAGGCTCAATTTTCAAAAAGTCTTTGGAGCATGAAGTCTGAAGCAGCAACGATATAAACAGAATGGGTAATAATACCCTATGAATGGATTTCATCATCTTAAGCAGGTTTAATTAAAGAGTAATGTGTGCGCCGACTGTGAATGTACCTTGTCCTATACGGATATTTCTGACACCTGCAGGCGATTGAAACTCCGGATCGATCCCGAAGTGGTTCTGCTTCCAGAGCATGAGATTGGATACCTGTGCCCTAAAAGTCAATCCCTCCGCATGCAGTCTCCGAACCAATGCCTTGCCTACATCATAGGAAAGCGTGATCTCCCTAATCTTTGCATAAGACGCGTCAAATGAATTCAAATTAGAGTAAGTATAGTAATAGATATTTCTGCCGTTGTCGATAGTAGTGTTATAGGCATACCTGGGAATATTGGTTTTACTTTCATCTCCCGGCACCTTCCAGCGATTAGCAAATTCAGGTTGAACGGTGTTCTGATAAAGAGGATCTTGCCAGAAATTATTAAAATCACGGAACAATACATGTCCTAAGTTAAAGCTGATATTAATTCCCAATTGAAATCGCTTGTAATAAAACGTGTTGAATAATCCACCTGTCGCGATAGGTTGAGATGTTCCCGCCAGATGAACGTCTTCTGGCTTGGAGCCATTTTTATCAGACAGTATTTTTCCGTCGGCCTGGATGATCTGTGGATCTCCCGCAGCGTTAAGCCCACCGTTGATGAATTCAAATACAGCGTATGCAGGTTTACCTTCCACGAAGGACGTTCCAATCATTCCTGTACCGGTTGTGATGGCAGTTGCGGTTGCCATCCTTGTTATCTTATTTTTGTTGTACGACAGATTTAGGACAGTATTCCAGTTAAAATCCCCGGAAATGACATTAAGTGAGGTCAAACTAAACTCAATCCCTTTATTTTCAAGGTCTCCATAATTACCGATAACAGTTGCATATCCAGTCAACGGCGCCGTCATCAATGAGCCGATAAGGTTAGTTGTCTTTTTTATATATCCGTCTATCGAACCGCCCAATCTGCCACCGAACACCGTAAAATCCAGTCCTGCGTTATAGACATTGGTTCTCTCCCAGGTAAGCTTGTCGTTGCCGGGAGTGCCTATAACCAAACCAACTCCTGTTACATAGTTTACGTTCGACGAGGATTGCAGGATATCAAATGATGCTGCCTGAGCAGGCTTGGGTGCATTACCTGTTATGCCATAGGTGAATCTCAGGTGAAGCCGGTCCAGCCATGTAAATGATTTCATAAAGTCTTCCCTGTTCAGCAACCATTTACCGCCGATGCTATAAACGGGCCTGTTTTGAGCAGATTTGGCAAGGCCAAACAAATTGCTCTCATCAATCCTCCAACTCGCATTCAGCGCATACTTCCATTGATACATGTATCCCAATGTTGAATAGTAAGAGGTCGTTCTTGTGATAGCCCCCTCTCCTCCACCCACATTATTTGATGGTAACACTCTTCCCAGCAGGCCGGATACCGTTCCTTTAATCCCCTTCATGAGCGTATCAACATTTACCGGACGGGAAACCTGCAACTGATCATCCCATCCATAGTAGGTAGCGGATGATGTCAATGGTGTGGAACTTGTAGCTTCCTGTCCTGCCATTACAGTTAACTGGTGCGGATCCCAGCTCCGATCAAATATCAGTTGATTTCTTACCGTCCAGTTTTTCTGAGACGCATTATTTACATTGAGCATTCCTCCTTCCTTTGGTAACCAATACCTGGGCGTGCTGGTTACAGTTGGCGCCTGTGTAAAACCCACCAACTGATCCCTTACCGCGTAACTTTCCTGGTACTGAACTGTCCGGTTGTTTCTTGCAAATGTCTGGTAGCCATAAGTACCCTCAAAGCGAAGCCCTTTCAGCAATTGTAATTTCGCGCCTCCCACCACTCTTCCGGATATACTGCTACTCTTTGAATATCCCCTGTTAAACTCATCAAGTGGAACATAGTCCAGATTAACCCGGCTCCTGGCAGCATAATCTACTCTGAGAGAATCGCTGTAATTTCCCAGGAAATTCACTGCCAGTGGATTTCCTGCATTATCGCGGAACCGTTGATAAGGTACGATGGAAACATCCGGGGCCAGCACTCCTATACCCAGATTTGAAGTACTTGCTACTGTATTGGTAAGATCAGTGATGACCGATAACTGCAATTTTTTATTGAAATTGAAATCCTGTCTGACATTCACCTTATACGAATTGTTCCGTTCACCTGGTGTGCTGCTTTGAATACCGGTATAGCTCAGCGATCCATAAAAACTGTAAATGTCACCGCCCCCTGAAAGCGAGACTGTATGATTAGTTGAGGCTGCATTTCTGTAAAAAATACTCGAAATTTCACTCCTGTTATCGATGGCAGCCAGACTGTCCAGCGACTTATTCGCCTGCGCACCGGTGATTAGCCCCCGATACTCATCATATTGAATTTGCAGGTGTGGAGGAACCGGAGTAAAGACCTGTACTGCATTCCAGCTATAATAAGGCGCAAATTGAGGAAAGATTTCTTTTGCGGTAGCAATAAACTCCCGGCTGTTCATTTTCGGGATATAAGACCGATCCGGTTTACCCTGAAAATTATAATAACCGTCGTAGTCGACCCGTAATTTTTGTCCGGTTTTACCTTTTTTAGTAGTAATAACAATTACCCCGTTCGCCGCTTTTGCGCCCCAGATAGAAGCTGCGGAGGCATCTTTCAGAACAGTTATATCCTCAATATCCTGCGGATTGATGTTGGCGATGGGGTTAGAGGTGTTCATAATATTATTACGGGATGCATCACTGGTATTATCACCCGGTAATTCCACGCCGTCTACCACGATCAATGGCGACCTGGTAGCGTTGAGGGAAGTCAAACCCCGAACCAGTAACGGCTCTCCACCCGGTGCATTGTTTACCACCAGGCCGGGTACAAGCCCATCCAGTCTTTGGAGAATATTGGTACTGCTGGATCTGCTGGCAACAGTGCCCATGTCCACTTTTGCTACCGCCCCCGTATTTCTTTCCCTGGTAATATTCTGATAACCCGTGGAAACAATTTGAATAGCTTCCAGCTTTTGTTCCGAAGGCGCCAGAATAACCGAAATCATTTCTGAACCGTTCACTTTCACCTCTTTTTCATTGAATCCTATGAAGCTTATTATCAGTACTGCGCCTTTTTCCGCTTCTATATGAAATGTCCCCTTTTCATCGCTCACGGCTACGACCTGGCTGCCTTTAATACGAATCGTAGCCCCGGGCAGAGGATTTTTATCAGCGTCCGTGATCAATCCCGACACTTTCGTTTCAGACCCCGCGGCAGCGGATAAATTTCCATTTTTATCAGGTACACCAATATCTCTGCGCATCACTACTATATTACCCTGCTTTATCTCGAAAGCAAGTTTCTCCGGTTTCAAAATGGCGGTCAAAAAATCATTCAATGGCATTTGTTGTGCGTCAATAGTCACAGGATGCGCATTCTTAATATGCTCATCATTATAAAAAACAGTTACTCCCGTCTGTTTTTCAATAATTTTAAACACCTTATGCAAAGGCTCTTTGTTTAGTTTGGCAGTAATAGATTGCGCCAATCCTATGGCTTGTGCCTGAACTAAGAAAACAGTTAATAAAACAATTGTTAGTTTCATCCTGAACGGTATTTTGGTTGTTACTAGACGGCAGGAGAAGCCACGCCAGGCCAATCCTAGCCTCCACGGCTGGTTTAAAGCAGAAAAATGCATACTCTCTGAATAATTTTGGTTGGTTTCTGTTGACCCCGAACAAGATGCTCTATTGGCACACAAGATCATTACCGGAAAGATTTCCGGCATCTTTGGTTTTTACCAATCGGCCTGCCCAGTGCATTATTTTGTTATCAATGATACTTGCTGAATGGCTGGTCAACGGCCATCAGGGAAGTATAATTAATGTCCTGTTTCCCTGCAGTTTGTAGTGAAGTCCCACGTTGCTCAGAAAATACAGCACATCAGTAAAGGGAAGGCTTCTCTTAATGGTACCACCTAACTGTACCTTCGGAATTGTTTGCTGATAAATTACTTCAATATCATACCACCTAGCAAGTTGCCGCATAGCCTCCTCCAGCGGAACATCATCAAAGTCAAAGACGCCATTTTTCCAGGCAACAACCGAAACTGCATTTACATCGTCAAAAACCTGGATAGGCTTGTTTCTGGTGGTTGTGAGCGCCTGTTGTCCGGGCTTAAGCAGTTTGTGGGCTGCCCCTTTCATTGCAACCCGTATCGCTCCATCCAGCAGCGTGGTTCGTACAGATTGTTCATTGTTATATGCATTCACGTTAAAACTTGTTCCGAGTACTTCAACAGAAGTCCCGCCGCTAACCTCTACCCTGAAAGGAATGGAAGGGTTTCGAGCGACTTCCATGTACACTTCTCCTGTAACACTAATAAGTCTTTCCTTTCCTGTAAATACTACCGGGTATTTAATGGAACTTTCCGCGTTCAACCACACGCTGGTTCCATCAGATAACCTAAGCTGGAACTGCTTTCCCTTCGGGGTAGATATTACATTATACTGAACTTCTGAACCTATTTTTTCATACTCAAATACCCCATTGGTGACTTTGGCAACTGTTCCTCCCTGTAATGTTATCCGGCCATTTTTAACAGTATCCAAAAGTACCTGTGATCCGTCTGATAAGGTAAGTAAAACGCTACTTTCCCCCTGTCGCCCATTTGTTATCGACTGCACAACACCAGTTAGCGTTTCCGCTTGTTTTTTGTGATATAAATAATAAATACCAACACCAATTATCAATGCCACAGAAGACGCTACAGCCCAACTCCATTTCCGTATGAACGAATTCCTGTAACCAACATGCATACCCTTCCCTATTTCCTTATCAACAGGGTGCTCTCTTCCGGGATAGCGATCCAGGATATTTTTGATCATCGTTTGCTGTTGAGTTTCATTAAAGAGGCCTTCATCCTGTATTTTTTCCCACATGTCTTCCAGTACAGGAATAATTTCCTGTTCAGTAGAAGCCGAGTGCAACATATCAATCAGCTCCCGTTTTTCGTCTTCGGTAAACCGGTCATCTGACCATCGTTCCAACAGGTACTGTAGTCTGCTATTCACAGTCAATCAATTTATTTCAATGGATATAATCCATCTTTATCTTAGGAGAAGGCTTTTGTAAAAAAGGGGGTATTCCAATGGAAAAAAAATTTACAACTTTATAATCAGGAAGGAAATTAGAATTGGCAGGCCATTATTCCTGATGTAGTCAACGATAGATGAAGAGGAAATCTGGAGGTATTTCTTTACGGTTTCCCGGCTAATCTGCATTTCGGCTGCTATTTCTGCGTATTTTTTCCCTTCTAACCGGGCAAGCATCCAAACCTTCTTTTGCTGCGGCGGGAGCCGATCAACCGCATTTTTCACCAATATATCGTACGCCTCCTTCAAAGAGGCTTCGTCCTGTGCCTCCAGGCCGTCGGCCGCAGCTTGTGTAATTTGATGCCACTCCTCCCGTTTTTTGTACTCTCTGTCGATGTTCTTCAGCATCCTGACTGCATGATGCCTCGAGATTACGAATAACCAGGAACGAAAGCTTTCCACTTCTCTCAAAGATTCCCTTGTTAGCCATAGCTGGGTGAAAATTTCCTGTACCACGTCGGAAGCTATATCCTGATCTTTGGTAATTTTGACAAGGTATGTAAAAAGAAGGCCGGAATATGCTTTCACAAGCATAGCAAATGCCTGCTCATCCCCTTCAGAGACCTGCAGTAGCAGTTGACGGTCACTGTTATGTTTAATGCCTGACAATTAATAAGTTGATTGATCTGAATTAGCCACAATGTTATTAAAAAAATCACACAGTTAGTATTAGTTTTTAGCTCATATCATAATATCTTTCTTCGGCAGATCAGACCTGTGATCTTAAAACAAATAGTGATTTTTCCGGGGTTCTTCTCACTCAGCTACCAATTGGGTTGCTGGATTCAAGATGGTATCAACCTTAATTTCAGAAATTTTTGAATGCTGCATTTTTTCGACTTTAGAATGTTATCAATATAAGTGCAAAGTGAAAATAATAGATTTAATTCATAATGGATTCCTGAAATTCTATTTAAGTGTCAAAATAACACTTTTATCCCTATATAGTAATCTGTACAATCAGGTATGCTTGGGTAATACCGAAACTTCCAACCCCTCATATTATGATCATTGCGTCGGCTTATCTTTGTTTTTCTTTCCCCGAAACATCTATAATTCCATTAGGCTTTTCGCTACCACGGTAATCAAGCTGTAAGGGCAAATCTATCGCAATCAAATCCAGCAGTACTACGAGTATCAAAAGTCCGCTGAAAATTCTCTGATCCGCTGTGCTGGGTACTATTGACTGATGCGGAAGTAGACATAGCTTTCGAAAAATCATTACAAATATTTTCATCAAGCATTCCTCAGCTTTCGACTTCTAAAATTAGCTTAAATGAACTCTAACAATATGGACTAGAAATAGAAATTTTTATTACCCCGCAATTTAAATATCGCAAATTGGTATTGACAAGTCCACCCGCATAAAACTAATTAAACCGTAACGGCAAATCCGCACTTTGATAGACTAACAAATAAACCCAAAACATTGAAGCCCATACTAGCGCAGGCTTCAATGTTTTCCAGTGATCCCCTTGGTAGGTGAAGATAATCTTGTAGAATAGGCATCAAAATGCACTATACTTTTTGAAACATAGCTTTATCAATCTTCTCTAAATCATTTCTTTGCTGCCAGATTTCTTTAATTTTACGGCCTGCTTCTTCCGGGGTAATCCTTATGTACTTATAAAAATCACGCAAACTCTTATGTCCACTTATTTTCATAATTAATTCAACCGGAGTACCTGCGAGAAATTCATTGGTACAAAAAGAGCGACGGCAAGTATGAGATGTGATCCAACAATGCTTAGGTTTAATAACTTCAATATCTTTATTGCCTTTCTTATAAGAAAACTTAACCATTTCTTTTATTCCCGCCAAGCGTCCGATTTCTTTAATATTGGCGTTAAAATCCGAATTATGAACAACCGGTACTGCTTTTTTAAACCTGTTTATTAAAATTTCTTTTGCCGTATTCATTAGCGGAATCACCACCCAATGATCTGACTTTCCTTGTTTCTTATAGAGCATTCCATCCCGGATATCCTCCGGTCTTATATTAGAATAGTCAGAAAACCGAAGCCCGGTGAGACAACCTAAAACAAATAAATCCCGATAAGGTATCAGGTGGGGAAACTCGGATAAATCTGTACAATATATCTGGTTAACTTCCTTCCAGGAAAGATATATTGCATCTGACTCCTCATCCAATATCTTAAAATCTGACAAATCGATTGGGGCGATAATCTTACGACGAACCCTATCTTTTACAAAGATCCTTAATTGCTTTATCGTTTTCCCAATGGTGGCAAGTTTCAAGCCTTTTGTTACTTTCTTTCTCCTGATTTGCTGATACTCATATGTGAGAAAATCCACAAAATGCTCATAAAAGTTGAAATCCAGGCTTTCAAATACGATAGGAATTTCCCTGTAAGTCTGAAATGCCTTCAACTGTTCCGACATGCATCGATAAATATTTAAAGTTGATTTCGCTACCTTTCCCGTTTTACATTTTATGTAATTGTCTATCTGAAAAAATATATCCAGATTGACCTTAGGGTTCAACGCTGCGGCTTGAGTAGCCTCATCATCCAGTGTTTTAGTATTAAAATCCGGACGGAAAGTTGTTTTGAGAAAGGAAAGTATATCAGAAACCGTCTTTTTTGCAGCATGACTGAGAATATCTTCAGTTATTCTCAGCATGTCGGCCAAACGCCTATTTAGCTGTTCGGCTAAACCATAGGCCTCCGGTAATTCAGAGGAAATTCGCAAATACTTTCTGTTCCAATAATTGGGAGGAATAGCTATTTCCGTGTTTAGCAGTGTTGTTTTGCCATTCTGGCCACAATACTGGATAAAAATAATACTGGTGCCATCCCGGCGTACCTTGTTCTTTGAGCAAATTGGTTTGATTGGTAACAACATAATTAGTCGAGTTTTTAGTCGAGTTCAATGTTGTTAGCCTTAATAAAGGTAGTTTTAAAAATCCGAGAAAATTGTTATAGAATATTGAAATTCAACGACTTAAAATAAGAGTAGGTAAAAATCCATATGGATAGTTACGCTGCTTGCAGTCCCGTCTGGTCCGCGGAAATCTCGAAAAAGCCCACGCTATGCGTGGGCTTTTCTATTGTAAGTCGAGTTCCGATTAATTCTCTCCTTGTTTTTTATGCTACCTTATTAAGGTTAACTATCACTCACTAAGATGCTTCTCACGCCACTAGTAAGGCACTAACCAAATAGATTTAGAAAAAGTGTATTCATTCCCGTATTTATAATACTCCAGTATTTTTTGTTAACTATAAAAGGAAGTGAAATGAGCAATTTGAATTTGAGGCGGATACAATCCTTTGCCGCGTTTGACTTACGAATTAACTACCATTACATCTATTCCCGATTCCACAAAACACACGAAGATTATTACTCTTCAAAAAAAATGAAGAGTTTGAATGGGCGACTCAAGTTAAAACTGTTACGGTTTAAGGGGAGGTTCTAGCTGCTATGCGGTACATAGGAAAATAAAGCAAAGCCACAAACTACTTAACGTATTTTGCGGCTTTGCTCTTCTTCTCTATTAACAGATAAAGGTAATCGACGTTTTAAAACATCCAACTATTAGTATCTGGGTCTAAATCCAGGGCGTGGGCCGGATCTGGAGAAACGATCATTTTCTGGTCTTTCAGGTCTGGGACGAGCCTCATACACTACTATTGTCTGGCCAGCAACTACGGAATTATTCAATTCCTTAATTGCTTGCACTGCATTGGAGTCGTCTGGCATTTCAACGAAAGCAAAGCCTTTAGAACGGCCACTGTACTTATCATAAGCCACATTAATACTATATACAACTCCAAATGGGTCAAATAAAGACCATATCTCATCTTCAGTTGTTCTGTCACCTATATTACCTACAAAAATATTCACAAATATAATTTTAATTAAATATGCATACTACTGAAAAACAAGGGCTAAGAAAGAAAAAGAAGCCCAAACCAAATCAGCAGAAGCTAAATGTAACCTTGCTAAAGTTAGCGCAATAAATTGGGTATTGCAGGATTAATTTATGGGATATTACAAGTGCGCTAAAAGTTAGCTTCTGCAAGGCTATGCTGCAAAACTGAAAATTCCCGACATGTCATCTTTTCTCAAAGCGACTTTTCACCCAAATTTTAATATAAATAGTCCCGGATTTTCCATTTTAAGTCGATTTCTCCTTTCCCGACTACTTTATGCTACCTTATGCAGGTTAATTATCACTTACTAAGTTGCACACACCTTTACGTGTTTTTACGATAATCCCTACTGCCAATAACCTTCTGCATGCTAAATAAGCGCACTGTATATTTACAACAATTATCCGATCTATAACTTATAAAGTTCATTCTTAAACCTTTTGGCCAATACCCCGGTAGCCAGCGTCGGGTCAATATTTGCTACAATTACTCCTGCGTTTCCATAAGTTTCATGCACAATACAAGTTCCATCCGGTCCTATTACAGCACTGGCTGATTCAGGATAACGGGAGGAGTAATTTGAACTGGCAAAGTAGATGGTATTTTCAAGAGCTCTCATCATCATTGCTTTTTCATAATAAGGATTATCCTTATTGCCCCATTCCGTAAGCGGTACACCACTTGTATTGCTCCCGACAAAATGTGGATGAAAGACAATTTTAGCATCGTGACGGGCTGCCCACCTTACGGATTCAGGATACCGGAATCCTTCATGACATATCGTGATACCAAACTTTACATTATTCACTTCAAAAATACTGCGCCTGGTACCGGCAATCCATATATTATCTTCTGTTGGGTCTAACTGGTTTTTTGTCTGATGCCCCAATACCTCACCCTTATCTGATATCACATAGGCTAAATTTAAAAGCCCGTCAGCATGATTCCAATCCATAGGCAGAATAATTGCAATGGAATTTTCAGCTGCCAGTTTACATGCTTTATCCAGTGCCGATTGTAACTTTTCATGCGTACGCTCTTCAGGCCCAGCTCCCATTCCCGGATAACCAGGAATATATGATTCAGGAAAACAGATAATCTCAGCATTTTCTTTGACCGCATCTTTGACGAATTTTTCGATCCAGCATAAACCGTCATCTATGGATTTTGGAAACGGAGGGGAAGCTAAAGCTATTTTCATTTTAATTTCCTTTTAATATCAGAAGGATAATTAGCACCTTTTGTGTACCGTCTTTATGGCATAAAAATAATTAGAATTATCAGAAATCAGTGATAAATGGGCCTGGAGAATATTGTAATAATCGGGAGGATACCTCTTTTTACACACTTTTACACTTTATCGGTAACTTCATGTATTATGGCAAGAGAACACTTATATCATCTTTTCGAGATCAGCTTTAAAGAATTGGATAAATTTCCTCCAATTATTTACAAGAATAATTTCTTTAAACTGATTTATATTATGGAGGGAACCGGTGTACAATACATGAATAAACATAGCTTTAACTACCGGAAAGGAAATATGTTTTTAATTACGCCTGCAGACAGTTACTCCTTCTCCATAAATACTACAACCACCTTTTTCTTTCTAAGTTTCAATGATATTTATATACGTCCTAAAAAAAACAAAGACAATGATTGGGTGCAGCACATGGAATATATTCTCCGAAATGCCAGCCACAGACCAGGATGTATCTTAAAGAACACCGTAGATAAACCTTTAGTGGCCTCCTTAGTTGAATGCATTCATAAGGAGTTTACTGATGAACAGATATATCACAGCAAAATAATACAACAGTTCGTAAACACCCTCATACTTGTAGTAGCGCGAAACATAGCCCTGAAACTACCTAAAAACATAAAAGAAAATACCGGGGAAGCGGTATTGGATATACTACATTACATACAGGAAAACATATTTGATCCTCAAAAATTAAGAGCAGAAAAAATCAGCCATCAGCTTGGCATTTCATTAAGCTACCTGGGACGCTATTTTAAAAAACAAACAGGCGACACATTGCAACAATATATCTCAAATTATAAGATCAGGCTAATCGAAATGAGACTTTTGCATAGTGACATGCGCATAAGCGAAATTGCCTGCGAACTAAATTTCACGGACGAAAGTCACTTGAACAGGGCTTTTAAAAAGCATAAGGCCATGAGCCCGTCGGAATATAGAAAAAAACATGCTTAGCTACCCCTTCTATCCTCAAAATTACAGAATAAGTGAAAAATAGTACAAGTGCTGCCCCAGCATGCCATTTAATTTTGTACACATTCTTATTAGATGATAAGGATCATTAAATGGTATAAATTAAAAATTATGAAAAGACTTAAAAGCATAGCAGTGTTATTTGTAGCAATTGGTATTTCGGCGGGAGCCTGGGCACAAAACAAAAAACCCAGGATAAGCCCCCCTGAAATAGCTACAGGGATCATCAGGCATGCAAATATCAGTATCCACTATAGCAGCCCATCTGTGAAAGACCGTAAAATATGGGGAGGATTGGTTCCCTACGACTCTGTATGGCGGGCAGGTGCAAATGAGGCCACCACTTTTGAAACGGATAAGGATATTAAAGTGGAAGGTAAATTATTACCGGCAGGCAAGTATAGCTTCTTTCTCATTCCGATGGAGAACACAGAATGGACAGCTATCTTTAATAAGGAACCTAATCAATGGGGAGCATTTAAATATGATCACTCAAAAGATCAGCTACGGGTAAATATAAAGCCTGCAACCTTAAAGAGTAAGCAAGAAATGTTAACATACCATATCAATGCAAAAGGGTTTTCTTTAGACTGGGAGATGGTATCACTACCTGTTTCCATCAGATAACCCAGGCAACAGATCCACGACTTTGTTCTAATCTGCCATTAACAGGTTCGCACTTTGTCTCATCCAGCCCGAAAAATCTCAAATGAACCCGCGCTAGTCGCGGGTTTTTATCTTATGATTGATTGATCATTGTTAAACCACCCATTAAAGAAGAAGGCAAATCACGAACCACCTGTTAGGATAGCTAATAATAATTTTTTATTTCTAAACATTCTCCTTATTTTCATACAGACATTATTCGATAGCATAGACCTCGAAATCAAAATAACCATGGTATAAAATCCTGAAAACCTGATTTGTACCTCTCTATTTATTGACTATCACCATTGTAAACTGCAAAGCACACGCGTTTGGCGGTAATGTTGATGGTTTCCCTTGTTAATCATGAAAGTAAGCTAAGGCGCTGCCGTTGGCTGCGAAACTTATATCCTGTAGGATTGTCTGTTAATTATATTTATTCACTCTCTCAAAATTTAATCTATTATGGGCATTATCGTTTTTTATGAAGGCAACAATGGCACCCAAAACATTGTGCAGACCGTGGAAGATACACCTGGACAGAATTTCCGGCCGGTAAAGAATGACGAGATCAGATCTTGCAAATTATATGGCGTAAGAGCAGGTTGCGAGATGACGCTCTATGATTCCCCCGACGGCTCTACGTCTGATGATTTCACTATCATCAACGTAAAAAGGGTTTCTCCTGAGTATACCGTCGGTACCTTCGAACGGAGTTATGAAGACGAGTACGTGGTGGTTGCCTTTATCCGGAATAATGGTATTGATGGTAAGGTATCCCGTATCAAGATTAACTAGGGCATCCACATCAGGTTAAAAGAACAGCCAGCTCCCCGGAGCTGGTTGTTCTTTTAACGGTATAATGTCTAAAACACTGGTGTCATTGTTTATATATGCTTGGTAGTTATATTGGTATGCTGCATATGCGAAATTTATAAAAAGACGGTGGTCTTTTCTCCCCTTCATACCAGGACACCTTCTTATATAAATGTATTCGCTTACTTTTATAGCGAATTGCCAAGGGAAAATAAAGCTATATTTTTTAAATAGCGTTGCGTACCTTTGCCTTGGACTGTTTGATTAAAATTTTTATACCTATGGATGTTGTAGTATCCCCCGGATTTAACCGACTAAAAGTTGTAGGATTTCCTTCGAAATGAGCCTTTTGATCGTTTTATCTTCTTTTTTGTGTAAACCCGCATAATATGCTGGCCATACCAGTTACATAGAAGAACTATGCCCATAAACACAGGTGAACCCTGCTCAAACAATCGCAAAATCACAAACACGTCAAACCACTTATTCTTATACATCTATGTTATTTCTAAAAGAAAGATTCAGGAAACCACTTGCTCTTTTCTTCCTTTCTCTATTGTTATTCCAAATTGGATTCCCGCTAACTGCACATGCACTTACCTCGGGGCCTACAGTACCGGAAGCAACAAGTTTTGAACCGGTAGATACTACGGACATGGTAAATCTTCAAACAGGTGATTTTACCTATAACCTGCCATTACTGGAAGTTCCGGGACCAGAGGGAGGATATCCACTTGGGTTGTCTTATCATGCCGGCATTCAACCCGGAGAGGATGCCAGTTGGACCGGCCTGGGCTGGACGCTTAACCCCGGAGCGATTACACGTAACGTAAATGGCTATCCCGATGACTGGTATTCTGAAACACAGATAAGAAGGGATTTCTGGGAAGGGGGGAAAACAACCTCATATAGTGTTGGTATCAGCTTTGGAATTGCAAATACACCTGCTACGGTTAGTTTTGATCTTGCGTTTTCACAGGATACCTATCAGGGATTTGGTGTTGGTGTAACGGCAGGTGTAGGCCAAAAAATAATGGGAGGTAGCGTTGGCCTTGAAGTAGGAGTCAGTCCATATGGACAGGCACATGCAGGTTTTACAGCATCTGGTCTGGGAGTGAAAGTTTCGGGAGGATTCTCCACCAATGGGGGATATGCGGGAGTATCTTCCGGCTACTCCATATTGGGAGTATCCATGGGTACAGGAAACCCTAAGGGAGCATTTTCATTGCGTGGGCTTACTGCTTCGATATCGAATGATAAAGCCGGCAATATTTCAACGGATAACAAGGGTTTTAATTTAGACATTCCGATTCCGGCTTACGGTGTTAATCTACGCTTAGGATACAATTATACGCGTTACTGGTCAGACGAAACCGCTACCATACCGGTACATGGTAGTCTTAACATGCCGGGCTGGAATATGATTACGCAACAACAGGCATTTGACGTTTATTCCTTACTTAATTATGATCCTGCTTTTAAAGACAGTACCAATATTATCGAGAATAATGATCCCGATCTGGTACAAGGTGGTTCATATCCTGATTTTGACAATTACCAGGTAACTGCACAGGGACTGGGAGGCACGATGCGTCCTTATATGTTCCAGGGATACGTAGCCCGGCAGAACCGGGGATACAATGACAACCGTTCAACCGTTATGTACGTTTGTCCTGGTATGGGCAATGGCAACAATATGTTGGGTGTCAATCCCCAGTTTAGATTTGATAATGACTTCTCCAATCAATACCGTCAAAATTTCAATAATATCGTACTGCAAAATACTGGTGGATTAGATTATCCGGCGCCGTTTGATGCACAACCGGTATATGGTAATGCAGATGGCAATTACGGATACAATCCGACAACTACTGAACTGGCCGGCTCCCGGAGCATCAGAACAATAGATTATGCCACCCTGTTTAATGCTGCGGACAAAAAAGGGTTCATATATCCATCCGGTACAACAGGTTTTTCCTATGATGCTAACCTTGCAAAAACAATTGGAGGGTATTCCATTACAAATAGCTCAGGAGTTACCTATCACTATAGTCTGCCGGCTTACTCTTTTAATGAAAGCATATACTCCGAAAAAATAGACGCTGCTAAAGGAGATGGAAATAGCAAAAACTTTAACCGCCAGGTTAAGCCATCTAAATATGCTTATACCTGGTACCTGACAGGTGTAACGGGGCCAGATTATGTGGATAAAAATGGTAATGGTATTTTAGACGAAGGAGATTGGGGCTACTGGGTGAAATTGGAATATGGCAAATGGACAGATAGCTATTGCTGGAGAAACCCGGATACAGGTTTTACTCCGGATATTGATAACAAATTCCAGAACGCAGCTAAAGGTCAGAAGGAAGTTTATTATCTGAATAGCATTAAAACAAGAAGTCATACTGCTCTATTTGTAAAGGATATACGCAAAGATGGCAGAGGAGCCAGCACCTCTATTATGCCTAGTTCCGGTGATACGGAAAATTCCGGTGGGTTTGATAATACCTCAGCCTATACATTAAAGCTGAACAAAGTTTTATTATTTGCAAACGAAGACTTGCCCGCGTATAGTTTGAATGTAGGGTCACTGATAGCAGGGACTGCGCACCATTCAGAAAACGTAATGGATGTAAACGATGCCGCTGCGGCTAACATGGATAGCAAAGCATTTAGAGCAATCAGTTTTGTTTATGACTATAGTCTGTGTCAGAAAACCACGAATAGCTTTGATACAGATGTTACTCAGAAGGATGGGAAACTGACCTTAAAACAGTTAATAATAAAAGGTCGTGGTGGCAATTGCATGTTACCACCTACCGATTTTACCTATGAAACAGAAAATACAAATGCAGGTAATATAAGCAGTCTTTCGGTTCCCACAGGTGGAACCTACAATGGTACTATTACAGCAGCCAGTCAAAGTGGTATACCATATAAAACAGGAGATATTTTAACAATTGGTCAGGGTGTTTACTGTGGCGTTATCACCAAAGTGAATGGGAGTAATGTTTATACTATCCGCTATTTTCCGGGTTATGCGCCAACACAGGCAGCTTCAGGTCAGCTTGATTGCTGTTTGACCAAGAATCCTCCATTTTTCAAATACGGCTCTGATTCCTGGGGAATGTATAAATCTGATTATGATGCAGGTGTGGCTCGTTCCAACCCTAATCTTGGGGGCTTAACAAATGCCGCTTCCGCACCGGGACAAGATGCATGGTCATTACGTAGTGTAAGTACACCAATGGGTACAAAAATTAAGGTGGATTATGAACCGGATATTTACTCCACTGCTGTACTAAATCAAACAGCATCTTTCATAATGAGTAATTTTACCTATGACGTTGCTAATAAACAACTCACATTTAATGTGGCGACAGGTGACGATGTAACCCGTTTAAGTGAAATATACCCCATAGGTAAAAGAATAAAAGCACTATTATTACAAGGAGCACAATATGTATCGGCGCCAGGTGTACCAGGTCAATCTAATATTCCCATTATCACACCTACTGATGATCCAACGATACCAGATCTGACAGATTTCACGGTAAAAAGTATTGACGATGCCAACCGGAAGATGACGGTGTCATTACATTCTGTGAATATCATGAATCGCTATTTACAAACCACGCCAGGAATTCCTCCTTTTTTTGTAGGATGGAATGTTAACATTCCCGTTACCGGCAACTTGTTTTACATAAATAATAATAATCGTTTCGGAGGAGGATTACGTGTAAAAAGCATGTCTGTATCATCAGGTGAAAGAGTGAACATCACCAGTTACGGGTATAATAAACCTGACCAGGCTGGAATCAGTTCAGGAGTTACTTCTTATGAACCAGGTATATTTGATATAGAAAATTTATCGAGCTATCCTGAGTTAAATGCCGGTCACTTAGAATACAAGAAAAAATTGTACGCCGGTATCAACTATTTGCTCACTATTGCCAGAGAAATACCACCTCCGGGAGTTATTTATCAATATGTTACCGTTACTAATAAGGCTGTATTACCAGATGGTACTGAGAATGTGGCCAATGGAAGCACGGTATATGAATATGAGGTATTTAATGAAAATATGATTACCCGAAAAAAAGTAGGCAATGGTACCACTACACTGGAAACATATACGGGAGTATCTGTGGGTAATAATTTATCCATTCAAAATCTATCCAGTGCGGTGGGTAATCTCAGGAGTGTAGTTACTTACGACAATACCAATACCAGGTTAACAGGTATGTATAATAATTATCTACATGGTAGTTTTGAAAACTCCAGTGCTGCTTTTCTCTCTCGTTACTATGATTTTGACCTGCCCAAATACAATTACCAGGGCGTGATCGTAGAAAGGAATGTAGAACGAAAATATGTGTATAACCCGGTCACAAAAAAGAATAAAGACCTGTTCACAATGAGTGCCCGGGAAAGTTACCCGGTTATTTTAACCGGACAAACCAATGTCGACTATGTAACAGGAACAAGTTCTTCCTCTTACAATATTGGATTTGATTTTTATAGTGGAGAAGTAACTAAGTCACGCCATGTGGATATTTACGGGAACGGATTCCTGACTGAAGCGATACCAGCCTACAGGATGTATCCACAGATGGGATTAAAAACTAACAATGCAGCAAATAAGAATATGCTTTCGCAGCTGGCAGCTAACTATACTTACCAGCAAGGTCCAAATGATACAAAAGTTGGTGTAATCAATGCGACTACACAGGTGTGGAGTAATGCTACTCCTGTAAATAATCCTGACAACAGTGGCGGAACAATCATTCAGAATACTGCCGCATTGGGAAATGTATGGAGAAGACAAATGCTGTATACCTGGCAGCCTGATGGCACCAAACCTAATGGCATAGTTCCATGGAACGAGTTCCAGGACTTTAACTGGGTATCTCCGCAGGCTTCTAATGCGGCCTGGAAAAAGGCAAATGAAATTACTTTGTTTACAGTCAATTCACATGCCCTTGAAGAAAAAGATGTTTATGGTCTTTTTTCTACGTCTAAATACGGCTATAACGACAGACGCATGGTAGTAACAAGTTCTCCGGCCCGTTATAATGAGGTAGCCTACTGTGGAGCAGAGGATGATCTGATTGGAAGTTCTTTCAGCACAGGGGTACTCCCTGGTGATGGAACAATAGAAAAGAGCAGTAGTTTTCCTGGCCTACAGGCACATACCGGATACAATAGCCTGAGAACAGCGGCTGGAAAAGACGGATTTGGCTTTACTATCAATGTCAATAGTCAGCAGGTGAACCGGCAGTATCTTGCCAGTGTTTGGGTGAAAAATATAAATAACACCTTGCCGGTTGCCAATATTTATTACCAGGTGAACAATGGAGCCAGAGTACCTGCCAATGTAGTTAGCACGAGAAAAGCGGGCAACTGGTACCAGTTAAATATCATTACCCCGGCAAGTGTTGCCACCGCAGGTAGTACCATTAAGTTCAGCTGTACAAATGGTGGTACTATAGACGCATTCTTTGATGACTTCAGAGTACAGCCCCAGAATGCAGCAACAACTACTTATGTATATGATAAATCCTCCGGAGAATTAACGTTCCTGCTTAATAACGCAAACCTGTTCACCAGATATGAATTTGATCTGTCAGGCAGGCTCATTGCCACCTATAAAGAAACTTTCAGCAATGGAGTATTGAAGATCTCTGAGCATGAATACAATTTTGGCAAAGGATGCGTAGCCAGTGCTATAAAGCCCTTACCTGCCGTTAGCTTTTACAGCACTAATTTCGGATTGATATAGGGGGTGCATGCATTGTTTAACGCTTCATTTTTATTTAAAAACTATGACTCATCGGATCACAATATATATAGCTAACAAGGCGCTGCTTATCAGCGTTGCACTATTGGCTTTATTACTATTGAACAACTCTTTGTTTGCTCAAACAATTCAGAGTAAGAATAAGATTACATTGCCGGAAACAGGCAGTAATAAAGTGATAGCTGCCGGAGCAAAAATCACTTATATAAGCGCACAGGAAATTGAAATAGTACCCAATACTGCTATTGAAGCCGGTGCAGATGTTGACTTCAAAATAGGTCAAGTTACCGGAGATGCCACTATGAACTGGCGATTGACAAGAGTTCTGGGAGCCACTGGTACACCTGCATATGCGTCCAAATCGTATTATGATGAGCGGGGCTCTATACTGCAGGTACAACAGTTAAACTTCAGTACCGGACAGGTATTAGCAAAGCATATTATCAAAGATAATCTTGGAAGATCAACCATTCTTACATTGGCAGCTCCAATCGGGAAAACCGACTTTGAGTACAAAAGTGATTTCGTACAAAATTCATCAGGTAGCGTATATAATGCTGCCAATTTCGACGGAGCGAAAAAGAACAATCCGGATCCTGTAGGAAACACTGTTTCAGGCACACTAGGCTGGTATTATAGCAACAATAATACCCTTGAGCCATTTGTAGCTGCATCCGGCTATCCATATTCCAGAATAGATTTTTATGATGATGGATCAGGTAAGGTTAAACGCATCGCAGGTCCGGGCGATGCATATAAGCTCAATAGCGGACATGAAGTACGTGACTTCCAATTGCCGGTGGGAAATGAGCTGACAAACTATTTCCTGGTAAGAAATAAATTTTTTACCGGTGCCGAAATAGGTGCATTGCCCACCGCATTATCGGAAGGAGCTATAAAAACGATCAACCGGAATGCTGATGGGAAAGAAACCATTGCTATAATGGACAAGAATGGTAACACGTTAATAACGGCTGTACCTGGAACTGACTTGTCTGTCACCAATAGCAATAATTTCCTGTACGGCGTCATTTACTTCTATCTATCCAGTCCTTCAGTGGTTACCCTGGATGGAAATTTTCCTATTACTATATACAATATGGGAACGGATGAAAAAGCCGTGACTTTTACCAGTGGCAACAGCTTGCCAGCAGGCTATTATAAAGCGGTACGTGGTCCGGCTCCTTCAGGGCCTGCTTTGCAGCCTGTTATTACCTATACTACCGGCCTCAGTGAAATGAGTTATTACTTTTATAATCAACTGGGGCAGTTGATTGCTCATATACCACCTGAAGGCGTAAAGAAGTTATTAAATGGAAACATTAATGCTTATGCCTCTAAAACGGATATACCATATATCACGTTATCGGAGTATGACCTGAAAGGGCGCTTAAGAGCCAATGTTCATAAAGAAAAAGGCCGCACAGAGTTTGTATATCGCACAGACGGTCGCGAAAAATTTGCCCAGAATGCAGTTCAACGTTCAACAGGCGCTTATCTGTATGACCTTTATGATCAAACAGGCCGGCTAACAGAAAGCGGTGAATTCCAGCCGTCTGCCGGAGGCGTGAGCTTTAATGTAAATGGCATGGGAATCGAAGATGATATGACTGCCAGTGGAGGCCTTGGAAATGGAGTCAGGAGGAACTGGATAAAATCCATTTACGATATCCCCCAAAGTACCGGATTAGCCGGTTATGTACAGGATGATATTGCCTTGTCTGGGGCACTGTCATATACTGAGAATGTATCTGGTGCTAAAACCTGGTTTAATTACAATGAAGTAGGACAGTTGCTGTGGATGGTACAGGACATTCCGGGTTTAGGCAAAAAAACTATTGACTATAGTTACAATTATCTCGGGGGTATTGCCAAAATTGTTTTCCAGAAAAGTACGCCACTTGAAACGTTTGTACATTACTATGAGTATGATGCTGATCAACAATTATCAGCAGTATATACTAATACCATTGATAATCCAGCAACACGTGTCCAGCAAGCGAAATACTACTACTATCTGCATGGAGCACTAAAACGGATGGAATTAGGCAATAAGGTGCAGGGGATTGATTATACTTATACATTGCAAGGCAATTTGAAAGCTATTAATCACGCCAGTAAAGATCTGGACCCGGGCAAAGACGGTATTTCAGGTGCTAATGCTGGCTTTGCTCCAGACGCATTTGGGATGAACCTGGAATATTATAGTGGAGATTATACCCGTGCTAATTCCGGCTTCCAGAGCATTCCTCTGACAAACACTGTGGCCGATGATCAATACTCCGGTAATCTAAAGGCGATGGGCTGGTACAGCCGAAAACCACAAAGCGTCATTGTTGCGCAGGGTATCGCAATAGAGAACCCCACTATGTACGGCTATAAATACGACAACAATTATCAGTTGACCTCTGGAACATGGGGCACGCCAAACTATACAGTTCCTGGGTTTGCAGCCAATACCGCTTTTAAGGAATATAATCTAAGCTATGATCTGCATGGGAATATCAAATCCCTGGCCCGTACCAACAGCGCGGGTGCAGTAACAGACAATTTTACGTACAACTACCTTGGTAATAGTAATCAATTACAGTCTGTCGTAAATGGGAGTACTGCCTATAGCAACTATACTTATAACACGCTGGGGCAGCTCACCGCTGAAACGCCGGCTAGCGGTCCTGCACGTTACATAAAATATAATGCTGATGGCAGAGTGAGTGGTGTGTATGGAGATGCTGCCTTTACCCAACCCAAGATTAATTTTATCTATAATGAGCGGGGAGTAAGAGTGAGCAAAATAGACTATGTCAATAACACTACCACCTACTATACCCCGGACCTCTCGGGCAGTATTGTGGCTATTTACAGCCAGGCAGGTGCTGGTTCCGGTTCCACCAGTCAGGTGGAAGTTCCATTGTATGGTGACAGTCGACTGGGGATTTACCGAAAAGGAACACAACTCAGCGAATATGAGTTAAGTGACAATTTAGGTAATGTACGTGTTGTTATAGATCAGAATAAAACCATAAAAAATTTCTCTGATTATTATCCTTTTGGGTATGTGGCGCGTGATGGCGGTACATTGGACTATAGATTTGGGTACCAGGGACAGTTTAGTGAAAAAGATAAAGAAACCGGGTGGAACAGCTTTGATTTAAGAATGTATGATGCAAGAATAGGAAGATGGATCAGTCCTGATCCGGCCAATCAATTCCATTCTCCATATGTTGGAATGGGCAACAACCCTGTGAATGGCGTTGATCCTGATGGCGCCTATAGTTGGTTTGGAGCGCAGTGGCGTGCGCTTTTCTGGGGAGGAACTGCATCGGATTATAAAGTTAACGGGGAATATAGTGTTACCTATGGTGGATATCCGTGGGGAGGCGACAGAGATCTGTATGGCCGCAAAATTTATGTAAGTAGAACCCAATCTAGTGGTGATCGGCAACTGTTCGGTTTCGCAGAAGCTAGTCAGTCGGTTGACGACATGAATACCAAAATATTTTGGGAGAAGGAAGTTGCGGAAGGAAGGATTAAATTTGTTGAGAGCAGATGGGAAGCATTAGCCAGTTGGGCTACCTTTGCAATACCTGGTGGAAAATTGCTGGGGCCAGCCGCCGCCGGAGAACTGACCCTGATGGCCGAAGGTACCGGTATTGTTGCAAATGAGACCAAAGCTGTTTTTGGGCAAGTGGTAACAGATGCCGCAAAAGCTGCGGAAGTTGGAACGCAAGTAACAACGACCGCTGAAAAAATAAATCCTTTAAAAGAAATATTGGCAGCAAAAGGTATGAGCTCAAATGAGGCTTCTCAATTTTTCGGCTGGGGGAAGGGCCCTGGTGGTATCTATAAAAAAATGAGTGACTTTACCAGGGAAGGCCTACTGGCAGCTGGCTGGGATAAAGAAAGTCTCGTAAAGCTAGCCAGAGCGTATAATAAACAGTTAGTAAAAGCAAAAGTGGGTTCCAAGAGCGGATTGGGAAATCCAGCTGCGGAAGTAAGACGAGATTTCACCATGGAAATAGTAAGATTTTTCTTTAAATAAAAACACCACAATGGAAAAAAATATAACACCAACAAGCTTTACCATTCGTAATGATTCGGAAAACATTATGGTGATTGTTCACGAACCGCAGGCAATTGAATTTGAACTCCCTTCCAATGAGGAAATTCAGATAGAAACGAATGCGGTCCCCGAAAGTGTCGTGTTAAGTACCTGCATCGCAAATGGTAAAATTGTAATTGCCATTCATGATAATAAAAGTTACTATAAGGTTTATCACAAAGGGAAAGAACCCTTTGTGGAGCTTTTATAGTCAACTTATATTTGGTCCCAAAAGCGTATCCCCTGCAGGATGCGCTTTTGGGACTATTTCATTCAGCATGTAACTTAAAAACAGTACTACTGCATATATCCGGAAGCAGCCAAAAACTTATCTAAATCCGCCACCTGCTCATTATCCAGGTTTATCATAAAACTGATCGCTTTAGCCTTATCTGTAGCATGGTCATAATAAGACTTACAGATGGCATATCCTACAAAATATCCAAGATCAACTCCGTTATATAGCCAGTCTTTCAACTCCCTTCCATGCATCTCCTGTTTAAACTTCTCCCATACTTCCTTTTCATGTTCCTTACCATAACGCATATACGGTGTTTCCACTGGACGCTTCAACAATAATTCTGCTATAAAATCGCACAGTCCTTCTGCAATACAAAATCCCAGTAGGTTAGTGTGGGCTTTATCTTCCATATCCCCTCCCTTATGTTGTGTATGAGAAAGTTCATGCGCCACAATCTGCAAAATCCCTTTATTGTTTCTAAAATAGCTTTGTAAAAAAGGATGAAGCCCTACGGAGTTAGTGGTGCTATCCGATGCCCCAATCTCCGTCCCTATTAGTACTTCCGTTTGTGTGGTAGTTCCCCCTGTTCCAATATATCCAATGGTAAAATAGATTGCCGGTATTTTAAATGCGGGATACAGCTTTTTATATGCAGTTATTAATTTTTCAATATCAGCTATATGCGCTTTTACCTTCCCTGTATTAGGTCTGATAGATGTCCAGAAATCGGGATGAGCAAAAATGCTTTTCTGAAATTTTGAGGGTGTCCAATTTCTGATATGGGCCAGCTCTTTTAATCCTTTGGTACCTTTATCCAGATACATGGCTTGTATGAGCTGTATCTGCTGTGCAGAGTCATCAACGGCATGTATGCGATCAAATGTTTTCCAAAACAGGTCAATGTCTGAATAGTAGATTTTCGTTTGTGCACAGAGCGTGGTTGTAACAAATGATGTTAGTAATAAGATGATAGCGTTTTTAATAAAGTGCATATAATAGCTGATTAAGTTTCCAGGCGTAGGAGGAAGAATCTTGTAAATGATCCGGCATAGCGACTGAGGAGTACCTATCTTTTCTTAAAACGGCATCTTAGCAACCTTTCTATACAGGCTTATTAAAATAACAACTTGTGGAACATCGCTGCAAACAATGGCCTGCTAATCAATTTATCACCTAAAAGCGTATTCAAATAAATCAGGCCACCATGTAAAGTAAATCCTTCCTTAAATATCAGACTCTCCTGATGACTGCGACTATGGAAAGCACCTGGTATTGTAAAACTTTCCACGCCATGGCAAGGATAGATCAAATAGGCATGATCTGCCTCAAAATACATTTTATAGGTAAGCAGCTGCCTGAGGTCATTGTCGTCTGGCTTCTGTTGTACCGGTAACTTCCATTTTGTATCCAATGCGGCACGTTTGCCATCAGGAAACTCAATAACAATATCCGGAATAACCTTTTTACTGCCGGCATCTCCCCGCCAGTAACACCACTCTACCTGGTCTTTTACCCGCCAATCATGTTCACGTCCACATGATTGAATCCTGCTAAATATGAATTTTTCCCATAATGAATTCATATCAAACATCAGTGCCAGCACATTGGATTTTCCGTTTCGGAGATCCGGATGATAATTCAGTAAAATTAACTTTGCTATCTGAAGCGCGGTTTGATACGGCATTGTTTTGCGGTTCACCGGAATCCTTTTGAAAACATCTTCCGAAATAAATACGGGCTTACTTTGTGGCCATTCCTGCAACAAAATTTCAGCAGCGTTTTCAAGAGAAGAACCAGCGGTCATCTTATGCACCACCTGAAGTGCCTGGTGAAGGATCTGATGAAGTTCATGATGGGAATCATAGGTGGAATGCTCCGTATAAAAACGTTCTGCGTGAACCAGGTTATGTTTGATATGTTCATGAAATAGCAGCTTGCCATTAAGGGAGTGTTGATTCCCCCGTTCTGTTCTGTATTTTTTAATCAATCCCTGGCGCAATAGCTTTTGAAGCTCTGCCAGGAATATGCTGAAATACAATTCCAATATTGAGTTGGCCCGAAGTCTCAAATTGGCCAGTCCGGTACTTTCCGGCTGCATCAGTCGTACTTCCAGCAGCATATTAAGTAATACATCCCTCCACTTCTCTTTGTTGTTATCCTGCCGATCAATTTTGGGGAGCACTTCAATAGTCAATTGACCTATCTGTAGTACTCCAACGAATTGTTTAAAGCGAAGCCCCCTATAGGTTAAATCATAATAGGATGCTTTTTCACTGAATCGTTGAATAGCCACGATTTCTGCGTCAGAAAAGCATTCCTGCTCAAAATTGATCTTATCATATTCAAAATATTGCTTGACCCGCTTCATTATCTTACAATTTCATTTTTGCGTACGCTGCACGGAATGCCTCGATGCCAGAAAACGCATCAGTATTAACATAAAACAGTTCCTTCGTATCTACTTCATCTTCTTCATCAACGGCAAAAGTCACCTGATGTGTTGACGAACTGATAAAACCATCACCCAGAATCAGTCTTAACTTCCTATAGTCACCAAAGAAATATTCCTGTAATAAAGGAATGATGTTATCACGAAATACTTTCATCAGATCATTGACTGACCTAACGTTTAACAAATAAGCGTGACCAATCTGATGATCCCGGTCTTTAAGCATTTCAAGCCGTTTATTCAACACCTGCAGCAATTTCTTCAGGTCAAAACCCGCAAAATATGCTGATTTCAGTTCATCTATCTGTTCGACATTCTTTTCACGCCAGCTATTATGAATTGTTTTAAACTGCGTTTTAATTTCTTCTGTGCCACCAAATAGTTCAAGCATTTCCTGCTCAGCAGCCATGTAATTTTCGTCGGTACTTTTTACATCCTTATGATACCATATCATTTGCCAGAGCATAAGCGGAGTACTAAGCAATTCGGGATCAGGCTGTATTTCCGTAAAGCTAAATCGCCTCCTTAATGCCGTATCCAGTGCCTCTACACTTCTATCAGCTGTATTCATGGTTCCAATAACATATAGGTTAGCAGGAACTTCAAATTCATCGCGACTATACGGCAATGTTACTTTCAGTGCTTCACTTTTTCCAGCCCTTTTATCAGGTTCAAGTAATGTAATCAACTCTCCAAATACCCTCGATACGTTTCCCCGGTTGATTTCATCAATAATCAGCACATAAGGCTTCGGGGCTTGCTTATCGGCCTTAAAAAAATCAGCGAACGCCTCATGTTTAACGTCATCATCATAAAACTCATAAATGCTCTGCTGACTGATCTTCTTTTTGAAAAAAGTTTCAGGAGATTGGTTAAGATCAATGGCCAGCCACTCCACCTTTCGAAATTGATAATATTCAAAATCATTTTCGTCACTCCAATAGTATTCACCTGCAATTCTGCCTATAGCATCAATAATATGATTGCCTTTGGAAACAACAACAATGTCACCGATATTCATGTTCTGGAAAGTAAACATGGCAGTAATATTGTAACGACTCTCTTTAACAAGATCGGGAAACTGGCTTTGGAATTTCTCACGATAATCCTTCCATTGTTTTATGCGCTGAAATTCTTCAAAATGATGATCACCGCCCCAGCCCAGCCCAACACAATTATTCTTGATACACCAGTCGTGAATATGCGGATTCTGTAACCCTCCAATTGACATTTTAAAAAAACGTACGCCGGAAAAGCTTTCTTCTTTCTGCGATTTTACATCCTTCTGCTGACGGGCTGCATTACAGATCAACTTAAATATGCCGGGTTTAACATCATATTGAATAGACCCTGCATCCGTCTGTGGTTCAGGTTTAATCCCTTCTACAAAATCCTCATAGCTCAGGCTCTGGTGAAAGGTAGTAAAGACGATTCTCCCTTCTTCCAAATATTGATCGAAACGCGCTTTTAGTTCCTGTCGGGATTTGCCCGAGATATCACCATCCAGAATAGACAGCGCTTTATTAATGGTATGATATGTCTTTCCTGTTCCCGGAGGACCCAATAATATTTGATTAAGCGGTTGACTCATTTGAATATGTTGTTTAAGGTGCTCTCCATTCAGGTTGAGGATAATCTGACGAACCTGTGAACCGATGGCCTGGTCAAAGAACTTCAGGCGGTCGATAATTTGCGTTACTGTTTGTTCACTATAAAAGCTGATCGGTGTTTTCAGCCTTATGCTGCGGGCCCCCTCCCATGAAAACCATTCCAAATCGTTTGGCAACGTTTTACCTATCTCTTGATAAAAAATATTTTTATTTCTTTTATCTTCAAAATGCAGACAGATATTGATCGATCCGGGGGTCTTCGCCAACACTTCAAATTCATAGTGTGCCATTTCCGTGGAAATCAAACCACTTGGATCGCTTCCCCACATCCATTCATACCTGCCCTTTCCACCACGTACCTGCGACATCACCGCAAAATTAGCTGCCCCACTCTCCTCGGTTAACATCTCAGCAACGTCTGCCATCAATGTTTGAAATGTGCGGCCATGGATCTCCAGCATCCGATAAAGTATATCCTGCGCCAATATCCGTAAGCCCGTGTCCTCAAATGCAGATGGAGGCTTTAGCCTATTGACCTCCGCTATCAGGTCGGTATCAGGACGTACATAACCATCAATGAAGTCCCCTACTATATCCAGATAGTGGGCATATTTCTCTCCGGGAGCCCGCTGGGTTTCTCCTATGACCCTGCAAAGAATCCGATAAAAGGAATCTTTATAGAGCGTATAACGATCAGGGTTATGGTAGGTCAGTAAGGTGGCAGCAGTTCGCTCATCATGATGCGAAAGATGATTCGGGTTTTTATTCAGTTCCCGATGCAGGCTTTCGGCCGTTTCAGCAAAGGCTTTAATCCGTTGATTGAGATCCGTGTTATCGTCAAACAATTTCCGCAAACATTCCCGGTATCCAGCTGTGCGCTCCGTCGCTAAAGTTTGAATGACACCGATGCCAGGTCCGTAAATCAAATTTTGAAACTTAATGCGTTTGAGTTCAGCACTCAAATCCTCCGCTTCGAGGTTAGGACATCCTTTAAATTGTTGGATCAGTTCCCATTTGTAAATTTCATCCGTTAGACCTTCTATTTTCAACAACTCTTTATAATCACGAATCAGTTGAAAGAATGGACTCTCCTGGGTATTCTTTTCTTGTATTTCAAACCCAAATGCTTTTAAGTATTTATTTGTTGGCTCGCCGCCGCTGGATTCCCAAATATGCTCTTGGTTAGCTAAGAAATGCGCTCGTCGCATCACTTCCTTGGGAGGATACCGCTTACCTTCATGGACAACGTCATACCTTGTTGACTTTTTCAGTTCGCCGCCTTGCGTATCAAGATCATTGAAGGCCTGAAGGATATGTTCTTTTGCTATTAATTCCGGCTGAAAACTCATGTATAAGGTTATATTAAGGAATAGACGATATGTCGGACGCTACAGCTCATCCAGGTACGTTAATACTAATATACGAAGAAACAGGTATTTCCTTATAAAGGTTCACCTGCAACAAAAGTCGCTTTTACATATTATATATTTTGATGTAACCATTATAAACATTAATTTGTTACAAACGATATCCTTGAGATCACTTGTCCCCCTTGTTCTATTATTATTTTTTTCCGGTATTGCACACAGCCAGGAAGACCTCGTTCATTCCCTTCAGAAAGCACTACCGGCGGTTACCGATAGTGTCCAGTATGTAGATATACTGAATAAAATAAGTACCCTGTCTTATGAACAGGATGCTGATTCCACCATGATCTACGCCAGAACGGCCCGGGAAATAGCGGACAGAATAGACTATCCCAAAGGAATGGCGGATGCCACCACTAACCTGGGTATCTATTTTGATATAAAGGGAAACAGTGACCTCGCACTACGCTATTACGGCGATGCCTTTAACCAATACGGTGCCATCAGGGACTCTTCCAACCTCGTACAGGTGTTGATGAACATTGCCATGGTGTACAATACCAATGGTAATAGTGAAAAGGCGTTGAGTCATTTCAAAAGAGCCATGGACCTCGGCGCCAGGCTTAGCCATGACTCCATCATGTCGTTGGTCTTTTATAATTATATTCTCCAATATCCACAACAGTTTACCACAGACTCAGTAGACCAGTACATCCATAAAATCATCAGCATCGCAGAAAAATATCACGATACCCGCGTGCTGCTGGCCGTGAAACAACTGCAGGCCAACAGGCTCCTGGAGAAAAAAGATACGACAAATGGCATCCTACTATTGGAAAGCGCGCTATCGGGAGGACTGCGGGAAAATCTGAATTTTATGAGTCTCGATATACTGATCGAACTGGCAGACCTGTATGCCGGCAAGGACTCTGTTAAAGCCGTTAGTTTTTACCAGCAGGGATTAGATATTTCAAAAGAGAAAAAATACAGAAGTTATGAATTGAATATAGATAACAGACTGTATAAGTTTTATATAGCCCGCAACGACAAGCAAAAAGCGTATGAATATAGTGCCGCACTGATAACGCTATACCGGGCAAAACAAGAGCTGGAAAACCAATCCGGCATCGACTATATCAGCTATGCCCTCAAAGACCAGCAGCTTGAAATTATCCGGGAGGAAAAAGTGTATGCCAATCGTTTACTCTTGTTGGTAGGCATTGCTTGTTTGTTGGCAGCGGTAATTATCTATCTCCTTTGGCGAAATAAAAAAAGAAATGCCCGTGTGCATGCCACGCTGGAAAAACAATATCAACAACTCACCACGATCACTACGGCCCTGGAGGCCAGCAATAAAAACTACTCCCGGCTTATCCGGGTGGTAGCGCATGACCTACGCAATCCCATAGGGGCTATCAATGCCTTTACGGGTATGATGCTGGACAGCCCATCCTCCACCTGGGATAAAGAATGGATAGCATTGATTGATCAGGCCAGCAAAGGATGCCTACTACTCATTACTGATTTACTGGAAACAGATTTCGACATAGGCAACCAGCCCCTGCAGAAAGAAAGGATAGATGTAATTCCTTTGCTGCAGGAATCGGCGCAACTACTGACCTATCGTGCGGAAGAGAAAAAGCAGACGTTGATTGCTCCCAAAACAGCACCGGCTTTTGTACTCGCCGACAAACGGAAGCTATCCCGGGTAATAGATAACCTCGTGGGCAATGCTATCAAATTTAGTCCTGACGGAGCCACTATTGAAATTTTGGCAGAAGATACTCCTGCCATTGACAACACGCCACGTACCGTTACTATATCCGTACGTGATAACGGCATGGGCATTCCACCGGAAATGGCCGCCAGGATATTTGAACCATTTGAAACGAATGTTAAGCGAAAGGGAACAGCCGGAGAACCTTCTTTTGGCCTGGGTCTTTATATCTGCCGGCAAATTGTTGAAGCACACGGTGGGCGTATCTGGTTTGAAAGTCAACCGGGGCAAGGATCAACGTTCTATGTTTCATTGCAGCAGTAAACGTTGTACTGGTAGGTTGTATGATCAATATCACCCTGCCAACCCCTCCGGGGAAAACACCACAAATAACGCCACCATCAGCAACAACAACAGTACGGTATAAAAATGTCGCCGTTTCCAGGGTTGTAAATCCACTACATTATTCCATTGCTGTACAAAATATACATCTACCCATTACTTCAACAGAAAATCCAACACCGTTTTTTCAAACGTTTCCTTTGCTTCTACATTTGTTATGTGAACAACAGGCAGCATCACCAATTTCGAATGAGGAATCGTTTGTGCTATCAATTTGCTGTGTTCTCCGGGTACGGCTCTGTCATTGACTCCTCCGATCACCAGCGTGGGCGCGGTAATGAGTGATATGGTCCGGCGGAAGTCCGCATCCCGCACGGCGGCAAATGTACTGGCCAGGCCAAGACGAGGTGTAGAGAGCACCATATTGCGAAATTTCGCTACTGCTGCCGGATCAAAATCTTCCGGGAACCAATTGTGGATAAACATTTTGCCATAAGGTTCCAGACTGCCGCCACCGCGCAGGTTTTGAATCTGCTCATTAAAGAATTTTTCAGGACCCAGGTAAGAAGAAGTATTGGACAATACCAGTTTATTGACGCGGGCAGAAGCATGTATACCCATCCATTGTCCGATCCATCCTCCCAATGATAGGCCCAGGAAATCTACTTTGTCAATATGAAGCGCATCCAGCAGGTTGATCACGTCCATACCCATTCTATCCACGGAGTAATCCCCTTCTGGTGCGTCGGAGGCGCCGCTGCCGCGGGTATCAAACCTCAGTACGCGGAAGTATTTAGTAAATGCAGGGATCTGGTCATCCCACATATGCAGGTCGGTGGCCATAGAATTGGCGAGTACCAGTACGGGTTTATCTGCGGCGCCATCCAGCTGATAAGCGATCTTAACGCCGTCGCCGGTTTTAAAATATTGTATATCGGTTTTGCTGTTTTGTGTGGTAGTGTGTGTCATAACCGGATTGTTTGAGGCTTGTTGGTGGCTTTGACTGAATGCTGCGTGTATGTTTGTAAAGATCAGCGTAAGCGCCAGGAAGACCGTGTGTTTGCTATTGTTGTTCATCTTTGTTTTATGCAAAGCTAATCACAGCGTAGCGCTCCCACAAGTCAAAAACAGAGGTTTCTTCGGTAAGTTTTCAGGTTTTTCACTTTTATAAATACAAAAGGACAGACCATCAATATGGTCTGTCCTTTTTTATCGAAGCATCTAATAATACCTACTATTTTCCTGGCGAATACAACTTATAGAAGTCAACCCCATCAGTAGTCTTCGCTCCTCTGCAAAAATATACTGCATTTGATTTATCCTGTCCTATCAGTCCAATACCAGTGAAATCCACCCATTTGGCTTTACCAGTGAGTTTGTCTTGTCCCGGCGCCGGGGATGAGGGCCAGGCATTCTCTACACCTGCATAACAGTATACCGTACGTTGGTCTAAATCATAAGCATATAATGAGGCTCCCATTTGGGCTAAAACCGACCCGTCGGATATTACCATTGCTACATTAAAAGATCTGGATATACCTGTCCAATCGAGCACCGAAAGACTTCTCAACCCCTCTCCATGAGTAGCCGGCACGGTATCATAGGAGTGAAAATTGAAAGCCATTGCACTAGCTTTAACAGATGCGACAATGTCTTCTTCCTGTGAATCATATTTCACGATCAATGTCCGGTAATCGTCTACATTGGCTAATCCGTATAAATACCTGCCCCGGGGATCTACCCAACCAAAGGTGGTCATCATATGCACACCTTGCGCAGGAATCGAAGGTACATTGTCCTCATCAAGATAACCTCCATCTATTTGCGGGGTCACTTTGCCTGTGATATCCATACGGCAGATAAATGCCACATTGTACCCACCCGTTTCGTTATTAAGCTTTCCATTACTAATACTGGACATCCAGCCTGAACGATCCATGTAACTATTCCGTGGTGCATAATAATTTGTATAGATAAGGTTATCCTGCAGATCGGTATTCAGGAACATCGCGACTATTTTCAGGCGATCAATACTTCCCTGAAATGGCGCGGGATCTTCATTAACAGACGCCATATTCTTAAACACCATTGTGCGGTTAATGGTAGTAATTCGTTTACTGGGCACATCCATCTTACACAACCGGAATATATAATTATCAACCGTATCAGTGGATGGTTCTTTGTCTTCCATAGAAAAAAACAGGGTATTGCCGTCAAAGGAAATAGCACTCCCTAATATCTGCTGAATGGTTAAAACAGTACCCTTATCATCTGTTACCTTATCGCCGGCACTGAGTATGCTATTCACCTGACCACTGATGACTTCATTCACACTTAACTGATTATCGAACCAGATCGTTCCATTCCTGTCACAGTGTATACTGCGTACAAAAGCATACCCTTTTTGCGTAAGTACATTGGCGTTCTCCGGCATCCAGTGCAACAGCTTATCTACCACCAGCGTAGTATCTGTACGGCCGATACTCGCTGCAAAATCTCTGATAGTCAATGGTGTTCCTTCAATGGTAACCCCATTGGCTGAAATGGTTATCTTCCTATCCGGGCCAATGCCCATCTCTTTAGTGATCACGAAACGTACTACATCCATTGTTTCCAACGGAATACCATGTGTATT
Organism: Chitinophaga sp. 05T412; assembly: GCF_056396465.1. NCBI lineage: Bacteria > Pseudomonadati > Bacteroidota > Chitinophagia > Chitinophagales > Chitinophagaceae > Chitinophaga > Chitinophaga sp. 05T412. Next base: position 354,342 of record NZ_JBFTLN010000001.1, read on the forward strand.
ATATTGATTATTGGGATCTACTTCTATGTGGTCTACCAGTTTTACCGGCACGCCACCTACGCGGATCTCACTTCCCGGTTGGTTGGAAAAGAACTTTCCGATCAACATAGCCGTATCCCCCACTACCCATGCCGATGGGTAATGCCATTCTGCAACACCATATTTACTCAGGGGATACTGATCCGCCAGCCAGGGTTGCGAATCCACCATTTTTTTATGCTCATCCACTTTACGGCAGGCATTGAATAACAGAAGGAAAGAAAAGCTCAAAGTGAGTATATGAATAGAAAATATTCTTCTCATGTTGCAAAGGTGTTTTAATAATTTTTTATTGCCTGAATAGCAAAATTTGTTTGTAACGATACTATTCTGCCTGTACGCGGATCTTTGTAAGCGTCAGGATGATTCTCCGGATAACCACTTATTAATAACGTATAGGCATGTCCGGGGAATACAGGCAAAGACAACCTGGACAAGGCATTGGAACTGTCGGAAACAGCAAACACTTTTATAGAGAACGTATCTTTCCGGGTAACGTTCATCGGAATATAACCGGTATGATCACCATATTGGGTGGCTGCGGGAAGTTCTGCCGGAATTTTTTTATTGATCGTAAGGAAATACTTTCCATTCCCAGGACTCAGATTAATGAGCCGCATACCAATCTGGCCATCTGTCGGCGTAAAAGGATCTGTTGTGACCAGGCTACGGAAATCACCACAGCTGTCTGTATAAAATACCAACGCCGGATACTGCCTGTCTATCTTCACACTATCCGTCAGGAGAATTAAGCGGGAACTATCCAACAATCTTAATGTATGCGTTCCTGTTGGTATCGGCTTGAAAGTAGGCCAGCCGCCGACCATATCCGGATAGAAGATAGCTTTACTGCTGCCACCATCGAAATACGGGTGTATGGATATATTATCTGCATCCCATACATAGTTACTATCCTTGCTATCGATCAATATATAGTTAGCGCTTCTTCTGCTGGGTGAATTCAGTTCTCCCAACAAAGCAGTAGATGCATTGTAGAAAAATATACCTCCTCTCTCTGAACCGGGCAACTCCGTTACCTGTTTATTACAAGCGGGCAGCAGACTGCCTGCCAGTAAACTGAAGGCCAGCAATGGCTGCCATATTTTTTTCCGGATATATGTAATCATGATACTTTTTTTTAGAATGAATAAGTAAACTGCAACAACCAATATCGGCCCGGTTTATATCTTTTATAGATGTTATCCCCTTTCCACAGCTTTCCGCCATCTGGTTGTTTCTTAAGTTTTTCAGCATCATATCGCTGATTGTAATTCTCATCTTCCACAATACGATAGCTTTCATCAAACAGGTTTTGTACACTGAATTTTACCTGCAATGATTTCACGATACGCTGGGTAACAGACAAGTCCAGCAAGTGCATAGGTAACTGCAACAGATCAGGGCGGATATAGCTATCTTCCCAAAGTGTATCGGATTTGGTGCGCTGGCTTTTTGCATAAATGCGGGGACCACTGACATTATATACCAATGATGCTTTGGTACCAGTAGATGGGTTTTCATAGAACAGCCCTGCATTCACCACATAAGGAGACTGCCCCTGCAATGGCCCTCCTTTCTTCTGTATACTATCCACCACATAAATGGTGGTAAAACCATGCGTAATGGTACTGCTCTTTATCCATGAGCCATTCAGCACCACCGAAAAATGACGGAAGAGGTTTCCGCCGAGAAAAGACAGGCTTTTCTTTATTTCTGCTTCCACCCCATATATTTCCGCACTCACAGAATTGATATAATTAATATTGGTAAAATTCAGATTAAGGCCATAGGTAGAAGCAGTGGTTTCCCTACGCATCCGCTCAATCGGATTTTGCAGGTGCTTATAAAAGAATCCTACATTCAGCACTTCACTTTTATTCTTTTTGGGATATAGTTCCGCACGTACATCATAGTTATCTATCACGGCGGTTACAATCTGTGGGTTACCTATCACGGTTTCGCTGTTCTGAAAATCGAAATCATTGTAAGGCGTTAACTCCCGGAAATCCGGCCGGTTCACGGTACGGCCATAACTACCCCGGAATACCAGTGAGGAACCAGGCAAATAGCTGACATTCACAGATGGTAACAATACCGTTTTAGCGCGACTCATATAAATAGGCTGTAAACTGGTGGAGCCATTCAGCGCTTCCCTGGCGCCAGACAACCTTTGATGATCATACTCCAGACGCAAGCCACCATTCAACACCAGCTTTTCCGCCGCTGTTTTCCAGTCTCCCATGATGTAGCCAGCATGGTATTGCTCACTGCCTACATAAGCATCTACAGGACCAGTAGCATCATTAATTCCCAGGCCGGTGTTATCGTCCTTGAAATACCTGGCACTCCATACATTAGACAGATCCTGCTGACTAAAGCGTAGCAATTGCTGATCAATATTTCCATGATCATTATACCAACCCAAGTCATCACCAACAGGGGCAAATTGATCATTAGAAAGTCCGGCTCTGTTTATCCGAAAGAACCGGCGCCCTACCTGTTTTAATTTAAACATATGATAAGTACCTGCTTTCAGGGAGAGGTTAGGACGAACCTGGAAAGTATAGTCTATGGCGCCGTTGTAAATCTGCTCCCGGTTTTTGATATACAAACGGGTAATCATCCCCTGGTAACCAGTAGGAACGGCCCTCCAGGTGGTATCATCTGCCAGCCAGTAGTTATTCAAATGAACAATACGTTGGTCTGGCACATTCTGCAGATCGTAGGTATAACCAACATTCCACTCAAGGGTATGCTGCTTTTTGTTCCCCAACACATGTGTCCCGCCCAGATGTCCCGTATATAAGGTTCTTTGTTGAAAGGAAAGTACAATATCTCTTGTCCGGTATTGATTGATATTATAACCTACGCCTTTGGGTTCGTTAGGATGTACGGTATTAACACTGGTAAAGCGGCGACCATCATTCACAAAAAAGTTTTGTAAAAACAGCTGATGCCGGTCGTTTAACTTCAGCGTAAGATTTTCCAGGATATTAATCTTTCCATTTTCGGAAGACTGCTGTCCATTGCCGATTTTGTTGTTATCCAATACGCTGCCTCCTGCGTTACCGTTTCCTTTACCAGTATAAGGTTGATCCAGATTTCCCTTCTGCGTATACACATCATATCCTGTTGTTTCTTTGGTATAGGTAACTGCTGTGAGATCATAGAGTTTTGCGGAGCCTATCTTCCAGCTATTGTAGTAATTGGCAAACAACTGCATATCAGGTAAGCTATACCGGGTACCATACCCCAACTCAGGTGACATCGCCTTTAACCACTCCGATTGCTTTACGTTGGTTACCTGCCGGTTACTTTCAAAAATACCGGGAGAAAAAGAAGGCAACTTCCTTCCGCCATCATCGAATCCCAGGAAGTCGTATTTACCCCCGTTATAGCCGATATTATTTTTGAAAGTAGCTCCTTCCCGATGTGCAAATTGCAGCCCTATATCAAAATGCTTCAGCGGCATGGCGTTTTTGGTGGTGACTTTCACCGCAGCACCGGCATAATCTGCCACCAAATCAGCCACGGGTGATTTGTATACCAGAATCTTATCTATCACACTGGCAGGCAGCAGATCGTAAGCGAACGCTTTACTATATAGTTCTGTAGAAGGAGCAAGGCTATTATTCAGATAAGTAAGGTTATAGCGCTCATTCATACCACGTACCACAATGAAACGATCATCTACTACCGTTACACCGGATATTCTTTTTACAATTTCAGCCGCATTTCTATCCGCCGTTTTGGTGATCAGTTCACTGGAGATACCGGATACCACACCCGTTGCACCACGTATTTCACTAATTAACTGGGCTTCCGTGCTGTGGGTAACCGATTTTACTTTACGCGGGCCGGCGTCTACCACCACTTCATTGAGCTTGTTGGAGATTTCCATTTTCACATCCATCACCACTTCTTTACCGGTCTGGATACTCACGTTGCTTAAAATGGATGGAGAGTAGCCAATATAGCGGACTTCCAGTGTATATTTGCCCGCAGGCAGATGTTGGAATTCGTAAAAACCTTTCTCATTACTCTGCGTACCTATCTTACTTCCACTGACCAGTACTGTTGCACCAGGCAATGGCTGCGACGTTTCAAAATCTACCACGCGTCCGCGTATTTGTCCTTCGCCCTTTCCAGCATCGTTGTCGGCTACTGGTTTAGCGGATGCGATAATGATATAGTTGCCTTCTTCTTTAAAACTAAGTGTCGTATTTTTTAACAGCGCCTTTAATATTTCAGAAAGTGTCGTCTGAGTGAATGTAGCGGCAGGTACATTATAGCGTTGTACATCTGCCGGAAATGCAAAATAGCTTTTAGATTGCTCCTGCAATTGCAGTAAGGCTTTTCCCAGTGGTTGCTTACTAAAGCTGATAGTTACTTTTTGCTGTAACTTGTTTTGTGCTACTGTGTTTGTTGCCAGTGCTAGCAGTAGTAGCACTATGCATGACAATACAGTGCTGCTTAAACGCATGCGTTTAAGAACATTTTTTTTCATAATTTTGACTTTGTTTTAAAAGTAATGAGAGCAACAATGCAACGGGCTGCAACCCTGTTTCATGCCTTATTCGGGGACATCTGCTTCAACAGGTGTCCTTTTTATTTTTCACTGGTTGTAAAATTTTTTCTGCGCTTTTATTTAATAGATTAAGAATGTAGTATCATTTAATTGCTTATATGCCAAGCTGTTCAGCTGTCCCAATACCTGCACCACTTCTTTCACCCGCATATATTTGTTCAACAGGATATTATACGTTTGACGACGTACCTTGTCCTTATTGGTTTCCAGGTGTACCCCATACATTATTTCCATGGCGGTATTCAGCTCGGAAAAGCTGGCGTTATCCAGCTGTAGCCGGGATTCCTTCCATGCCGCGGCAAGCCATACCCGCACCTGCTGTTCCGAGAAACGCCCCGTTTGCTGATCCACTGTTATCTGCTTACCGGGCAACAATACATCCAGCTGTTGCTGATGATGATCTACCGCTACCTTTCCAGCAGACACCGTTACCAACACTTCTTTCGCTGATGCGTGACGTACGCTGAAAGCGGTGCCCAGCACCCGGGTTTGCACCTCGCCACTTACCACTACAAAAGGATGCGCGGCATCGGGTGCAATATCAAAAAAAGCTTCTCCACTCAATAAAGTGATAGTACGGGTGGACTTACCAAAATCAATGGTATCAAAAGCCAATTGGGTATTAGCTTTCAACCATATGGTACTTTTATCCGGTAATACCAGCTGGTAATTTTTCGCTGCAGTAGTCACGAGCAACAGGTTGTTGCGTGGTGTACTACTCCGTTGTTGTAATAACCATCCACCTGCACAGAGTAACAACAATACGGCTGCCGCAGCGGCCGCCCAACCGATCCAGTATCTTCGCTTATTCACTGCCGGTGCAACAGCGTCCATCGCATCCAGTTGCAGGTGCGTGGCAATGGCCTGTACCATGTCGTCCGGCATGCGTGTCGTCACTTCTTCGTTCCACATTTCCTGCAGATAATCATCCAGCAAATGCGGCGATTCCTGCAGCAAACGGGATACTTCCTCCGTTTCCTCCGGTGTACATTGATGATGAATAAAACGGTCCAGTAGTGAGCGGTCTATGGCCATTGCGACAACCTTTTATTTTGATGATTGCCTATATCACGTATGTGCGGGAAGAAGGGAGTAAGCGAAAGTAACGAGTTAACCTTTTGGTAACATTGGAAAGATCAGCGGGGTAATTGTTCTTTAAGAAACCGCAGTGAAAGACCGATTTGTTTTTTAACGGTAGCCGTGGAAATGCCCAGCTGTTCTGCTACTTCTTTATGTGAAAATCCATCTTGCTTTACCAGGGTGAAGATCTTTTTCCGGTGGGATGGCAGTTGATTGATAGACACCTGTAGCTGTTCCAGCCGTTCTTTATAATCGAGTAGTTGTTCCGTGGGCGTTTCATCGGCATGTGCAGGTTGCCATTCCTGCAGGAGTTGCTGCCGGGTTGCTTTTTTGCGGAGATAGTCGATCACACGGTTACGGGCATAGGTAAACAATAGCGGCAATACATCCTGCTCCAGATCTATCTGAGGCATATGCTGCCAAAGGCTGACATAACAATCCTGTACAATATCCTTTATATCAGCTTCATCCTGGGTGAGCTTCTTCACAAACTGGTACATTCTGTCTCTGGTAGCCAAGAAAATCTGGTTAAACGTTACTGCGGCGGGGTCGGGTTGCAGGGACAGGTGTAATTGCCCGGTATTTCCGGAGGCTGGGTTGGAATAGTTATTATCGTGCGGCTGATGAGGATGCATGTTTACAAATCCGCGGCAAAAAAAAGAAACTAATGTTAGTAAATAGTTAAGGATATGGAAAAGATGGTAATTCTTTATACAATTAGTGGCCAGCTGCTAACTGCTGGCCGCCAACGACAGCCATCATTAAAAATCAAATCCTAATATGGTGAAAATAGGATGCCGTATTGCTGCAGTGAAATGGAGACTAACAGTAATAGTATTTTTCATATAATTGAGGTAGATAGAATTGAAGTTATCTACCTGAATAAGCAGTCACCAATAATCTACTTATATTTAATACCAAATGGATAAGGAACCACTCATTATATCTATCCGGGATACGCTTTCGGCTTCTCCCCTTTCTCCTTCCAGGCAGGTACTGGAGGATATCGCCAGCTATTTTGAACCTAAAAGTTTCGATAAAAATGAATTGTTTGTGAAAGAAGGACAGATAAGTGCCGGCAGCTTTTTCATGACAGATGGTTTTATGCGCATCTTTGTAGACAACACGGAAGGAGAAGAAGTGACCACTTATTTTTTCACCAAAAACGGTCACGTTTCAGAGATTACCTCCCTTTTTTCCAGAACCAGATCAATGGAAAATATACAAGCGATTACTGCCTGCCAGGGCTTTTTTCTTCCCATCGAAAAGCTAAATATATTATTCCATTCGGTACCGGAGTTTCGCGAATTTGGCCGCGCCATGCTCGTTAGAGAATTTACTGCTTACAAAAAGAGAACGCTTTCTCTTATTAATCAAACTGCAGAAGAACGATATCGCGACCTGATTAATACCAGTAAAGAAATATTCCAGTACGTACCCCTCAAGTACATAGCCTCTTATTTAGGCATTACTGATTCCTCCCTCAGCCGTATCCGCAGAGAGTTCTCAAAAAAGCAGGCAGATAATCATTAGTTGCCATTTGACAAGTAGATTGTTACAGCGATAGTCGTTCTTTGTATGGAAGACTAAATCTCAGATCCATGCAAACCTTACCGTTTTACGTGTATGCTGTTTTCATTTTAACAGTGATTACCACCATTGGACTATTTTACAAAGCGGCTGATTATTCGAAGCGGTTACTAATCATCATTTCAGCCTGGGTTATTTTTCAATCGGTGTTGGGTATGAATAATTTTTATACCATCAATACCCTACCTCCCAGATTCCTATTACTGGCATTACCACCCGTACTATTGTTGCTGACACTCCTTGCCACACCAGCCGGCCGGCGCTTTATTGATCGTCTGCACCTGGGAACGTTAACGCTGTTACATCTTATCAGAATACCAGTGGAGATCGTTTTATACTGGCTATTTCTTCACAAAGCTATTCCGGCAGCCATGACTTTTGAAGGGAGAAATTTCGATATCTTCTCCGGCTTAACGGCCCCGTTTATATGGTATTGGGGAATTGTGAAAGGGCGGCTGAACAGGACGATTCTCATTCTCTGGAACCTGATTAGTTTGGCGCTGCTATTGAATATTGTAACTATTTCAATACAATCATCCGCCACAACGCCTTTCGCTATTGGCTATTTCCCTTTTATGCTGTTGCCGGGCTGCCTGGTACCGCTGGTATTGTATTCGCATATGGCGGCAATCAGACAATTGATTACCTCTCCTTTACCTGCTTAAATTCTTGACAAGGCTGGAATAAAATCGTTCCAGCAGGCGCGTATCATTGGTAATGACCTCTGCGGTAGCCACCAGTCCATCATGGTACGGAATAAGCTGATGATAATCTGTTTTTAAACCGTCCGGTAAAGTTACTTTTGCCATATAACCACTATCCGTAGCTATTTTAGAGATATAGCTGATTCTACCTTCCACACTGCCATACTCCTGCCATTGATAAGAAGGAAATTTCAGTAGTACTTTCTGCCCCACCATCACTTTACCAAAATTCTCCTGTGGTATCAATACCTGCACATAATAACTGGTATTGCCGGAAGATATATAAGCCACTACCTGGTTTGCCTTTACCTGTTCATTCTCCTGCAGGAAACCATTATAGATGAGCATACCATTTACCGGAGCGATCAACAGATATTGCATTTTCCATTCATTCACCTTACTCCTTAAGTTGTTAAGCGCCTCCATAAAAAGAACTTGCTGACTGGCTATCTGGCTATTCAATTCAAGCATCTCCTTCTTCTTATCGTTTTGCTGCACTTCATTGCTAATGATTGCCGACTGTACCTGAGGAAGCGTCAGCTTTTTATTAATCAGCTTTCTGCTTTGATCGCGGTACTCCTGCGCCGAAATCACTTTATCTTTTAACAATTGCTCATTGGCCTCGAAATCTATATTGGTGAGTGAAAGATCTTGTCGGTACAATTCCTGCTGTAGCAAAAGATTTTGATGGTTGCGCCCGAGATTAAATAAATCATTCTCCAATAATTTCCTTTTCTTAAGAAAGACACCATCTGCCATATAGTTTTGAAACTGTAAAAATGCCTGTACGAATATCTGATAAGCTGGCTGCACCTCCCCCAGTTGCGCGTATTGCCCTGACAGTAACCTTAACGCCTCCACATAATTTCCAGCTGTAACTTGTACCGATGCTGCATCCAGCGACCCCGAAAGTTGCAGCAGCTGCCTTACATCACCAGTAGATGCTAACACCCCAATGATACTACTGTCGGTCACTACTGATTCATTGGGGACCCACAGATGGATGAGTTTACCCGCCACTTTAGACACAATGGGCTTAGGTGCATTGATAGTAGTTAGTTTTGCTGTGGTTAACACTATATCAGGGTACTTAATAAACCAGGTAGCCGCAATAAGCAACATAATGATAGCAAGCATAATGCTGGTACCATACATGACGAAATACCCGGGATTAGACGAGATAATCTCCTCTACAGCGGAAGACATTTCCATTGGCGACTGGCCGTCCGTTATGCTCAATTGGCTATTTTCCTCCATTGGTATTAATTCCTGCTGAAACATTATGTGCTTTAATTTCCCAATTCAAGCTGATTTTTCACCAGCTCGTAATAATATCCCTTCTTATCTGTTAATTGCTGATGATTCCCTTCTTCCATAATCCGTCCCTGGTGCAATACCACTATTTTATCTGCATTTTTCACAGTACTGAGCCGATGAGCAATCACAATTACCGTTTTCCCCTTAAAAAACCTATCCAGGTTCTCCATAATTATCCGCTCATTATTGGCATCGAGTGCATTCGTGGCTTCGTCGAAAAAAATATAATCGGGATCTTTATAAACAGCTCTGGCAATAAGTATACGCTGGCGCTGCCCCTGGCTGATACCATTTCCCTCTACCCCAATCTTAGTATTCAATCCCAATGGTAACGATTCAATAAATGGTAAAATATTGGCGATCCGACAGGCATAGATCAACCTTTTCCTATCCGGCACTTCCTCTGAAACGGCAATATTTCGGCTGATGGTATCATTGAATATATAACCATCCTGCATAACGCTACTACATCTGCTTCGCCAAAAATGCGGACTGATATACCGGAAATCGCTTTGCCCCGTTTTTATATCTCCTTTATAATTATCATAAAATTTCAATAATAATTTTAATAACGTGGTTTTACCACTCCCGCTCATACCTACAATGGCGGTTACTTTTTGTGCAGGTATCGTAAGATGAATGCCGTTAAAGATAGGCTGGCCCGCACTTCCAGGATAGCTAAAATGAAGATTAGAAATATTCAACTCCTTGCTATCCGGGAGATCATTTACAAAACTGATGTTATTGGGCTCTTCCTCTTCTTCTGCGTGGATCTCATTTAATCTCTCCAACGCTATTTTTGCATCCTGCAGATTTTGGGTGAACCCCACCAATTGCTCCACCGGACTATTCAGTTGCCCAATGATATATTGAATAGCCAGCATGGCGCCCAGTGTAAGTTGACCATCCAAAACCGACTTCGCCACAAAAAACGTGATCAGTATATTTTTTCCTTCGTTAAAAAAAAGTGCACCAGCCTGTTGATATTGATTGAGCGACAGATTACGAAAACTTAATTTAAACAACTGCGCCTGCAGATGCTCCCACTCCCAACGGAATCGCTTTTCTGAATTATTGAGTTTTATTTCCTGCATGCCATGTATCAATTGCAGGGTAGCGGCATTTTCAAGAGAAGCAATGGCAAATTGCCTATAGTTAAGCTCTCTTCTATACTTAAGGAATAATTTAACCCACAGGAAATAAAGCGTGCTACCAGCTGCAAAAATGACAAATACCGGAATATTATACACCAATAAAACAACCCCAAAGATGGCGATAGTAATACCCGAGAAAAACACACTCAGACTTCCTCCGGTTAAAAATTGTTCAATCTTATGTTGGTCCTGTATGCGTTGTAATATGTCGCCCGTAAGTTTTGTGTCAAAATAGGACAATGGTAACTTCATTAATTTATACCAAAACCCCGTTAATAAAGAAACATTTACCTTTGAACTGATGAACAAAAGGAGCCTGCTTCTTATAAAATCAACCACTGTCCGGGCAAAGAAAAGCATCATCTGCGCCCCCAATATAATATAAATGAATTGCAGATTTTTTGTATTGATGCCGGTATCAACAATACTCTGTGTTAAAAAAGGGAATATAAGTTGTAGCAAACTACCCAAAATGAGCCCCAACATTATCTGGAAAAAATATTTTTTGTGCTGGCGTATGTAGAAGAACAAGGTTCCCCAGGATACTTTAGCCCCACTGCTTTCCTCCTGATCATAAAATTCCGGTGTGGTTTCCAATAGTAATACAATGCCTTCCTGCTGATCTCCAGCCCAGTTTTGCAGGAATACTTCTTTACTAACTTTAACTAATCCGTGGCTGGGATCAGCAATTAATATTTTGCTCCTTCTATTCCCATCCTTATAATTTTGAGGAGGTAAAACAACGAAGTGGCTCTGTTTCCAATAAAGAATGCATGGCAACATCACTTCATTGTTCAGCTGCTCAAAATTGATTTTCACACCCCGTGTTTTAAATCCTATCTTTTCGGCAGCCTCGCTCATGCCCAATAAAGAAACCCCTTCCCTATCAATATTAGTAAGGTTTCTTATTTTGATAATAGGAATGTCCTTCCCATAATACTTTGCGATCATGCGCAGGCAAGTTGGACCGCAATCCATCGCATCGTGCTGAATAAAATAGGGAAAACTCATACGACTGCTCTCTTGGCCAAAGACAAAACTGACTGATGATACTTATGCAGAAAATGATATATCACCAATTCATTTTTTCGCTGCTGGCTGGTAAAAACTCTATTAATAAACATATGTATAAGTCCTGATACTATGGAGATAAAAAGAGCAGGATCACCAGCTGCTTTAGCATTTATGGCCGTTGCAACACCTTCCATCTTTTCTATCCTATCTTTAACAATAGCGGCAAAAAAATCATACATTTCTCCCATTGAACCACCGGAAAAGTATGCTTTAAGTAACCCATATTTCTTACGATAGCTATCATTCAACTGATGAGTTAATGACGCTTCTCCTCCAAATTCTTTAAAAAATGAGTTTCTGATATGCCCGAGCATGCGAACTCTTTCGGCCAAATCAACCTTAAAGACATCCAATAACGCATTCACATACATCGCCGCAAATAACCATCTGGAATGAGCATCCGGATGCTCATTTATAACAGCCAGCGCTTCTAAAACCACCAGGCTGTCTATAGCAAACAATTCTTCACAAAAAGTAATCGTTTGTTTTCCATATCGTTCGATTTCTCTTTTATAAGTATCCACCTGGATATTTGCTATAACACCTGCTTTAATCCATTCCTCGCTGACTTTAGACCAATCCGTCAATACGTGCATTAACAACTCCGGATGCCCTGCGTTATGAAATCGCAACCTGATATGATGATCAGGATCATTATACCTGATAAAAAAGAATTTTTCGATTCTCCCTAACCGGTACTGGTCTTCAACAAATGGCTTAACAACCGTATGTAATAGCTTTTCAGCCATCGCAATTCCGCAATAAATTTTTACGTACAACCATTCACTCCCCACCAGAAAGGTACTTTCTGGCGCCGTTTCATCCATATCCGTAACATCATTTGTTTTCAGCACCACTGCGATATCCCCTTCTTTCTTATTTATCCTGTTCAAAGGAAAAGCTACCTCATGGCAAAAAGCTTCACCTGCTTTATTCCGAACCAATAACCCATCTGCTGCCAATAAGAACTCCACTATTTTAACAGCGCCATATTTATTTAATTTCTGGAGTACTATATCTACCCCCATCGGAACATGCAGGTCTATATATAATTCGTTATCATCTTCCACTACTGCACAATGCCGGGGAATATGCAACTGATGCAGACAATTTTTAAAACTGTCAACGTTCCTGCATGCATCCGATGCCATATCGGTGATGTTATCTTTTTTTAGATTCCAGGTGGCCCTGCTAACAATAACATCTTCATACTCTACTCTTGGGAGGAAAGGCTGCTCCTGTAATATATCCCAATCCCATACAAAGCCTTGTGACGACTTCTGCGATTGCAGTTCACATAAAAACTTATAAACAGTCAATTCACTATTCAAATAAAAGTGCGCGCTCGTGAGCTTGGGGAAAATTCTTTTATTAAGCCGTTTAGACCATAGGAAAATTTCATCTTCTCTTACAAAAACGGATATCTCATCAAGGGGAATCTGCTGTGCTACAGGCAGTAGCGACTTACACAAATAAGGAATTTCGTACCCCCTAAAATCCGGCTTTGTTAAAATATTAGCTGTTCTAATTTGCGGCAGATGAACAATTTCAGCAAAGATGGCGTCCGGATAATGCGATTGCTCTTCCCTGATACTTTCTGCAATGAGTTGTGCATCTTTTTCCCGATGAGAAAATCTTGAAATAATACTTACGGAAGAAGCTCCCCCATAATTTAGCAACAAGAACTTTTCTGAAGAGTTGCTTTCCGCCGAAGGAATAATCACTCCGTGAATAAAAGCTGCATCCGGCAGATGATAAGAAGTATCTTTGGTTAATTGTTCCAGTTCCTCCGTAGTAAGAATAATCTTACTATTCTGTTCGATAGCCTGAATGTACTTTCTAAGTTTATACTGCTTAAAACTAGTCCAGGAAATACTTTCCTGCTGCCTCTTACCTGATCTGAAATGAATATTCTCTAATAATGGCTGATCTGTTACCGCTTTGCCGGCATCGGTGGCATAGCCAATTCCTATATCTTCATCCAGTACCTCTCCAAGCGGCATTATTTTGTCGCCATATTTCTCCTGGAACTTTTGTTTAAACACTTCAAGGTTTCTGTTATCCCCTGCGATATTCAAATGGAGCAATATTTCCAGTTTATTTAACGCAGTAATCCGTTCTTTCTTTAAGTGATTTTCACTGCAGGGGATAGAAGTGTCTATCTGCAATAATTTCTTAGAAGAAGTATCTGCTTTAATCTTCTTCAGCAGATGAACTATATTTTCATAAGCAGCGATGCTGTCGGCATGCTGCAATTGCGTGGAAAGCTCCTCCAAAACAGCACACAAATCCGTTAGCTGTGGATGCCCGATAGTGCTGCTGATTTCCTTGACTCTTCCGGTAACATAGGTTAAATAATCCAACCCAGTTACATTTAAGTTGAATTCACTGGTCAACAGTTGCGCAGCAATCAAACTGTGTACAAAGTTCCTTGCATCTTCATAGGTAATATCATCGTCACATAATAATGTGGCGAGCTGTGCAATGGTACGACCCTGAGCGGCGGCCTCCAGGATAAATTCAAGTGTATCATGTTTTTCAACTACACTCGTTTTATAGTTTATGACATGGCTGATATCCTCTGTTTCAATATAACGATACTCTCCCGCCGCCTTATAAATAGTATTATTTTTATAGAATACCAGGTGATCAGCCAATTGATAGGCTTCTACCAGGTATGATACAAGTGCTGCGAGGTACTGAGAATCAAGTCGGACGTGCCTTACCAGCTTCTCATGAGATATAACGATACTGTCTGTGTCAGAAAAGCGACCGTTACTATAGCCTGCAAATAAGCCAAAAGGTGTGGCCCTGGTACACATCCGTATGTAATACCTATATAGGCTATTTAGCAGCTTTAACTCGTCTTTTTCATTTTTCACCGTCCCGCTCAGCCATTTCTGCGTTTCATGGTACAACTCAACAGAGCTGATATAAACGGCTTCGATAAATAGCGTATCACTAAAAACCCGCTTTATCTCTATCAGCGTATCTTTATCTTCATGATACCGGGTGAATAATGTATTTAGATATTGAATTTTTTCGAATGGAAAAACCGGCACTCTCAGATTATACCAGGAACCATCATAATTCATCGCCATAATCAAAAATGGTTAATAAGTTGCCGGATACATATTCTCAATATAAAATATTCCATCAGCCATTTCACACAATGACATCTTTAGTGATTTATGACCGAATATTTTTGTATTCCCAGCGTGATCGCAAAGCCCGGGAAGAGATTTTCCCCGGAGGTTGCCAAATAAGAAAGGCTTACCGGTACTATAGAAAAAGGGCTCTATGCCGTCTTCCGCTGGTTTGTCGACTTTCAGGTTAAGAAATCCAACCTTTGATTTACCACGGTAAGAAGTAAATACCAGGCTATAAAACGCGGGCCCCAGTTTGCACTTTAGCTGATCCCCCATGGTAACATGTTCCGAAAGATACTTATCATCTACCAGGTTTACATGATAGGCAAGATGAGCAGATGCTGCCCACAGCATTATCTTTTGTCCCTTATATTTCTCTCTTAATAACCAAAGTGCATTCTCAGACATCACTTCATCTCTGAGGCTACCTTTTTCGAATTTCCTTCTGTAATCCACCTTCAGGGAGTTAAGTATTCTGATCCAGTACTGCGTTGTGGCATCTTTATCAGCCAGGCCATCAGCCGCTTTAAAAACATTGGTAAACGTTTCCGATAACACCGTGGTGTCTGTTGAAGAAAGCTTTGTAAAGAAGTTAGAAAATTTAATGGCTTTTCTCAGCGCTTCATTTACCGCTATTGTATCTGTTATCAGTTGCTTTCCTGTTTTCACTTCCAGCTCCCTGATAAACTTGTTAACATCTGCTATAAACCCCTGTTTGGCCAGACTGCCACCTACCTGGCAATCGAATCCACTAAATATTAAAGGAGATTGACTTTTCCGGGTTTCATTGATGTAAGTCGCCAGCTTCTTTACTTCTTTGCAATCCCATACACTAAATACAGCCTTAGGCAGATACTCTTCCGCATTAGCGCCGGCCTGAATCAGCTCGTTCGCCTTTGTACAGTCATATAAACCACTTTCAAAGGCAATAACGTTATAGCCCAGCTCTTCATGCAAGTATTTTATCAACCTTACTTTTGCGTCAAAAGTTGCACCATCACCATGACTTTGCTCTCCCATTCCTATCACCTGTACATCCTTCAATACCTCCTTTAGGAATGAAAGGTCAGAAAAATTTATACTATCGGGGTTATTCGTGGTAATAACTGACACATTTGTTTGCGCAGCCAGCATCAAAGGAGATAACAACATACCGAATAAGTAAAATATTTGCTTCATTGTCTGGAACTTTTAAGATTTATTATAACATAAAACAGACATCCCACCCTGTATCTTCCTGATATACCTGCTGCAGTATACAGAGTCCTACACCAGCTGCCCCCTCCAATAAACCCTCTTCCTGCCTGAATTCCCATTCTTTCTTATCGTCGAGATACGACCACACGGCACAGCTACCATCTTCGCCGATCATGCGCAGTGTGACTGACAACCAATATTGTGCAGCTTCGTATAATTCTTCACTTCCTGTATACTTAAATGCTTTTTGCATGATATAAGAAATGCCTGCCGTTCCGTGGCAGAAACAGGCATCTCTTACCCTTGTCACCGGATCTTCTATACGCTTCACCGCTAACTTTTTCAATATATTTTCTCCATATGAGAGATAGTCGTCATTACCTAAAGCTATTCCAGCCTTCAATATGGCATACCCTACTCCTAAATCTCCATAGCACCAGGCGAGTCTGCTGGGATATTCAAAGGGTTCATCATTCAATACGTAATACGAAAACGAACTTTCCGCCGGTGGACGCAATTCGTGAGACTGCAGGTAGCCTATTGCCTGCTCCATCAATCGGGCGGCTTTAGTATATTTTGTAACCTGGTAAACGTAGGATAGAAAAGTAATGATGGCGGGTATTCCATGTGCATAACCTAAATTGATCAGCTCTCCATCAACATTCGTTTGTCGTTCAAAACGATCCACCCAGGCCACTCCTGTATCTTTCTTTACGGCCGAAAGCTCCAACAGATCTACCAGCCTATTCAACTTCACCGCCTGTGATTCAATATCATTTCTTTCCAACAGATAAACACCATATCCAATAAACCCATACAACAAATCATAATTTCCCATCAGAGCTTCCCGCTCATACTCCTGTTCAATCATCTCATCAAAAAAAGAGAAAACACCCTTACTATCTTCATCAGCAGCAATAAATTGTTGATTGATATAATGCTGATAAACCCATAAAATACCGGTATATCCTCCATAAAGGGTAGTTCCTTTAATGGTTTGCTGAAAGTCTTCAATTGCGTAAAAGCTTCTTTCAAAATATTCTTGCGCCTGATTCAGCAATGCTTCCTCATTCGCATATTTACCATAATAATAAAAGAATAAGCTAATGCCTGGCAGTCCGCTGGTTAACAAATAATTATCAGAGAAGTTACCTTCCCTCCTTTGCAGAGAGGTGGCTATTTTCATCAACTTATCATCCAACACCGATAATATCACACTTTCCTTCATTTGAAATAATGAACTATTAGAATGAAACAGAAAAAGGGAGAGATAAAATCTCTCCCTTCAAAAATAATTACAGTGGAATGCAAACAATTACAGTGGTAGTTCTAGCGCAGGAGCTATCAGTGCAGTTAGATGCTTTTGAAGAAAAACACAATGCTCTGGTACCAAACATATCGTCACCATAACCACCTTTGATATTCGCCATGTGCGACTGGCTGATATTTACAATGGTAGATTTCTTTAATTCCAGTTTCTTAGATAATTTCTTTTGATTTGAGATCATAAATTGCTAGTTAATTAAGATAAAAATGGATTACTTATTCCGTCTCTCGCCATGGAACAAGTTAGTTGACATGTAGCGTCACGCCCTTTATAGTGCTACCGTGAACTCACTTCCTTCTGCATTTTTCTTTGGGTTGCTAAAGGATACCCCCTCAATTCTGGCCATGAATATGCTTACTGCGGCTCTTGGCTAAGAGACACATCAATTATTATTGTGGTGAAAATCAATTTTAACGTGCTGAAATTAATTTAGGGTAAAATGCGTTGTCTATGCTTATCATTCGGGAACAGTTCAATAGTTTCATAAGGGAATCATATCAATAACTGTAACGACTATACGCCATTTACATTTATCATCGCAACAAAAGTATCTATTCTGTTTTTAAACATCACTTAATTTTTAATAACATTTGCGCATATATTAACCACTCTATCTGTGATAACTTCATGAAATCATAAGTAACAAAATACGCTCACATCAATACAGTATTGGATTTAATAAGAAATTAAAAAAACGCCTCAACCAAAAATCAGTCCTATTCACATCAATTCCGTCCCACGTGAATTTAATCTTCTAATTTTATTTCCTACATTCGATACCAGCTAAAATAAATGTAATTAACAATCAGAAATCATACTCCATGGAGTGAAAAGTTTATCTTCCTCTTACAAAATTCATTTTGAAATAAAAGCTGGTTAAATCGGTTATTAATATATTATCCACTTATGAACGCTGCAAACAGTGATACTTTGTCACTAAAAAAACACATTTACCATCAGTTGATAACCCACGCCAGTATCAGTAAAGATCAAAGTTTACTATCTGGTAACAGTGGCATCATTTTACTTTTTTTTGAAATCTCCAGGCAAACAGATAATGAACCTTTACAACAATATGCTTTTAACCTGCTTGGCAACATGCTCATCCAGGCATTAGAATCCAATTTCCAGACATCGGAAGATCAAGCCCATCCACTTGCACTGGGTTGTCTGATAACGGAAGGGTACAAGCGAAATTATTTCGACCTGGATGTTGAAGAATATGCCACACCTTTCGACAAATTTGCGCTCACTACCACCCATGAAGTGCCTGAATTACTGCTACAGGTACAATATCTGTTAAACAGATATCTGATGTGCAAAGACACGGAAAATGGCAACGCGTCATTCTTTCTCGATCACGTCATGCGAACGATAGAAAACATTATCGCAACATGTGATACACCTTTATATAAAGACACCTGTTTCTATTGGATTATTTATCAGCTGCTTTACACACATGAATTGACCAATAACTATCTCTCTAAATTATTACTACTCACCAGGGAACAGCTGTTGACTCAGACAATGGATAGCAATGATACCTATGCCCTCTGGCGAATTTTAGCTTTACTACCGGAGAGTAATGACATCAACGGATTAAGAGATAGCCTATTCAAACTATTCAACAATGCCTCCATCATAAATATCAGTATCATCCAAAAATGGGGAAGCCTGCGAACCCTGTTCTTTCCACAAGCTGAATTAATGGATACTTTTTCCATTTCCTGTCTGCAATCCGTGGATCTATCAGACTTAAAACGCATTACAGCAAACAACATCCTCCAATCAAATTATGGCCTGAATCAAGGGCTTGCCGCTATGTTAACAATTCTTTAGTTCCGGTTCCCCGGTATACAACTCCAATTCTATGAATGTATTTATAATGAAAGTATATGGTAAGGCCAATAAATATGGCGTAGGATCATATACTGCAATGTTGAAGTGGGTACTACTCCAGCAACCGGATATAAATGTTTATGTAGTACATATCAATGCAAGCCATCAGCAAGACGGGAGCCATGTAAAAAATGGTTCCCTGAATGACATATACATCTCTTTCGAATCACCACACGAAACCGCTGTAGATGAGTACTACATCAGCTTATCGCAGGCACATGCCATCTACTGTATCCTGATGAGCCACGTGAAAGAAGGCGACCGGAATGTACTGCACCTTAACACCCCGATGGAGATGTACCTGGCAGAAGTGGCAAAGGAATACGATCACTTCCACGTTTTTTACACCATGCATGTTTTACTATGGCAGGTGTTCTATAATAATGATTTCCGAAAATTTAACACCGACTGGGAAAACAGAGAAGAGAATGAATACATTCCCTCCATGCAGGCGGAAATGAAATTATGTCATCTCGCCGACAAAATAATATGCCTCACCAATGAGGCCATCAATTTTACGCAGACAGTGTACGATACTCCCTCCTCTAAGTTAAAAATAGTGCATAATGCCATCAATACAGAAAATACAGAGATACTATCTGCTGCCCGGAAACGTGCATTAAGGGAGGAATTCGGATTCAACACCGATTATCCTATCATCTTGTTTTCAGGCAGATTGATCTATCAAAAAGGCTTCGGGTATGCCATTGAAGCGCTCCGTCAACTGGCTGGACGAAATATGAATTTCCACTTCGTTATATGTGGGGAAGGTAACCTTTCTCATTTTGAAGATCGATGCAAGGACATCCATGACAAAATTGTTTTTGCAGGCTTTGTGGATAAAACCACCCTATACAAATATTATCAATTAGCCGACATTGGCCTGCTACCTTCCTTTATTGAACAAAACAGCTTCTCTGCACTGGAAATGATGGCCCACGGATTACCAATAATTGTCAGTGATACAGATGCTTTTGCGCACTTCAAAAGTGACCGGCAAAACGTTATTTATATCAATGCAAACAACCGCACGGAAGCCGAATTCATAACACTGTTGGAAGATGCACTTATAAAAGCGATAACCGATACCTCCTACAGGCAGCAAGTTGGTGTCAATGCACATGCCCTTATCAACAACCGGTTTTCTACTAAAAAAATGACCTCCACAGATATATATGGGAAAATTATATAAAGCACTACCCGGCTTTCCTTTCCTGAGAAAAAAGTTTCCGGTATCTCACCAGCCCCACCCTAACTATGCAGCGGTATGCTGTTTAAAAATGGTGGCAGGATACTATGGAAAAAAATGCGCACTGGATAGCCTCATCAAAAAAATCAACCCGGACCAAAGCCCTTTATCCCTCCAGGGAATAGTGAGTGCCGCAAATGCAATTGGCTTTGAAACCATGGCGGTGCAGCTATCGTTTGACGACCTCATCGAAAATGATATACTCCCCTGCGTGATTCATTGGAAAAGTAATCATTTCATCGTAGTATATAAAATAAAGGATGACGACATTTATGTAGCAGATCCGGAAAAAGGCTTATGTCATTACAAGAAAGATGCGTTTCTCCATAACTGGTATATAGCGGCAAAAAATACAAACGCGGGAATAGCGTTGTTATTAGCGCCGGATTCAACATTCTTCCACCAAAAAAGTGAGCAGGAGACCATCAGATATTCCCGGGTGTTCATTTACCTGACGGGATTAAGAAAAGCATTCATCACCCGAAAACGCCGCTTCCTCAGATCCATAGTTGCCAATACCCCGGCCTCTCCCATACCTCCTGCTGCTCCGCCACTGGTAGTACATATGCTATTGGGAAAAACACATCTGGATATGGCCATCTGCAGCTGCAAGTCGCTTAATCTTTCTATCGGAGCCGCATGTATCTTTTTGTTTCATGACGACGGCAGCCTGAACACCACGGATATTACAAAGCTACTATCACAATTTCCAGGTTCCCGCGTAATAGACAGACCCACGGCCGACAGAATGGCGGCTGATAAATTAGCCGCCTATCCTCACTGTAAATTTGTGCGGGATAATAATTTCATGTGGCTAAAGTTTTTTGACGTTTTCTTCTGGAGTGAAAAAGAAAGGGTAGCCTATGTTGACTCCGACATTCTTTTCTTCAAAAAACCAGTCCAATTTATACGTGAGTTTAATGATGCTAACGGAAATAATCTTTTCAACAGAGATGTTGACAATGGCTATTATTATTCACTAAATCCAGATGACCTGGAATCTTTAACCGGTCAACTGGTAGCCCCATCTGTCAATGCGGGTTTATGGGTATTGGATCACACTGTTTTAAATCTCGATCAGATAGAGAAATGGCTGTCATCTCCTATTGTCAGTGATGTTATATTAGATTACTTTTTAGATCAAACCTTCATCGCGGCCCTGGCATCCATTAATGGTAAGGAAACACTTTTCCTGGATGAAGGATACGATATTTCCCTCGTTAAACTCCCTACCGATGCGGTATGCAAACATTACGTCAAAAATATCAGAAATGACTACGAACTGCAAGGCCTGTCGTTTTTATTGAGGAAGTCAAATTTCAGAAGAGAATGGCGGCGTTTTACCCAACAATGAGCGACATGTGGTCTGATAATCCTTCGGTATAGGAGTGAAACTTATTATAAAAAAGGATTGTCTCCGCATAACGGAGACAATCCCTCAAATCTTATAGTCCGGTTATCGCACTATTTTAAAACCGATATGTCCATTCTTGGTAGCCATAAATACACTTAACCAAACTGGCAGCATCATTTCTGTAGACCGGGCATGTTCAATATTCCCCAGATCAATGATATCGCTCCATCCAAACTGTTGCAAAATGCCGGTAGCTGTGGCTTTAGCAGCGGCATTATTTCCCGCCAGCAGCATGGTGGCATTCCCGCCGCATCTGCTGGCGTCTACCATTACTTCGCAATTCACGATGTTAAGCGTTTTCACTACGTGTGTATCCGGTAAAAAATGTTGCAACGCTTCTCCTAGTGAATTCGTATTACATAACTCCGGGATCAGCACCGGCGCTTTGCCGGGAATAAACTGCAGTGGATTACTCACATCAATTAACACTTTATTCCGAAGCTGTTCAACACCTGCCTGTTTCATCACTTCCAGGGACATTTCACCCTGGGTACAATTAAACAGGATCTCCCCAAAAGCTGCAGCCGATGCAAATGTTCCTGTACTGGCATTGGCGCCATTGGCTTTTGCCCACGCAAGTCCTTTTTCGTTATCGGCCGTTCTGGAGCCCATCATTACATTATATCCCAGCTGAATCAGTTTCGTGGCTATTGTATTACCTACCATTCCTGTTCCCAGTACACCTATATTTTTCATATCTCGCTTTTAATTTTTTACTGAAGATGAATACCTGCTAATTCTTTCCCTACACGATCTGCAGACAAACCCACCATAAACTGACAACCATACTCAGGAAATGCAGATAACATAACCTGTTCAAATTGTTTGCGGCTGTTGTCATTAAAAATGCCGGTGCCATTAGTCGCCTTTAATACTTCTGAGCAGTACTGCAGAAAGTAGGCCCGTTGCTTGTCGAAGTCCCTGATATCACATACCGGCCCGTGTCCTACATGAAAACTGGTATAATCTTTTAATGCCGGCGCTAAGGTTTCCAGGTTACCGAGCCAGCGCAAAATACCACCATCATTCATATAAGTATGGTTGTTTTTGTACAACAGGTCGCCAACAAAAGCCGCTTTATTTTCATCTTCCAGTAGCCAGATGGAGTTGGCTTCGCAATCGCCGCCGGCGCCGATATCCAACACGGAGAAGCTGATGCCGCCAATTTGCACCCGGTCACCATGATTGACTAATTCCGTAGGATAAGCCCACTGCGGTATCCACTCGTCGCCAAACATGCCAGACCATTGTGCATGTTTCGCCTGTTCTGTATCCTGCATGAGTTGCTTTACTGCGGGCACTGCAAACACCGGAATATCCTGCTGTTGCTTCACATGCCAGGTACCTGCCACGTGATCAGGATGACCATGTGTGAGAATAATGCCTGCTACCGGTTTGCCCAGTGCATCGGCCTGATGGCGTAAAGCGAGGCTGTCACTCTTTGTAAGTGTAGTGTCTACCACCACCAGTTCCTTTGCTCCTTCTACGATGAAAGCATTTACCTTTAACATCGGCTCCTGTGAGGTATAAGTATGAATTCTTGTTTTCATTTTTTACTTTTGAATAATTATTAAGAGCACCAAAGGTAAATCACGGCTGTATTGCGCACAATAACTGTCATTTCTGACAGGTACAAAAAAATAGTATGATCATTAACGGCAAAAAATTTGGATTCAGGCTTCATGGGAAAACCTACCACTGCGCCATGGATATTACGATGGATTATATCGGGGGGAAGTGGAAAAGTGTGATCCTGTGGTACCTGCGAAACAGTACCATGCGCTTTACAGAAATACGACAACGTATACCGGATATTACGGAGAAGATGTTAAGTCTGCAGTTAAAAACCCTGGAAGAAGACGGCCTGATACAACGGGAATCTTTCGGCACCAAGCCACCGCTTCGGGTAGAATACTCTTTAACTCCATTTGGAAAAACCCTGATTGCCCCCCTTGAAAGTATTGCCCAATGGGGACGGGAGCTGGGAGAAACACAGGGCACGATGGAAGAAATGGAATAACCAGCTCAATTCTTTCTGACAATAATAATTTCCACACGCCGGTTTTTCGTTCGTCCTTCGGGCGTATTATTAGGAGCTATAGGATCGGCGTCGCCATATCCTTTGCTGGTCAGTTTATCGGCGGGAAGCCCTGCTGTTTCCAGGTAGCGGCGTACGGTGCCCGCCCTGTTTTCTGATAGGGTCAGGTTGGTTTCTTTACGTCCGGTACTATCCGTATAGCCGTTAACGATAATCCGGAGAAATTCATGGGTTTTGATCCGTGCCACTACGGTGTCCAGATCTTCTTTAAACACCATGTTCAGGGCATGGTCGTTGGTTTTAAAAAGAATATCTGAAAACCGGATGGTATCAATTACTTCATGATGCGGAGTGGCGGCGGCTACCGGGGTATCCACTGCCAGGCTGTACTCAACAGCAGGCTTTGGATGCCTTTCGCGGATACTTAGCATAGCTTCGGCGCTTTCTTTGTATTGTTGTTTGTTGTAGTGTAAGTGTTTAACTGGTTTGATAGAAAAATTTTCCACCAGGTAAAAAATGCCGCGGTCATCAACAGTGGTATTAAACCGGCTGGAATCAGGGAGTTGGGTATCTTTCAGGAAATTGCCCAACAGCAGCCATTTTTCGGTACCGTTTGCCTGATAGGTGGCTTCATAAGATATCCATCCATCTTTTATCTTTCCATAGGTGTTATCAATAGTAAAGGAAATGGAAGGCGTAGCATTCACCATACGCCAGGTTTTAATCTCCGTTTTTTCGCTGGTAAAAAGCAGCTGTATCATGTTCCCGAAAAACTGCGTACGATAAGGATGCAACATAAACCTGATCCGGTAGGTTTTGCCGGCCAGCATCGGCAAAATCATTTGCGTTTGCCAGAAATTTCTGGTATCCGGCCGCGAGTTCCCCTTCACCAGAAGGGTCAAGCACCGCGACTCTTTTATACCCTCCTCTTTGAGCATATTATAACCAGATCCATCATCTGAGCTATACCAACCTTTAGGGGCGCATAACGCATGATATTCTGTACACTTGTTGGGCATATTGAAATCACCGTTCACCACCAGCTCCTGCGCATAGAGTGCAGGATTTATCAGCAAAAGGAATAGATAAATGATCTGTTTTTTCAAGGTTCTCATATAGGAATAATGATGTACTACCACAAATTATTACGATGGAGAAACGCCTCCGCAGGCAATTTTATTGAACGCGTCCACTATTTCTACCAGGAAATAAACAAACTTGATTAGTTGATATTCCAGCGATATACTTAATTTAGAGATAAGACCTATACCCGATGCGACCTTTACTGCTACTGTTACTATGCATACTGTCATCCTGCTATCACCAGGAGAAAGATCCTGTAATACGCGCCGAAGCCCAATATTTCAAGGCTATTGCCCAAAACGATATTCAACTCTCCGCCCCTGCCGAAGGGGAATGGCTGTTTGAACACTCCGAAGGCGGACAAACTTTTGAAGCATATAAAAAAGCGAATCCGGTAAAGCCAGGTCCCAACCGCTCTGTTATTTACTTATTGCCGGTAGGTGAATTTACGGCGCTGCAACAAAAGGCATTGTTACTTACACGTGCGTATGTGGCTATTTTCTTTCAACTGGAAACCGTGTTGCTACACCCCATCGCAGATACAGCTGTACCCACGCGGCTTCAAACAGATCATTTACAACTATTGGCGCCTTATGTAGTACACACTTTGCTGGCAGATAAGATGCCCGCTAACGGCATTGCATTAATGGCCATCAGTGCAAAGGATCTTTATCCTAAAGCGTCGTGGAACTATGTATTTGGTCAGGCTTCTTTAACTAAAAGAGTGGGCGTGACTTCTATTTACCGGCTACAAAACGAACAGCTGGACACGGCCAATTTCTCGCAGTGTATAAACAGGCTAACCAATATCTCTTCTCACGAAATAGGACATATGCTATCATTACACCATTGTATTTTTGCAAGATGTGTGATGAATGGGACCAACAGTTTAGTCGAAACTGACAACGCGCCTAACCGTCTTTGCAGTGATTGCCAAAAAAAGTTATACTGGAATATCAGGTATGATAATAAAAAACGGCTACGACAACTATTGGAGTTCTGCCAGCAACAATCATTGAATAGGGATGAGAAATTATTTCAGGCAGATGATAAAGCAGCACAGTAAGCTACTGCTGCAGGTATTGCGCCATTCTTTCTGCCAGCTGCAGGATATCTTCCCGTCGGGCCAACGCGGTTATCCACTTTTCCGGAATGCCTTCCCAACCATAGAGGAGCGCTGCTAAACCGCCGGTTACAGCGCCGGTGGTATCTGTATCCCGACCTAAATTAACGGCCTTTAAAACGGCATCGCTGTAGTTATCTGTGGTAAGTATGCACCAGATCGATGCTTCAAGCGTATGCAATACATAACCGCCGCTACTGATAGTGGTGGTGGCTACAAAGTGGATATCTTCTTTCAACAGCCGGTTAAATTTCGCGATCTCCTCCCGATGAATTCCCTGTTGCGCGATAAAATCGGGCATTGTTTGCTGCAAGGAATGATACACTTCAAACTTATCTTTCTTCAACAATATTTGCCGCGCAAATTCCAGGTAATAAAAGCAGGCAATCACCGCCCGCATATGGCCGTGCGTAAGAGAGGATACCTCTTTCGTGATGTTGAATCTCTCTGTGATGTCTTTATCTTTTATATAAAACAATAACGGTAAAATTCTCATCAATGATCCATTCCCATTTTCGGATTCATAGAATCCGCCTGCTTTAACAGGTTCAACACCTTTGGCCAGTCGTTCTATGGCCTCCTGTGTAGTGATGCCAATATCAAACACATCGCCATGCGGTGTCCAGAAAGCTTTATAGCGCCAGTTTACAAAGTATTGCGCCAGCTGTTGCAAACTAAAGTCTTTTGTAAGTGCTTCTGCCAGACAAAAGGCCAGGGAGCTGTCGTCAGACCAGGTGCCAGCTGGTTGCTGATGAGATCCATATCCCATCATATCTGTTACGGGAAAACGTTCCAATCCTTCCCGTTCCCTGAATTCTACCGGTACGCCCAATGCGTCGCCTACTGCCAGTCCTGCTAATGCTGCTTTAATCTGATCCATATCGGGAAGATAGCAAGGGTAACGTTAAAAGCCAAATACAGCACACACTTACATCATTCGTTAGCACTATTTTATATAGTAAATATCCGGTGTTCATCTTCATAAAAAGTAAATAATATATTATCAATAATATATACCGACCCCTTGCTACCACGGATTAAAATTATCTAGATGCTGTTTTTTTGCTAATAAAGGCTTATCTTAGTGTAACGAATTACTATTCACTTGTTTTAAAAGAAAGTCACACACCTGTTTAAACAAATTTCCGCAGGGCAAGTCAAAGTCCACAAGCTTAGAGAAAAGTAAAGACAGCAAACAAGTATTTGTGTTTTTATCAACAAAACCGAATCTAACTACCTGCATGAGATGTTTCCAACTAGTGAAATATCCTGCGCTTAACTACTACCAAAATTTGAATGCCAAAAACAATCGCACGCACTAATAGCGAATCAATCTACTTCAGCTATTAATCACTGGCAGTGTTATTACCATTTTAACCTAACAAACGACAAACGTATCCTTGAAGGCAGCCGTGCATTTAGCCACTGCATTGCTTTTTATTGCTTATGAGAATTGGCTTATGAGAATTTATATTGCTTATGAGAAAATTGTCTAACGCATGAAAAGCAAACCTCCGGCTACGCTTAGATTGTCTACCATGTAACCATTGCTATTATTACAACGGACAACTGTCATCTTAACGTTGTAGATGGCCTTACTGTAACCACATCATATTTATTCAGGTAAAAATTCAGCCATAAAGCTGTAACAGCGGTGCTATGCCTCTACGCAGGGCATACACTGTAAAAACAGCAACAAAAGCTGTAAAGGTATTGCTATGCCTTTACAGAAGACATACACTATAAAACAGCAACAAAAGCTGTAGGGGCATTGCTATGCTTTTATGTAAAACATACACCATAAAACAGCTACAAAAGCTGTAAGGGCATCGCTATGCCTTTATAGGAAGCTTCATAGCAAGGATAATAACAAATCAGTCAATTAATCATAAGACCGCGTTCATCTTTAAATGATCAATCAATGATCCACACACTATCACCCTCTAATGGCCCACCTCACTACGAGTTGCACATGCCAGCACCACTAAAATTATTAACTAAACCAAAATCAAGTTTATGATGAAAAAGACAACTCATCTCATTATTTTCATCCCGGACGCCCGCAAGGAATCCAAAAAAGCTTTTCACAGAGCTCTCCTGGCGCTGGCGATGTTAATAGTGCCCTTACTAACTTTTGCCCAGCAAAAGATAACCGGTAAAGTGACGGCGCAGGAAGATGGATCTGCATTACCGGGCGTAAGCGTAAGAATTAAAAACACCAACAGTGGTACCGCCACAGATCCTAAAGGAAACTTCTCCTTAACTGCTTCACAAGGCGAAGTGCTTATATTTACTTTCATTGGTTACAACGACCAGGAAGTAACTATTACCGGCGCCACCAAATACAATGTATCTCTACAGGCGGTTCGCACGGCCCTCACAGAAATTGTGGTAACCGGCCAGGGAGTCAAAAGAGAGAAAAGAAGCCTCGGGTACGCCGTAGCTACCATTAATAAAGATGACATCGGCGACAATACGAGCCCTATCAACGCCTTAACAGGTAAGGTAGCCGGCTTGAACATTACCTCCGGATATGCTCCAGGTGCGTCTTCCAGGATTACACTCCGCGGACCTACTTCCTTTAGCGGTAATAACCAACCCGTATTTGTGATAGATGGTATTCCGGTAAGTAATGATAACATCCGTAACACCGACTTCCTGAATGATCAGGTAGACTACGGTAACAGAGGTAATGATATCAACCCGAACGATATTGAAAGTATTACCGTTCTGAAAGGCCCTGCTGCCGCCGCTTTGTATGGTAGCATTGCTTCTAACGGCGCCATCCTCATCACTACCAAGAAAGGAAAGAAAAACTCTCCTGCACAAATCAACTTCAGCACCAGCTATCAACTGTCTGACATCCTGAAATTCCCTGCTTTCCAAAACCAGTTTGGAGAAGGTAACCTGGATGCCATCCCTAACGACAGAAGAGAAAACTTCAGCTGGGGCGATCCATTTGATGGCAAGGAAAGACCTTTCGGCCAGGTGATTAATGGTAAACAACAATTAAAAAAATACGAAGCAATCCCTAACAACGTAAAAGATTTCTTTGATAAAGGTCAAACCTTTAATAATAACCTGACCGTGTCCGGCGGTAATGAGAAGTCCACCTACTTCTTATCTGTAGGCGCTTTAAACAACAAAGGTATCATTCCAACTACGAACTATAACAAGTACAGTGTTAGAGTGAGTGGTTCTTCTGAATTTTCTGAAAAATTCTCCAGCCAGGCTTCTGTGGGCTATACGAATATCACCAGCCAGTTGCCACTGGGCGGACAAACCAACTCCACTTACGCTTCTATATTCCAGCAGCCAAGGGATGCTCCTATCGTTGACTTCAGAGACCTGAGCAATCCGTATAACGGCACCTTCACCGGAGCGGATGGTACCGCCTACTATGGTTACTATGGCGCCTATACGAAAAACCCATACTTCCTGATTCAGAATTACAAAAATAACAACACTGTGGAACGTATACAGGGAAACGTTTCATTGACTTATAAACCGTTTGCCGGACTGGATATCACAGAGCGTATCGGTGCAGATGTCTACAGTGACCGCAGATATGAAAAAGGAGCCAAATACTTCTATCAACCGTTTGATCCGTTTTATGCAGGAAATAACTGGTCTGACAATGGTAAATATTCTCAGGATGTTAATAACTACAGTCAGATTAACCATGACCTGATCATTACTTACACCCAGGCGTTGACCAAAGACCTCAATATGAAATTATTGGGTGGTAACAACGTGCGGATGGTAACCAGTAATGAACTGTTTTCCGCTACCAATACCAATGGCGGCTTGATAGTACCCGACTTCTACAACCTGGATAACTCCAAGGGACCTATCAACTCTACCAATACGTTAATACAAAGAAGATTGTATGGTTTTTATGGAGAAGCCAACTTCGATTATAAGAATATGTTGTTCCTGGGCGGAACCGTCCGTAATGATATTTCTTCCACGCTGCCTACCAACCATAACTCTTATGTATATCCCAGTGTAAATGCGGCATTCGTTTTCTCTGAGTTGTATAAAGACAATTCTTTCAGCGATATCCTTAGCTTCGGAAAAGTGAGGATCAGTTACGCTAAAGTTGGTGCAGATGCGCCTGCTTACCGGTTACAGACCTCTTACACCAAAACGGATATCAACGTTGATTTTGGTGAAATACTGTTTCCAATTACCAGCAACGGCAATATTGTTCCTGGTTTTACCCGTCGTAACCTGATTGGAAATCCAGATCTGAAACCAGAGTTTACGTCTTCTTTTGAAGTAGGAACGGAGTTGTCTTTCCTTAAAAACATCATCAACCTGGATGTAACTTACTACGATACCAGATCTACCGACCAGATTGTAGACGTGCCTATTCCTAACAGTTCCGGTTTTAGTTTCAAGACCATGAACGTGGGACAAATGACCAACAAAGGTTTGGAAATTGGTATAAAGGCTACCCCAGTGAATACTTCGTATGGATTACGGGTAGAGCTGTTCGGTACCTACAGCTATTTGCATAACAACGTGGATTACATCAACGGCGACCTGGATCAGGTAGCCATTTCCTCCGGTATTAGTGGAACTACTGCCATGTCGCAGGTAGCCGCCAAAGGAAGAAAATATGGTACCTTCTATGGTACCGGGCTACTGCTGGATGCCGCCGGCCACGTGGTAATAGACAAGGCAACTGGTTTACCGATTGCTAATGCCACCCGCTATTTTGGTTCGTACCTACCTGATTATATGGCTTCCCTCGGTGGTAGTATTTCCTACAAAGGATTTATGCTGAAATTCCTGTTTGATACCAAACAAGGTGGCGTATTCTATTCCAATACCAAGAGCCTGATTGACTTTGGTGGATACTCACTGGAAACGGCACAGAATAACAGACAGGATTATGTATTCCCGAACTCCGTATATGACGATGGTACCGGCAAAATGGTTCCTAATACCAGCATCAAATTCCATCCCTATAATTACTGGACCAATGTTAAACCAGCGGGAGAAGATATCATAGACGCCAGTTATATCAAACTGCGTGAAGCTTCCATTGGTTATACGTTCAGCCAGTCCATGTTAAAACATACGCCATTCACCAGATTAGGAATAGTACTCTATGGTAATAACCTGTTTTTGTGGGTGCCCAGTTCCAACAAATTTGCCGATCCTGAAATCAATGGTCAGGGCGCCAGTAACGTGCAGGGATATGAGTTCTTATCCAACCCTTCTCTCAGAAACATGGGTATTAAAGTGGACGTATCATTCTAATTTAAACCAGGCCTAAAAAAGAAAATTGATGAAAAAGAATATAATCACACTAGCCTTTTTGTTTGCCCTCCTGCTTTCAGCACCGGGGTGCAAAAAGTTCCTGGATGTAAATAAAGATCCCAACAATGCGGTAGACGTAACAGTAGATGTATTGCTGCCTTCTGCGCAGGCCGGGCTGACTTTTGCTCTTGGCAATACACTCACCATTGATGGCGGTATCTGGGGACAATACTGGACACAGAATCCTTCCTCTTCCCAATATAAAACACTGGACCAATATTCACCTTCCGAAGGTGATTTTGGAAACGTATGGTACAATATCCAGGCAGATGCACTGGAGAATCTTCAAAAAGTGATTGACAAAGGTAATGCGACCAATAAGAAACAATACGTAGCGATTGCGATGTTGTTAAAAGCATATGCCGGCCAATTGAGCACCGACTTATGGGGAGATGTACCTTTCAGTCAGGCTACACAGGGAGATGCTACTACACCTATCCTGTATCCAAAATTTGATACACAAAGTGACATCTATACCAGCCTCGTGAAGCTCATTGATGATGCCACCAAACTCATTGATGTAAATGATCCCAACCCTCCGGGCGGTGATGATCTGATTTATGGCGGTGATATGGGCAAGTGGCAACGTTTCGGCAACACCCTTAAATTAAGAATAGGGCTTCGTCTCGCAAAGAAAGATGCTGCAAGGGCTGCTGCTATTGTACAATCACTGCAAGGCGCCAGTTTTATCCAATCCGGAGAATCTGCCCTTCAAAACTTCAACTCTACCGGCGGCCAGACCAATCCGCTGTATGGCGCGATGGCCGGCAGTGTATTAAACAAAGTAGCTAACCTCGTGGCCAGCTCTACTGCCGTTAGCTTCTTCAGTGGTAACAGCGATCCAAGGTTGACTGCTTTTTATGATAATGTAGGTAGTGCAGTAGTGGGTATTCCTCAGGGAAGTTTCAACAACCCGCCTACCACGAACGTGTCGCTTCCATCTGCCGTGACTGGTGCTAATCCCACTGATGCAAACTCCGCATTCGCTCCGGTAAAACTGATGACAGACTACGAAGGTGACTTCCTGCAGGCAGAAGCGATCGCCAGAGGATGGCTCACCGGCAGCACCGCATCTAATATGTATAACCAGGGTATCATCGATAACTTTACAGCCTACCAGGTTGCCGGCGATAGTGCTTACTTTCAGCAACCAGCTGTTGCATATCCAACCGGCAAACCGCTGGAAACACAGGTACAAGCCATCATTACACAAAAATGGGCAGCCATGTGCGGTAATCAAACTATAGAAGCCTGGACAGAATGGAGAAGAACAGGATATCCTTCCTTCTTCGTTTTTTCAAAAGCTTCTATTATCGGCGCCGGTAGATGGCCTGGCATTTTCCTGTATCCATCTTCCGAGCTGACCAGGAACCCAAATGCGCCTAAAATCAATCATTTAGTATACGATAAAGTTTGGTGGGCGAATTAGGGAGACCACGCCTTCGTCGTGGCCGAAATATTCTTTTAACTATTAATTGTTTGGCATGAAAGCGTTATTATATCTCTTCCTGGCAAGCGCGGTGATGCTAACCGCCTGCACGAAAAAATCGGAAAACGTGTACACTAAAATGGTGACACCCGTTTTCCCTAAACTAACCATGAAAGGTGATCCGGTAGTGACCTTATCGGTTGGTGGCACCTTTACAGATCCCGGCGCCACCGGGTACGACAGCCTCACCAACACCACCACGCAGCTCACACCTACCTCCAATAATGTAGATCCATCTACTGCGGGATTTTACGTGGTAAATTATCAGACCATCAATCTGTGGGGCTACAGAACATTAGCAGCAAGGCTGGTACTAGTCACCAGTATTTCTCCGGCTGATGATATCAGTGGTACCTATCACCGCTCCGGTAATAACCAGGTGGTGAATATTACCAAAGCTGGTACCGGACTATATATTGTTGATAATGTAGGCGGTGTTGCCGGCGACCCTTCCTATATATTTCCGTATTATATCGGGTTTACGGATGCCAGTGACTTTGAAGGCCCATCACAAAATACACCCCTCGGGGCGTTGGACCTGTCTAACACCAGTATCACCCGGAGCGGCAGTACCATCACCCTTAAATGGGTAGTGAATAACCCTGGTTTCGGTACGTCTGTACGTACCTTCGTGAAACAATAACTGTCACATTTATTTTTAACAACAACAGCCGTTTCGTTGTGAAACGGCTGTTTTCTTATAAGTTGAACAGGTAAGCTCCCCTGTTGAAAATATATCACCATCTGTTTAAATGATTTTTCCACTCTTGTTTTTATGTCCACCTTCAGGTTGTTAAACCACTTTTATGAAACGACTATTTTTCTTCTACCTCTTTGTATTTACTATAGTTTCCTACCGTAGCCAATCACAAACCAATCCAGGATACCTTACGCTGAAATTAGCCAAGGGCGATACGCTGGCCAACATATACTCCCGGACCATCGCGTTTACTGGCGATCAATTTCAGCCGCAGGTATACCGCATAAGTGGTAGCAGCACCTATGTTGTTACCAACAACGATGCAAGAAATCCTTCTTTTATCGAAACAGATAGGTATGATGAACAACCCGCCACCCAAAATGAGGTGACGATAGGACTCAACGGCAACAATGTGTTTGCCGGTAAATCATTTATAAATCCAAACGCCAGCGGCTTACTGTACAGTGAGTTTATCTGGGGACCTATTCCTGCAAAGCTTCACGAAGGAGATACGTGGCAGCATACTATTTCGCAGGCATGGGAATTGGGCGGTCCGGGTACACAAACAGTAAAAGTGATTGCAGTAGACCCGCAACACGCCACCATAACGCTGCAACGGGAAGGTACCAGCGAAGGCTTCTTCGACCACGACGTACAACAACTGCCTATCACTACCAAAGATGCTAAAAAGCTGAAGGCTACCATTACTCCCGGCACAGCACACTGGATGGGATATACCATCTTTAAAAACGGGGTAGTAATCAGTGATGAACTCCTGGTGACCCGGCCGGTAACACTGGAAGCAGAAGGTCAGCAGTTCAAAGGAACACAACGGGAATATATGCTACTCAACGCCATGCCCCATCATTTACTTTAACATACGAAACACCAGTTCCGATTCTAAGTAAAACAAAAAAAAAGGTACGCTTTCGCGTACCTTTTTTTCAATGAGTAACTTTCGATATAAAATTAGATAACTTTCACGTTAACTGCAATTAATCCTTTTTTACCATTTTCTACTTCGTAGGTTACCACGTCATTCTCACGGAGCTGGCTGGTAGTACCTGAAATGTGAACGAAAATGTCCTGGCCACCATTGGATGGAGTAATGAAACCAAATCCTTTGGATTCATTGAAAAATTTAACTTTACCTTGTTGCATTATTTTATAAATTAATTACGCCCAATATACACTTATCGTGCCGAATTACCTAAAAGTTTTAAATAGTTAAATACATTATTATTAATAAATATATTTATTTTAAGTACTAAAATGCAGAAATATTATAAAAAACAAGTAGTTAACTATAAGTATTTTATTGTATCTATGTATATACTTCACCTGTATTTCATTTATCGTTAAAACCATTTTGCACATGTACGGAGACTTATCCTTTCTTTTATTACTAGGCGGCGCCGCTACCCTGATCCTATTGGTAGGCCTTATCCTTGCCATTATTATCTTCTTTCATAAAAATGCCGTACTGGAAATAATAGCCTGGATATGTGCCTTTATCTGGTTGTTTTTAGACCTGGGCATGGCCTATAGTGGTTTGTTTGAGGAAGAACTGGGTGGCAGCAACTACTTCCTTTACCCGCTGCTCATACTCTTCTTCCTGCTGGTACAATACCGGTCTAACACCGCACAGGGGCAATCCCTGAAGGTGCTGTATATGATCAAAACAGTCCTCATTCTCCTGTTTGCCGGCAACGCTCATTCACAAATTCTCAACCTGCTTATTACTAATGATATCATTCCTTACAGCCAGACTGTTTTTCCTTATGTAATGATGATAGTAGGTTCACTGATTACGATATCTCTGCTGAGTTACTTCACTTACCGGTACCTGAACCGCATTGGAGCCGACATCAAAAAAAATGAAGTATTCCAGAACGCGATTTTATTCACATTTAGCGTTGGGCTGGCCTTCAGCATTACATCCCATCTGCTATTCTACCTCGCATACTTCAGACGCCTCCCTGAAGTAAGCCGTGCATTTTTTACACCACTACAACTGGTCAAACAACTGGTATATCTCCTGGTAGAATCATCCATAGCCGCCGGCATTGCAGCATATATCTATAAATCGAAACAGGAACGTTTGCCTGATCCCGTAACGAAATAATTTCTTAACAGGATCATAATACACCGGGGCGCTTCCGATTTTTACCTTTGCTACCCTAACCAGCACGATTCACTGGTAAATTATTTTTTGCAGGCAGTTGTAACGAGCTGCCTGTTTTTTTTAATACTTATCTGCGCTACACATGATTCAAAGAAGATCGCTGCTGAAGAAAATGGGCGGACTGTTACTGGCACCGGCCATTCCTTATACTGCCTTCGCTGCTAAAAGTAAGCCCGCGCTGAGAATTGCACACCTGACCGATATTCACCTGCACAATGATTTAGATGCACCCAAACGCCTGGCGAAATGTTTCCATCATGTACAGCAACAAACGCCCAAAGTAAACCTGATCCTCAACGGTGGCGACATTGTATTTGATATGAACAAGGAAAACATTTCCACGATCCGCGATCAGTGGCAACTGTGGCATTCCGTGAAGGCAGCAGCATGTAGCCTGCCTATGCACTATGTACTTGGCAACCACGATATCTGGTGGGATGAACAAAATAAAAACTCCGCCCTTTATGGTAAACAATATGCCCTGGATCAGCTGCAGCTAACCAGCCCTTACTACAGCTTCCAGCAAAATGGCTGGAAATTTATCTTCCTCGACAGCGTACACCTGGATATTGATGCCACCTGGTATATTGGCAAGCTGGGCGAAGCACAGTTTGCATGGCTGGAAAATGAATTAAAAAATACACCACCTACTACACCGGTGTGTGTACTATCGCATATTCCTATCCTTACGGCCACCCTCATGATTGAAGATGATATCGTGAATAAATGGGAAATGCTGGGTGGTGATATGCACACCGACACCGCCGCTATTATCAAATTATTTTACCAACACCCGAACGTAAAATTATGCCTGAGCGGGCATATACACCTGCGCGATAAAGTAGTATACAACAACGTTACCTACCTGTGCAATGGCGCCGTAAGTGGCGCCTGGTGGAAAGGAAATAAGCGGGAAACCGCGCCGGGATACGGTCTGATTGATCTGTATGCAGATGGTACCTTCGAAGAAAAATACGTGAATTATTAAACCACTACTCCGCACACCTCAAATAGAAGTCTGCGGAGTAGCCCTTTCAAGGGAGGTACGTTAATACTAAATTGATTCCGTGTATTTCTTAAAGCTATCCATAATAGCCTGCCAGCCGCTCTGCTGCATCTCCAGGGAGTTCTCGGCTTCTGCTTCAAACGTTTCTGTTACTTTGGTCGTATTACCTTCTTCTTCAAAAGTAATGTCTACTGTTCTGCCATCACCGAGCGTATAAGCAATCCGTTTGTGGTCAATAACTTCATCGTATACACCGCCAAAATCAAAGCCCCAGCTACCATCTTTGGCTTCCATGCGCGACATAAACTTTCCGCCGGTGCGAATATCATTCTCTGCTTTAGGCGTGTGCCAATCGTCAGAGGCGGAGCTCCATTTTACAATATGTACAGGGTTCGTCCAGCTTTCCCAAACTTTCGCTACAGGTGCGTTTACAATGGCGGATACAGTGATCATGTTTGCTGCAGTAGTGTTCATTTTATTACGTTTTAAAAGTGATTGTTTTTGTGATTGTTTTTGTTAATGCAAACATACCACGACCCAGGAACACACAGGATGGTGAAATACGACAAATTAGCGTATACTTTGCGACAATCTCATAAGACCATAAAAAAACACAGGCTGGTAATAAGCTACCAGCCTGTGTTTGAACGGATATTTAGCGTATTCGCTGCTTTATCTCCAATTTACTATCGTAAATACAATAGCGGAATATTGATCCTTTTCATACAATACGCCTATTTGCTTTTTCCCCAGCGCTACGATATCTGAATAGGCCGCATAATCATAACCGGCTTTGCGTTTGCCATCTCCCTTATAAATCACCTCACTTTTCTTCCAGGTTTGTCCATCATCAAAGCTGATACGAAGGGTGAGATTATCTCTTTGCAGAGAGTCCGCCGCATTGCAAAAGGCCAGTATATTTTTTTTGCCCGCCTTGCCAATATTCAGGATACTACCCTGACAAACAGGATCTGGTAATTGGAAGTCGCGATAGGTAGTATCCCAGGTGGCGCCACCATCGCTGCTAACAGACACCACTCTCCGATGTATATCTTCACGGTTCTGATTACGACTATTCATCATCAGCTTGCCACCGGAAAGTTCGGCAGCCATAGATTCATTACTACCGGGAACGGATATACTATTTCCAACTTTAAATGTTTTCCCATGGTCATCTGTATAATATCCGTGAGCCACATAATGCGCGGCATGTGCTACCGGCGGCCCCGCAGTATGATTAGCCGCCACAAAAATGCGGCCTTTGAAAGGTCCTTCCTGAAACTGCATCACATGCCCGGGTGTGTTGGCATAGTAGCGCCAGTCGTCCGCAAAATTAAATGCCGGATCTACCGCCGGTTGCTTCAACCGATGTATCTGCAACGTGATATCTACCGGCGTATCCCAGGTACGGCCGCCATCTGCAGAGGTGATGTAATAACAACGCTTAATACCTTTACCATGGAGAATATCGCTTTCTTTAGCAGTGCCGGTATTATAAAAGAAAAATATTCTTCCCTTCGGATACGCAGGGTCAGTAAGATCCACTACCGGTCCGGGGTTCGACAACTGCATATTTCCGGAACCAGCTATCACCTGCAGCGCTGACCACGTGTAGCCCTGATCCGAGCTGCGTTTCATCACCATATTGATGTTGCCATAGTCATCCATCCCATCTGCGCGGCCTTCTGCAAAAGCAAGTAAATCGCCGTCCGGCAAACGGATAATGGCGGGAATACGGAAAGTTTTATACCCTTCGGTACCAGACACAAACACCGGCACTTCTTTTCGTTGAGCCATGCCTGTTACTGCTAATAAAAGCCATACCATGCTCCATATCATTTTCTTCATACTACTGCTTTTTTTCAGATTACTTACTTCGATGCCAGCTCCTGTAGCCACTCTTTCATACCGGTAACTAATCCTATACATGTTTTACGTGCATTACCGGGTTGTATCACTGACATCGCTATTTTGTTCCCGTCGGGAGACCATACCGGATGATTTGCGCCCCATTTTTCTTCGGTGAGTTGTCCTTTGTATTGGCCATCTGCCGATCTGATGATAATCACGTACTTGCCTCCGGCTGTTTTGCAGGTAGACTCATACGCAATCCATTTCCCATCGGGCGACCAGGAGGGCGCACGACCCTGACAACTATCCAGCGGAACTGGATTTATCTGGTTATTTCCATTCACTTTTCCCACCCAAATCCAGTTGCGGAACTGGTTGTACTTTCCGTCGGGACGCTGTCCGGCAAAGGCCACCGACTGTCCGTCCGGAGAAAGATCTGGCATACCACAACTGATGACTTTACGACGGGTAAGTTGTACGCAATTACCCGTTTTCCGGTTGACCGAAGTCAGCATCAATCCCGAAACCACCATTAACTTTTCCTCTTCTGGATACCAACAGGGATAAAATGGCTGGCCTATCATACCAGTAGTTTTCAGCCTGGTAGCGGTGCCTCCTTCGTTGCTGGTTAACCAAATACTATTCACACTATCTTTAATACCGGTAAATGCTATTTCTCCATTTTTTGCGGTATTGGGCCGGGTTTCTTCTATATCAGCGTTGGCCAGTCCCGGCAGAAAGCGGGTCACACTGGTATCGCTGATCTGTACTTTATATAACTTGTTTGTACTGCCTTTTATCAGGCGGCTAAAAACAACCGACTGCCCATTGTCTGTAAAGCATTGCCAATAGTCCGCTGCGCTGGTATCGGCGGTTAGTAATTTCACTTTGGGAAAACGTTGCTGTCCGAAGCAGGAAAGTGTACATAGTAATAAAATGAGGGTTCGCATATGAGGGAATTTAATTTTATACGAATTACACCACCGCCTCCTGTTGCAACAAATTCCGCGTATAGTCAAGACCGGTAGTATAGATATCTTCCAGCTTATTAAACTCAAACATGCCATACCGGCCCAAGTCAGCCGGTTCAATAAAAAAGCTGCACAGCTGCTTGCTTTTCAGCACCGGTTCTCGGATCGCAAGATGCAGCGTTCTTTCCACATTGGCCAGGAAGCCATCACCCGGATTATAAGGCGTCAGCGGATTAACGTGTACACCGATGATATCGCGGTATTGTCCTAACAGCGGCTCTATGGGAAGGTTGCCGGACAAACCGCCATCTACATATTGCATACCGGCTATCTCCACTGGCGGAAATATCAGTGGCACTGAAGAAGCAGCCAGGATAGCAGGAATCAGGTCGCCTTCATTGAAAACAGTTTGATCGCCGGTCACGAAA
Source organism: Chitinophaga sp. 05T412 (assembly GCF_056396465.1). NCBI lineage: Bacteria > Pseudomonadati > Bacteroidota > Chitinophagia > Chitinophagales > Chitinophagaceae > Chitinophaga > Chitinophaga sp. 05T412. The sequence goes on from NZ_JBFTLN010000001.1 coordinate 394,328, forward strand.
TTGGTAGCCGTAATATAGAGGGGAATGTTCAGTGATTCAAAAGTTTTGTGTCGCAGTGTTTGTTGTAATACTTCCGCTACTTTTTTGAGAGATAGAAAACCTGCGCGCCAGTTCTTCCACTGCATAGACAGCCCCAGCTTATGTTTCCGGAATATCTCCCGCACCTCATCGGTGGTATAGCCGTCGCATATAAAGGCGGCCGCAATAGATCCGGCGCTGGTAGCGGCAATGGCTTCCGGGAAAATTTGTTGTTCTGCAAAGGCTTTCAATACCCCCAAATGTGCATAACCGCGGGCGCCGCCGCCGGATAACACAAATGGACGTTGTATACGCTTATTTTGGTTGTTCATCCCACTAATTTAAAAAACCATGGCCAACCGGTGTTTTTTATTTTTTTTGGAAGATGATATAGGCCGGGCTTTCATTGATCGTCAGGCGGATACCGTTGTCGCCGGCCTTTTCCCAGGCTACTGCCGGTGCGGGCCCTTCTGCAGTAGCCATGCGGGTGATACGGATAGCCTTACCCGGCAACTGATCCAGCCTGGTAGTAATGGTGTGCGGCTGGTAGTTTTCTTTATGCTGCGTATCAGCGCCAGTGGGCGACCATGCCACCCATATCAGGGATTGTGGATGTTGTCCATCTTCAAATTCATATACATACAACTGGCCTTCCTCTTGTTTCACCACCCGGCGAAAACGATACTCACCCAGTGTTTGATACAGTTGCCGTACTGCCCAGAAAGCGGGTTTGGGTACAAAATTGCGCGTGAGTCCGGAGGCCGCATGGAACGAAGCCTCATCTTCATCATTGTAATAATAGAGATAAGCCCGCTGTACATCACGAACCGCAAAGGCCAGGAAAGAGCGTACCAGGTATTGCGCCTGTTGCAGATCGGTGGCGCCCTGCCAATTGAGTTTCAGTGCCCAGTCTTTCCGTTGCTTCATAGCCGCCGGCGTACAGGCGTCGTAGCCAAATTCCGTGATCCATACTTCCTTACCGGGTGCATGTTGATTGCGCCAGCTAACTGCTTCATCTATTACTTTCAGATAGCGCAGCGAAGAATCTTCCGGAAAACTTCTATGCCAGCTATTTTCATTGGTAGCTGTTTTTTCCATGGTGGCATAGGTATGCAGATTGATGATATCGTACAGGGGGAGTATGTGTTTATCTCCATAAAAATTATCCAAACCCTGTGAATAACTATCTCCTTTGCCGGCTACTACAGCGGGTGTTACAATCTTCATCCGGGGATCACCCTTGCGGATGCCCTGTGCCATTTTTGTAAACAGCGTTTGGAACAGGGCTGGTTCAAAGCGGTTACCGGGTTCATTATCTATTTCTAAGGAAGTAGCGAGTTGTTCTTTACCGGAAGGGCCGTAATAAGCGGCCATGGCCTTTCCGTAGTCATAAGCCCATTGCTCATGCCCTTTCCACAATTGCTGATAACGGGGAGTGCCGGCACCAAAGAGACGGAACTGCAGGCAGATATCAGTTTCCAGTCCGGCGTTTTTCCAGGGGCCATATACGTCATTTTTCCAATTGAGCTTATTAACGGTAACGGGTATATGAAGTGCATCGCCGGGAGTATTGGCGTCCCAGTTTATGTTGTGGTAATTACGCACCAAGCGAGACGCTTGGCCATGCAATGCCGGCCGGAAAGTCACGTGTCCATTGATGCCCATAAAGTCTTTAAACAGCGGTTTTATGGCTTTGGGGGCGGTAGTATCAGGATGTTGCGTAGTTTCAGGGGCAGCGCAACCGGTTTGCAGGGATGTAAAGCAGTACAGAACGGCGGCAAACAATAGTTTTTTGGGCATAGTGGGTAGCATTGCCGCTGAAAGTAGTAATAATTTTGAATTCAGGGGGGACAATTACAGCAATGGTATTAAAAAGCAATGCGGCGTGAAGTCACGCCGCATTGCTTTTTAATATGATATGGGTGGTAATATTACCATCCTGGTGTTTGTTTGTAAACGCCGCCGCTTTTATTGATCACATCTGGATTTATAGGCCAGGCCATTTTCTTACCGTCAAAGGTACGGATAGGCCATACTTCTTTAATGGTATAAGGAGACGCAGCATCGGCCTTATTAGCATGGATACGACCATGTAGTGGCGCTCTGAGTTTGTCAAAATCACCCCATCTTTTCAAGTCCTGGCATCTGTCGGTCCATTCGCAAGCCAATTCAACACGACGTTCGTGTTTCAGATCAGCCATAGTCGGGCTGGGAATAGCAGCCAATCCTACGCGGTTGCGTACTTCATTCAAAGGAGCCGCTGCTTCGCCATTCTTACCTTGCATAATCAGCGCCTCTGCTTTAAACAGGAGCACTTCTGCATAACGCATTAATGGCAGGTTCAGTTTCGTGGTTGGATAATCAGGGCTCTGATTGATGAAGAGGTTGGTAGATTTATCACCATTTGAACCGTAAGAATATGGCTCCATATATTTTCTCATCTGGAAACCAGATAAGCTGTTGGTAGACCAATAAGTGAAGTCCAGTCCGAAATAAGTAAACTTATCACCAAATTTCAGGATGGTAACTTCACGTCTTGGATCGGTGGCTTCATATTCTTCATACAGTTCTTCGGTAGGTTGGAAATAACCCCATCCATTGAACAGGTTCCAGCCGCCATTTTCCAATACTACGCCAGGGAATTCAGATCCACCGTTCACACCAGAGGTAACAGACCACATGTACTCTGTGCTCCAGTTATTAGCAATGGTGAATACCGCTTGATAGTTTTGCTTCCCATCAGGTTTACTTTTGATCAGTGCACGATGTCCTTCATCACGGATTTTATCGCACAAAGCTGGTATCTGCGCCCATTTGCTGGCATCGTATTGTGCCCAGTATGCCAGTACTTTTACCATATAACCCCAGGCAGCAGCTTTATGTGGTCTGCCTTTATCTGCATCCGAATAGGTTTCGAAGAACGGCAACAGGTCGGATGCTTTCTGCAAATCACTCACGATCTGTGCATAGTTATCTTTTACAGATGGCAACTGTGGAGGCATACGTTTTCCAAACTCAGGATTTTCAGGTCCATCGTAAGGAACGCCCTGGCCTTTATCTCCCCACATATAAGCGATCCAGAAATGTATGAACCCTCTCATAAAATAGGCTTCACCCATTGCCTGGTTACGTGCTGCTTCTGTGGTGTTTTTAGAAGTAGGTACATTTTGTATTACCTGGTTAGCACGGTTGAGCGACTTATATAAATCAGACCAACCATCTGCCAGATAGCCTTCGCTACCGGTAGGAATAAAGTTCTTGATATTTTCTCCGTTCGCCTTTGATCTTCCTACAATCAGGTCATCGCTGGCATCCTGTACCCAGAAGAGGTCTCTACCCCAGGTAGATTCATTGGGCATAGTTTCATACAGAGAAGCAGTTGCTTTCTTCAGATCCGCATCGCTCTGCCAGAAGAAGCCGGTAGAAGGCGGACCATAAGGCTTGGTATCTACCCATTTGCTGCAGGCACTCAATCCAACGCCAAATGATGCGAGCAGGTATATATATTTGAATTTCGATTTCATGATAATACAGTTTGACTTTATCAGAATTTAACGTTAGCACCCAAAGAGAACACACGGGAAATAGGGAATTGACCACCATCGAGACCAACACCACCCACTTCAGGGTCCATACCGGAATATTTGGTGAAGGTGAGGAGGTTGTCGCCGCTAAAGTACACACGCAGGCTTTTGTTCCATCTCATCTTCGGGAAAGTATAACCTATTAACAGATTTTTCAGTCTCAGGTAATTACCATTTTCCAGGTACCAGTCGGAGGCAGTACCGAAGTTTTTGTTAGGATCGTTTGAGCGAACGCGGGGAATGTTAGAACCGGTATTCTCAGGTGTCCAGGCTTCTTTGATTTTATCCCAGCGATTGTATCCCTGTTCAGAACCACTTAAGGTAGTCATCTTGAAAGCGTTGAACAGTTTCACACCGCCTACGCCTTGCATAAATATGCTCACATCAAAATTTTTCCAGGAAACACTGGCATTAAAACCATAAGTCAGTTTAGGGAAAGCATTACCCATGAATTTACGATCTCCGTCATCGATACTTCCACTTCCATCCACATCTACAAATTTGATATCACCAGCTTTAGCATCCGGCTGAATTCTTTTGCCATTCTTCTGGTAAGCAGCAGCTTCTGCATCAGACTGGAACAATCCTGCTGTTGGAATCAGCCAGTAAGAATAATAAGGCTCTCCTACTACAGATTTGAAAGGTTTCATGGTGCCTCTGTAGGCATCATCATGGAACCAGGCTGCATCTTTGTTATCATCAATATACAATACTCTGTTTTTCAGCGTAGCGATATTCGCACCCAGGTTATAACCTACCTGACCAATATGATCATTCCAGGTTACGGCTACTTCCCATCCTTTGTTACCAATCTTACCCTTGTTCAGGTAAGGCGCATCAAAACCGAAAGTATTAGGCCATCCGGTAGTTTGTTGATGGATCAGGTCATACGTCTTTTTATCAAAGTAATCAACGATAATGCCTAAACGTTGTTTCAACATGCTGACATCGAGACCAATATCTGTTTGTTGAGATGTCTCCCAGGAAAGTCCCGGGTTAAATAAAGCACCATTTGACAAGGAAGTAGAAATAGGTGCACCATCACCAAGCTGATAAGTATTACCTGCAACAAGTAATGGATAAGCATAGTTAATAGGAATAGACCCCATGGCACCAACGCGGCCCCAGCTACCTCTGATCTTTAACAGGTTTATAGCATCTATGTGGAAGAAAGGCTCAGAGCTGATTTTCCAGGCAGCAGTAACACCAGGGTATGATTTGTTACGGAATTCCGCCGGCAAACGACCCGCCATGTCATAACGATAGCTGGCTGTTATAAAGTAACGATCTGCCCAGCTATAGGAAAGGCGGCCTACATAGGAAGCATTACGGTCTACCCACTGGCTATCTGTTGGCAACTGATCTTTAAATATGCCGGCGTTTGTAAAGAATTTTGCCCAATCGGCCTCATTTTCAAAACCTTGCGCCGTTGCGGTAAAGGAACGGTGACTGGCTTCCTGTGCAGTTATTGACACCATGGCGCCAATGTTATGCTTCTTGATGATTTTGTTGTAGTTCAGGGTATTTTCCCAGATCCAGGAATAGTCTTTACCGTTGTAATAAGTTAACCTGTTTTGTGCATTAGGCTTACCAGGTTCCAGTCTCTTAGGTTCGAAGTTTTTCAACAGACCATCAGTCTGTCTGTAAGAAAAACGGGATAAATAGGTCAGCCCTGGAATAATGTCTGATACAGTAGCTTCTGTGATAGATTGCAGGTCGCTCGATTTATTATAAGGGCTGTTCCTCAACAGGGAAGCTACCGGGTTTACCACGTCACCATAGATACCATTGTAGATATTGCCGATTGGGCCCACACCTCCAAAACTTCCATCTGCATAATAAGGGGTGGCAGAGCGTGGCATATAGATCGCAGAAGTGATCACGCCAGTATAACCACTGGCAGTTTCCGCATCTCTGCTATCATTATTATTCCAGAAGATATTCTGACGCAGTTTTACTTTTTTACTAAACTCGTAATTAGCGTTAAATCTCAGGGAAATATTTTTGTTGTAGGTATTCAGCAGCGTACCTTCTTCTTTTTCATAGCGTGCCTGGAAGAGGGTAGAAAATTTATCAGAACCGGCGTTTACGCTGATGTTATGTCTTTGCGTTAAACCAGTGCGGAAAATTTCTTTCATCCAGTCCGTACGGGTAACAGCGCCATAGGGATTCTTTGCAGGGTCCCACGCATCAGGAAAACTTTGTCCTCCATTTGTGGTGGCTTCCTTTACTAATTTGGCTTCGTCTTCCGCCGTCAGTGACTGCAACGTACGCCATGCTTTCTTGGCACCTACAAAACCAGAATACTCCACAGTAGGTATACCTTTGGTAGCCTGACGGGTAGTTACCAGTATTACGCCCGAAGATCCTGAAAACGCACCATAGATGGCGGCAGAAGCAGCATCTTTCAAAACGGTGATATTCTCTACATCAGCAGGGTTGAAAGGTGCATTCGGTACACCGTCTACTACATACAGTACATTTTCATTCTTATTAGTAGATCCCACACCACGAATCACAATTTTAGGAGGATTGCTGGTATGGCCACCATTGCTGGTTACGGTGATACCAGGCACTCTGCCCTGGATCATGTTAGCCACATCCATTACCGGACGCTCCTTGATTTGTTTCATATCCGGTACTACGGATACGGCGGCAGACAGGTCTCCTTTTTTAGCAGTACCATAACCCAGTACTACTACTTCATTCAATCCGCTGCTGCTTACTTTCATGGAGTAGTTCAACGTTTCTGCGTTTCCAGCTACGGCTTCGATGGTTTCATAACCTACGTAACTGAATACCAGTACGGACTTCTCATTTTCTGCTGTGATCTCATAACGACCATCAGCATTGGTCACTGTTCTAATTTTAGTTCCTTTCACCCATACAGATACACCTGGTATAGGCTCTTTCGTTTCGGTAGTAATTCTACCACTGATTTTATGATCCGCCACCTGTGTGGTTTGCACCACCGGGTCTTTCTCTGCTTTTCTCAGCAGAATGGCTTTGTCGCTAACGCTATACTCAATGCCGGATTTGTTCCGGAGCAGGTTGAGTGCTTCGTTTAACGTGATGTTGTCTGTTTTAAAATCGCTGACCATGATTTTATCAAAGTCCTGTTTTACGTAGTTGAACGTAAAAGTACTCTGAGAGCCAAGGGCAGTCAGCACCTGTGACAGTGAGGCGCGTGAAATATCCAGTTTTACTTTTTCATTCAACCCGCTCTGCCGTGCATAACCAAAGGTGGCCGGCAAAAGGGTGCACCCCAATAAAAGATATCTTTTAAGGCGGGATGCAGTTGGCCCGCTTCTACGGGAGTACTGATCTGAAATGGTACATTTCATTTTCATGTGTTGATTTTTTCGGAAGTGTTCACACGTGTATTAATAAATGGTAACCTGTTTTTCGGCAATGCGGTATCGCTTACGACTGATATAACATAAGTTGTCGAGCATTTTTGTAAAGGCTTCTTTCCGGAACATCACCGAGATGTTTTTATCGGCGCCCTGCACGTTTTCCCAGCGAACCGTGTATCCATTACGGTTACACAGGCGGGCTACGGCATCGCGGAGCGGTAAATCGGTAGCGCTGAAAGCATCTTCTTTCCAGGCAGCTACCCTGCTGGCATCTGTTTCGCTAACAGTCAGTCCTTTTTCTCCATTGTTATAAGCGGCGGCATAGCCGGGCTTTAGTACGGTATTCTCTTTTCCAACACGCACCTTTACTTTTCCCTGTACCAGCGATACGCGTGTTAACCCTTCCGCAGGATAGGCTTCCACGTTAAACTGTGTGCCTAACACCTGTATCGCCATATCCCTGGTATGAATAGTAAAAGGCTTGCCGGTTTGTCCGTGTACATCAAAGAAACCTTCCCCGGTTAGTTGTACACTGCGCACCTTCTGGTTGAAATCTTCTTTCCAGCGCAACGAGGCAGCGGCATTCAGCCATACATGCGAACTATCGGGTAATACCACCAGCTTCACGGTGCTGGTTTCATTGGTCACCAGGAAGGTTTTATCCGTTGCACTTTTGTTATCTGATGTAGTGGAATGATGTAGCCATGTGAATCCGGCGCCGGCCAGTAACAAAACACTGGCTGCTGCTGCGGTCCATTTCACGGCCGCTTTCTTCCACCATACTACTTTGGCAACGGGTAAGCGGCTACGAAAATTAGCCAGAAACTGTTGTTGGTATTGGCTTACATCTGCCGCAGGCATTGGCTCAATATTTTGCAACCCGTCATACCAGCTGTCTAATATGGCCAGTTCTTCCGGTGTGCATTTACCAGCATGAAATTTTTCTAACAGGGCATGGGCCCTTGGATATTTTTTCGGTACCATCTACTAATGAATACCCGAAGACGAAAAAATGTTAACTCAGTGGAATGTTAAGAAATTGTAAACAGCAAAAAGGCGGATACGAGGCTGGCAGATAAGGCAGGATTTTCCTTGATGTGGGCTTTTACCTGTTTCAGGGCACGGCTATACAAAACCCTTGCTGACGCGGGGTCTATACCTAGTTGTTGGGCTATTTTCTGGTAGGAATAATGGTGTTGTACGCGTAACACAAATAGTTGGCGCTGGCTGGGCGACAATACATCCATGGCTTCCGCTATAATAGTATCTTTCAGATCGTGTAGCTCCTTCTGCGCCAGGGCATCGGGTGCTTCCAGCGTATCATTCAATAATACTTCCAGCTTCTTCAGGTGCGCCTGATAACGGCCGTTGGTACGATAGTATTTGAAGATCCGAAACTTCAGGGCGTTGAGCAGATAAAATTCCAATGTTTCATCTTTCGGTACTTCCTCCCACTTCTCCCATAAACAAAGCAATACATCCTGCACAATGTCAAACGCATCATGTGCATTGGTTTTGGCCACTGCTATGCCCAATAGCTTATCCCAGTAGGTAGCTACTGATGCTTCAAACTCCACCTGACGTACGGTGGCGGACATATCCTGAAGAAATAAATGCTGATGCGCGGCCATAAACGGAATATAACGAGTCCTGCAAATGTAACTGCCCAATATTACGTGGATATTAACTTTCCCTGATTCTTCTGTTGAAAATCGATTTAGCTCTGGTTCTGCAAGTGATTATACTATTGAATTACAGTATCTGAAATAACGTGTCTTAATATTATAATTGATTAAAAAAAACTTGAAATGCTGATGGTTGATTACGTGTATTCTTTACATGACAAGTGAATATTGTCACTTTCTGATAGCAATATAAATTTACTTTTCGAATAACGAAAATTTTATAAAAAGATAGTTACCGGCGCCGGCAGCCCCCCGCTGTTAGTAGGGATACGGGGCAGGTTTGTCGCTAAAATACCTGCCCCGCATTCCCTTCTCCCGGTTAATATTCTACAAACTCATTATCAATATAACACCACAACCATTGTTCCCCCGGCTCCGCAGAAGCCACCACCGGGTGTCCCGTGGCATGATGATGTTTTGTCATATGCGTGGAGGGAGAGTCGTCGCAACATAATGTAACACCACAGGTTTGACAAGTGCGCAAATGCACCCATTCCCCACCATGCTTGATGCATTCTTCGCATACGTAATCTTCACCGATTTTAACCGCCGTAATAGCGGCAAGATGTGAACATACAGCCATAAAAAACGATTTATACTTCCGCTAAATATTTATGTACCATACTGATACTCATAGAACCCTCTCCCACCGCAGAGGCCACCCGGCTCATGGCGCCGGAACGTACATCACCGGCAGCAAATATACCAGGACAGCTGGTTTCCAGCAGATACGGTTCTCTATCCAACTTCCATAACTTACCGAAATATTCAAATGATTTCATTTCCCGGCCAGTTTGCACAAAACCTTTTTCATCTTTGATAATCAAATCGCCCAGCCACTCCGTATAAGGTTTTGCACCAATAAATATATACAACGCATCTGCTACCACCGCTTTCACTTCTTTGGTTGGCAGGTTTTCTATCTTCAATCCCTCCAGTCGCTCGGTACCGGTAGCCTCCACAATCTCTGTGTTACTCAGGATAACAATATTAGGTATTTCGCTGATCTGATCAATCAGGTAAGACGACATCGTAGCCGTGAGATCACTTTTACGAATCACAATAAACACCTCTTTCGCAAACCGGGAAAGATATACTGCCGCCTGCCCCGCAGAATTACCTCCACCAAGAATATACACGCTTTTCGCCTTGCACGCCGCCGCTTCTGTCATCGCCGCACCATAATAAACGCCGGCACCTGTAAATTGCTCTATGCCGGCTGTTTCCAGTTTACGATAATCAACACCGGTGGTAATCACCACCGCACGGGTATTGATCTCCGAACCACTTTCCAGGCAAACAATTTTATAATCCGCTTTCAGCTTAATTTCCTTCACCGACTGGGGCGATAAAAACTCCGTTCCAAACCGCGTAGCCTGAGTAATAGCACGACGGGTCAGCTCTGCCCCACTTAGCCCTGCAGGAAAGCCCAGGTAGTTTTCTATCCGCGAACTGGTACCTGCCTGTCCGCCCGGTGCATGCCGTTCAATCAACAAGGTTTTTAATCCTTCCGAAGCCCCATACACGGAGGCCGCCAGCCCTGCAGGTCCTGCGCCAATAATCACCACATCGTAAATTTCGTTTTTTACCGTAGGATTCAAACCCGTTCTGGTGGCAATGTCAATGATCCCCGGGCAGGATACTACTTCACCATTTTCGAAAATCACCACGGGCAAAGCCGCATTATCCAGCTGATTGATGTCCATCAACACCTTCCCATCTTCGCCGCTGGCATCAATAGATTGATAAGGTATCAGGTTGCTGGCCAGGAATTCTTTGATATGATATGCTTTAGAGGAATACGGATGTCCAATCACTTTAATACCCTGAAACTCCGGCCGGTAGGTACTTTGCCAGTCGTCCAGCAAATCGTTGATCACCGGGTATAATTTTTCTTCCGGTGGGTCCCATGGCTTCATCAGGTAATAATCTAATCTTAATTCATTAATCGCTTTAATCGCAGCACTGGTATCAGAATAAGCAGTAAGCAATACTCTTTTGGCAGCAGGATAAATAGCGATGGCCTGCTGTAAAAAATCCACGCCTTCCATTTCCGGCATCCGCTGATCGGAAATAAACAGGGCGACTGTTTCATTCCGGTTCTTCAGCTCCACCAGGCTTTTCAACGCTTCTTCCGCAGATAGCGTACTTAAAATACGATAAGATTTTCTGTAGTAGGTTTTCAGGTCCTGGGTAATAGCATTCAGCACCTGTCGATCATCGTCAATAGCAAATATTATAGGCAAACTCATATCTTCTAAATTAATTATTTTCTATGGGAAAGGAAACAGTGAAAGTGGTTTTTCCCGGAGCAGACGTGGACTTCACCATGCCGTTATGCCGTTTTACAATCTGCATCACTACATCCAGTCCAAGGCCGGTGCCTTTCCCTATTTCTTTCGTTGTAAAAAATGGTTCGAATATTCTTGTTTGAATATCGGATGGAATACCCGGACCATTGTCGGTAACTGTTACATGCACATACTGCCGATCCTGCGTGGTGGCTATTTCCAGGCTCCCTTTCTTTCCGGCTTCCATGGCATCAATGGCATTATCCACGAGGTTAGTCCATACCTGATTCAGTTCTCCGGGCAGGGCTTTTATTTTGGGCAAAGTAGTATCGTAATTTTCCACCAGGTCAATATTTCCCTTACGTATTCTAAAGTTCAGCATGGCCAGCGTATTACGTATGCCGGTGTGGATATCGATAAATTGTTTATCCGGCTCCTGGTCCATGTAAGTATAACTTTTTACAGAAGTAACCAGGTCGGCTATTCTTTTGGCAGATAGTTGCAGGTCGTGGATCATGCGATAAGCCACCAGTGAGCTTTGCAGCCAGTTGAATATCACTGGCAGCTGCCGCGCAGGAAATTGTTCACTGAACTTTTCCAATGTGTCGGTATCCTGGTTATACTCCACTAATACTTCTGCGATCTCCAGTTGCGGGATGTTTTTACTTTCGAGCCAATCTTCCAGTGCGGCTGTTTTATCGGATAATTCCAGCATGCCCAATGCCTTTTCCGGCCGGCATTCCCGCATCTCCAGCACCCGCTCCACCAATATGCCCGCCTCTTCTTCCGACAGGCAAATGGCGGCCATATCTCTGAATATCTCCGGGAGATGCGTGATATTATCACATAAGCCCGCCGCACCGCGTGTAATGGCCGCTACCGGGTTGTTTAATTCATGGGCCAGGCCGGCAGACAATTTTCCCAGCGCCATCATTTTTTCATTCTGCTGCTGGAAAGAAGTATTGTCTCTCACACGGCTGGTCATAATATGTACCAGCGCTTCTGTGAGCTCATAATGCTGTTCTATATTTTTTCTGAGGATATCTGCATGACAGGAAATGACACGTGTTTCCTTCAAACACATGCCTGTTCCCAATGCGTTTTTGACACGCGAAAAAGGCAGCCATCCCGTGATAGCGTCTTCATTCAACTCCGCCAGCTCCCGATAATGTCCGTTAATGGTAGCGGAAATACGCACCTTTCCCTGAATCACAATGTTAGTGGAAACCACCGGATCACCGGCTTTGAACATCAGCTCTCCTTCTGGTATGAGTCGTTCGGTAGACTGTTGCAGTAGCCAGTCCAGTTGTTCCAATGGTACCTCCTTCAACGCTGGAATTTGTTGAAGCCGGTTGGCAGTTACAGGTTCCATAAAAAATGGGGATTTTCATTCGTTATCAAATATAAGCTTTCAACGCACACGGCAAACTATAATAATTTCTGCTAGCTTTGCTGTCTATCCTAAACCATTCGGGAAATGCTTACAGAAGATGCAGCCATAGCGATACAGGAAGAATTGCGATCACAAGTGATCACGACAGATGTATTACCTGATCCGATAAAAATTATTGCCGGCGCCGATGTAGAATACGACAAAGATTCCAACCTGATTGCCGGCAGTATTGTGCTGCTGGATTATGTTACTTTACGGGTAATAGCGGTCGCTTCTCATTGTATGGAGGTTACTTTTCCCTATATCCCTGGATTATTTTCCTTTAGAGAGATGCCCTCACTGTTACGTGCCTACGAAAAATTACCGGTACCACCCGACCTGGTCATTTGTGATGGCCAGGGGATTGCACATCAACGTAGATTTGGTCTGGCAGCCCATTTCGGCGTAACATTGGATAAGCCGGTGATAGGTTGCGGCAAAACAAAACTCTGCGGTGAATACCAGGATCTGGGCGCTGCCCGGGGAAGTATTGCCCCGCTGATGGACCCGGAACAAATTGGAAATGCATTGAGAACACAGGAGGATATCAATCCGGTTTTTGTTTCTGTGGGACATAAAATTTCTCTTTCCACAGCTACCAACATAGTGCTCCAAATGTGCACCCAGTACCGGTTACCGGAAACTACCCGGTTGGCAGATCACTATGCGCGGCTGGCATTACTGGAACATAAAAAATAGAAATATTTGGTTATTTGGAATTAATATTTATATATTTGCAACCCCAAACGGGGGATACGGAAAGGCTGAAAGGCTTATCTGTAGTAAGGATCGGTAGTTCAGTTGGTTAGAATGCCGCCCTGTCACGGCGGAGGTCGCGGGTTCGAGTCCCGTCCGGTCCGCAAGGACTAAAAAAGGAATAGACAAAGGTCTATTCCTTTTTCTTTGAAATGAGTGCGGGCAGGTTCCAGAGCGGCCAAATGGGGCGGACTGTAAATCCGCTGACTACGTCTTCATAGGTTCGAATCCTATCCTGCCCACTTTTTTATTTTCAGTTTTGTAGCTTACCAGCACAAATAAAATCTCCCACTGAAATAATTTCACCCCGCATCAGCAACACCATCACGCAATCAATTTTAGGGTAACCTTTTCCCCGCAAATACTACCGTATTAAACGATGCGACAAACTAAGTGCATATGCTCATAGTGGAACACTGTTGCCAGATAATCATAAAATCGAAAATAGTGAACCACGAGAAAGATGACCTGAAAACAGTGTATTCATCTTCACGTATCTGTTACAGGAAATCAGGTATCTCTTCCTCGTCATCCACCAGTAAAAGGTTTATCTGCCCCGTTGTTTATTTAACCGGCAGCTTTGCATCCAATACTTTTAAGTCCCGTATATATCCTTTGAAGCTATGCACTGTATCACCAATATATTGCAAAGGAAAAAACAACGTCTGCACCCTGGCAGCTGAATCTTTGGTACCAGGAAAGTACATGTATTGTCCTTCCAGCTGCTGAATAAGTTTACCGTTTACAAGGAGACTGGTACTTTTATGATCTCCCTGTATCGTAACGGTTGTCCACTGTTCAACAGGCACCTTATAGTCAAACCAATAATCATAACCTTCCCGGGAAAAACCCAGCTTGCCTGTTTGTTGCTGCTGCAATTTAACAACTGCGTTGGGAGAGCTGAATAATACGGCATTAGCACCATTATCCCGGTCTGGTTTCACGGTAAAGGTCACTGCATAATCGTAACCGATTTCAGGAATGGTGGTTGCCCAATAACTTTTTCCACCGGCCAGCTGCAGTCCCTCTTTTGTGATATCAACATGCAGTTGTTTTTTAGTCTGCTGCCGAATATTTTTCTGTCGGCCAAAATCATAATGCAACACCACACCATTCTTTGACGGATATTTCCCACGCATATTAAGCCCAGGTGACTCCCCGATTTGTTTGGCCTGCGCTGCAAATTTGAGATAGGTGATAGCAGAATCAGTGCCGCGCCACATCTTCTGTGAAAGCACCTGCATAGCAGGAAATACGCGATCGTTCACATCTTTCTCTGTAATACCATTACCCACTACGTCATTCCATACAGCGAAGGAACCGCCTTTCAGTTGCGGATCACCGGGTGCAAAGCGCACATCGCCCACCTGTACCGGCTCCCATTTCTCAAACAGATGAGGCAGATTCAGGTAATCATAATAATACCCCGCTGCCGGAACGATGTACAACCAGCCATCAGGTGTGGAGATAAGATCATATCCCAGCTTCTTCATGGCTTCGGGATCTGCATAGCCGTTGTACCAAAGGTTCATGGTTACCCCTTCAGCTTTAACAGGCGTCTTGCCTTTTGCATGGGTAAGCGCGCCCCATACACGTACTTTTTTGCCGTAATGCTCCACGAGGCGAATGTAATGATCTGTAAAGGCACGAAATGCCTCTGCTGCTTCTTTGGCATATTCATCTGTTCCTATATGCACTTCTGGCCCTGAAAATACAGGATCGGGCCCTGAGAGGTATTCTGCAAATATGCTGTCGATCACCTGGTAAGTAACCGGATTATCCAGATCCAGATGATCCATGCCATATTTTTTACTGCCAATCTCCGGCCTCAAACGGGAGAAGGCCAGGGAATGCGCAGGCACATCTATTTCGGGAACAATGTTCACACCATAACTGCGTGCCAATGCCTGCAGGTCTTTGAACTCCTGCTTGGTATAAGCACCATCCTTTGACGTCAGCTCCGGATAAGTATCACTTTGCAGGCGGAAGGCGGCATAGGTACTGTCCCAGTTGTTGTTGAAATGCTTCTTAAATCCATTATCATTGAGATGAATGTGGAAGTCATTCATTTTATAGTAAGCCATCAGCTTTATGTACTTCCGTAGAAAGTCGAGGCTGAAGAACTTTCTTCCATCATCAAGCACAAAACCACGGATGGCATAACGGGGATAGTCCTTTGCTGTTCCGCAGGGAAAACGGCGGTGAAGAGAGTCCTGCTCCAGCACCTGCAGCAATGTTCGCGTACCCCAGAATACGCCGCGCGAACAACAGGCCGAAATCTCCAAAGAATTTCCCTGCACATTTAATAAATAACCTTCCTGTCCCAGGGAAGTATCAGGTGCCTGCCGCCGGAGAAAAATATCACCGGGACCGGGTTTCCCGATCTTCACCTGAAGTGCGGGTCCTGGTATCCATTGCCGGAGATCTTCCTGCAATATGCGGGCGGCAGATAAAAAACTGTCGGCAGCAGCCGGTTCTACAACAATAGCACTGTTACGCCGAATGGTGTAATACCCCGAACCACCCTCCCATTCCTGTAATCCCGGGATGACAAATGGTGCTACATTTGAAATTTTTTTTTGTGCCATTAACAAACAAGCAGGCGCAGAAAGCAAAAAAAATAACGATAACAAGTATTTCATAATGAAAGTGTATCTAAAAAAACATAACGTATTCCCTCATTCCGTGCAGGCGGTGTAGGCAGTATAGCCCACCACCAACAAAGCCTGCACGGATGAAGGATAGAAGATGAGCAATGAGTGGCGATATATCCTATCAGCAACATTCATCTGATGGCTGCACTATTAATAGCCTCCATTCACCTCTAGTTCCAGTCTTTATTTTGTTCAAGGTTCGGATTTTTTTCTATTTCCCCTTTAGGTATAGGAAGATAATAGTATTTATCCGTAAATACTCTGGGGGACGAAGCTCCCAGGTCGGCTTCCACCCGTTCATATTTATAGACCCCATTGTTCAGGGTGATCTTCATGCCATGGAATGTTTTCCCATTCAGCACATCTTTTGCAATGCGCCAACGGCGGAGATCCCAGTAACGATGGTTTTCAAAGGCCAGCTCAATTTTTCTTTCATGGCGGATCAGATTGCGCATATCTTCCTTGCTTAATCCATCACGGGTAACTGGCATGCCGGCGCGTTGCCGTATCTTATCGATATAGGTTTTGGCTTTTGCCGGGCCTTCAGCCTCATTAACCGCTTCTGCATAATTCAGCATCACTTCCGCCAACCGCAATTCTACCCAGCTTTGCGTACTATTAAATATTTTTTCCAGTGGTAGTTTCTCATCCAGGTATTTACGCACATAATAACCGGTTTTGGTGCGGTCTTCGTTGGAGTTGCGGTCTACGATACCATCTGTACCATCCACACGGGTCTGAATGGTACGTCCCTTCCAGCTGGCGCCTTCAAAAAGAATGCTGGCATAAAAGCGGGGATCACGGCCCTGATATGGATTATCTGCATGATAACCGGAACCGGGTGCGTTGATCGCCAAACCAGTAGCCTGCATTTCGTAATCGTCTACCATTTCCTGCGTAGGCAATGTACAGCTGGTATAGTTTCCGGGATTATCGAAATAGGGTA
Source organism: Chitinophaga sp. 05T412 (assembly GCF_056396465.1). Lineage (NCBI taxonomy): Bacteria > Pseudomonadati > Bacteroidota > Chitinophagia > Chitinophagales > Chitinophagaceae > Chitinophaga > Chitinophaga sp. 05T412. Next base: position 411,050 of record NZ_JBFTLN010000001.1, read on the forward strand.
CGTTGATTCCATCGTAAGAAGAGGTGCGGGCAGGATCAAGATATTGGATCTCGAATATGCTTTCTTCGGAGGGATGTTGTTTGGTAGTGAAAAGGCCGGCATAGTCGTTGGACAAATTATAACCACCTTTTTCTATCACTTCCAATGAAGCAGCAGCTGCGGCCGCCCATTGTTGCGCATAAAGCAGCACCCTGCCCTGTAAGGCTTTGGCAGCCCATTTGGATGCCAGGCCACCGGGTGCACTTGCTGGAAGAAGATTCGCGGCATCTTCCAGCTCTTTCGTGATGAAAGTGTAGGTATCTGCTTCAGTGGCACGCTTTACCATCAGATCACTTTCAAGCACCTGTGGTTCGGTAATAAGCGGTACTCCACCAAAGCGTTTTACCAGTTCAAAGTAATAAAACGCTCTAAGAAATTTCACCTGGCCAATCAGGTTATTTTTATCGGCATCCGGCATCTTTGCATCCACTATTTTCTTAAAGAAGATATTCGCCTTCCGTATACTTTTGTAAGCATTCGTCCAGTTATTTAGCGGTGCATCTACTGAAGTAAAGGCGCCGTTGATAACATTGGTGTTAGCTCCCAGCCAGGAATAACTACCCCGGGCTTCATCTGTGATACAGGCCAGCGGAGACGTGTCATCGGAAAGAAGGTCAAAGCCAATACCCAGGTTGGCATAAATATCTGCCACATACAGTTGAATGAGCTTCGGGTCTTTCCATATGGTTTCGTCGGAAAGCCGGTCTACTGGTGTCTGGTCCAGCTTACTGCATGCAGGAAGTCCCAATATTGTTAAGCAACAGATGATATATGGTAAAAAGTACTTTTTCATGATAAAAATTTTCGGTTGCACAATTGGTTTACAGGGTCAGGTTAATACCGAAGTTTACGCTTCGCTGCTGCGGGTAATAACCTCTGATATCAGACGGAATTTCCGGATCAATATCTTTCAGCCTGGAAATGGTCAACAGGTTGGCTGCTGCCACATAAACCCGTATTTGTTGCAAACGGGCACGTTTGAGCAGGCCATCAGGCAGAGAGTAACCCAGTACAATGTTCTTCAATTTGATATAGCTGGCATCGCGGAGCCAGAAAGAAGAAACCTTGCGGTTATTTGCATTTCCTCCAGGCACGGGACGTGGATATTTGGCATTGGTATTTTCAGGCGTCCAGTAATCCAGCAGGGATTTGGGTGAATTAGCACCGTTGAAGAACGGCACTGATAGTTCCGGGCTCAGATAAGTATTGAAATTTGCAGCGCCCTGCCATAACATGCTACCATCAAAACCCTTCCAGCTAAAGCCCAGATTCAACCCGTAGATCAACTCAGGTATCTGGCTTTTGCCGATGGCTACACGGTCGTTGTCATCCACTTTTCCATTGCCATCGATATCGGCATATTTGATATCACCGGGTTTAACCTGGCCAAATTGCTGTACGGGTGATTTTGAGATCTCATCCTGACTTTGGAAGATGCCAATAGCTTTAAGTCCGGTATATTGATCAAACGGCCGACCGGTTTTACGCAAGGCAGGCAGAATGTTCGCAGCTTCATCCATATAAATGATCTTGCTACGCACGGCCGTGAATGTGCCTTTCGCATTGAAGTTCACCTGTCCTATTTTACTTTCGTGTCCCAGCTCCAGCTCAAAGCCGCGATTATCTACAATACCGATATTCTGATCAGGCAATTTTTCACCGAAAGTGCCCGGTACCGCATCTTTGCGGGGTAGGAGAATATTTTTCGTGCGTTTGTAGAAATAGCCGGCATCAATCGTCAATGCCCTGTTCCAGAGTGAGGCTTCTACGCCAAAATCATTGGTAGTAGCTGTTTCCCAGGTAATATTAGCATTTGGATAACCGGTAGTAAAAATGCCACTTACCGCTTTGCCATCTATGATGTAGGTAGAGGTTATGTCCTGACCATTATCATTCTTGCCATTACCTAAATAGTAGGAGGGCATATATTGGAACATCCCAACACGGTCGTTACCAAGTTGCCCGTACGATGCTTTCAGTTTCAGGTACTCCATCGCCCGGATATGGTCTTTAAAGAAATTTTCTTCAGAAACTACCCAGCCTGCAGAAATGCCAGGGAAAAAGCCCCAACGTTTATTCTTTGGGAAATTAATTGACCCATCGTAGCGGAAAGTGGCAGTCAGCAGATACTTATGCATCCACCCATAGTTAATACGTCCCGCAACCCCGCTACGGCCATCAATGCTCGCCGTACCATCATTATTCAAACCGTTCTGCGAACCTGCAAATAGCTGGTCCAGGAGCGCACTGGTGTACTGCTCGCGGTAAGCCGAAAACACATCCGAATTATACTTATAGTTCTCCCAAACAAATGTAGCGTCCACATTATGCAGACCAAAAGTTTGTACATAATTCACAATAGCCTGCGTGGTAATGCCCAGACGTTGTTCATCTTCCTGCTTAAGGCTAATACTGCCCGATTGTGTTATCTTATCGTAGTCCTTGCTGGTGGCATTGTATTTATAATAGTCATAAGGTGTGAGGAAGTTTTTGGTGAACCTGTAGCTTTTATCAAAGGCTGCCACCCCTTTTATGGTAAGGCCACTTATGCCTGGTACGTCATATTTAAGCGATAGGTTACTTTGAAAAATATTCCATTGTTCATTACGATAACCGCTTGACAGTGCATCCAGCGTAGCATTAACACCACCGGTAGATCCACCGGGCAATCCATTGGGATAGAAAGCGGGGTCCATCGGTTTGGCGCGGAGAATGGAATTAAAAATACTGTTGGTAGCCACTCCCGGTGCCTGGCGATTCTCAAAGCGTCCGGCCAGATCCACACTCACATTCAGGCGACGCCCGATGTTAGCATCTAAATTGGAGCGGAAATTATAGCGCTTAAAATTACTTGATTTGAACAAGCCATCCTGGTCCAGGAATCCCAGGGACACAAAATAGCGGGCTTTTTCACCTCCACCACTCACACTCAGATCGTGTTGCGTTTGCATGGCCGATTTGGCGTTAGTTTCCTTCCACCAGTCGGTATTTGCCAAATTGCGCAAAGGGTCAGGGTTGTCGCGCACGGTAGCAATGTCTGCTTCGGAATAAAGTGGTTGCTGTCCATTGGAACGCAATCCATCGTTATACATCTGCATATATTCGGTGCTGTTCAATAATTTGGGATAGCGTGTTGGTTGCTGGAATCCGGCAAAACCATTGTAAGAAATAGTAGGTACGCCTTTACTACCACGTTTGGTAGTGACCAGCAATACGCCGTTGGCCGCACGGGCGCCGTAAATGGCCGCAGCGGAAGCGTCTTTCAATACCGTCACAGTTTCAATATCTCCCGGGTTTAGCTGCTCATAGGCACGTGGAATACCATCAACGATCACTAACATCGAATTGTCTCCAAAGGTACTTTTACCTCTGATACTGATATTGGACTGATCGTTTCCGGGTTCACCACTTCTTTGTACGGCAATGATGCCGGGCGCGCGTCCTACCAGTGAATTGGAAAGATTAGCGGTAGGCATCTGACGCATATCCTTACCACTGATAGTGGCAACAGAGCCAGTAAGACTTACTTTTTTCTGGGTACCATATCCCACTACCACCACTTCATTCAGCCCCTTGGGATCTTCCTGCAAAATGATATTGATCGAAGTATTACTATTAATGGGAACCAATTGCTCCAGATAGCCCATATAAGTGAATACCAGATTACCGGTACCAGGGACTTCCAGCGTAAATTCACCGTTGGCATTGGTAATAGTCCCTTTCTGCGTCTTATCCACTCTTACGCTCACGCCCACCAGTGGTACACCATTTTTGTCTGTCACCTTTCCATTTACGGAGATATCCGCTATGTTCAAATCATTGGGTGCAATTACAAAAAGGTCGCTTTTTAGCAAGCGAAAATGGAGATCGGTATTAGCCAAAGCCTGTTTCAATAAGTCCTCTACCGGCGCCTCAGTAACCTGCACTGAAACTTTTCCATAGGGAGAAATGGCATCGTCATTGTAAACAAAGCGGCAGTTGGCCTTTTTCTCCACTATTTTGAGTAGCTTCATAAGACTCACCTGCTCAACGTGGACAGTTACTTTGTTGAGCTGCGAATAGCCTTTGGCGGATACTTGTAAACAGCCTGCCAGCAACAGGAAAAAGGATAATTTCATAACGAAGAATGCTTGTTTCGGTACTATTGGGACATATGTTCCCCAATGAAAAAAACTCTCATCTTTTTTCATAACTTTGATTATTGATCAATAAATAAAAACACAGGTACCCGCTTTACACACGGTGCCTGCAATTGTTGGTCAGTTTTTAGGGGAAATGTTAGCGCATTTCCCTTTTTTCATAAAGTGATTTACAGCTAAGTTGTTTTTTTCATGTGCATTGTTTACTGGTTGATAAAAATATCATTGTCACTGATGTAATACTGAAATGGGGCGGACATACGTAATGCCGACATTGTTTGACTAATCGTTTCCTTATCGAAAACAGCCGTGAACCGTAACTGCTTTACATTTTCATCTCTGAAATGTATTTTCACATTGTAGCATCGTTCTATCCGGGAGGCTACTTCTCCAAATGTTTCATGGTTGAATACCAGCTTATTGCTACGCCATAGTGTTTCTGTGATTACACTATCCACATCAGGTGAAGAGAAAGCCTGACTTACCCGTACAATTTCGTTGTCCGGCACCATAGCGGCTGGCTGCCTGACTGTTATTTTTTGCCTGGGCTCCCGAAGCAATATTTCCCGCCCCTCTTTTTTGATGGTAACAGCAATGGAGCCACTTACCAGCAGCATCTCTGTTACACTATCTCTTTTATAAGCCCGCACATTAAACGCGGTGCCCAACACTTTTACATCCGCCAGATTGGTATGAATAATAAAAGGACGTTGTTCATCATGTGTGACATCAAAGTAGGCTTCTCCCTCAAGGGTTACCTCCCGGGTGCGCGATTGAGACAGCGAGTTATATGTGAGCCTGCTGCCGGCATTTAGCCATACCTCCGTACCATCTGCCAACCGGCTATGCACCAGATTCCCATTATGTGCCACCAGTTCGTGAGAGGTAGCCGGCCAAAATAGCCACCATGCAGCAGTCCCTAAAGCAAATAAAACCACCGCGGCGGCCACTCGCATTGCACGTCTGTATAAAGGCAGACGTATAACGGAGGCCGTTTTTAACGGTTGTATCTCCTTATCAATCATTTGCCATAGCGCATCCCTTGCCTGCATTGCCTCTACAGTATCGGGAACGGGCGCCTGACTCACTTCGGAAAGATCCAATTGTTCATACCACGCCATGATTTGCGCCAGCTCTGCGGCCGTGCATTCGTTTCGATCGTACTTTAACAATAATACCCGGATCTCTTCCGGACTAAATAATGGATTATCTGCCATATAGATAGTAGAGTCGGATCAGCATCGCGTTTGTACCTAAGCGGGAATAAAAAAAGTTAGAAGGAAAGAAGCTCCCCCACCCGGTTGCGGAGTCGATGGATGGCCGCGCTGATCTGATTGCGCACACTTTGATCGGATAAGGATAACTGTTTTGCAATAGCCGCTGATTGCAGACGCTCATCACGGCTTAGCAGAAAAATCTGCTGCATTCTTTTGGGCATGAGGGCTATTTCCTGCCGGACAATCCGTTCCAGATCCCGGTAATTGACGGTATCCATTACACCACCATGTCTACCATCCGTATTGAGCAGGTGCTGATTATAGAAATTTCGTCTCACCTCCATGGAACGGTAAAAGTCGATTATTTTGTAGTTAAGAGCGGTCAAAAAATAGTTGGCAAAATTGGTTTCAATGACAAGCGTTTCTCTATGCTTCCAGCAGTGCAAAAATATTTCCTGCAAAATATCATTAATCTCTTCCAGATTGCCGAGCTTTCTATATGCCCTGCCATAAAGTATACTCCAATACTTTTCATAGATCCATCTGAAAGCCTCCTCGCTCCCTTGTTTTAACAAATGTACAAGTTCCTGATCTGACAAATGGTCCAAATTTGCACTCCTTTTTTTTGTACAAACATAATAAATAAAATGCTGGTTTCCACTCCTGAAGTAGCTATTAAAACGATCTACAGGCACTTCTTCATTTGCCTTTTTTTCAAAAATTGATACCGGATAATAAGCAGGCGCCCCCTATCAAAGCACTATTCTCCCGTAGGCCGAAAACTGGGAGAACTGACATTACTTTCCATTAAATCCTTACGGTATTCCCTGGGTGACTTTCCCTGATAAATTTTAAATTGTCTGTTAAAGTAGGATATGTTATCAAACCCACACGCATAGCATATTTCAGAGATCCCGTTATCTGTACCTATTAACAACTGGGTAGCATGACTAATCCTTGTTTCATTTACAAATTGGGAGAATGTCTTATTGGTTCTTCTTTTAAAATAACGGCAAAATGCGGCCTCATTCATGCAGGCCAGAGAAGCGGCTGATTTGCTATCTACCTCATTATGGTAGTTCTCCAGTACATATTTAAAGATAGATTCTAACTTCTTCGAATCAGCTTCCTTATAGTGCACCTTTCTGGGATCATCTGTTAACAGCATCACACTTTCTCTGTTTCGCAGCGATAGTTCATCCAGAATCTGTAAGAGTATCACCAGGTTTTTCATTTGCTGATTAGCCTGCAATTGAAAGAACAGGTGATTGACGGAAGATGATACCTGCTGGAATTTTATTCCATATTCAGATAACTGCATCAATTCTTTTATCTTTCTTAATTCCAGCTTATCAAAAAATTCTTTACCCATGAAATCAGCGGTAAACTGTATAATGATAGCATGAGCTACTTCATCGCTGTCGGCAGGCGTATTATCATTGCAGAAGCAATGCACCAATCCCGGACCGAACATATAAATCTCTCCTTCCCGGTAATTCATGACCTTATTACCTGCGTATACTTTTCCGGCACTTTTTACAATCAAGATTAATTCGTGCCCGTAATGAAAATGAAAAGTATTAGTAAAACGCGGCTGACGAAACTCTTTAATTACAAAACTGGCATCTTCCGGTGTAGATATATGTCGATAAGCAACTTTCATGACGTCTTTTTTAATACACTATTTATTCCCGGACACCCAAAATCCAGCAATAAGATAAATATTGTATCGATTTATTGCAAATGAAGTACTTTTTTTTCACCGGAAGTCTGAATAAGTTTGTAAGACAAAGACTTTCTACAAAGGTTCCCGTAATGAAATCCTGTACTGGTAGCACAGTTACTAACAGGCGCCTGCGAGATATTAAATCACCTTTACATATTAAAGCGTTATGGAACTGGGGATACACAATTGGATGCGCTCCGAAACAATAGCCACCACCATACGGCGAATAGCTGCATTGGGATATACGAAACTTGAAATTGCAGGAAGCCCTGAACAGTATGACACGAAAAGTGTCAGAAAATTACTGAAGGATCATGGATTGTCCTGCTGGGGGAGCGTAACACTAATGCTGGGCGATCGCAACCTCCTTGCGAAAAATGAAGCCCAACGGGCAAAATCCGTGCAATATGTAAAAGACGTCATAAAAATGGTGAAGGAGCTGGAGGGGCATATGGTATCTGTTGTGCCCGGCACCGTCGGAAAAATTGTGCCCGATGGAAGGCCCGATGAAGAATGGGAATGGGCGGTTAACTCCATGAAAGAAATTTACGACTATAGCGAGGCGGCAGGCATATTGATAGGCATTGAACCTATCAACAGATTTGAAACCTATTTTATCAACAACGCGGATCAGGCACTGGCATTGGCGGCGGCTGTCGGACCCAGGTGTGGTGTTTGCCTGGATACGTTTCATATGAATATCGAGGAAACAAACATGTTTGACGCCATCCGAAAATCCCAGGGAAAACTGACTGGTTTTCATGTGGCAGATAACAACAGAATGGCGCCAGGAATGGGCAACCTTAACTGGAAGAAGATCATAGATACCCTGAAAGAAGTGAACTATAATGACGTGCTTTCTGTGGAATTCTGTGCCCCACTGGATCGTACACCGGCCAACCCTTATCCGGATGCCATTGATGAAAATCCGGAGGACCTTTCAGCGGAACAGGAGAAATTTCTACAGGACCATGGCAGCACTTCCGTAACGGATGAATTTTATACCATGCTGACCACCCAATCATTTAATACTTTATCAAAACTTATCTAAAGAATCAACTGCTAACAGATGAAAATAGCTAATGTAGAAGCATTTTGGTTGCGTTGTCCTGTTCCTAAAGAAAAACAACATACTTCAGACTATGGACTATTGGCCAATTTTGATATGACGCTTGTTGTAATTACCACAGAAAATGGTTTGCAGGGATTTGGAGAAGCCAAGGCAGCAGTTGGATCTTCGGGGGTATGTGCCTCCATTGTAAATTGTATTGAAAATGAACTGAAACCAGGTTTAATAGGTAAGGATGTCAAAGATATTACCCGTCACTGGGAAGAAATGTATAATGGCACCCGCGATCACTATGCTTTGTCGAGGGGGCGGAAATTCCCTATCCTGGGTAGAAGGGGACTCACCGTATCTGCGATGAGCGGTATTGATACCGCCCTGTGGGATTTAAAAGGGAAAATGCTGCAAGTGCCGGTGATGGACTTACTCGGTGGCGCCTGCCGCGATAAAATGCCGGCATATGCCAGCGGAGGCTGGGCCGATGAAAAGCACATTGGCGCGCAATTAGCCGGTTATGTAGACAAAGGATTCAGGAGTGTGAAAATGCGTGTAGGCGTGATGGACAAGACCGTACAAAATAGCATCAACAGAGTAAAAGCCGCGAGAGCCGCTTTAGGACCCGATATCAAACTGATGGTCGATGCACATGGCACCTTTAGTGTTCCGGAGGCTAAACAATTTTGCAAGGGCGTGGAAGATTGCAACCTGTACTGGTTTGAGGAGCCCATCAGTCCCGATAATAAACGGGGAACGGCAGAAGTGCGGGCTTCTACACATATTCCCATCGCAGCAGGTGAAAGTGAATACACCAGTTTTGATATCCAGGAATTGCTGGATATCAGAGCCATTGATGTCATACAACCAGATGCAGCCATCATTGGCGGCATATCGGAAACAATGCGCGTGGCACACCTGGCCAGCGTACATCAACTGGAGCTGGCGCCACATTGCTGGGGTTCTGCCTTTTCTTTTATGGCTGGATTGAATGTAGCATTTACATCACCAGCAGCTACTATTATTGAATTTTCATTAGGTGGCAATCCGATGATGTATGAGTTGGTAAAGGAACACATTACCGTGACAGATGGGATGATCGGGGCGCCCACAGCACCAGGATTAGGAGTAGCGCCAGACTGGGATTTTGTACGGGAATATCAACAAAATGTTTAGAAGTGACATTGTAAAAAACTATTCATGGCCAGAGCACTTAAAATTAATCACGTAACACTGATTGTAGACAACCTGGAAAAAGCAGGTAATTTCTATCAGCATGAATTGGGTCTGGAGCCGCTTGCCTCCTTCCGGTTTGATTATCCTGTAATGTTTTTCAAATTCAATGAACACGAGCAATTACATATTTCCGAATGGGAAGACAAAACATCCTTTCGTGGACATATCTGCGTACAGGTAGATGATTTTAATAGTCTTTTCTTCCGCATGAAAGAACTCAATATAATTGACATCCAGCCCTGGGGGAAGGTGAGAAAACTGCCTGATGGCGCCATGCAGATGTTTGTGCGTGATCCTGCCGGCAACCTGGTGGAAATATCTTCTACACCGGATGCTGAAATCGATCCCCGGATATTTACAGATGAACTTTATGAAGAAGGATTGTATGTATCCAACAGAAACGACTTCAGAGGGTACCAATCTGATGATGCCACTTTATATCATAAATAGCCGATGAAAAAAAACGTACTGCTGCTTGAAACCATTGCAGACAAAGCATTAGCGGTGCTGCAGGAGCAGGTGAATGTATTCACAGGATATGATGAACGGAGCCTGCAGGAAGTCCTGACCAACACAGACATTCATGCCATCATTACCCGGGGAAAAGGACTGATCAATGAACCGCTGATAGCTGCCTGTCCGCATTTGCAGGTGGTAGCCAGATGCGGCGTAGGACTGGACAATGTAGATGTTGCAGCAGCAACGGCCAGAAAGATCCTGGTGATCAATGCACCAGGCAGTAATGCCGCTACTATTGCCGAACATACGCTGACCCTCCTGCTGATGCTGATGCGAAATATGTATGAATCGGTTTCACAAGTGAAGCAGGACAACTGGAATTGGCGCAGTCAATACACTGGTGATGAACTGGACGGCAAGGTACTCGGCATATTGGGCATGGGAAATATAGGAACCCGTGTAGCCCGCCTGGGAGAAGCTTTTGGAATGGAGGTAGTATACTGGGGAAAATCTGCGCAGCAGCAGCTGCCTTACAAATACATGGGGATGGAAGATATACTTGGATACGCAGATGTTATCAGTCTTCATCTCCCTTTAACTAAAGAAACAGATAAAATCATAGGAGCAGCACAACTGGATGTAATGAAGAAAGGATCACTATTAATCAATACAGCCAGGGGCGCACTCATTGATCATGCAGCATTACTACAGGCATTGAATTTACAAACCATCTCAGGCTTTGCCGCGGATGTACTGCCAGAAGAGCCACCGGTGCCGGGTCTTGAGATTGTACATCATCCACGTGCCATCATTACACCGCATTCGGGCAGCCTTACAGCAACTACCTATCAGAAAATATGCTTACTCACAATCAACAATGTAGTAGCTGTACTGACAGGTAATACACCAGCACCGAACAGTATATATAATCGTCAGGCATTGCTATAATAATTGCTCAACTATGGCCATCACTTTTTAATACGATCAGCATTGTAGCTAAAACGGTCATTCTTAAATTATTTTTTAGATGAAACATATTTGCATTTGTTTGTTGGTCCTGGTAACCGTCGGCATGACGTGCACCAGCCAGCTCTTTGCCCAGTCTTCCTCAAAAAGGAAGCAGCCACTGGTGGTTTTCGTAACGGGAGACCATGAATACAGCAGTGAAGCCACCATGCCGTTAATTGCGGCTGCACTGGAAAAAGATTACGGCATGAAAACCATTGTTCTCAAAGCCGCTCCTGACTACAACAGCGAAGAAAATATTCCCGGGCTGGAAGCTTTAAAAGAGGCAGACCTGGTGGTTTTCTTCTTGCGCTGGCGCCGCCTTCCACCAGAACAACTGGCTCATATTGAAGCTTACCTGAAAAGCGGCAAGCCAGTAATGGGCTTCCGCACCACCACCCATGCCTTCCACTTTCCCGAAGGACATGCCAGTGAAAAATGGAATGCCTTTGGAGAATTTGCCTTGAATGCTCCTCCGGGTTGGGGAGGGGCCGCCAAACATACCCATTACGGACATGAAAGCAGCACAGACGTACACATCATTCCTGCACAGGCAAATAATCCTATACTGACAGGCGTAGCCACCAACTTTCATGTTCGCTCCTGGTTATACCGGGTGTTACCTGATTACCCTGTGAAAGGCTCCACCTGGTTACTGATGGGAAAATCTGTAAATCCTGATAAAGAAGCCATCGAAAATCCCGTGGCCTGGACGGGCACCAACGCTTTCGGCGGCCGGATTTTTATGACAACCATGGGGCATCCGGAAGACTTCAGACAAGAACCCTTTCAGCGCCTGGTGATCAATGCCATCTATTATGAGCTCGGACTCAAAGTTCCAAAAAAATGGAAGGGCAAAATAGATATTCAGGTGCCCTACCGCGTAGCACAATAAGCAGATAACGCTTCTTCTTTCCATCTAAATTTATCAGAGATGTCCAAACTATTAAAACTTGGCATTTATACCTCCCTTATTCCCGTAATAGGGGCGATCATGATACTCGATGCATGCAAATCAAAAAAGCAGGCGCCGCTGACTATTTCCGCGACATCACATATTTCGCTGATCGGTAATAATCTGGGATCGAGGATGATAAATTATGATAATTTTGAAACGGAGCTATTTGTCCGTTATCCGGATTACAAACTACAAATCCGCAACATGTGTGATGGCGGAGAAACACCGGGATTCCGGCCACATTCCGCCAGAAATTCTCCCTGGGCTTTTCCGGGTGCAGAGAAATATTGTCCGGAACTGGCGAAGGAAGTGCAAACCATGGACAACCCAAGCCAGGGCCGTTTTGAAACGCCGGATCAATGGTTGACCCGACTCAAAACAGATGTGATTATTTCCTTCTTCGGCTACAATGAATCATTTAGTGGAAAAGAAGGACTGGCCAACTACAAAGGTGAATTGGACGCCTTCATAAAATGGACGTTGAAGCAAAAATACAATGGCACCTCAACGCCTCAATTGGCCGTCGTTTCACCCATTGCGTTCGAAAATCTTTCTGATAAATATGATCTGCCGGATGGCCGCAAAGAAAATGAAAACCTTGCCTTATATACCCAGGCAATGAAAGAAGTGGCCGATGATAATAACGTATTATTTGTGGATGCATTTACGCCTTCACAAAAATGGTATAAAGACACTAAAACACCTTTAACGATCGACGGTTCACAATTGAATGAAGAAGGATATAAAAAGTTGGGCCTGCTGCTGGTAGACGAGATCTTCGGGAAAGTTCCTGCAAAGTCTGAAGCGAACAGAAAGCTGGTGCATGATGCCGTAACGGAAAAAAACTGGATGTGGCTCAACGACTATAAAATCCCGAATGGCGTGCATGTATATGGTCGCCGGTATGAACCCTATGGACCGGATAATTATCCTGCAGAAATAGCGAAAATCAGGGAGATGACAGCTATCAGAGATACCGCTGTTTGGCTGGCCACATCCAAAGGAGTGAAAATGGATATTGCCGCCGCCGATAAAAATACCGACATATTACCGCCTGTTAAAACTAACTACAACCCTGCTTCTGCCAAAAGTGGAAGTCTGCGGTACCTCACTGGCAAAGAAGCGGTGGGCAAACTCAAAGTACCACCTGGCTATAAGATTGAGCTTTTTGCTTCCGAGGAACAGTTCAAAGACCTCGCGAAACCGATGCAGATGTCGTTTGACAACAAAGGTCGTTTATGGGTGGCCGTGATGCCAAGCTATCCGCATTATAAACCGGGAGATGCCAAACCCAATGATAAAATTATTATCCTGGAAGATACCGACCATGACGGGAAGGCGGATAAAGAAACGGTTTTTGCCGATGGCCTGCATCTGCCCATTGGGTTTGAGATTGCACCGGAAGGAGTATATGTTGCCCAGGGTACTAATCTTAAACTGTTGATAGATACAGATGGCGATGATAAAGCGGACAAAACCGAGATCCTGCTCAGTGGCTTCGATGATCACGACACCCATCACAGTAACCATGCTTTTACAGCAGATCCTTCAGGCGCCATCTATTCCGGGGAAGGCGTTTTTCTACAAACACACGTAGAAACTTCTTACGGAACTGTTCGTGCCTCCAACGGTGGCTTTTACAGATATGATCCGCGACGCAGAAAACTGGAACGTACTGCGCAAATGGCCATCCCAAATCCCTGGGGTATTGCGTTTGATGACTGGGGACAACCCTTCTTTGCAGAAACATCCAGCCCGGATATGCGTTGGATGCTTCCCGGAACAGTGTTGCCACGGTATGGTCAGTTTACCCATAAATCGATCCAGCTGATAGAAGAGAAACATAAAGTACGACCTACATCCGGCCTTGAATTTGTATCCAGCCGCCACTTCCCGGATGAAGTACAGGGCGACTTCCTCATCAACAACACCATCGGATTTCTGGGCACAAAAGAACATACCCTGGAAGATGACGGCACCGGCTACAAAAGCCATCACAGAATGGATCTGCTGGTAAGCCAGGACCCCAATTTCCGACCCGTAGATATGGAGTTTGCGCCCGATGGATCATTATATGTGATCGACTGGCATAACATTCTGATCGGGCATATGCAGCATAATGCACGCGACCCGTTGCGGGACCACTCCCATGGAAGAGTATACCGCATCACTTATCCGTCAAGGCCGTTGGTAAAACCAGCCAATATAGCCGGAGCTTCTATAGACGAACTCCTGGAGAACCTTAAACTACCTGAATACCGGACCCGTTACAGAACCCGTCGCGAACTAAGAGGACGCGATGTATCTGAAGTACTGACCAAATTGAAAACCTGGGTAGCTCATCTGGATAAAAATGATCCACGATATGAACATCATCTATTGGAGGGCTTATGGGTGAGTTGGGGAATGAATAAAGTAGACCCCGATCTTTTAAAACAGGTACTTAAAGCCAAAGATTATCATGCCAGGGCAGCAGCAGTAGAGGTAGTGCGTTATACCGGGCACCAGGTTCCTGATCAGGCAGATCTGCTGATGCAGGCAGTGAAGGATGAAAATAGCCGCGTACGCCTGATGGCAATCGTGGCCGCCTCATGGATCGGTAAAGAAAAAGGACTCCCCATTTTAGCAGTCGCAAAGAAATTGCCACTGGATGAATGGATGATCCACGCATATGAAACAGCAGTAGCACACTTAAATGGAGAAAATGTGAAGAAGGAAAAAGAAGAAAATACGGCCACTAGTCTAAAAGGTAATGACCTGGCGCTGTTTAACCAGGGAAAGAAAATCTACTCCATAGAAGGATATTGCACAACCTGCCATCAGGCAGATGGTAAAGGATTGCCCGATTCGGGCTTCCCTCCGCTTGCCAGCTCCGGATGGGTAACAGGCAATGAAGAAAGGCTGATCAAAGTGGTCATGAAAGGAGTGCTGGGCCCAATAGAAGTAAATAACAAAATATATCCCGGCCAGGTACCCATGACACCCTTTGGCGGATTATTAAAGGATGATGAAATTGCGGCGGTGTTAACCTATGTCCGGAATTCATTCGGGAACAAAGGAACAGCCATTTCTCCCGAAAAAGTAAAAGAGATCAGAAAGGCTATAGAAAGCAAAAAGGATTTTTATTCCGCTGAACAGCTGCTGAAAGAGCATCCCATTGAAAAGAGATAACCCGATTTCACCGTTGTGTTCTTTTGGTAAATTACTATTCCACTTAGTGAAAATATCACAAGGATCTATCGGATTGCATACTTAATATTGTAAGGATAACTAATTATAAAAACATACAACCAACAATTTTTCCACGAATACCAACCCAATCAGCGCAAAGAAACAGCCAGCAATAATTTCATTTTCCAAACAAGTATAGATCGAAATATTCAACCCAAAACACTGTACTTACATGAATAGCATTTGTCGTATAACAGCAGCAATCACAGTATAACTATTATCCGGGCGCACAGACAACCGCGATAATCCCGTTCGCATAGGCGGGTACGTAGCCTTCATTTTGTGTGCCAGGAGTATCAATATTCCTGACAGACAAAGTGTTGAATTGCCCATTAATTAATCTTTCCGTCTTCAAAAATTGGCTTCTTAACAAATGTATCCGGCAACAGGATACGATTATACTTAAACCACATAATTTTTAGACTATGAAACATTTTTTCACGGCGACTTTTAAAATAACGGCGTTGCGTCAAAAAATTATTTATGCTGTCGTTCCCTTACTAATGGGAATAGTGATGCAGCTGCACGCCACCAATCCAACAACATTAAATGATCCCCACGCATTGCTCATGGATGTTCGTGGCAAGGTGGTGGAAGAAAGTGGTATTGGCGTTCCCGGCGTGAGCATTAAGGTGAAGAATGTCAATAAGGCCACCACCACCGATGCGGATGGAAAATTCAGCATTAAAGACCTCAATGCGGATGCAGTACTGATTGTTTCTTATATCGGCTATGTTACCCAGGAGGTGACGGTCACTTCCACAGACATGCTGATTCAGCTGGTTCCACAAATTAAAAAGATAGACGAAGTAGTGGTGGTAGGTTATGGAACGACTAAAAAATCAGATCTCACCGGGGCGGTTGGTACTGTTAAAGCAGAAACACTTCAGGAGCGCCCTGCCTCTTCGTTGAATCAAAGTTTGTCGGGCCGCGTATCAGGCGTAAACGTATCTTCCAATTCAGGAAGGCCTGGTGGCAGAACCAATATTCGTATCCGTGGATCAAGCTCGCTGAGTGTTTCCAATAATCCGTTGTATGTAATAGACGGCGTGATCCTGAATACAGCAGATCTCAGGAACGGTAGCTCCCCCATTGATTACATCAATCCAAATGATATTGCTTCCATTGAAGTATTGAAGGATGCCTCCTCCACTGCCATCTACGGAGCCAGGGGCGCCAATGGGGTGATCCTTGTGACCACAAAGAGAGGTAGTTCCGGCGGGGGAAAAATCACTTATGATCCTGATTTCAGCATCGGCGTATTACCTAAAAAGCTGGCACTGCTCAACTCAAAGGAATTTTTAGCGGTGGAAGACCTGGCTTATGCCAATGCACAAAAATATGACCCGGTTGGATGGGCGACAGGAACAAAATATACAGACCCCAAAACCAAACGTACTAATCCCAAACTATTTGATGCACAGGGAAACCCGCTCTATGATACGGACTGGCAGGACGAATCATTCCAAAAGGCTTTTACACAAAATCATCAGCTTGGTTTTACAGATGGCGATGAAAAAAGAAGTATGGGTGCTTTTTTAAACTATCGCACGCAACAGGGACTGGCGCGAGGCTCCTGGCAGGATCGGTATTCCGGTCGCCTGGTGTACGACAGCCAGATCAAGGATTGGTTAAAGGTAGGTGGTACTTTGAGTTATAATGATCAGCGGGAGAAACAGGTAGATCAGCTGGATGGCGGCGGCATTACGATGATGCGTCAGGTATTGGAAGCCCTCCCTATTATCCCCGTAAAATATGCTGATGGCACCTGGGCAAGCAACAGAGACTACCCCGGAATGGAAGGAGGCGACAATCCTTTAAGGGTGGCTGCCGACAGAATTTCTATTCTGCATACCCAAACACTCCTGGGCAATATGTATACAAACATTCATCTGGCGCCGGGACTGGAATTGAGATCAACGCTTGGTGTCAATATCATCAACCAACGGGAAGATTATTTTGCTGCCAAAGGAATGCAATATATTTCCGACAACGGAGATGCTTCCGTGAACAATAACCGGTACAATTCCTGGCAATTTGAAAACTACCTCACCTACAACAGGCAGTTTGCAAAAGTACATGCTTTAACTGCCATGGCTGGGGTATCCTGGCAGCATATGGATCGTTTTGAAAATCAGGCAACCACCCAGGGCTTCACCGACTCTTACTACAGATACTATAATCTTGGCGCAGGGTCCAGCCCCCAGCCGCCATCTTCAGTAGGGATTGCCAATGGATTAAATTCCTACTTTGCCCGTGTTAACTATGGATTTCGTAATAAATACCTGGTCACCTTTACGGGTCGTATAGATGGATCTTCCAAATTCGGAAGAGACAATCAGTTTTCTTACTTCCCTTCCGCGGCACTCGCCTGGAGAGTGACAGAAGAAGATTTTATGAAGAATATCCCGGCCATCTCTAATCTAAAACTCCGTACCAGTTATGGCGCCACCGGTAACTCCGAAATACCCGCTTACAGAGCACTTGCCGGCCTGGGAAATTATAGTGTAGTTTTCAATGGAACACGCAATTCCGGCGTAGGTATTGATCGTATCGCCAATCCAGGTTTGCAATGGGAGAAAACAAAACAAATCGATTTCGGTCTTGAACTGGGCTTATTTTCCAACAGACTGAATCTCGAATTGGATCTATACCGCAGAAAAGTAGATGGCATGTTACTGGATGCTCCTTTGCCATATACCACTGGCCGTGAAAAAATCTTCTCCAATATAGGAAGTATGGAAAATAAAGGTATCGAGTTTGGCATCAATTCTACCAATATCCAAACGGAGCATTTTTCCTGGAGCACCACCTTCAACATCTCCATCAATAAAAACAAAGTACTGGCATTAGCCAATGGTGATATCTCTTCCGGTAATGGTATCATCCGGGTGGGAGAACCGGTGGGCTCTTTCTTTGGAAGGGTTAGTCTTGGCACCTGGGGCAGTAAAGAGGCAGAGGAAGCAAAAAAATACAATATGCTGCCGGGTGATATAAAATACAAAGACATCAATAACGATGGTGTCATCAATGATCAGGACAGGGTTATCATCGGTAAAGGTATCCCCGACGGATACGGCACCTTCCTGAACACCTTCCAGTATAAAGCCTGGTCGCTCACAGTAGACCTGCAATTCATGTATGGCAATGACGTATTGGACAGGAGCATCCATTCTGCAGAAGACAGACAAGGTATCGCCAACAGTTATAAAACCGTACTTAATGCATGGACAGAAACGAACCAAAATACACCTATCGCGCAAATACGCCCCATTAATGCCTATTACACCACCAATAACGACAGCCACAAAGTAACAGATGGTTCGTTTATCCGTGGCCGTAATTTGCTACTGGCCTATTCATTCCCATCAAAAACAGTTAGCGCATTAAAGCTTAGTCGCTTACGGGTATATGCTTCCGTACAGAATTTTTTCCTGGTTACGAAATTCAAAGGGTATGATCCTGAAGTTTCCAACTCCAGCTCACCTTTTGATCAGGGCCTCACCCTGTATGATTATCCGAAGCCAAGGGTATTTATGTTGGGGCTTAATGTGGGTCTATAATATTCTGCCATCTCTTCAAAAAAAAATTATGAAAGCATTAATAAAATACGGACTGCTGGTGTTAATGACCGGAACCTTATCGATGACCGGTTGCCGGAAATTTTTAGATGAATCCGACCCCAGCAACTATACAGAAGATACTTATTTTACCAAACCCGAACATGCAAGAAGCTCTGTGAACGCTATATACGCCAGCTTGCGTGATCCCATGTCCGGCGATTTTGGCGGCGCTCCCTGGACTATGACAGAATTTGCTACGGGGCAGGCTGCCACAGATCTGGGGCAGGCTGTAAACAGTTATTTCATAAAAGACCTGCATAATACAGCGGATAATGCCTACGGAGAAAACTACTGGAAGAATTATTATAAGGGCATCACCAATGCGAATTTGTCTATTGCCAAAATACCCGGCATCAAGATGGATGCAGCAGAAGCTAAAAGCCTGTTAGGCGAAGCCCACTTTTTACGGGCATGGTACTATTTCAACCTGGTGCAAATGTTTGGAAACATTCCCCTGATCACTGCCCCCGTTGATTTGAAATCAGATCAGCTAAGACCCAAACAGGCGGCTCCGGAAGAGGTGTATAAGTTGATTGTGGATGATTTAATAAACGCAGAAAACGCCGGATTACCCTGGGTAGATCCCAGTGGAAAAGTATGTTTAGGCGCTGTAAAATCATTGCTGGCAAAAGTATACCTTACTATGGCCGGGTACCCCTTACAAAAGGGAACACCCTATTTCGACCTGGCAGCCAAAAAAGCAGCAGAAGTATTGGATTCAAAGCAGTTTAAATTATTTGACAACTACGACGACCTGCATAATCCTGCAAAGAAAAATGTGGACGAGAATATTTTTATGATCCAGTATAAAACGCAGGTCATTCCCGGCAGCTGGCAATCACTCATCATTCCTTACAATAAAAATATTTCTGCTTATTCCGCTGAAACAGGAGGCATCTACGCCACCGCGGATTTTGTAAAATCATATGCTGCCGGAGATAAACGCGCAGCAGAAGGGCAATTCTTTTTCACCAAATTTACCAACCAGGATAACAGAAATCTGGTGGTAGACCTGGGCGGATATTTCTTATACAAGCTTTTTGATGTAACAGCGCAAACGACTACCGCCAACAGCGATTTGAACTGGTCTTTGATCCGTTATGCCGAGGTATTACTGATATATGCGGAAGCTGCCAATGAAGTAAGCGGACCAGGTATTAAAGCGTATGATGCGGTTAACGAAATCCGGGCAAGGGCAAAATTGCCAGCATTAGCAGGGCTTACCAAAGAACAGCTGAGAGAATCCATCTGGCGTGAACGCTGGTATGAACTATGCTTTGAGAACGTTACCTGGTTTGATATGGTACGTCTTCGCAAAGCATTCAATCTAACTACTAAAGGCTTTGATAACTATGTAGGTCATAAGTTTTCTTATGGTCCGGTGCTGACAGAAAGAGAATTGTTATTTCCAATCCCCAGCAGGGAATTGCGCAATAATCCTAATCTGATACCGACAAAAGGATATTAAAAGAACGTTTTTTAAAAGAAGATGGCAGTATTCTTACTGCCATCTTTTTGCTGATGATATACGCCTTTGTTGGCAAAAATTAAGTATGATTAGCTCATCTGCTTATCGCGGCCATCAGGAATAAGCCATCTCCGCAGGATCAGGTATGAGGGACTTCAGCATGGCTATTTTTTTTCTGAAATCCGGTACTTGTCCCTGAACACCTACGATAAACATTTCATTGGTTCGTCCATCAATTGCCCATTCAATGTTCATAGGTACCCAATAACCTTTTTGATAAGTACATTTCTTCACGGCATTCACCCACTCTGCCAACCTCAAAATTTGTTCATCTGTTAAACAATACCGGCATTGCATTCCTTTTTCGGTAGGTATGATAGTGGCTCCTTCTGATGGGTGATCGCCATAGATGATCATCCGGCTTTTATCTCCCATTCTTTTTTCAATGACCGGAATAGAAAGCACACCAGGTTTCCCGGCTCCGGATCTTAATACAATAAATTCATCTGGTGTCACTTCTTCTATCTTCAGTAATGCTGCCGGGCCATAGGCACCATTAATGGCCACGGCGCCGGTAAATTGTCCGCCGATATCAAGCGAGCAAGCCAGGCCAGCAGCGGCCAAACCGGGGCGAATCATTTTTTGCACACAAACAGATAAGCCGGTATTAAAATGCCGGAGCCCAAGACCATCGCGATAACTGATGGCCTCCGTTGTGAATAAAGCCGCAAAACAATGTTTGATCGTTTCCAACAGCGTAGCTGATCCTCTCACATTTGTATATATCTGCTGTTTAGGCGCCAACAATAATCCCGATATGTCTTCATCTATCACAGAAGGATACAAAGCAACTTCCGCATCATCCACCTGAAATTGCGCTGACAATTTGTTATAGGCCGTAACAAGTTGCCACTCCAACTCCGGGGGAAATGCTGCTTTCATGATCAGCCGCCTGATCTTCATAGATGCATTACGCACAGCGGCAGTGCCTTTTCCGGCAATATCCAGCAGGCATTTTCTGATTTCAGGTTCCAGGTGATTACATAATAAAAATTGCCGGTATGTCAGGGCCGTGACCAAAAAACCATTGGCGATATTTATCCCCTGATTACCGGGATGCTGCATCATCTCTCCCAACATGGCGCTTCTGATGCCAATTGATTCAGCATCTCCGATGCCTACTTCCTGAAGTGGTACTACATACTTAGCTAAACTCATCTCCAACAGATTTTGATGACAATTATTAATACCCGCTTTTCAAATGACGGAGCCCGCCACCAGATTTTCAGCAGCCAAACAGGTATCCTATACTATAAAGACAGTCAAAAAATGAAACAGGTGCAGTGGGTTGATATTTTTTTTGAGATGAATGAAATCGGAGATGAATACTGTTTTCATTGACTCGTTGTGCATAAATGCAACGGCTGCTTCCGGTGAAGGAAACAGCCGCTGCGGCATTCATCGTTTATCCGTTCTTTGCTAATTGATACTAATGGTAGCTACTACTGAACAATGATCAGATGCATATACTTTTTTCTCCGCCAGATATCCCGTCAACGGCTGATAGGAGCTTACTGAAAAGCCGCTATTGGGTGTTGTCATGATATAATCGATTGTACGGTCCGGCTTATCCGACGGGAAGGTAAGCGGGCATTGTTGCACACAACCGAGGTTCATGAAACTCCGGATAATATCCATCGTCTGAGACGTGGGCACTGCATTAAGATCGCCGGCCATGATGAGTGGCAGATCCAGTCCTGCTACGATCTTCTTCAGCTCCGCCGCCTGTACTAACCGGTTATTTTCGGATGCCAGATGATCCAGGTGAGTAGAAGCAAAGTAAAAATCCTTTCCATCTTTATTGACTTTAATCATGGCCACAGAGCGGAACTCTCCACTTACATTGGGATCTACCGGCAAGGCATACCGTTTGGTTTCCTTAACAGGCAGCCGTGACAGCACCGCATCGCCGAACTGCCCTCCGTAGACATCAATGGCTTTCGTATAGAACCATTCCATGCCGGTAAGGGCGGCCAGCTCTCTGGCCTGATGTACGGTGGAACCGGTACGACTGGTAAACGCGTCCACTTCCTGCAAAGCTACCAGGTCCGGCTGTTGTTCGTTGATCACTTTGGCCAGCAGGGTCAGGTCGGCCGGTGCACCAGTACTGGCGCGGGCGCCGTAGATGTTGTACGTCATCACCTTCAACCGGACTTTCTCTTTTACCGGCGGCGTGGGTCCTTCGTCGTTCTTCCTTCCGGATTTACTGCAGGAAAATAATACCAGCAACAATCCTCCTATGAGGTATCTGCGCATAGGCGTGTCAGTTAAAAAGCGTTTATTTCAGCCATATTAGTCAGGTAAGTATCTCCCTGACTGGTATTGATGGTAAACCGGAAAAACCTTGCCTGACGGGCATACGCCAGATATATGGTGCTCAACTTAACATTATCCAGCGTAAATGTTTCCGTATAGTCCCATACGTTACCATCAAGGCTTGTTTCGATAATCATGTTTTTAGGATTACCCGTAGCTTTTAACTCACCGGTTTTCTTATCGGTCCTGCCAGTGATAGCAAAGCCATGAACCTGCTGCGCCGTTTGCATATCAATGGTGAGGATATGTGGCGGCCCCGGTTTGGATGCTTTCCACTCGGTAGTCCAGTAGGTATCATCGTTGCCATCCAGCGCATGAATCGCATGCCCGTTGGCAGCACCTTCGCCGGTAGGCTCTTCAGAAGACACCTTCGTTATTTTCCACGTTTGACGGTCAAACTGCGGGAACGGATTACTGGTATATTTTGCATTGATGAGGAAATAAGTGGTACGCAGCGCTTCATTCACTTTTGCATTGGTCGTAATGCTGACCGGCAGCAGGTAATTACCTACGCCGTCCAGATTATCCGTCTTTACCCTGATGATCAGCGCCGGTGTGCTATATCTGCCAGCGGGGATTACTGAGCTGGATTGCTCCAGCTCGTAAGTCCCCTCCGGTAACAAGGGATAATTAGTATAGTTTTTTGTATTGAATTTTTCCACCAGCGAAGGGTCGGTACGGAACTGTACCTGGATATCTGCACCAGGCGAGTGCGGACCGCCGTAGTTGGCGCCGTATATAATTGAATCCGTAGTAGCTGAACGGGCAAAACTATATACGGCCGGATTATTCACCGCCTGCGGCATATATATCATGGCGGTGCTATCGGAAATATTACGAAGCAGGTCCTTATTGTGACTACAGCTGGCGAGCAACATAGCCATACCACCCGCTGCCAATATTTTCATTTTCATGTTGAGTCGTTTGAGATCAATAAAAGTGTTTACCAGCCTGGATTTTGTACCAGGTTTTTATCGCGGTCCATTTCAGACTGCGGAACAGGAAACAGGTAATAGCTTTTGAGGAATACCCTTCTTTCGAAAACAGTACGCTGGTAAAACACCAGGTCGGTAAGTTTCGTACCTGCGTCTACGTTCATCCCATAGAAATTGCCGCCATCCGTTTGCTCCGCAATTTTCCAGCGACGGGTATCGAAGTAACGGAGGCTTTCCAGCGCCAGCTCTACCCTTCTTTCATGACGGATTTTAGCCCGCATGTCGCTCTGACCTAAGCCAGGAGTCACTTCCGGTAAGCCAGCGCGATCACGGATCTCATTGAGATATTTAGCGATATCCGGATCACCAGGCGAATATTCATTCAGTGCCTCTACGTAGTTCAGCAAAATTTCTGCATAACGTACCAGTATAAACGGTCTGGCGATATACTGCGTGATCCTTGGGTTACTGTTGGGATGCACATTTTTACGGGCGATATAACCAGTACGGGGGAAATCCCAGGAACCTTTTTTGCCGGTATTACCGGTAAAGAAAGTTTCGATGACTTTGTTGCCTTCGCTGGTATTGATCCACAAACTACCGTTGTAACTAACGTTGACGTAGAAACGTGGTTCACGGTTCACGTACATGTTGTAAGTACCGGTAGTGGTGTATTTGGTAGCCGCGGTAGCAAAACCTGTTTCTTGATAACCGGAGCCGCCTTCTTTGATACCTTTACCATTCTGCATTTCAAACTCATCCACCAGTTGCTGCGTCACCGCCACGGCCGCATAACCATTCGCCAGCCGGGGGGTAGTAGATCTTTCCCAGTCTTTCAGGTTGTTGGTGGTACGCGCGAAGATCACTTCACTGTTCCATGGATCAAGGAATACATCGCGGCAGGATAAATAAGGATCATACTTTCCGGCGGCATCATTTTTACGATACAGGGAAAAGCTAAAACCGGTGATCACATCCCGGGCCGCATCTGCAGCGCGTTTCCATTTTTCCTTATCGAAGGTGGAGCTCACCAGCTGTTTACCGTCATTATTGTGGAAGCTGGCGTAGTCGGAGTTACCATTGAACTGCGGACTGGCAGCAAGCAGCAACACGCGGCTTTTGATGGCTTTACAAACAGCCGCTGTAGCACGACCATAGTCGGCATCGGCCTGTTCTGTAAAATGTTTAGGTAGCTTGGTAGCCGCCAGATCCAGTTCAGCAACAATGTAGTTTACACATTCATCATAGCTGTTACGTGGTTTCTGCATTTCTGCATCAGAAGGTTCCAGGTCACCGGCAATAGGAGTATCACCCAGCACGATAACCGGACCATACTGACGTATCAGACCATAATAGAAAAATGCGCGGAGGAAGCGGGCTTCTGCTTTGTATTTATCGATCAGTTCCTGACCATTCGGCAGTTCTTTTATCTCTTTATTTTCATCAATATGCTGGATAAAATAAGAGGCAGAGCGAATACCACGGTAGTATTTGGACCAGGTGTCCATATAACCGGAAGCAGCGCTCCAGTTACCCAGGTTAATGGGATAGGTGTCATAACCGGAACCGGGACGATCGTAGGTGATGTCTGCATCATCAGAACAGCCTTCCCACGGAGAAGTGTTGCGGTATGCTTCGTTAGGTATAGTAGCATAAATATTGGCCAGGTATTCTTCCGAATAACGTCTGCGTGCAAATACCTGTTCAATAGTAATACGATCATCAGGCACCTGGTTGAGGAAGTCCTTGTTACAGGACGGAGCCAGGAACGAAGCGCCAGCCAGTGCTAAATAAGCGAGTTTTTTTATGTTCATCCGGAGAAGATTAAATGTTAGAAATTCACGGCAATGCCGACGGTATACGATTTGGTACTGGAATAGGCCGCGCCTCTACCATTACCCACTTCCACATCCCACATTTTGAACGGAGAGAAAGTCAGCAGATTAACACCTTGCAGGAAGATGCTGGATGATTTAAAGCCGATATGTTTTAACCACCGTTGCGGCAGGCTGTAGTTCAACTGCAATGTTTTCAACCGCAGATAGTCGCTGCGTTTCACCCACCAGGTGCTGGCGGCGTAGTTATCGTTGAGTGAACCTGCCATCAGGCGGGGATAAAAGGCATCCTGGCGGGGGTTATCTTCCGTCCAACGATCTGTAATATTGCTAAAGAGATTTCCTCTGGCAAGCCCCTGCTGGAATGGCATGGTACCTTCGCCACTCAAGAGCGCATCCACATGGGCAGCGCCCTGGAATAAAGCAGAGAGGCTGAGTGATTTATATCCTACGGTAAACCCGAAGCCGTAAATGATTTCTGGAATATCGCCGTAGCCGATAGGCACCTGGTCGTAGCTATCGATCACCCCGTCACCGTTAATGTCTTTGTATTTGATGTCGCCGGCGCGCACATCTCCGGTCTGACGGGGAGAGTTCTTCACATCTGCATCACTTTCAAATAAGCCCAATGCAATGTAGCCAAAGCGCTGATCTACCTTGTAACCTTTTCTTTCCAGCCAGGGGTATTTCCACGCCGGATCATCATTCTCTACTACTGTATTTTTGTTATAGGTGAAATTACCCAACAGCTGAACAGACAACTCTCCAAAGCGACGGTTATAAGTGACAGAAGCATCGATGCCTTTATTATCGATGATACCTATGTTGCCATAAGGTGCGTTGATCATACCGATATAACCAGGCAGGGATTTACGTCTTAGGAAGATGCCACTGCGGTATTCCTTAAAGAGGTCCACCTGCAGCGACAAGCTTTCGTCCAGCACCTGTACATCAAATCCCAGGTTGGTTTTGCGGGAGGTCTCCCATTGTACATCCACGGCGTACTCCCCTATTTCTTTACCAGTGAATTTCTGGTCCATGTTCTTACCGAAATTATAATCACCGGTACTGGCAACGGTAGCCAGATAAGCAAACCTCCTACCGTCGATATTACTGTTACCTACCAGACCGTGAGAGAAGCGTACTTTAAAGAGCTGTACATAATCTTTAACCGGTGCAAAGAATTTTTCTTCAGACACTACCCAACCCAGTCCAGCAGAGGGGAAGAAGCCATAACGTTTGTCGGGATAAAAGTTTTCGGAACCATTATAACCGAAGTTGAGTTCCGCAAAATATTTATTGCTGAAGCCGTAGGTGAATCTGCCGGCGAGACCTTGAAAGCGATAAGGCAGCGATGCTTCCAGGGTTTCAACATACGTATTGGCTTTATCGCTTTTGTTGTACAGCAACATGCCGGACACATCATGTTTACCAAAACTACGGTTATAATTCAGTGCTAATTCATTATAAAAAGTACGTTCTCCTGTATTGCTTTTACTGTAAGCGAGGTATTCTGTACCAATGGCGGTTTGTTCATAAGTCAGCTTCCCGTCCGCATCGCGGCCGGTAGCCAGCCAGGTATCTGGTGTTTTCGTATAGCGGTTACTCGCATAGTTATAGGCATCAAACGAAAACATACCGGTAACAGACAATCCTTTGGTGATGAAGGGCAGTTCCTGGGTAAGGCGCAGGTTGGAATACAGCTGGTTTCTCCACTGATTGGCATAACCTGTTTGCGTGAGTGCTGCCCAGGGATTTTTTAAACCGCCACCACGCAAGTCGGATATTTTACCATCCGGGTAGCGGATAGGTATCTGCACAGAAGTCAGGTAAAAAGCATCCGTAAAAATGTCGCTTACGCCGGTTGCTGGCAGGTTTACATTATTCAGATAACCCTGTATGCCCAGTTTAACCGTCGTGGTTTTAGACGGCGTAAGCGTCATATTAGAGGTGATGCTATACCGTTTGGAATAAATGGACGAATTATATTTTGATAAGCCATCCACATTATAAAGACCCAGCTCATCAAAGTAACCGAGGCCAATATAATAGACCGCCTTTTCAGAACCGCCGCTGATGCTGGCGTTGGCATTTCTCACCTTACCATGGTCGCGGAATAATTCCTTAAACCAGTCTACATTAGGGTACAGGTAAGGGTCGCTGCCATCGCGTGTTTTCTGAATCGCTTCGTCCGTATAGATAGGTGCGCTACCACGTGTTTTCAGGGCTTCATTGGAAATCTGCATGTAAGTAGGACCATCTGCAAAAGATGGCAGTTTGGCAAATTGTGTAATCCCTTCCGTATAACGGACACTGTAAGCAGCCTTGCCTGGCTTACCTGATTTGGTGGTGATGAGGATAACGCCGTTAGCCCCACGAACACCATATACAGCGGTAGCAGAAGCGTCTTTTAAAACTGAAAAGCTCTCAATATCTTCAGGGTCTACGTTGGCAATACTACGTGGTACACCGTCTACCAGTGTGAGTGGGGCACTGAGTCCTTTTGTAAAGGTGGAGATACCACGGATATAAATATTAGCATCGTTGTAACCCAGTTCACTGCTACGTTGTACGGATACCATACCAGCGATGCGGCCTCCGAGGGAGTTGGTAAGATTGGATACCGGTTGTTTCAGGTCTTTAGGTGTAATAGTTGCCTGTGCGCCAACGAGGCTGATCTTTTTTTGTTCACCGTAACCTACTACCACTACTTCTTCCAGGGAAGAAGAGGCTTCCCGCATGATCATGTTGATTTTATCTTTACCGGCCACTGATACTTCCTGTTTGCGATAGCCCATCAGGCTGAATTCGAGGGTAGCATCTTCCGGTACGGAGAGGATATATCTTCCATTCACATCGGTGCCTGTACCTACGCGACTACCTTTCACAGAAACACTTACTCCCACCATAGCCTCCCCGGTAGAATCCAGAACAATGCCTGTGATTTCCCGCTTTGGGGCGTCCACGCCCGGATGCACCTGAGAAGGTTTATTTTTTACAGCTACAGAAATAGTGGTTCCGGATGTTTTAAACTGAAGACCCGTTTGTTTGTCGATGTCTGACAGCAATTGAGATACCGGTGCGTTTTTGTATTGCAGAGAAACCCTGGTAGCAAAAGATTCCAGGGATTTATCAAATAGAAAGCGGAAGGGAGTTTGTTTTTCCACCAGGCGAAAAACCTCCACCACAGTGGCTTGTTTAACATGAATACTGACCGTTTGCTGGTCCGGTCCCGGAGCCTGTGCCTTTGAAACCAGTGCAGGCGTAAAGGCCAGCAGCAGGCAAAGGAATTGTAGCGCGACCTTTTTTGTAAGGCCACGGATCGTGGATAAAGATAGTTTCATACTTTAATTTTTGTAAGCGTTGTATGAGAGCTACAGTCTTCTCATCGTGTTTTATTTTTCACGGATTTTGATGAGCTGTCCATCCTGCACGTATTGCAGATTGTATACAAAACAGATGGACTCCAGTGTTGCTGTTAATGACGAATTGGTTTGCGTACCGGACAGTACATGTTGGCCTATACCGGGCGATAGCAGCACGACTTTCACGCTGTACCATCTTTCCAGAATAGCCGCCACCTGCTGCAGCGTAAGGTTATTCATGTCGATAACTCCCTTTTGCCAGCTGCTCATCTGTTGCGGATCTGTAGCGATGCGGTCAAAGCTGGCTGTTGCATCATAGGTTACCTGATCTCCTTTTATCAGGAGTACTGATTTTCCTTCCGGAGCGCTCACCTGAACTTTTCCTGATACCACGCCCAGCTGTTGTGTTTCGCCGGGATATGCCCTGATATTAAAGGACGTACCCAATACAAGGGTGCTGAGTGTGCCCGAGTGTACCACAAAAGGTTTGTGTTCGTTCGGGCGGACATCGAACCAGGCTTCTCCTTCCAGGAATACTTCGCGGAGCGTATCAGGCGTTGCCGAATACCGGATCGTTGACCGGGCATTGAGCACTACCGTTGTACTATCAGGAAGGGTTATACGCTTTATTTCACCATCCTTCGAAGCAACCGCCAACAGGGCAGGTGCACGTTGTCCTATGCGGGGCAGCAGCTGGTGCAACGCCAGCAACAGCATCACTGCGGCAGCATAGGGCAGTGCTTTGCGGAGATAGAATTTCAGCGGGCGCGTCCGGCGTTGGGGCGCTGCCTGTATTACTTTCTCCTTTAGCCCCGGCGGCAATGCCTCTCCGTCGGTTTGTTGCCATTCCCCATAAGGCAGCAACTCGTCCATGGCAGGCTGTTTGGTCATATGCAGGAAACGCCGCAGCTCTTCTGCGGTAGCCGTATTTTCCTGTATTTTCCGGATTAGCGCCTGCATGTCCGTGGCATCGTACTTCGTCATCTTTTTAACTGGCTCTTTCCCTTATATACACGAAAAAAGAAGGGACTACTTAGTGGAGGAATATAAATTTAATGTTAACCCGTTGGCTTAGCTGATCAGCAGTAGTACAATTAATATATAGGCATCTTTTAATTCCGTACGGATCACCTTCAGGCTGCTATGGATATGGGCTTCCACGGTACGAACCGAAATGCCCAGCTTATCCGCTATTTCGCGGTGTGACAAGCCTTCTTCGCGGCTCATGCGGAAAACGGTACGTTGTTTTTCACCCAGTTTATCCAATACCTGCAGGTATTGGCTGCGCAGTTCGTTATAATCCATGCGCTGGCAGATGCCATCTTCTTGTAGCAGCAATGCTTCTGAAGGCTCCATAGTGGCCAATTGACGGGTAGCTTTATGGCGGATAAAATTCAGAATATGGTTACGGGCAATGGTAAAAAGCAACACCTGTATATCTGCAGTTTGATCGATTTTTTCCCGGAAATGCCACAACTTCAAAAAAATATCCAACACTAATTCTTCCGCATCTTCTTCATTGCCTACCTTCTTTTTACAATAGGCAAACACCTTCGGGCCCAGCAGGTCAAGCAGCGACCGTAAAGCATCCTCCTCTCCCTGATGAAGGCGCAGTAGCAGTTTCGGTGAAATCAGATTGGTTGTATTGTCCATGACGGAGACAAAATTAACATGCTATTATTAACAGAAGGTTATGCCGTGGCTATTGTATAGTGTAATCATCATTGTTCTTCCGGTGGAATATTATTCCATCAATATTAATAAAAAAAAATTCAGTATTCCAAAAAAGCAGAAAGCTACTTTAACGGATGATCATCCGCTAAAGTAGCTTTTTGCTTTCTGCCGCTAATAATTACTATTGAATTTTCACAGAAGACATTTTATCATTTGCACTTGGCGACAAGGAGGTAAATAAACTATTGCTGGCAGTGAGTGTCCACGACGTTCCGGTAAAATTGTTATTATCATACATAATAACCGTCCAGCCAACAGGGATTTTTACGGATGATGCCCAGTTATCCGGTACACCTGCTGCTGCCAGTTGCGCTGTAGTATAAGTACCTTTTGCCAGCGGCAACGACATCGTGCCACCATAACCGGTGTTCTGATAAAAATACACCGCAGCAGGATTCATCGTCTGGATAGCGGCTCTGGTGGTTACATAATTACGGCCGGTATTAGGACCTTCCATATCAATACCATAAGCAAATACGCCGCCTTTGGTGCCCTGCGTTGGCTGCCATGCAGCATATGCAGGCATCTGGCCAGCCTGATAACCAGTAGCATCTTCATAAGATACACCTACCAAAAATTTGGATGGAGCAATGTAAGACGTATACGTATTAAAGGTACCCTGCAGACTGGTGACATTTCTCCAATATGCCTGTAAAAACACATAGCTCACCATATTTTTGATACCGGACATCAGCGCATTGCCATTCTGGTTGGTGTCATAAATAAGGAGTTTTCCGGTGCCGGACAATGGCCCCAGATACTGCGACAATGCCTGGAAACACGCTATCTGATCCTGCAGGGTGGCGCCGGTAGCAGTACTTTCAATATCAATATCATATCCGTCGTAGTTGTAAGTATTGATCATACTTACAATACCGCTTACCCATGTAGCCAGCCCGGTAGGATTGGTAGAGGCGCCGGCAAAATAACCACCGGTGTACACTACTTTGGTACCCCGCGCGTGGAGATAGGGAATGTAAACCAGCTTGAGTGTGTCCCAGTAAGGATTGGTAGGAGGTGTGTAATCCGTAAATACACTCACAATATCTAAACTGTCTGGCAAATCCGTCATGCGTGTATGGTAATTAACCGGATCGGTTACATAATCACCCCAGGTTCTGTAGTAGCCCATCATTAACTGATGTGGGCTGTTTTTATAAGCAATGAGACTGTCGAGTGTTGAACCCGACAAGGTAAGCCCCTTTGCTACCATGGAGGTATTAATGGATAAAGGTTGAGGGGTTACTTTCTGCAAATTTTTGGAACAACTGGTAACCATCATCATGATGACAGCTCCCAATGAAAAGAAGCGGGTAAAAATGAAGGATGTTCTTAGCATTTTTTTGTAAGATTTAAGGATTAAAAATTCAGCGTTGTGAAATAAAAATCCGGGCATCAGTTTTCTATCACCATCCTAATGGAAAATGGCTGCGCTAACGTTTTGCTCTCACAATAAGGCTCCCTGTGGGTATCAGGCCCAGATATAAAATTGAACTCCTCCTTTGGGTTATAATGGGTTTGACGAGGAGATATTATAGATAATGGATGAAAGGCCGGGCTCCTGCTACAGTGGTTTCTTATCCCACCATAAGCGGGTACTTCCATTGTCCGGGCCTCCACCCAACAATGCTACCGCCTTTTGTACTTCAGTAGCATTGGTGTTATACTCAGGCAAAGGGAAAGGCAGGCGCCTGATCCGTGTCTTTGTACTAATCACGCCATTGCTGTAATTCGCTACGATTGGGAATACTTTTGGATAACCTGTGCGTCTGAATTCAGACCAGCCTTCTCCACCCTCTGGATAAATGGCAATCCATTTCTGTGTAATGATGCGTTCCAGTTTTGTTTCAAAGTCGGCCGCATCATCCCATTTAATAGTAATGGTACTTAGCGCAGGGTCGCCGGCTGCCACATTATTCTTGCTATCTACCGGATCGCTGTAAGGGGCTGCAGTGCTGGTATTATCAGCCAGGTAAGTGGCCGCACCGGGGAGGTTATCTTTAGCGAAAGATACCTGTACGCCTTGCTCATATAATGCTTTGGCGCTTCCATTCATGTTCCAGTTTCTTGCCGCACCTTCTGCACGCAGGAAATATACTTCAGCAGCCGTCATCCATTGAATAGGAGAAGATACCGTTACATGGAGGCCTGAAAAGTTTTTCCGGTCATCTTTCGAAATAATATCAATTCCCGATCTAATGCCTTTATATACACCAGGAAACTCCGTGGAAGTATTGAAATACGCGGCAATTCTCGGATCATGAAATCCAGTCAGGAACGATTCCATGTTGGCAGACATACGGGTATCCGCAACATACGTTTCTGAGATCACATATAATGGGTTCACAATGGTAATACCACCCTGGGTTTGCAACAACGCATTATCACCATTATCGGCCAACAAACCGTGTGCATCCGCCACTGCTTCCTCTGCTTTTTGTTTGGCAAGGTCCGGCAGTACATACGCCAGACGCATCGCTGCTCGGAGCTTGATGGAATTGGCCAGGCGCATCCATTTTGTAAAGTCACCACCATATATCAGATCGTATTTGGCAATTGGTTTTGCACCCGGAAATGCTTTGGAATATTTATCCAAACTGGCTATCGCCCCATCCAGATCCACAAAGAATGAACGGTATATAGACTCCTGGCTATCGTAGGCTACGCTAAATCCTCCGCCACCATAAGCGGAATAAGGCATAGGGCCGTAAAGGTCTGTTACCCGCTGCATAGACAACACCTTAATGATTTGCGCTACGGCAAAAATTTCAGGATTGGAAACACTGTCCCTTCTTTTTATCTCCAGCCATCCACTCAATACGTTATTCAACTCATTATTGAAATAAGCCCGTGTCCATCCATCATTCAGTGCATAATTGGCGTTATTCCGGCCGCCACCAAAGGGGGTTGGAAAGGCCAACATACCACTGAAAACGTCTGCACATAAATTTTGTGCTACCTGGTACGTAGAGGCGTCACCGGTAGTAGCATTGGGGAAAACGTTCTTTTCCATTTGAATCAGAAAAATCGCTTTCCCAATGTAATCATACTGCAAGAGAGAATCTGTGGCCTTAGCCGGATCTCTGTTGTAATCTTCAAAATTTTTAGTGCAGGATATTGAAAGCAGGAATAAGGCGCTCACCGCGAGCAGGCTTATTCGGTTATACCACGATATATGTTGATTCATAACTTTTCTTTTTTGTTGGTACATTTAGAAAGAAACTTTCAGCTGAAGTCCGAGTTGACGAAGACTGGGCTGCATGAAGTAATCGTATCCCTGGAAATACGTGCCGGTAGCCATTGATACTTCCGGATCAAAAGGCGCCTTGTTGTACAACATCAGGAGATTTCTGGCAGTTACACCAACACTCAGCCCCTGTATTTTATCATTAAAATATTTTCCGGAGAAATTATAGCCGAAAGAAAGTTCACGTACACGGATATTGGTAGCGCTGTATACATATTCACCCAGAATGGTAGCTGTAGCGGCTCCCAGGATATCTTTGTAATATTTCTGCGCGTCAATCATTTTACCGTTCACATTCACCCCACCTGCATCTCTCGCTGCGGCTGACTCTCTGGATACACCATATCCATCCATCAACGATTGCGTAGCAGATACTACCTGTCCGCCGAAACGTCCATCCACCAATACATTCAGATAGAAATTATGCAGGGTGAAACTGTTATTAAACCCGATGTTATAATCAGGGCTTGCCCTTCCTACTTTCACCGCTTTTACAGTTGTTTGCGGTGTACCGTCTGCGTTGGTTTGTATCACACCATTGGCATCTCTCACAAATGCCCGTTGATAAATATCGCTGAGTGTTCCACCTGCCGCAATAAATCCACCGCCGATAGACAATGAATCCTGCGATTCAGTTTTGCCGGTAAATGGATTCTGATAATCTTTCATCACGGCTTTAATCTCATTGCGGTTCAAGGTAAATGTTACCGAAGGATTCCACGACAATGCACCAAAATTGCCTACATACCCTACCATTGTTTCAATGCCTTTATTGCTGATTTTACCGGCATTCACGTAATAGGTACTATAGCCGGAGCCTGGAGGCGGGCTGGCAGAAAATATCTGGTTAGTAGTATTGGTATTATAATAAGTGAAGGACAAGTTCAGCTTATTATTCATAAACTTCAGGTCTAATCCCGCATCGAAAGAAGCTGTTTTCTCCGGCTTCAGGGCAGAAAATGGTTTTGCGGCAATAGGGGTTACTACGCCGGAAGTTACCGGATACAGTGCATAGGTCAGATAAGGGCTTGGAGGGTTTCCCACATAACTCATGGAAGCCCGCGCCTTGGCATAGGAAATGAAACCGGGCAGCTTTACCATATCGCTGATGATACCAGACAACCCTACTGATGGATAAAATGTGTATGATTTTTCGGCATAGGCCAGTTGAGAAATCCAGTCGTTACGGCCCGTCAGATCCAGGAACAGGAAGTTCTTATATCCGAGCTGAGTCGTCAAAAATACAGCCTGGGTTTGGTTGCGGCTTCTGGATTCACCCCCTCCGATATGGAGCTGATCCACGTTTGAAACAGAGAAGAAGTTAGGCACACCAGATGATGCCAATGCACCACCAATACTGGCGCCATTTACCTGGTTATCTGTAATACTGGTTCCCAACACGGCGTTCAACGAAAAGTTATCTCCTAACTTTTTATTTAAAGACAGCAACAGGTCTGCGTAAGTTTGCTTACTGGTAGTGGCACCGTGGTTATAGCTACCATTGGGGCTACCGGTAAATAACTGCAGCGTAGAAGCATAATTCTCGGTGATATCGTTGTCAGTAGCATTATCTACTTTTACTCTGCCGGCAATATTCAGCCAGCTAGTGATGTTGTATTTAAGCATTACACTTGCCAGCAATCTTTGTCTGTTAACAGTATGCAGCATGCGGTAAGCCGTCCAGTAGGGGTTTTGCGCAGCAAGACTTAAATCTCCATAAGGCCAATATTGTATATTATAGTTATGGGAAATATCGTAACGTTCATAATTTTTGTAATCGTCGAAATTATCTGAGCGTGGAAACAGGTATACGGGCACCAGTGGATTAATGTATTGTCCGCTGTGTGGAGGATTACGCAGTTCCTGTGTCAGGTACATCGCGCTGACATCCAGGGTTAACTTATCGTCAATAAGGTTGGTAGAATTTCTTACAGATATATTGTACCTGTTTAATTTGTTATTAGGAATGATGCCCTTTGAATTCAGCGAAGACAAAGAGAAATAGGTCTGATTTTTTTGTGTGCCTGTGGCAACACTGAGGGCATTGGAATACTCAGATCCTGTTTTGAAAAAGCTGTTGGGATCATAGCTGGAAGGTGTTGACAACGCTGGTCCCCAGCTCTCAAATGATTTATTGCCGGAAGAAGAAGTAGTAGATCCGTACTTCTGTTGTTCCTTTACTTTAACAAAAGGATCGTACATGGAAGCGCCCGAAGAAAAATTCACTCTAAGTTTCCCTTCTATTCCTTTCTTCGTATTGATCAGTACCACGCCATTAGCTGCTTGTCCGCCATACAAGGCAGCAGCAGAGGCCCCACTTAACACCGAAATACTTTCTATATCATCGGGGTTCAGGTTGGAAATACCATCTCCATAATCGGTGCCACCAAAATTATCAGCAGGCTGACCGGCGGAAGAGAGTTGCTGTAGCGGAATCCCATCTACCACGTATAAGGCGCCGTTATTGCCACTGATAGATTTCAGTCCGCGCATGATCACGCGCGTAGAACCACCAATGCCGGGAGTGCTGTTGATCGTTACACCAGCCACTTTGCCGGTGAGGCTATTGACGAAACTCGCATTGCGTACGTTATTCACTTCTTTCCCTCCTATGGTCTGAAGATTATAGGTCAGCGACCGTTCATTACGTTTGATACCTAATGCCGTTACGACCACCGCATCTACGGTTTTTTCTTCCACTTTCAGCTGAACCGACAATTCTGTATTATTACCAACGGTAATTTCCGTCCGCTGATAGCCAATAGAAGAAATAATCAATACATCACCTGGTGAGGCGTCAATGCTAAAATCTCCGTTTGCATTGGTGACTACCCCTTTCCCGGTGTTTTTAATCAGCACGGTGGCGCCTGGGATTGGATTTCCAGTAGGATCTTTTACGGTTCCCCGGATCTTACGATCTGTTTCAGATAGCTCCAGGTGTTGCCCCGGGGTGGCCGCCATAGGTTTAGGTCTTAGCAAAATGGTGTGATCAACAATTTCCCAGGTAATCGCCTGATCTTTGAAACAATCATCCAGCGCTTCTTTTAGCGGTTTTTTAGACAGCTGAATATTGACCGGTTTCGACTGCCGGAGCAATTCATTTTCGTACCAGAAAAAATAGTCCGTTTGCTTCTCGATCTGTTTTAATGTGGTGATGAGCTTTGCATTCTTTTGAGATAAGCTCACTACTTGTCCATAGCCCGCTGCATGCACCTGGACAACCATTGCTACAGTAGCAACCATTGTAATCTTCATTACAAGCAATGTTTTAATAATGGAGTGACTGTTGAATTTTGGAATTTTCCGGGCAATAATCGCCTTAGAACACATAACTTTGTTTTGTTTGAGTGAATAATAACAAGACTGACATTTTGTTTTTTGTCAACTCAACGCAATTCAATGGCGCCCCCGGATTGCACTCCGGGGCGTTTTTTTTGGTTGAGCCTTTTTTATGAGGATGGTGGAATTATTTCTGTTTTTTCATTCCTCACTTTACATCTGATATCGCGGTGTTGATGATGGTTGAATATATAATTGTTTCATTGCACGCTTTACAATTGCTATCATTTAGTTGACTAGGGCAGCACGGTGATTATTCCATTGCTGACTTTAAAGTTAATGCCGCTTTTTTGCAGCACGCTTAAGATGACGGACAAGCTGGTTTTTCGGCTGAACCTACCTGAAAATTTGCGGTCTGACACTTTTCCCTGAAACACTACTTTCATATTATACAGCCGGCCAACTTCCTGCATAATGGTTTTGATATCGGCCTCATTAAAACTGAGTATTTCATCTTTCCAGGCCATTACGTCCTCTATATTTACATCATTGTTAATGACAATCCCGGTGTTAACAATCGCTTGCTGGTTGGGTAACAGCTTGCGAATATCGTGAGAACTACTATCAGCTACCTTTACCGCCCCTTCCAGCAATGTCACTTTCGTGGCGGGATCATCCGTGTAAGCTCTTACATCAAAATGGGTTCCTAATACTTCTGTAGTAACGTTTTGCGCGTTTACGATGAATTTCTTTCCTGGCAATTTGGCCACTTCAAAATATACTTCTCCGGTGATGTCTACCTTTCTGGTATCTCCTTCAAAGGTGAGTGGATAAGCAATGGAAGATTCGGCGTTTAACCACACCCAGGTACCATCTGCCAGTTTCAGCTTCATCATTTTGCTGCCGCGGGGATTGTCTACACGGGCCTGTAGTACGCCCGCATTGCCGCCTGCCTGTGTATAGGCCACTTCTCCATCGCCTACACGGGATAATTGAATGCCATATTTCTGTACCTGTGCCGTGCTTTTCACGTCATCCAGTTTTATTTTAGTGCCATCTGGTAAAGAGAGTATCGCATGACTGATTTTAGGTGCGGCTACATCTGTGATGGAAGCATCGTCTATAGCCTGTTTGGTGGTTCTCTCCGGCCAGTACCGGTATACCATTACACCGATCAACACGGCGGCAGCAGCTACCATTGCCCTGCGTATCATCTTCCTGACAGGTGTTGGCGAAGCAACTGGTTCACTATTCACCATCTGTTGCAATGCTTCCAGCATTTTTGCACGTTCCCCGCTCGTTTCCAGACCTGTATAAGTATGTTGTTCCAGGTCTTTCGTCATTTCCTTCCCCAGTAACTCCCGTAGCTCATCTTCCTGCAATCCATTCAGGAATTCTTCCACTTCATCCGGCGTCAGATGTTGTGAAAGCCAGCCTTGCAACAGGTAGCTAAAACGATGTGCTTTATTTGATTGATCAGGCATATGCTATTACATGTATCTTGACCCATTCAAAATGGGGGGGTACCTCTCAAAAAAAAATTTATTTCCCGCTTATAAACCAGGCGGCGGCCAACAACGAAATAATATCCTCCCGGTAAAGCAGCAGTTGCGCCCTTATTTTCTTTAATGCCTTTGCCATATGCTCTTTTACCGTTTCTACGCCGATGCCCAGTTTCTCGGCAATCTCAGCATAGCTGGCTCCTTCGTAGCGGGTCATCCGGTAAACTTCTTCCTGCCTGGGCGGCAATGCCTTTATAAATCCCTCTATCACTTCCCCTTTTTGCCGGAGGATCAGTTGATGCAGCGGGGTATCGCTCTCTTCTTCAAAAAGCGCTTTCGCATAGTTGACATATGACTTATGATAACTTTCCCTTTTAAGCAGCTTTAAGGTCTGGTTTTTTGTGATGCCCCACATCCAGGCTTCTGCATCTTCCACAGTAGTTAAAGACGCCCGCTTTTCCCATATAATGGAGAACACCAGCTGAGTAATATCATTCGCTTGCTCCCTAACCTTACAATACTGCAAAGCGGTAGAAAAGATGCGGCTGTGGTAAGTATTAAACAACGTGGTAAAGGCGGTCGCATCGCCGTCAGCAATTTCGGCAAAGAGAGATAACAAGTGATTTTGGGACTGCAAATCCATTAAACTACTATTAGGAATTTTTCGGTTCAGCCTCCTTCCAGTGCCAGTGCCAGTGGCATAACTATGCGGAGTACTATTAAACAATAGTACATTAAATAATTAAAACAGAAAAGTAGACCATAGCGCGCAGGTAACTTCTATTGCTCCAGGTAACGGATAGCGGCATCCTGTATCATATCGCTATCTGTTGATGCTTCCTTTACCGTCATCGGCACATACACGTCGGGTTTTATACCCACCCGCTGCGTTTCCTTATTGTCGGGATAAATGACCCGCATTCCGGAAAAAGCGAAACCATACACGCCCACCCCAGGTATATAACTCTTTTCGCCATCGGCACCGGCGGTTGTTCTACCAATGAGCTTTACATGGGGGACGGTTTGCAGCATCATAGTATAAAACTCGCCCTTGCTCTGTGTCCCTTCCGAAATCAATAATGCCAGTTTGCCTTTAAAAAGAGGTGGAGTAGTATGATAAGTGCTTCCTGTTTCCAGCTTTTCAAGAATGGCTGGATAAGCACTGGGATAGGTGCCAGTAATATAAGGCGTATTCACCGGCGCAAAAAAAGGCACCATACTATAAGCATCCGGAGAAGGATACTTCCTAAGATCAATCATTGCTTTCTTTACAACCGGAAGCAGCTGTATAAGTTGTGTAGAATCTTTCTGTGTATACAGGGAAACATCTACGTACAAAATGGAGTCCTTTAGCAATTTTATGGCAGCTTTCTTTGCTGTATTATCTTCCATTGCCCCCATTCCATTGGCAATATGTCTGAAAATGGCAGGATCAGGATAATCCTTATAATAATTGGAAGCAAAATTTGCCGTAGCTGACTTTAGTTCTCCACTTTCGGAGCTATACTTAAAAGTCAAACTATCTGAAGCCAGTGGCACATTTGAGAGAAGATGCAGGGCAGATATATAGTAATATTTCATCTCCCTCCGGGACGCACTTATATATTGAGCAATCGCAGCTACCCGGTCCGACATACTTTCATTATTAATCGCCAACATCCTGTGACCCGCTTTAATACCCGTACGCGCAGAGAAACTACTATCAACTTTACTAACAACCACCTCATTGCTGTCAATTATTTCGAACAGCAAGGGCATTATTACGGTTTTGTCAGTTCCATACACAGCTCTCCAAAATGACAACTTAGTCGTGACAGGGGAAATGAGTGCATGGCCATCATTAATAGCTGCATCCAATAGCAAAGCAGCCCTCATATAAGCATCGCCGGTAGTAGCAGCAGTAAAAAGAGGAATATTTTTTTCGAGTATCTTCTCCCAATTCTCTCCAATAGCATACTTATAAGGATAATAATATTGTATGATGTTCCAATACCTGGCCAGTAGCAACAACCTGTATCGCACATCAGGTAAGGTGTACATGGTATAGGCTTCCTCATGATTAAATTTTGGACTAGGGATCGTTACACCATCCGCCAGCTGCACGTAATAATTACGGAATGGCTGGTATCCTTTTTCAATTTTCCGGAGATGAATACTGATATCATTATCCAGTAGCTCCGATTTTGTCAACCAGCTGTTATCAAAGTTGATCAGCTGTACTTTGGAAAATGAATCAATACGAAAATTACTCTTAGCAATAACCGTCTGAGAAGTCGCTATCAGGTTGTTCAATGATTGATTGAAATCCGCTTTCTTATCCGCACTAAATACAGCCGGAAGATACTTTACAAATGCGGCATCCCAGTCGATGTTCTTTTCACTGATGGCAGCAGCATAATATTTCAAAAAGCCCCATACTTTTATATACAGGGCGAGCTTATCCCGTAAGGTTTTATCCTTTGCCACGCGATCTGCATAAGCGGTTTTCCACGTGTCATCAAATTCACCTTTGGTAACCGTCACTTTAAGATGACTTATCTGCACTTTGCCAGCCCCCTTAATATGAACCGAACAACCCAGGGTATTAATCGGCGTTTCAAATGGGATCACCCAGTAAATTTTATTGACAACATTATGGTTCTTGACCCTGGATGAGGCAAGATTCCTAAAAAAAACATACGGAGATTTATTGTCCATACTCCCGCTTATTACAAACCCCGCTTCATTCACGTCTGTCAGGCTGTCCGTTTTGAACTCGCCCTCCACCAAAACGGCGCCCCGTGGAATAGGGGTATCAAAAGAGAAAGAATTATGGAGAGAAGCACGGCTCTCATTTTTCTGCGATTTATCAATACTTCCATAATCAAGTTCCGCAGCATTTTTTGCATTCGTTTTCAACACATAAGTATCACCTGTTTGTACATCTGCCTTCCATCCTTTATGAACGTAGGGGAAAGATTGCTGGCAGATAGCCATCGTAGAAATAGTCAGGTAT
Organism: Chitinophaga sp. 05T412; assembly: GCF_056396465.1. NCBI lineage: Bacteria > Pseudomonadati > Bacteroidota > Chitinophagia > Chitinophagales > Chitinophagaceae > Chitinophaga > Chitinophaga sp. 05T412. Next base: position 452,479 of record NZ_JBFTLN010000001.1, read on the forward strand.
AGCAAACATTGTAGCACTGTTTTAATTACAAACGGGGAATTACGCATGACGAACGATCAGTTAGGCCAATAAGATAACCATTAAATGGAACGAAAAAAAGTAATATCCCTTCCATCATCTATCCTGTGGGCATCTGCCTATATCATCATCTTACCTAGTACATAAAATATAAAGAGAGGCTGTATCAAAACAAGCTTACTGTAAGCTGTTGCTTTTGCGGGCACCTGGGGTAGGGATAAGGTTACAAAGGGGATGGCGTCTGACTTGCTTTGTGCATTTAAAATGTTGATTTTGAGCGCCCAAAGGCCAACAGCACCAAGCCATTCCCAACTATACGGGCCAGGAGAGGTTTTCCTTAATTAGCCAAATATTTGATGATTCCAGCCAGGTGATCGGCCCGAATGGAATTATTTCGGGATAAAAAATAATTTATTTTTTCCGATGGTACTATTCGGACTCCTGTCCGACATCGCTTTCGAGAGCCGCTGTAATGTGCATTCCATTGTGTAATTCTGCCATTTGAAAAACTAAACCTGTAATGAAGGCGACTGTTGCCTGGAATTCCCGTAGCGTGTGTAATAGCAACCCATATCAACCAAGACGTATGATTTTTTTTCAACCACAATAAAATCAACAGTATGAATTCCCTCTTTACATTAAGAACCGGCATAGTACGCCGGATGCTGCTGGCATGCTGGCTACTGCCAGGCCTCCTATGCAGCAATCTGATGGCACAGGTAAGCCCGCCTGTACCAGCCACCACTCATCAACACAATAAGCAGGTGATAGGCTATATCACCCAATGGGACGCCTGGAAAAACATTGCAGGTATTGTACCCGCTGGCGGTTACAATCATTTGAATGTGGATTACTCGCAGTACACCCAGCTCAATTTTTCTTTCTTTGGCGTAGCGGTAGATGGTTCCTTGCACAGTGGCGACTACCGCAATAAAAATATTTACCAGGTAGGTGCCACACAAGCCCCGGCACCATTGGTAAATACAGATATTTACAGCAGCTGGGACATGTACCTGCTTTATGGAGAACTGGACATCCTTTATAATATATCGGATGGCAGTTATGCTTATTCACTGGGCTATCGCAATGCCGGTGGTGGATGGAGTAATGTCAACACCGGTAAAACCGGATCTTTCCCTTTATCCGTTCCCAAACAGGGTGGTGCCCCCGGCGTGATTGACCTGGCGCATCAGAAGGGCGTAAAAGTAGTGGCTTCCATCGGCGGTTGGAGTATGTGTAAACACTATCCTGAAATGGCCGCAGATGCCACAAAAAGGGGCCGTTTTATTGCCGGCTGCCAGGAGTTGATCAGCATGGGTTTTGATGGTATCGACTTTGACTGGGAATACCCCAACGATCCCGGTATGAACATCGAGCATTATGGACCAGCAGATTTCGCCAACTTTGCTGCCCTGGTAGAGCAGCTGCGTGCAGCTATTGGCCCCAGTAAAATCATCACGGCCTGCTTTGCTGCCGCACCCGCCAAGCTGCAGGGTTTCGACTGGGCAAGACTGAATAATTCCATGAATTATTTTGACATGATGACCTATGACTATAATGGTGGCTGGTCCAATAAAGCCGGACATAATGCGCCGTTATATGATTATCCTGGTGCGGAATACAGTGGCTTTTCTCTCAATGCTACTACGCAGGCCCTCCGTGCGCTGGGCGTAAACATGAGTAAAGTAAACCTGGGCGCCCCTTTTTACGGTCGGGGGGTGATTACCAGTGGTGCGGCTGCCCTGAATGGTGCTACCGTTAAACGCGCAGAAACCGTGCAACCTGACGGACCCATACAAACCTGCGCCGATTATACCAACTGGGCTAAAGACCAATGGGACGGTACACCCAACTATAGCTACGTCCTCAATAAAACAGGTAGTGGCTCCGGCTGGACAGATCACTGGGATGATGTAGCCAAAGTGCCTTATAAAACTAATGGCAACTTTTTCCTCAGCTATGATAACGAACGCTCCATCGGTGAAAAGGCCCAGTATATCAAAGACAATAGTCTGGCGGGTGTGATCATCTGGCAGGTATTCGGCGATATGCTCAATATGACTACCGCCACACAGGCGAAAGGAAAACTGATCTATTGCCCCAACACCACTTCTCCATTGGTCAATAAGATCAATGAAGTTTTTGCCGGCAATGTAACAGGCAACATCCCGCCCAAAGTAAATCTCATTTCACCGGTCAACAATACCACTTTTACCCTACCCGCTACTATCAACATACAGGCATCTGCCAGTGATTCTGATGGCGTGGTGAAACAAGTGGCTTTCTACCGGGATACTACGCTGTTAGCCATTGACAGTACTGCACCGTATACTTATAGCTGGACCAGCGCAACCGCCGGCAGCTATGCTATCAAAGCCATTGCTACGGATGATAAAGGCGCCAGCACTACGTCTACAGTGGCCAATATCACGGTGACCGGCGGCTCTGTGAGCACCGGCAAAGTGATTGTAGGCTACTGGCAAAACTGGGGCACTCCTACAGATGCTTCTCCGTATATCCCTCTCCGTAATGTGAACCCGAAATACAATGTGATTGAAATTGCATTTGCCATGAGTGGTACGGATAAGGCCACAATGAGCTTTGTACCGGAAAATACCACTCCGGCAGTATTCGCTTCGGATGTGGCTTACCTGCAATCACAGGGCAAAAAAGTGCTGTTGTCCATTGGCGGCGAAACGGGTACGCTGGATCTTACCACCACAGCACAAAAGCAAGCCTTCGTTACTTCCCTGAAATCCTTGCTGGACCAATATAATTTTGACGGCTTTGACATAGACATCGAAGGCGGTGCTAACCTGCAACTCAACAGCGGCGACAATGATTTTACAAATCCTACTACCCCAAAAGTAGTGAACCTGATAGCCGCTATTAAAGAAGTAGTGGCCTACCGCAAAGGACTCGGTAAAGATTGCTGGCTGACCATGGCGCCAGAAACCTATTATGTACAAACCGCTTATGGCTCCACCTATGGACCACTGGTAGGCGCTTATCTGCCGGTGATTCATGGTGTACGCACAGAGCTCACTTTCATCCATCCGCAATATTATAATACAGGTTCTGTGATGGGACTCGACAATGGCATCTACAACCAGGCTACTTCCGATTTCATAGTAGCTATGTCGGAAGTGTTGTTGCAGGGATTCCCGGTATCGGGTACAGGTAAAGTATTTCCACCACTCCGGGAAGACCAGGTGGCCTTTGGTGTACCGGCATCCGCCAGTGCAGCAGGCGGTGGTTATACGACCCCGGTGAATGTGAAGAAAGCACTGGATTATTTAATTAAAGGACAGGCATACGGCGGCGCCTACACGTTGCGCAAACCTGCTGGTTATCCAAACTTCAGAGGTATCATGACCTGGTCGGTTAACTGGGATAAAGTGCATGGCGATGAGTTTGCCAGTAACTACTACGATTATTTCTTTGGCACTACCGTAGTAAATAAACCTCCTGTGGTAAACATTACAGCTCCTGCCAGCAATACCAATTACAATGCACCGGCCAGCATTACCATCCAGGCTGCAGCCAGTGATTCCGATGGCACCGTGATCGCTGTAAAATTCTATAACGGCAATGCACTGCTGGCAACAGATAGCGTGGCTCCGTATTCCTTTGTATGGAACAATGTACCTGTGGGTACCTACAACCTCACGGCGCTGGCAACAGATAATAAAGGCGACAGCACAAGGTCGTCTGTTGTTACAGTGAAAGTAAATACCCCGGGTAATAAACCACCTGTGGTAAACATTACAGCTCCTGCCAATAACACCACTTACACTGCACCAGCAACCGTATTGATAAACGCTACGGCTACAGATAGTGCAGGCACTATTGTAAGGGTGGAGTTTTACAATGGTACCACATTGTTGTCAACAGATTCCGTTGCGCCATATAGCTATAGCTGGGCCAATGTAGCGGCAGGTAACTACGCTATTACAGCTAAGGCAACGGATAACGGTGGCGCATCTACGACTTCCGGCATCGTGAATATCATTGTAAATCCTGCTGGTGGCGGTGGTTGCGATGGAATTGCCGGATGGGTAGCTACTACTGCATACAATGGAGGTGCACAGGTCGTATACGGCGGCAAAGTATACAACTCCAAATGGTGGACACAGGGAGAACAGCCAGATCTGAATACGGGCGCCGGAAAGCCCTGGGAATATGTAAGGGATTGTGGTGGCACACCGGGTAATACGCCGCCAACAGTGAGCATTACGTCACCTGCTAACAATGCAGCATTTACTGCTCCTGCCAGTATAGCCATTAACGTTACATCTGCTGATGCAGATGGTACCATTTCTTACGTTACTTTTTATAATGGTACTACTTTACTGTCAACAGATTCCACTGCACCATATAGCTATAGTTGGACCAATGTAGCTGCCGGTAATTACGCCATTACAGCTAAGGCAACGGATAATGGTGGTGCTTCCACTACCTCAGCTGTTGTAAATGTGGTGGTAAATCCTGCCGGTGGCGGAGGTTGCGGTGGCATTGCCGCATGGGTAGCTACTACGGCTTATAATGGAGGTAGCCAGGTAGTATATGCCGGTAAAGTATATAACGCCAAATGGTGGACACAGGGCGATAGACCAGATCTGAATACCGGCTCCGGTAAGCCATGGGAATACGTAAGAGATTGTACCGGCGCTGCCATCGCAAATAATGCAGTGCTATCTAAATCGACTGCTCCTTCCACCTTGCTTTCCTACCCTAATCCTGCTAATGGCAACGAGATTCGGTTGAAAGTAGAGGGTAATCCCGGTGATAAATTACTGATAGAAATAATGGACCTGCATGGAAACGCACCCGTGGTACAACAGGTGTATGTGCCTGCATCAAAAGGAGTGCAACCCGTAAGTATCAATATCAGTAAGGTACATGTGGGTACGTGGATTATCAGAGTCACCAGTCAGCAAACACGTAAAGTGAGTAGTACCAAGTTAATCAGATTATAGAGAGATGGAAATAGAGAAGTCCCATCAGCATGCCTGATCTGTTACCGTAAGTAGAAATAAGAAGAGGGTGTCTCAAATTACTTTTGAGACACCCTCTCTTTAAACAAACGGCTTTACTGCTGGCTGATAATCTGCCATTGCTGATTAGCACCCGATTGATACGGCCACTGGATCAGTGTATCTCCCTGCGCTTTGGAAGCATTAGCCATATCCAACACCATTCCGCTATTGCGGTTTTTGAAATTGTAAATAGCATTTCCTACCCGCGATATCTGCCATTGTTGATTATTACCATTGGTAGATGACCATTGTATCACCGGCGCGCCCTGCGTAGTAGAAGAACCTTTCACATCCACCGCTTGTCCACTGTTGCGATTGATCAATGAGTAGTAACCACTGCCCTGATCACCTATCTGCCATTGTTGCTCTGTACCGCCCAGCCATGGCCATTGAATAAGGTTGATTCCTTGTGTGGTGGAAGCGCTTGGAACAGCGAGCACCTGTCCGCTGTTTACATTTACCAGCTTGTAAGAAGCGTTAGGATCAAAGGGAGTTTGTCCTTTGCGCATCACTACATTCTTCACATTGAAATAGGTAGCTGTTTGCGGACCCGGACTGCCACTGGCGGCCTCCATCTGGAAATCGATGATGAGCCAGTAAGGTGCATTGGCAAAATTATTTCCTATATGCACTGCGGTCATCACGCCATCAATGAAGTATTGGCATTCCACACTGTTAGACCACGAGCCATTCGCATTTTTCACCCGGTTGTACACCGCTTTGTAATGATGCCAGGTAGTAGCGGCATTACCCACGGTTGTCAGCTTGGTTTGCCAGTTACCATCATAAGTATTTTGCCAGATCGATGTACTTCCTTTTACTTCCACAATATCACTTTCCGGTGGCCAGGAATTAACGGCGGTAATCCAGAATGCAGGCCAGGTACCATACGCAGTGGGTGTTTGCAGGTCTACGCTGATTTCCCAATACGGATAAATGGAATCAATCAACACCTGATGTTTGGAATAGATAGTGCCGGAGTGATAATGAATGGGAATATTCGGATCAAACTTATTAAGCGCCGTATCCGGATGATACGATGCCTTCAGCGTCAAAGAGCCGTCACCATTCAGATAAATCTGACTATGATCGGTGCTGCTGCCGTACATGCGCGCGGTTCCATTGTGATCCGATCCCCACGGATACAGATAACTCCATTCTGCTTCGAAATTTGTGTAATTGGTAAATGAGTTGGCATCGGTTACGGTGGTCCAGGTGCTGTTCAACAGCTGGGCATTCGTGACGGTTGTTTTGGAAGCCAGCATGCTTTGTGGTGCATTGATGCTGGTTTTGAGTGCTTGTTTGCTGCAGGAGGAAGACAACACCGTCCCTATCAACGCCACGCAAACGGTCAACATTTTTTTTGTGTGCATCATAATATGGAAGTTTTAAGGGTTACCATGATTATTTCACAAAAGGTATCGGCGCCCAGTAATACGTATGGGCCGCATCAGAAGGCTGATTGAGGAGTGGCGATTCTCCTGCATCTCTCAAGGCATTGGCTTTCTGCACGGTTTCTGTTCTTACCAGATCAAACCAACGGATACCAAATTCACCGGCAAACTCCCATCCTCTCTCCGCTACCACGGCATCCCTGAAATCCTGTTGGGATAAGCCATTCGCAAGGGGCAGCAGTCCGGCTCTTTTACGTACCAGATTAACGGCCGCATATGCAGTGGCATCAGGACTGGCCGACATGGCTTGTGCTTCTGCATAGGTTAGTAGTACTTCGGAATACCGGATAATGAAACTGGTAGCACTACTCCACCAATCGCCCGCCTTGTGTGTAGACCAGTCGTACTGATCATCTTCCCTATACTTTAAAAAATACGGGTGCTTCTGTAGCGTGTGTTGCCAGTCGACCACGTTAGCAGGATTATTTTTCACGAAGTAATCTTTCTGATAAGTCGCTTCCTTTCTGGCTCCTGCCGGGAATCTGTTAAAGAAAGTAATTTCTCCGAATCCATCTTCCCAACCACCTTCTTCATAATCAGGCGCATAGGGATTTGGCGCCATCATGTTTCCATTACCCCAGGTAGCATTGGGCGTAGTTTTATTGAAGTAACAGGCGTATACCGCTTCTGTATTGAACCGGTTGGCAAACTTCCAGAGATCTGAGAAATTCGTCAGCAGGTCATATCCCCAGGTAGCTTTATTATCCATCACTTCTTTTGCTTTAGCAGCAGCCAATGCATACTTATCGGTTTGCTTCAGCGGCCAACCGGCCATTGTCAAGTATACATCTGCCAGCAAAGCCTTTGCGGCACCTTTTGTGGGTAACACATCCACGCCATTCTGCCTCGCAGGCCCGGTCCAATGATCCGGCAACATGGTTTCTGCTTTTTGAAGATCACCCACTATCAGGTTGTAGAGGTCTGCTACTTTGGCATTGGGCCGGTTATCTATGATGGTATTATCCACCGGCATAGGTACTTCTCCCCAGGTTCTTGTGAGATAGAAATAACAGATGGCCCGCATAAAATACGCATAGCCGCCCGCGTTATTCCGTTGATCCTGGGTGGCATCTGTAGCGCTGTTATAATTTACCAGCAGCGAGTTCGCTGATTTCACAGTACTATAAAAAGCATTCCACCACGTAGTCATTCTGCTGTTGGAAGAATTGGCATTGAATACATCAAAATCCGAAAAATCTATTTTGTTACCGGATCTCTTGGCAGCAATATCATCGCCACCATAATAAGGCGCTGTTACCTGGTTGAACGACAGGTTGAACTGTAGGGCCAGTGCGGTTTCTGCCAGTTGCAGGTCGTTCGCTGTTTTATAAAAGCTCTGCGGCGTAACACTTCCTTTGGGTGTTTCATCCAGGAATTTACTACAGGAAACCAGCAGCAAACAACATAGCAGTAATATATAGTTGATTTCTTTTTTCATGTCAATAGCTTTAAGCATGCGTGGGAGGTTTAAAATTTCACCTGCAACCCAACGGTGATCGTTTTCGGAGAAGGATAAGCACCCAGGTCAATACCTGCGTCCACATCTCCGCCTACCGTGGTAGCTTCCGGATCAAACCCTTTGTATTTAGTGATAGTGGCAATGTTTTGTGCACTCACATATACCTTCGCCATAGCTACTTTGAGCAAGCTTTTTGGAAGGGTATAAGACAGGCTGATATTCTTTAAGCGCACGTAACCACCATCCTGCAGGAACTGGGTGGATTCTACCCAGCTTTTATTTTTACTGCCCGGATTAGCCCAGGTAGAGCTGGTATTGGAAGGCGTCCAGTAGTTGGCAGCTTCAGCAAGATTGATAAACTTCACATCGCTGGTAGGTATGGCGGTAGACGCATAGGTGGCATTGAATATTTTGTTGCCATGTGAGCCCTGGATAAAAATATTCAGCTCGAAATTTTTATAGGCCACGCTATTATTAAAGCCCCAGATAAAATTGGGGGTGGCTGATCCTGCAATCACCCGGTCTTCAAATCCAACAGAGCCATTCCCATTTACATCGCGGTACCGTGCATCGCCGGCTTTATAGCCTCCCTTATCGTTTTGATATACACCTTCCCAGGGAATCAGATAAAAGGCGCCCATGGGTTCTCCTACTTTTACCACCTGGATAGGTGCGGTAATTAGTCCGGAACCCACCACATTTCTTTCCAGCAAACTATCTTTCCCCAGGTTGATCACCTTATTCTGGTTGTAGGAAAGATTGAGCGCGGTGGTCCAGGTAACCTGACTGCTTTTATAAGGCGTACCTTCCACAGTAAGCTCCCAGCCCTTGTTATTCACCTTGCCGATATTTTTCAGGTAAGATCCGCCACCATCGTAATTGGCGATCCGGGTGAAGAGTAGCAGGTCGCTCGTGTTCTTATTGTAATAGTCCGCTGTGATATTGATCCGGCCATTCAACAAGCCGATATCCAGTCCTATATCTGTTTGTTTGGAGGTTTCCCATTTCACATCCGGCGTAGCAGGATTACCTAACGTATAGCCCTGGAATCCGTTGGCCGTTCCATAGGAATAAATCACCCCACTCAACAAGCCCAACGTGCTGTAGGGATCAATGGCCTGGTTACCGGTTATACCCCAGCCAGCTCTTAACTTAAGATTGGAGAACACACCCAGGTCTTCTATAAATTTTTCATTGGAAAGTTTCCATCCTGCGCTGAAGGAAGGGAAATTACTCCACTTGTTTTTCCCTTGAAACTTGGAAGAACCATCCCTTCTGAGGGTAGCTGTTAAAAGATATTTATCGTTGTAGCTGTAAGCAACACGACCCATGTACGAAAGCAGCGCCCAATTGGAATAACCTGAATTAATTGATTGGGAAGTGTTCAGCCCCAGGTTATAATATCCATTCGACAAAGAAGCCAGCCCCGAACCAGAAGCATTGAAATAACTATACTTATTGGAAGATTCTTCCACTAATGCAGTAGCCGTTAAATCATGTTTATCGAAGGTTTTATGAAATGTCAGGATGTTACTGTTCTGAAAGGTGTAGCTCTCGGTGGAGCCTTGTGATGATCCCGGATTACCGGGACTGATCCAATCATTTCTCAGAGAGGCTGCCTTCGCTGTTTTTAAATCCAGCGCCACATTAGTGGTAAAGGTAAGCCAGTCGGTGATGGTATATTTTAATCTGGCGTTGAAAACACCTGTATTGGCAAAATTATCATTATCGTTTTCTTTAATCGTCATGTAGGGATTTGCCCAGATAGGTGATATACCGAAACGATTGTATTGTCCGGGAGTTTTGTATACCGGCTCTGTGGGCGCCCAGGTGAGCGCGCTGGTCACCGGGTTGCCTTTGCTGCCCATATCTCCGTTGTTATGCGCATTAGCCCTGGCCAGGTATACATTGACACCAAAATCCAGCCGGCTGCTCAGCTTCATATCCAGATTAGACCTGAAGCCGAATCTCTTCTGACTGCTGTTCACCAACAATCCCTGCTGATCGATATAGAAACCGGAAACATAATATTTCACGCCTTCCTTTCCACCAGCTACCGATAACTCATGGCTTTGGGTGGTAGAGTTGTTGAAGATCATACTTTGCCAATCGGTTCCTTTACCGGCAAACGACTGCGGATCGGGGAAAGTACTCACCCCTGAAGTGAGATTGGCAGTTTTTGCATAGGTCACGGGGTCCATCAGGTTATACTTTTTCATTGGCCTGTTGAAACCTACGAAGCCATTGTATTCAATTCTGGGTACACCGGAAGCTCCACTTTTTGTAGTGATGAGCACTACCCCATTAGCGCCCCTGGAGCCGTAAACAGCCGTGGCAGAAGCGTCTTTCAATACTTCCATAGAGGAGATGTCATTCACATTGAGATCACCCAGCCCGGTGCTTCCCAGCGCTACGCCATCTACTACATACAACGGCTCATTGCCTCCATTGATGGAATTGGGGCCACGAATACGCAGCTTTACCGACCCTCCCGGCGCACCGGAGTTGTTGGTTACTGATACACCCGCTACCCTGCCCTGAATGGCAGAAGAGGCATTTAATACCGGCTGTTCCTTGTAAGCCTGTGAGGAAAGGGTGGCTACCGCACCGGTGAGATCACGCCGCTTCTGCGTGCCATAGCCAATAACTACCACATCGTCCAGCTTCGAAACTTTGCCTTTCAGCTGAACTTGTACGACTGTTCTGTTGGCAAGAGGGAATTCCAGAATTTCCATCCCGGTAAATGAGAAAATTAACGTGGCACCACTCTCGGGTACATTAATAACGAAAGAACCATCTTTCAACGTGGATGTCCCATGCGCCGAACCTTTCACAACTACCGTTGCCCCTTCCAACGGTTGCTGATCCGGTCCGGTAACTTTTCCTGTTATCTTCCTCGTTTGGGCGAAGGAAGTCAGAAAAAGGGCAAGCCCTACAAAGAGTAGGAGGACTTTTTTTGATTTGACCATTTGTATCAGTTTTCACCCAAATTAGAATGATGTAGCCTGATACAGGGGGGTATAATTCATACAAAAGGGGGACAAATTGGTAAACTAAGTACTTGATTACCATAAAATATCTCAAAAAAGCCCGCTTCTCACGAAGTTGGAAAATCAGTCCCCCTTTTTTGAGCAGGATGGAGACTTTTTAACTCTTCCATTCTGTTAAATTGTAAGTGTCGTCAAAGGAGCCTTTATACTTCCTGATGTATTCCGAAGGAGGCATGCCGAATAGTTTTACAAACTGTCGCCTGAAATACCGGGCATCTGAGATACCCACCCGAAAGGCAGCCTCGCTGACGTTTATATCTGTACTCAGGAGTAACATTGCCGCTTTTCTCAATCGGATGAGTCGTATAAAAGCGTTAATCGACTGACCGGAAGTTGCTTTTACTTTTTTATAAAGACTGGAATGGGACATGTTCATTTCTTTCACCAGGGTCCGGATCGAGAATTCTTCATTGTCAATATTCTTTTCTACTACGGTAATACATCTTTCCAGGAACTCCTTATATATGGTTGGTATTTTGGTGTAGTTCTTTTTCAGCGTGATCCGGTCAAAGAAATATTGTTGTAACACATTCCGGTTCCGGAGAATATTATTCACACGGGCAATCAACAAGTCCTTATCAAAAGGTTTGGTGATATAATCATCCGCGCCACACTCCAGCCCTGTTAACTTTACATCGGATGATAACGAGGCGGTTAACAGAATCACCGGCGTATGTGCCAGTGAAGGTTCCTCTTTAATTTTCCGGCAAAGCTCTACGCCTGTCATAACGCCCATCACCACATCACTGATCACCAGGTCAGGAATCCGCTGCAAGGCCAGCTGCAAGGCGGTTTCACCGTCCACCGCTTCATATACTATAAACTGGTCTTTAAATATCTGTGACAGATATCCACGGATATCCGCATTGTCATCGACAACCAGTATTACTTTTTTATCAGTAATGATTTCCTCCAGCTCCGCTTTGGAGGGCACAGGAATTACGGGAGTAGTGTCTTCTACTAACTCCTGCAGGAATTGGGGAGTAGGTGTAATTTCTTCCTGTATATATTCTCCGGCAAAATGGCTGTATCCTTTTTGTAACACCAGGGTGAATTGCGTACCATTATTTATTTCACTCTGATAAGCAATGGTGCCTTTGTGTGCATCCGTGAATTGCTTCACCAGGTATAACCCGATTCCGAAGCCGGAGTTAACGGAAGCATATTTATTTTTTTCCTGGTAGAATCGCTCAAAGAGCCGGTCGCCGATATGATCTTCAATACCGCAGCCGCTGTCACGCACCTTCAAAGTCAGTGTATAGTCTCCTTCTTCCATCGTGATGGATACCTTTCCGCCCGGCGGTGTAAATTTCAGCGCATTAGAAAACAGGTTAAAGAGAAGGATTTCCATCTTTTCCCGGTCCACAAATAATTCGATATCCGGTTGATCACAGTTGAATTCGTAGGTGATATCTTTCATTTTCGCCTGCTGGCTGAAGCAGATATATACTTCCTGGCAGAGCGCGGAAAAATTCAATCTCACTATTTTCAGTTTATTTTCTTCCGTATCTGCTTTCCGGAATAATAACAGCTGATCGACAAGGCTCAGCAACCTGCGGGCATTGCGGTAAACGATGGCCAGATCCCCAGTGCCGGCCGACTTTTCAGGATGATAGAGTAATTCTTTGAGTGGACTGATGATCAGTGTTAAGGGGGCGCGGAATTCATGAGAAACATTGGTAAAAAAACTCAGCTTCTTCTCATTCAGCTCTTTCTCCCGTTCTGTTTCTTTCTTCGCCCAGGCCACTTCAAACGCCATCCTGTTTTTTTGCGACAGGTATCTTAGCCACGCATAGATCAACGCCGCTCCGGCCAGCGAGTATAGCAGATAAGCCCACCAACTCCGGTACCAGGGAGGTAATACCAGGATAATTAACTGCTGTTCTTTACCTGTCCAGTTGCCATCGGTATCCGTTGCTTTCACTTTAAAAATGTACTTCCCTTCATGCAGGCTGGTGTAATTGACCGACCTGCTTCTCCCGGTATAAATCCATTCTTCATCTCTCCCCGCCAAACGGTAGGCGTAGCTGATTTTATCAGGAGAAGTATATTCCAGTGCCACAAAATCCAATGACAACGTAGCCTTGTTAAACGGCAGTTTTATTTCCTGTACCTGATCGGAGGAATGCTTGCTGATATAAGAACCATCTGCTTCAATCGGCACATTATTGATCTTTATTCCGGAAATAAAAACAGCCGGCGCGGTTTCATTCGCATAGATTTGTGATGGCCTGAAAATATTGAATCCCTTTATGCCGCCGAACACCATTTCTCCTGATTGTAATAGCAGCGCAGCATTGTAGTTGAACTGATTACTCTGAAGATTATCTGATGCGGAGTAATTGGTGAACTTTAAAACAAAAGGATCAAATTTGGAGATGCCGTTATAAGTACTAAGCCATAAATATCCTTTGTCATCTTCCAATATATTCAGCACCGCATTGCTACACAATCCATTTTTTTCTGTGTACCGCGTGAAGGTTCCTTTATGTCTGTCAAATAATAATAGTCCGCTGTCTTCGGTACCAATCCAAAAGTGCCCGGCCCTATCTTCATGAATCGCTCTCACGCGGCTGCCGATGGTATACTGCTGGTGCTTTTTTTGAATAGGATCAATTTTGATCAATGTGTTATGCTCCCCTACCCACAATCCGCCTGCTCTATCTTCTGCAATCGTTAATAGGTCAACCAGTTTGTCATCAAATAATTCAAAGGTATTTTTCTGGCGGTTAAAGCGGTAAAGACTACCAAAATCAAAGGTGGACGCCCATATTTGCTGCTGCTTATCTTTATATAAGCGCCATACATTCCGGTCTTCTTTGTGGGTAATGGGATTAAAACAGGTAAATGTTTCAAATGTGCCGGATTGTGGGTTAAAGCGGCTAATGCCGTTATTCCAGAACGACATCCACACCCGACCATCTGTATCACTGATTACGGTAGTAACGAGGTCGCCGGCAGGCGTCCGCGAGTTTCCTTTTTCATGCTGATAATTAATAAACCTGTTCGCTGTCCTGTTCCAATAACTCAGTCCGCCGCCATCCGTAGCGATCCATAAATTATGGCTGCTATCTTCACTAAAGCTCGAAGCGAAATTATCTACCAGGCTGTTTTTATTCAGCGGATCATGCCGGATGGTTTTAAAGCGGGCCTTCCCCGGATCTATTACATTAATGCCACCTCTCAGTGTTCCTATCCAGATGCGGCTATCCTTATCCTGATAGATACCATACACCGCAGGGCTTGAGATCGCTGGTTGTCCTTCTGCTGTCCGAAGGGGCGTTATTACACCTGTTTCCACATGCCGGATAAATATGCCGCCCCCATCGGTGGCAATCCACAAGTCCCGGTTTTTTAAAAAGGTGAAGTGTACGACGTTATCTGCGGTGGGAAAAACAGGCAGCAACGTATTGGTATGTTGCTTCAATTCATAAACCCCATTGCTGGCGCCTACAAACATATTACCACTACTGTCGGCTTTCAAACAGTTCCCATTCCGCACGGTGTTATTGACCATCCGGATGGTATTAGTGGCCAGATCGTACTGACATAATCCTTCATTACGTATAAACAGCCATAATCGCTGTTCTTCGTCGAACTCCAATGCCACCACATCATAACGGGGCAAACTACTATAAGGTATTTGTGAAGCGGTGGTAGCATCTTTTCGATACACCAGCAATCCGGTGTTATTAGTGGCTACAAATATATTCCCACGTTGATCTGTTTTAATGGCATTAATCCTTTCCGCCAGGGGAGAGGGTTTACCGGCGCCGACAGGTATATAACTAAGCGCAGCAAACTTGGAGGTGACCGCATTATAAATGCTCAGTCCCCCTAGTGTTCCAATCCACAAATTACACCGGGTATCCTCTTCAATAGCCGTAACCCTATTAAACAACAAGGAATTTTCATTGCCCGGCTGTTTTCTGAATATGCTAAATTCATAACCATCATACCTGTTCAGTCCATCATAAGTACCAAACCACATAAAACCTTTATGGTCCTGGAAAATACAGGTGACGGAATTATTGGAAAGCCCTTGCTCAATGCCTAAATAAGATACTCCCGGAAAATCATCTGCCCGTGTGGAACTAACAAAAAAAATCAGGATGCCAATCGTCCAAAAAATATTTTTGATCACCATCTACAACGTGAAATATAGAGGTAATATACGTATTTAATCCCTTTTTTGGTGGATGCTGATAGCTGGCATAAAAAAGCATGTATGCAATAACCTCCGTTATCACATACACGCTTTTCACCTACTAACAATTAATACAGTGGATTCTGCTCCAGCGCAGGATTCAAATCACGCTCACCTAATGGAATAGGCCACCAGTAGTCACGATTCTTATCAAAGCTGCGTGTTTCCAGGTTTTTACCACTATAGTTCTGAATGGTGGCGTTCATCAGTGTCTCCGCGGTTTTCCAGCGACGGATATCACTGTAATACAAACCTTCTCCGGCAAACTCCACGCGTCTTTCATGACGGATTTCCGCACGCAGTGCATCCTTACTTAACGTACCATCGATATGCGGCATTTTCACGCGATCGCGGATGCGGTTAAGAGCGGCAAAAATAGTGGCATCGGGGCCACTCACTTCATTCTGCGCCTCGGCATACATCATCAGGATATCAGCATATCTCAACACGATAAAGTTAATATCTGACTGTCCGTCTTTCAGATCGGTTTTATCTTTGGGTGGTGCAATACTATCGTACAAACTATATTTCTTCATACCGTAACCAGTGATCGCAAAGCGGGTGGCTTTAATGATAGCGCCCTGATACATATCACCAGGGTAGGTAAACGTGCCGTATAAACGCGGATCACGGCGCAGGTAAGGGCTATCAGGATTATATCCGGAAGCAGGATCGGTAATCGGCAGGCCCTTGTTGGTGTAATAGGTTTTAGCCAGATCCAGCAGCGGTGCGTTGGTGTTATACTGCGAACAGATCAGATCAAAGGAACTACCTTGTTGCGGGAAGATATATTGCACATCGAAAATCACTTCTTTGTTATTTTCATTGGGCTGCAAAAATAATCCACGGTAGTCCGCGAAGAGATCGTAGCCGGTGCCGGCCAGGTCTATTACCGCTTTTGCGGCATCTGCAGCGGCTTTCCATTTAGTTACATCACCGGTAGTATTCAGTAACGGGCTGGCCTCATACAACAATATTCTTGCTTTCAAAGCCATGGCAGCGCCTTTGGTAGCTCGTCCCAGATCAGCGCCGGTAAATTTCAGCGGCAGAATATTGGCGGCGCTATCCAGGTCGATGAGTACACGACTCACTACTTCTGCCCGTGGCGTGCGTGGCAAACGTGCCTGCGTACTTTTATCGGGTGGTGTTAATATCAGTGGCACTCCACCATAGTAGTTCTGCAGCATGAAATAATAAAGGGCACGCAGGAAGTACGCCTCTCCTTTCATTCTTCTTCTTGTTGGCGCATCAATGGCGGCCACTTCATCTACCTTCACCAGGAAGGTGTTACAACGACCAATACCAGCGTAACAATCAGAATAACGACCGGTTACAATGCCACCAGTGCTGGACATTTGCGTACCTCTCGCAATGGTATTAAAACCCAGTGCATCCGTTTGGTTGTACGCATTGGGGGTTAGCGTTTCCTCCCATAAGGCAGTGGCATTGTTGGAGGTTTTACCACCATACACACCGGCATTGCGTAATACGGAATAACAACCCGTGAGCCCGGCAGCTGCCGCTTCCGGTGTTTCCCAAAATGTGTCCTCAGTATACCGGTCATGCGGCGCGGTGTCCAGCAGGCTTTTGTTGCAACCTGCCGCCAGGAGACCTGCGCAGGAAATAAAAAGAAATATCTTCTTCATGTTATAATCATTGATGGTTTAGAACGTAATGTTAACACCGCCGTTGAAGGTTTTCAACATCGGATAAGTATATAAATCGGTTTGATTCAATACTGATTCCGGATCAAAGTCCTTGTAACGGGAGAATGTCAGCAGGTTCTCTGCGTTGATGAAAAAGTTCACCTTCTGTATCTTCACTTTCGACAATATGCTTTGTGGCAATGAATACCCCAGTTGTATATTCTTCAATCTCAGGTACGAGTTATCTCTTAACCAGAAAGTAGAACGCTGGAAGTTGTCAATACTACCGGTGCTGGTAGTCACTATCGGCAGGCGGGCATTAGGATTGTCTGGTGTCCAGGCATCTTTGGTCCACTCCCAGGTGGCATTAGCTCCGTTGTTGAAAGGAAATGCCAGGTTAGCTACCGGCAAGGCTTTGATGCCACCAATACCCTGGAATGCGGCAGTAAGCGTTACGCCCTTGTAGCCCAGATTGAAGCCAAAACCGTAAGTAGTCTTAGGAACAGAAGAAGAGCTGTTAACAATTACCCGGTCATCTCCATTAATAATACCATCTTCTTTGACATCTTTAAATTTGATATAACCGGGTTTGGTGTTGGCAGATTGTTTTGCGCTGTGGTTAATCTGGTCCTGCGACTGAAAAATGCCATCTGCCTGTAACAGGTAATAGGCATCAATCGGATATCCTTCACGGGTGATGGTACCTGAACCGTAAATAATTTCACCGTGCAAATCGGTTACTTCATTTTTGTTAAACGATACGCTTCCGTAAACGTTTACATCCAGCGCGCCGAAACGATCATTGTATTGTACTGTTGTTTCCAGACCAATATTCCTTACGGCGCCTACGTTCTGCTTCGCACCGGTGAGATTGCCTACCTGTGAAGGCAATGCCACAGAACGGAGGATACCATTGGTCATTTTATGATAGGCATCAACGGTGAAGCCTAAACGATTTTTCCAGATATTGATATCCACACCCGCATTATAGATAGTGGTGATTTCCCATCTGAGAGAAGAATCTGCATCCGCTTTTTTTGCTGCCCCGGAGTTCAGCGCACCGCCAAAGCTATAGTCTTCGCCCAGCACCACGGAAGCCTGTGTGCTGTACAGGTCCACCGCCTGGTTACCCATTTGACCGGCAGAGGCGCGCAGCTTCAGGAAATTGACAAACCCGGAATGGAAGAAAGCTTCCTTATCAATACGCCAGCCGGCAGATACTGATGGGAAAAATGCCCAACGGCTTTGCTTACCCAGCCTGCTGGAGCCATCATAACGGAAAGCGGCTTCCAGTAAATATTTGCCGTCATAGTCGTAGTTAGCGCGACCGAAATAAGACTCCAGTACATCACGGGTAATATTACCACTGGTAGCATTCCAGGTGGTACCCACGCTCAACGCATCCAGCCTGCCATCCAGGTAGCCATACATGCTGGCAGCCCAGGTATCTGCATCCATATTGTCATAACTGGCTCCTGCCATCACGTTGACGTTGTGTTTCGCAAACGATTTCTTCCAGTCGAGCGTGTTATAAAAGTGGATGTTCATATTGTTATAATCCGTTTTGGCCGATCTTGGTGCGGTAGCCGGACTATTCCAGTTGGTAGCCTTCAATGTTTTGGGATCAAAGGTTTGCATACGCGGCGTAAATCCATTGAGTAAACCATCGTATTTATCTACGCCGAATTTGATGTTGTAGTTGATATCAAACGGCAATTTGTATTCTGCAAAAACGGTGGTCAGAAAACGTTGCACTACTTTTGTTTGCAGTCCGTTGAAAGCCAGCATGCGTGGGTTCTCCCAGTTATTACGGCCGGTGGTTCTCATCCAGGAATTACCATAGCGACCATCCTTCAGGGTATCTGTCAGGATGGGCAAGGTGCGTGCTAAATAAGACCAGCTATCGGAATAAAAGGGCGTAGTATAATTACGATAATAACCATCCAAAGTGATACCTGCACGCAAGCGTTTGCTCACATCCATGGTAGCATTCAGGCCTACGGAATATTTCTTTTCATGGTTACCGGGTCCGAAGAGAATACCGTTTCTGTCGAGGTAACCCAGTGATAAGCGATACTGATATTTCTCCCCGCTACCGGCTATACTCAGGTCGTGCTTCTGGATCACCCCATTTTTCAGCGCTATTTTATACCAATCGTTTGCAGGATAAGTGAAAGGATCTGTTTTCATGCCGGCTTCATATTCAGCGATATCCGCATCACTGTATTCCGCCGCTTTGCCTTCGTTTTTCAACGCCTGATTTTTCAGTCGCATATACACGATAGGATCATTGATAGCATCTGGCAGATAGGTAGCTTTCTGCTGACCATAGAAATAGCTGTAGTTCACATGTGAAGCGCCTTTCCCTTTTTTAGTGGTCACAATAATAACGCCGTTGGCCGCGCGGGAGCCGTAAATAGCTGCGGCGGCGTCTTTCAACACGGTGATGGTTTCAATATCATTTGGATTCAGTTCATCCATAGAATATTCGATACCATCTACCAGCACCAGCGGATCGGCGCCGCTGAGTGTACCAACGCCGCGGATGCGGATGGTACTGCGGTCAACACCCGGCTGACTGTTACTGAGGTTGGCAAATACGCCAGGAACGCCATGTAGCGCATTACTTACGTTGGTAATAGGTTGCCCTGCCTTATCACTCATTTGCACAGTGGTGATAGCACCGGTCAGAGAGGCCTTCTTTTGCGTACCGTAACCTACTACTACCACATCATTGAGTTTCTGTACATCTTCCTGCAGTACTATCTGCAAAGGTTTGCCAGTAACTGATACCTCTTTCGGAAGATATCCAATGAAGGAGAGCTTCAATACTGCGCCTGCCGGCGCGTTGAGTTTGAATGCGCCGGTGGCATCTGTAGCGGCGCCGCGATTGGTACCGGCAATCTGTACGTTCACGCCGATGAGTGGGGCGCCGTTAGTGCCGATGACTCTTCCGGTAACAGGATGGTCCTGCGCCTGTAAAATTAAAGTGTTACTACCGATGATCCCAATGCATAGCAATAGGAATACAGCCGGCTTTAACAGCCGGAATCGTGCAAGTAATTTCATACGTGTTTTTTGTTAGTTGGTTGATTAAAAAATGGTCAAATTCCAGCCGCTTGTAACCTGTTTGGATAATCGGTGATGACACCATCTACCCCCATGGCTTTCAGCCTTGTCATTTCAGTCACATCGTCTATTGTCCATGGAACAATCTGAATATGTTTATCGTGGCATTTCCCGATGAGCTCCGGTGTTACCAGCTTATAGTACGGATTGTAAAAAAACGGTGTAAAGCCCAACTGGTTGAGGTGTTCCTCAAGTCCATTCTTTTTATCGTCTGTGAGGAAGCCGAGTTTAATAGCTGGATAGCGGCGGTGCATGACCTGCAGCGGACGCATGTCGAACGACTGTACCAGCAAACGTTTGCCTAATGGCTGCAGTTGTTTTACTGCCATCAATGTAGTGATGTATTCTTCCGGCGCAGGCTGTTCTTTTCCGTCTGTTTTTTCGGAAGATTTAATTTCCAGCAGGTAGTAAGCCGGTGGCAAATGGTTTGCTTTCGTATAGGCTTCTACGGAGTCTATCATTTCTCCCAGCAGTGGTGCGTAGGATCGCATCTTTTGTTGTTCCGGATAAGCAGGATAAAACTTCTCCCCGATAATAAACGGGCGGATATCCGCATAGTTCATCTGGTAAAAAATATAGTCCGCTCTTTTTTCTGCCGGTATATCTTTCCCTTCGGGAGATGTGGTATACGACGGCGTAAAGGAAGCATCATGGTATACCACCACCTGTCCATCTTTCGTGATATGCACATCAAATTCGATGGTGTTGGCGCCGGTAGCTAATCCCTTATACATAGCAGGGATGGTATTTTCCGGCATTAGTCCGCGGGTACCGCGGTGGCCTACTTTGTAAAAGGCCGGATAGCCATTGCCGGCACTGGTGGTGGATTTGCTTGTTTTACAGGCATTCAGCAGGGATAGGGCCGACAGGGCCACTGTACATCCTATCAGGCCAATAGTTTTCATATTTTTCATTGTATTCATTTTTATGACGTAAGACTAACAGCCAATGGATGACAGCCAATGGCTAAAAGCCAACAGCTTATATAAAACCGCGGCGAGTACAGCGCCAGCTACCGGACCGAGTACCGGTACCCATGCATACGACCAGTCGCTATGACCTTTTCCATGAATAGGTAACAGTGCATGCATGATACGTGGTCCCAGATCTCTTGCAGGGTTGATGGCATAGCCAGTGGTACCACCCAGCGATAAGCCGATAGACCATACCAGCAAGGCTACGGGTAAAGCACCAAGGGAACCGAGGCCCATAGGCGTTTTTTCGGCGCCAACAGACGCATCTGTGAAATAGAAAATGGTAAATAACAACACAAACGTGCCAGTAGCTTCGCAAATAAAATTGCGCAACGGATTTCGTATAGCCGGCTCCGTACAAAATACGGCCCGTTGTAATCCGATATCGGCGGTTTTATTGAGATGGTCTTTGTAGTTCAGCCATACCAGGCTGGTGCCGAGCATAGCGCCGAGCAGCTGCATGGCAATAAACAGTGGTACATCTCTCCAGGGAAATTTACCGGCAGTAGCCAATGCCAGGGTAACAGCGGGATTGAGGTGTGCTCCGCTATAAGGCCCCGCGAATACGACGCCTACAAATACCGCCAGCGCCCATCCGGTGGTGATAACAATCCATCCGCTGTTATTGCCTTTGGTGCCGTGTAACACTACATTGGCTACTACGCCATTACCCAGAAGGAGTAACAGGGCCGTACCAATTAATTCTGCTAAATAAGGATACATAATGTAAGATGATTTATTGGTGAGCCCATGCTTTAGCTGCATGTACAGCTTTGTTCCATCCGTTGATCCAAAGCGTTCGTTGTTCGGATGCCAGCGCTGGTGTGAATGATTTTTCCATTTGCCACTGGCTGCTGATAGCGGCGATATCTTTCCAGTAACCGGTGGCCAGGCCTGCCAGATAAGCGGCGCCCAGTGCAGTCGTTTCCGTTATACCGGGGCGTACGACCGTAGATTCCAGGATATCGGCCTGGAACTGCATCAGCAGGTTATTTCCGGTAGCGCCGCCATCTACGCGCAGTTCGCGGATACTGATACCAGCATCTGCTTCCATGGCTTTCAGCACATCCATCGTTTGATAAGCGATACTTTCCAGTGCAGCGCGGGCAATATGCGCCGCGTTGGTGCCACGGGTCATGCCCACCAACGTACCACGGGCATGCTGATCCCAGTGAGGTGCGCCTAAACCGGCAAACGCTGGTACGAGATAAACCCCATCGTTTTGCGGTACACTGGCGGCCAGGGCTTCTACTTCTGAGGAAGCGCGGATGATGCCTAATCCATCCCGCAGCCATTGCACAATAGCGCCTGCAATAAAGATGCTGCCTTCCAGTGCATATTGCACTTCTCCGTTTATTTTCCAGGCTACCGTGGTGAGGAGATTATTTTTACTGATGATAGGTTTGCTGCCAATATTCATGAGCATAAAACAGCCGGTGCCATAGGTATTCTTCACCATACCGGGAGCAGTACACATCTGGCCGAAGAGGGCCGCCTGCTGATCGCCGGCAATGCCTGCAATAGGAATCTGCACCGCGAAAATGCCGGGGGCGGTTTGTCCGCATACTTCGCTGGACTGCTTCACTGCCGGCAGCATAGACGCAGGTATATTGAGCAGTGTCAGTAATTCGGTATCCCATTCCTGCGTGTGAATATTAAACAGCATGGTGCGGGAAGCGTTGGTGATATCGGTGGCATGTACTTCGCCATGGGTGAGGTTCCACACCAGCCAGGCATCTACAGTGCCAAAGGCCAGCTTGCCTTCGTTGGCGCGTTCACGTGCGCCGGGTACGTTATCCAGTATCCACCTGATTTTGGTGCCGGAGAAATAGGCGTCGATGACCAATCCTGTTTTTTCACGCACCATGGTTTCATGACCGGCAGCTTTCAGCTGGTCGCAAAACTCCGCAGTGCGGCGGTCCTGCCAAACGATGGCGTTATACACAGGTTTACCGGTTTCCCGATCCCATACCAACGTGGTTTCTCTTTGGTTGGTGATGCCGATGGCAGCAATGTTACCTCCTTCCAATCCTGCTTTGGCCATGGCTTCTGTGGCCACGCCGATCTGGCTGCTCCAGATTTCGGCGGGATCATGCTCCACCCAACCGGGTTGTGGAAATAGCTGGGTAAATTCTTTTTGTGCCGTGGAAATAACGGCGCCTGCCTGGTCGAATATAATGGCTCTGGAACTGGTGGTGCCCTGATCCATTGCCATAACGTACTTGATCATGTTTCTCTTTTTTGTTACGTGGATATTACGTGGTCTATTTTCGTATATGCTATACAGTTACCTTCAATTGTTGGTGTATACTTTCATTGTGGAGCAGGTAATGTTGTGCTACCTGTATAAAGTTGTTCACTTGTTGTTCCTGCCAGCTGGCGTCTTTATTCATTTCTTTCGCCATAATAGCGGCAACGGCGGGCGCCATATCGATGGCGGCTTGCGCATCCAGAAAGAGTGCGCGTAAGCGCCGTGCCAGCACGTCTTCCACGGTTTGTGCCATTTCATGTTGTACGGCCCATACTACCTGTGCTTTGATATAGGGCAGTTGCGGATGCAGCGTGGCAGACAGTTCCGGGCGGAGACTGCTCAATGCCTGTATGCGCACAGCATCGCTGCCGTATACATCCAGTGGCGCCGGTGCAGAAGGACGCTGCTGATAACCGTGGATATGCAATTCCTTTGTATTGCAGGCCGCCGGTGTGAGTCCACCAGTTTTGATGGCTTGTTCTACGGTGTCTTCCGCCATTCTGCGGAAGGTGGTCCATTTGCCACCGGTGATGGTAATAAGGCCAGAAGGCGCGACCAGTATTTTATGGCTACGGGAAATTTCTTTGGTGCTGCCGGTATTTTTTTGTGGCGCGGCCAATGGGCGCAGCCCCGCAAATACGCTGAGTACGTCTTTTCTGCCAGGCGGGCGTGATAAGTATTTCCCTGCCGTATTCAGGATAAAGCTGATTTCTTCTTCCAGTGCAATTGGTTCCGGACTATGTTCATCTAATGGAGTATCTGTGGTTCCGAGGAGCACTTTATTATGCCAGGGCACTGCAAACAGTACACGGCCATCATCCGTTTTAGGGATCATGATAGCGCTGTTGCTATTCAGAAAAGAAGCGTCCAGCACCAGGTGTACACCCTGACTGGGTTTCACCATATTGGGTGCGGAAGGGTTATCGAGTTGTAATACTTCATCTACAAATACGCCGGTGGCGTTTATCACGGCTTTGGCGGACAGGTTAAACGTTTCGCCTGTTTCCAGGTCTTGTGCACGTACGCCGTTTACCTTGCCTGCGCTGGTTTTCAGCAATCCGTTTACTTTGCAGTAATTCATTAATACCGCGCCATTTTCGGCAGCTGTGCGGGCGATATCCACTGCCAGGCGGGCATCATCAAACTGGCCATCGTGATAAACGATGCCTCCTTTTAATCCCTCTTTACGAATGGTAGGCAGCCGGTTGATCACTTCGCTGCTGCTGATATGGTGAGAACGACCAAGACTTAATTTTCCGGACAGCAGATCATATACTTTAAGACCAATGGTGTAGAAAGGTCCCTGCCACCAGCTGTAATGTGGAATAATGAACTGTTGGTTATGCGCCAGGTGCGGGGCATTCTTCAATAATAAACCTCTTTCGTATAGGGCTTCCCGTACGAGGGCGATGTCGCCCTGAGCCAGATATCTTACGCCGCCATGCACCAATTTGGTACTCCGGCTGGAGGTGCCTTTGGCAAAATCTGCTTGTTCCAGCAACAGCGTTTTATAGTTCCTGGTAGCTGCATCCATGGCAATCCCCAGGCCAGTGGCGCCTCCACCTATGATGATCAGGTCCCATGGCTGATCTCCGGCTGCTTTTAGCTGTTTTACCGATTCCGTTCTTTTCATTTTATTACTTAAATACCTTATTATTTATTTCACTTACTTCCAATACGGTCATTTTTAAAACAAAAAGAACCAATTTGAAACCAAAATATAAAATAAAATGAAAAAGCAAAGAAATAGATTGATAAACGGAAATAAAAGCAAAGTATTTTTTTATATAGTTTAAAATCAATAAATTACATATATGCAACGAGATGTGATTGTTCAAAAAGATGTTTCAAATTATTTCACATCTTCCTAAAATCCTAAAAACAAACGGGTAAGATTACCACAAAATGAAACCATAAATAATAATATGGAATCATTAGCGGATATTTACAACGGGCTCATAAATAAACTGTGCAGACCCATTTTAATGCGTTAATTTTAGCTGATATGTCTATGATCAATATTGCTGAACGTCATAAGTTTATCCTGAGTAAACTGCATGAAAAAGGATACGTCAATGTATTGGAATTGTGTAAAGAGCTGGATGTATCAGGCGTGACTATACGAAAAGACCTCAAGCTGCTGGAAGATAAAGCGCTTTTGTACCGGTCGCACGGTGGCGCCACGGTACAAAATCCCTATACGATCGATAAATCCGTGAACGAAAAAGAAAGTATCCGCAAGGAAGAAAAAAACCTGATCGCTCAAACGGCGGCAGCACTCATCGTTCCCAATGATGCTATTATCATTGCCTCCGGTACTTCTGTATTATCACTTGCAAAAAATATACATCCCAAAGGAAAGCTCACCGTCATCACCGGCGCCCTCAACGTAGCACTGGAATTGCTGCGCCGCCCGGAAATTGAAGTCATACAGCTGGGCGGACATCTCCGCAACAGCTCCACTTCTGTGACAGGGCCTTATGCGGAAAAAATACTGGAAGACTTCTCCTGTAGTAAATTATTTCTCGGCGTAGATGGCATTGACCTCGAATTCGGATTAACCACCACCAATATTATGGAAGCGCACCTGAATCAGAAAATGATGGCGACTGCGCAGAAAACAGTAGTACTGGCCGATTCCAGCAAATTCGGCAAAAGAGGTTTCGGCAGGATCTGCGGACTGGAAGATATCGATGAAGTAATTACCGACAACGGTATCTCTGAACATGTGGTGAAAAGAATGGAGGATCTGGGTGTAAAGGTAACTGTGGTGTAAGCAGCGCGGCATAAGTTAACATTGTAGGATATGTACAATCACCAATGCTTAATGCTGAGACCACTAAAAACTGATACAACATCAACGTATAATCCTCCAATGCCCTCCCTTATCCGGCCCAACACGCTCCAGCTTATTTTCATGCTGTAGCTTTTGGAGATTTCTTTCTATAGATCTTTCAGATATATTTATTCTGGCCGCCAGCTCCTGTATAGTAATCTGCGAATTCGCCTTAATAAAACCAATAATTTTCTCCGACGTTTTCTCCGACGTTTTCTCCGACATTTTTGGTATTTTCTCCGACGCACCCTCCGACACCACATTTACGTCATTTTCACGGAACTCAATCATAAACCCTGTAGGATCATAACTGAACGCAGGCGCCGGCAGACCTGCATATTTACATTCAGTAATCATTTTGATTGTACCAATTCCCCAGGTTTCAATAAGTCCGGCGCGAAAAAGAGCAATTGCAATATCAGGATTATAGGGAACTGATGGATGCTTCCGCGTTAACCGCTCTACCGTCCAATGATCTGGAAGTTGCCCGGAATTCCAGATCATAATCTTATCCTCATATACACTTACCTGGATGGGTATCCCGCTACTATAATCTTTATGGGCAATAGCATTCAAAACGGCCTCCCGCAATGCAGCCTCTGGAAAGGGATAAACTTCAATCCGGTTAATTCCGTCATATCGAATACCCGCCTTCATGTACTTTGTCAATAACAAGTCCATAGTTTTATTCACCTGCTCAAACAAATGCCCATGAATGGTGTCCTGAAACAACAAATTATCATCAGTTCTGAAGAACCCGATCTTAACAAATGCACCCGCAACAAATTTTTCTGGGTTGGGATGAAAAAGTAAAACTACTGCGCGTTTCAAATAGGCGCCTTCATAAAGTTTAAGATTCTCTAACAGTAATCTATTCGTTTCTTTTAAAACCTCCGCTGACAAACGCCCTGTCCTGCTAGCATTTTTACGAAAAAAAGAAAACGCTTCTTTACTCAGACTGCTCAGCGTTAAATGCGGAACAGGCACTCCATCCCAGCGCTTCCCCTGCTTTTGCAGCAAAAATTTATCAAGCGCTGCGCCCTTCAACTCCTGTTTAGTGCTACCACTCCTATAGTAATATTGTCCTTTATAACTTACCGGACTAGGATAGGAATCCACATGAATTTCCAGATATTCTATATGTTTCTGTTGCCGTATATTCACGGCTACCATAATGCCTAATACATCCCTTACCTTATTCGGTATTTCCTCCAACAAGTGACGTGCATTCGTAATTCCCAATACCTGCCCATCATCATTCATTCCAATTATAATAGTGCCTCCTTGCGCGTTTGCAAAACCACATATCCACTTAAGATACTCATCTCGCCAGGTTTCCTTCCACTCTATATTTTGGCTCTCCTTGTTCATATATTACTTCTTATAAAATAAATTATGACTACACTTCTAAGATCGGAAATTTCAGGCACTGGATAATCACTTTCACTATAGAAAATGACAATTTATTTTACACCAAAAAATAATTGGTAAACTGTTTTTCCAAAAGGTTATAATAACTTCAACACAACAATACACTTCGACTCTACTACTTCCTTACATAAAAAAATACACCGGTATAAGATTATACCGGTGACTGCTTAACCTACAACTGTTACACTGTAACACAAAAACTTTCCGGCACATGGCTTCCATGAAGCCTTTCACATGCTCATTCAATATCCAGATTATATTTATACAATAACCCGGCAAGATTCATCGCAGAAAACTTCGTTTTCTTCATCTTGTTACCATCCGGATCTATGGAGAAATTCAAGGCAGTTCTAAAATCTACTTTTTCCAAATTGGTTTGTAAAAACCTCGTAGCAGTTAAATCGCAATTCCGAAAGACCGATGCCGTCAGGTCAACTTCCGTGAAATCAACTTCTTTCAGGGAGCAATCCTGGAAGGTGGTCTTCCTCAGCTTAGTACCAAAAAAGGTGGAATAATCCAACAAACATTCATCGAAGGTAAAGGAGAACATGAAGCTATTACACCGGCTGAAATCGACTCCTAATATTTTACAACCGGTAAACCGCGCATCTCTGAAACCAGCGCCATCCAGTGTTACCATGGAAAAATTGCACTGCCGGAAATGACAGTCCACAAAATCATTGCCCCGGAGATCACTCTTTGAAAAATCACAACCTACAAATTCACATTTCAAAAATTCTCTGTTAATTAAACGTTTTTCTGCATAGTCCACATCCGTAAACGTTTTATGCTCATGTACTACAGGTCCGTTTGATTGACTCATATATGATGATTGTTGGCGCAGGAAATACTATCCTTTCAAGTGCTTCAATAGTTGTTGCTTCTTTTTATCGTCTAACACAGAGAAACCAAAACCTTCTGAATACCAAATGCCATCAGCGACGAGTAACATGACCAGGCTTTGCATGCTCTGCTCCTTACCATTTGCTGGCATAATGTGCTCAGCATACCAGTCATCCCATTGCTGCCTGTATTGCGGATGCACCAGGATCGTTTTAATCACCACACGCATCAATTGCTTGTACTTCTCATCTTTGCTTTTGTCGATCACAAACTTCAAATAGGCATAAGCTTTATCGGTATTGCCAGACTCCTTCATGTGCGCCTGTATCCATTCCGTTAATCCTCCTAAACTCTGCTTTATCAACTCTTCCAACAACTCCTCCTTGTTCCTGAAGTGATGGATAATACCTCCTTTACTCAAGCCAGTTTTGTCCGCAATCGCCTGAAAGGTCACCTGGTGCCAGTCGCCTGCCGCCCCTATTTCCGTTGCCGCATCCAGTATCAGCTGCTTATTCAGTTCCGGTTCCTTTTTCCTTTTGTAGGCATTTTCCATCTTTCAAAGATACCGAATATACGGTTTGTTTCAAAAAAAAGTTCTATCGTTGAATTGTTAGTATAACCATTTATTTATCCTACGGCGGGTGAAAATAAGCGACCGGCAGGAATAGACTTTCGTTTATTCCTGCCAGGTATCCGGATTAAACCAGCTATTTACCACTGCCTGTTCTCCGTCCTTAATACCTTTAAAATAATATTCATTAGTGGCCATATCATACTCATAATCCTCCCGCCATGCTACCACATTCGCCATCGTTGTCGCCACGGCATTCATGATGAAATGCATCTCTGCATTCGTCATGGTAGGATGCACCGATAACCTCACCCATCCCGGCTTACACGATAAATCACCGGAAAGAATAGCATCTCTGATGGCATAAGACGCCCGTTTATCCACCGCCAGCAACCAATGCCCGTAAGTACCGGCGCAGGAACAACCACCTCTCATCTGAATGCCGAATTTATCGTTGAGCAGTTTTACAAATAAAGCGTAAGGCACCCCATCCGCTATAAACGATACTACGCCGGCTCTTCGTGTGGCATGAAGCTCCAATAAGTGCAACCCGGGTATAGCAGCGGCTCTTTCAAAAATAATCTTCAGCAATTCCGCTTCCCGCCGCAGGATATTATTCACGCCCATGGCTTCTTTCAAACGTATACACATCGCGGCTTTGATGCCTTGCAAAAATGGTGGTGTGCCGCCATCCTCCCGCTGTTCAATATCTGTGATATAAACACGCTCCTGCCAGGGATTACTGTAAACCACCGTGCCGCCGCCCGGATGATCCGGTACCCCGTTGTGGTACATCTTCTTATTAAAAATTAAAACACCCGGGGTACCAGGCCCACCTAAAAATTTATGCGGAGAAAAATAAATGGCATCCAGGTACGCATCTCCGGCAGCAGGATGCATATCGATAGCACAGTAAGGCGCGGCACACGCAAAGTCCACAAAACACCGGCCGCCATATTGATGCATCAACGCAGCAATGTGATGGTAAGGCGTGTAAATACCCGTCACGTTGGAGCAGGCTGTTACCGCGGCCATCTTATTCCGGCGATGTTTGAACCGTTCCAACAAGGAACGAAAGTGTGCCAAACTCACATTTCCATTTTCATCTGCTTCAATTATCTCTACCGTGGCATTGGTTTCCAGCCAACTCAAATGATTACTGTGGTGCTCCATATGTGTTACAAAAACCACTGGTTTTTCATCAGCAGACCGCAATCCCAATAACCGTTGCAATTTATTAACGGCGCTGGTCATACCGCTGCCACAAAAAAGCAGGGCGTCCTGCTCATGGGCATTGACATGCGATTTAATCAGCTGCTTCGCCTTTTCATATGCAACAGACATTCGTGTGCCCGTTACCGTAGTAGTGGTATGTGTATTCCCCACAAAAGGTAATATCTCCTGCTGCAAATATTGCTCAATAGGTCCATAAGCGCGGCCACTGGCAGTCCAGTCGGCATACAGGAGTGTTTGCTCCCCATAAGGAGTATTAAATTTTTGCTGATATCCGATGATGTTTTTCCGGTAGACAGCAAAGTAATTTTCCAAACTGCTGCTACCCGTGATGGCCCCTGGTATCATACTTACCTGGATTTAGCGGATTTAAATAAATCATGCGGTGGCTTACTGAATGTTTTCTGTAATACCTGTGGCGATAGAAAAACACTCACCGCAAACAACAGCAATACCACCCATTGCGCTGCAGAGATCTTTTGAATAGGCTGTTTAAAACGGGTATCACAAATCTCTCCAGGGCAGTACTGTACTTTATCTTTAAAAAAGAGCGGATACACCAAACAGCCTAAGCAAATGCCAAATACGGCTTCAAAAAACAGGAATATCAGGCAAATCAGACAGCCAATACCCGTAATAAAACTGTAGGCATTGACAACTACCAGGAAAGTAAACATCACTCCGGACAACACAATGCCAATACTCCATGCAAATCGTTTTTGCCTGGCGCCCACATACTCCGGCGTTTGGTTACGTACCATAAAACGCCCGATGATCAAGGCCGGAGCATACCGGGGATTAATAAATACCCGTATCAGCAAATCCAGCAGGAAGATGGGAATAAAATATTTTACCAATATAAAATTACCATCAAAAAGAATAAACATTAAAGAGGTATAAGTGAGTAGAAACAGGATGCCCGCGGCAGCCCTGATTTCTCTTTCATTCAGCACGGGGATATCATATCCCGCTACTATTTCGCCGAACTGTATTAGCTTGTTCATGTTATTGGTTGTTTGTTGTACAAGGTTAGCAAATAAGGACCACCGTCCTATTGCGTTGTCAACGAACAACGGGTATTGGTAAACAAACAACACACTATTGTATACCTGGGGGAGAGATTAGGAGGATGTAAAATATTTATCGACATTTATCCCAGCAAACAGTCACATGAAGAAGCTATCCGACATCAAGCGATTTAAGCTATACGTATGGTTAATACCTGCTTTTCTGCTGCTAAATCTGGTGGCAGATGCAGCGGATGATGCCAGCAACTTCCCGCTGCGGATAGTGAATGATACCTGGCTGACCATCTATTTATCGATCGCTAACTATCAACTATTTGAGCGTACCCTGTCTAAATTAAGCTGGCAAAAATTTATCCGTTCTTTCTTGCTGCTGATACCCTATGTATTCATCTTTTCACTGGGATTCTACCTGTGGCGAACACTGGGAGTAACGCTGCATATTTATACGCCACTTGGTAAGCCTATTTCCATCGATTCCAGGATTGGCGACCTTACCGGATATGCCCTCGGCTCCGTGATATTCTTTGGTGTTATCCGGCATATTTATAATTACGTAAGATTGAAACAAACAGCGCAGCAATTACGCATCGAAAGTCAACAGGCCGAGCTGAACTATCTTAAGTCCCAAACGAATCCACATTTTTTATTCAATACCCTCAACAATATCTACTCACTGGCAAGAGACAAATCAGATCTTGCGCCGGAGTCCATCCTGCGGTTATCCAAAATACTACGGTATATGCTATACGAAACCAGCGGCCCGTATATCGCAGTGGAACAGGATCTTAAAATTATTGACGACTACATCGCGCTGGAAAAACTACGCTATGATGATTCATTACGTATCAACTTTAACTATGATCTTGATGATCAGAAACAATCGTTGCCGCCCCTGCTGCTGATTCCACTGGTGGAAAACGCCTTCAAGCATGGGGTTTCAGAAACGAGGGAACAGCCCTTCGTGGATATCCATCTCTCCATCAAAAATAAACAGTTGCTGTTCGTCGTAAAAAATTCCACCGGCGATACAGCCGGCGAGCAACCGGTAAAAGAGAATATTGGTCTTTCTAACCTGCGGCGACAATTACAGCTGCTATATACAGACTATCAACTCCATATTGTACCCGGCGACTATGTATTCACCGCTACCCTGAAAATAAATCTTGCACATCATGCCTAAAATAAAGTGTATCATCATAGAAGACGAGCCACTGGCAGCAAAAGTACTCTGCGACTATATCTCAGATGTACCCTTCCTGGAATTACAAAAGGTATGTAAAGATGCTATTCTTGCTTCCGAATTCCTCCAACAGCATACTACCGACCTTATTTTTCTGGATATCCATCTGCCAAAACTAAAAGGAATGGCTTTCCTGAAAACACTGGCCAATCCGCCGGCAGTCATTGTTACCACCGCCTACCATCAATATGCTGTAGAAGGCTTCAACCTGAATGTCACCGACTACCTGTTGAAGCCCATTGAATTTGAACGGTTCCTGACGGCCGTTAATAAAGTGAATGCTGCGCAGACAAAAGTCTCCCGCCAAACAGCGGAAGACTTTATTTTCGTGAATGTACAAAAGCGGAAAGTAAAGGTGCTATTCTCTGAGATTTTATACATTGAAAGCCAGCGGGAATATGTAAAAATCGTCACCATCAAAAATGAATACCTCTCTAAAATGAGTACCCATGAAATTGAAGCGTTACTCCCCGCCAATGCCTTCAAACGTATACACCGGTCGTTCATTGTAGCCGTACATAAAATTGACGCTTATACGGCAGAAATGGTGGAATTAAACGGCATCCAGCTGCCTATTGGAAGAGGATACAAAGAAGTAATAGATAACCTTTAATCGGCCATCTTCCCATAATACCGGTTCACCGCCAGCACCAACAGCACCAGGACGGGCGCCGCCAGGAAAGTACTATACAACAAAGTAGCTGCCCTACTCGCTCCTTCCAATCCGCCGGGTACTGTCATACCACCCGCATTGGTAATCACACCACCTAGTGCGGCACCAAAGGTCATCGCAATCAATTGAACGGTAGTGATAGAGGAAGAAGTCAGCTCTTGTTCTCCGGCAGGCGCCCAGGAAAACACATGTACAATCAGGTGTGGCCAACAACTGCCTATGCCGGCACCAACCAGTAACAAACTCACGCACATCAATATCAGATGAGCAATACTATTGTCTTTCGATGCCAGGTAAGTAAGCCCGGATAATCCCATTAACATTAACACCGCACCTGCCAGCGTTAAAGTCCGCAAAAATTTCACCGGCATACCCGCAAAAATAAGAGAGGCAGCCGTCCACCCCATAGCCACCAGGATAGTGACATAGCCGGCTTCCAGTGGTGAAAATCCCTGAATGGTTTGCGCAAAATAAGGGATGAATATTTCTATCGCCGCCACAATAGTTAACAACACGGCCACCACATAAATAGCCCCCAATGGCGAAAAGAAACGATAAGCGCCTGTAGGTAATAACCGGATACTACCAACGCGCTCCGTGGATACCAGTATCCCCATAAAAAGCAATGCTATGCCCACTCCTGCAATATTTGCCGTGATACTTTCCATCACGCCGCCTATAGAAACTGACAACGCCGCCAATACCAGCCACGTTAATTTCATATAAGGAACCCGTGCTGGTGCGCTGCCCTCATGTTGCGCAGGCAATGCCGACTGGATAATCAGCAGCAAAATAATGCTGATCAGTAAAATAGCTGCAAAGGCCAGCCGCCAATGCCCATACTGCGCAAAGATGCCACCAATCAACGGTCCGGTGAAAGCACCAATCCCCCACATCCCTGATACCAACGCCATTCCCCTGACCCACAAAGCGGGTTCAAAAACAATCCGTATCATGGCATAAGAAAGTGCAAACAGCAACCCTCCGCCTATCCCCTGTATGAACCTTCCCAACAGCATCACGTACATGGTAGGAGAAGCCATACAGATCACCGTTCCGATACCAAAGAAAATAATCGCCTGCCGATAGGATTTACGCGGCCCCAAACGCGCCAGCCCATTCGCAGAAATAACCGACCCAATAATAGATGCGACTACAAACGCCGTCGTATTCCATGCATAATATGCCAACCCGCCAATTTCGGCGACAATAGAAGGCATGATAGTAGCAGATAAATAAATGTTGGTAACGTGCAATACTACTCCCAGCGCCAGCCCTATGGCTTTATATTTATTACTTCCAGCAAACAATTCCGCCCATCCCGCCTTTTGGACTATGTCCGTTGTTATACTTGTATCCATATCTTGTATTTAATTGGATACAAAATTCGCTGGAGTAGCGCATTACAGCAACTCCTATACTTCGGAAACAATCACCATTTCTACGGATTCTCCCGATATTGACCGGGCGTAATGCCTGTTTTGGATTTAAAAAAACGGCTGAAGTGAGAAGGACTATCAAACTGAAGGTTATACCCGATTTCTTTTACAGACAACTCAGAATGCTTTAGTAAATATTGTATTTCCAGCAACATGCGCTCGTGAATAATTTCCAGCGCCGTTTTACCCGTTTCTTCCTTTACGGTTTCACTCAGATGTTTTGAAGTAACACCCAGTGAATCGGCATACGAGCTGATGCCCCGTTGCTGTGCAAACTCCGTTTCCACCAACTGTTTAAACTGATAGGTCAACTGATACTGCCGGTTCATATTCTTTTTAAAACGAAGCAAACATTTCTCGCAGGCGCGATTATAGTAGTACAACAGCTCCATCAAAACAAGCCGGATAATATTGAGGTGAAATGGACCTCCTTTTTTCTTTTCCTTCGCAATGGCATTGAATTTGGCCTGCATACAGCGGAAGGCTTCCTGCTCCAGTGGATATAGCGGTGGAAAGTCCGGATTTAAATGCAGCAGTTCATCAATAATGTTTTCCCGGACATGTGTTTTGTATAAAAACCCCTTCGTGAAAACAATCTGCAACGCCTCAAGATCATCGGTGATCTCATCGGCCATATAAATAACATGCGGTGACACAATAGCCACATGCGAAGCCGATACGGTAAAATTATGATAGCCAACTGTCATCTCCGCACTGCCAGATAACACAATCAGCAGGGTATAATAATCATTCATCACCGGATGGCCCGCCTGCAGCGTTTCATTTCCTTTAAAGAAATCGAACTCCGTATCATTGGACCCCGGTATATTCCTAACGGGTAAGCGAACTTTTTTCATTTTCTCATCAAATAAGCAAATATCCAAAAATACGGATTTTATCGGGTCCCCATCCTGCCATTGTCATCACCATTTCATTTTCCAGAAAAAGAGACGGCTTAACATTCCTGTAACATAGCCGCCTTATATTTATATCCGGATCAAGTTACAACCTCGAACTATGTCTGATAGCCCTCCTAAAGCACTTTTTGAAAAAATATTTGAGGAGAACAATGCGAAAGTTTACCGGTTTGCTTTTAAGTTAACCAATGATGCTTCCAGAGCGCAGGAAATCACCCAGTTATGTTTTGTTCGTTTGTGGGAAAACATAGATCAGGTGAAAAAAGACCAGGATGTTTTTCCTTTGCTGTTTGTGTATGTGAAACATTTGGTGATAGATGAAAGCCGTAAACTGTACCGGGAAAGAAAGGCGCTGTCGCAAGCTGCCCAGGATCAACCGCACAGCACCGGTAGCGGTGAAAATGCATTTCTTCAAAAAGAATTTAGCTCACAGTTGATGAAGCTGGTAGAAAGAATGCCGGAGCAGCGCCGTCATGTATATACGCTAAGCCGCGACCATGGCTATAGTCATAAACAAATAGGTCAGGAATTATCTATCTCGCCCGCTACCGTAAAAAATCACCTTACCGCTGCCCTTCAATATATCCGGAAAGAGTTAAGCCACCATTTTTATGTTGATATAGAAAGACGGAAATAACCTTGTCTGCCACCTTTCCTAAATTTTAAACATGAGATTTCCTAACACTTTGTTTGTACTGTGCATGATTGTACTGCTGGCCGCCTGTAGCAAAAAAGACGATTCCCCGGCTGTACCTACCGGCCCCGTTACCCAACAGGAAATCAATCAGTGGCAAAAGCATTGGCCGTGATTGCCGGCAACGCCCGCACAGCACCGAAAAGCAACTCACCTGCACGCACCAACGTATATGATGCGCGGCATCAGGCAGCCTTAAATAGTGTGGTCATCTTACCAAAATAAAAGAAGGGAAAAAGGGGCTAACAACAACGGCATATGCGTAAAGATTCAAATAGGGTTTCCGCATTACTTGTGTCTTTTAATGCAACCTGGCGGTTTTTAACGCCGACTGCTTCACAGGTAAAGGATCTAATGTAATATGTTCAACAGCAGTGCGGCTGCCCGTTCCCAGCAGCAATAAGCCGCCGATGAATCCTGTTCCCGCAATACGGTAGTAGTTAATATGCAGATGTTTCAATACGCCGGAACTATCGTCCGGCTCTTTTCCGCCATAGCTCAGATGACTGAGCGTAGGGGCATCAGGGTTATCCAGCATCAGATGTTTCTTTTCCACAGCCCCCTTTCCCAACACAATGATACCGGAAGCACCGTTGAGGGTCGTCTTCGTCACATTAACTTCGATGGGCCGCTCAGCGGTACCGGGTGCGCAGATATGCGCGCCGCGGGTAATAATCAATCCACCGCTACCACTACCATCTTTTTTATTAATGGCCGAAGGCAATACATGTATCGTA
This sequence comes from Chitinophaga sp. 05T412, assembly GCF_056396465.1. Lineage (NCBI taxonomy): Bacteria > Pseudomonadati > Bacteroidota > Chitinophagia > Chitinophagales > Chitinophagaceae > Chitinophaga > Chitinophaga sp. 05T412. Next base: position 489,348 of record NZ_JBFTLN010000001.1, read on the forward strand.
GTACCTGCTTCCACCCGTAATGTGGCCTCATTGGTTACATACACCCAACCATCAATATACCAGGGATGGTTGGCGGTCAATAACGTGTTGGTGGCAATCACATGCCGGAGGGTATCGGAAACAGGGATCATTTCCATTTTAATATCCGGTGAAGCAGGAGGTTTCACCTCATCATTTTTTTTGCAGCCAGCCGCTATAACGGATAAGCTGCCCATTCCATACAGGAGATATGGAAGTAAACGGGTTATATGTTTTTTAGCGGGGTGCATGATGTTATCAGTGGGTTTAGTTATAGTCTTGTCCAGCCATCAGCCCTGTTACCCAACATCACTACCAACATCGCTGCTACAGCAACAAGACATTTCTTACTCATAGGAATTTTAATAAATCACAAAACAAGAAGATATTATCAGAGCTCTATCGCATCAACGGAGCATAAGGCTGTACTTTATTTTTTATGTTGATTTAAATGATGAATGCTACTTTTGCTGCGTGCGTGGAACGTGCTATCATCTATCTGAACAAATGCGATGTTATGCACATATCCCAGGCTGGATAATATTCTTTCCAAAGGCATATCCCGGCTGAATTCACCTGAGATCTTCTTTTTTGCTAATTGTTTTTCTTCCAGTACAATTTTGCAACCATAGCGCTGCTGTAATTTCGCCAGCGCATCGGCTAACAGGGTATTATCGAAATAAATTTTTCCTTTCTTCCAGTCCAACACTTCATTATCAGCAAATGCCAGCAGCTGTGGATCTTTCCCGGGTACGTACTGCAACATTTGTCCAGGTAACAATATTTTATCCGCATTATCAGGCATACTCACCGCTACTTTTCCTTCCACCAAACTTACCTGTATGCTGCCATCGGCTTTATTGGCAGTGGCAATGTTAAACGAAGTACCCAATACGGTAGTAGTAACATTACCAGTATGCACCAAAAAAGGACGCTGGTCATCTTTCACTACTTTGAAATAAGCTTCTCCTTTCAACCACAGCTCCCGCCGTTTTTTATTGTATTGCGGTTCACAGATAACGGCAGAATGAGCATTCAACCATACTTCACTACCATCTGTCATGGTAAATAATTGTATGTTGTTGGTTCTATTACTCAGCGTATCCCATTTCACTGCTACCGGACGTGGTGCCGCACGTTGCTGCCAGAAAAAAGTGGCTACTGCAATGGTCCCTAGCACTGCAGCTGCTGCCCCATACCAACGCCGGTATATTTTAGGTTTCATCACCACCGGTTCATCAATAGCCTTCCATTGCTCCATCATAAACTCGTCCAGTAACGGAGTATCACCTCCATTCAGCCAACCTTCTACGGTACTGGCTTCCTGTTCGGAACAATCTCCTTTAAAATACTTTTCAAGTAACTGTTTATCCATATCCCTGCTTTGGGTGTTTTCAGAAAGAGTACGTTCGTGAATTAAAATACTCCTAGTCGGTTTTACGGGTTAACAATTTGGTAATAATCGCCCTTGGGAGATATAAAAAAGAACAGCATTCCGCATAAGGTTTTTATCTTCACAGGAGTTCCTAACACTTGGGCGATATGACAACAGCAGGCAGCACGATATACGATGTGATTATTATAGGTGGCGGCCAAACCGCCCTGGCGGCGGCTTATTACCTCCGCAGAACCCACTTCAACTACCTGATTCTCGATAGTGAAACGCAGCCCGGTGGGGCATGGCAACATTGCTGGGCCTCCCTGTCATTATTTTCACCAGCGCAATGGAGCTCCCTTCCCGGTGTATTAATGCCAGGCGGACAACATTATTATCCCTCCCGTGAAGAATTTCTGCAATACCTCCAGGCATACGAAGCACGGTATCAGTTCCCCGTAGTCAGACCCGTGAAAGTAACTGCTGTACATAAAGAAGCAGGTATTTTTACACTGGCCACCAGCGCCGGAAATTATTTCGCCAAAACAGTCATCAGCGCTACCGGTATTTATACCAATCCATATACGCCGCAAATAGCGGGTATGGACGTTTTTCAGGGTGCGTTAATACATGCGTCGCAGTACCAGGAGCCCGCGCCATTTACCGGCCTGCGGGTGGCCATTGTAGGCGAAGGCAATTCCGGTGCACAGATTCTGGCAGAACTATCCCAGGTAGCCGACACGGTGTGGATCACCCGCAAACCACCGGAGTTTCTGCCGGATGATATAGATGGGAAAGATCTGTTTGACGCGGCCACGCAACAATACGAGGCCCAGAAACAAGGAAAAGATTACCAGCCACTCTCTATTGGAAAAATTGTAATGGTGCCCTCCGTGAAGGAGGCCCGTGAAAGAGGGGCATATGAAAATGTACTTCCTCCTTTTGATCATTTTTATGAAACCGGATTGGGATGGACCAGCGGCTGGAAAGAACCCGCTGATGCAGTGATTTTTTGTACCGGCTATAAACCCGCCCTCTCGCACCTGACGCCATTAAGCATTACACAAGGCGATGGAAAAATCCATACAAAGGGCACGCGCGCTACGGCTATTGATGGCCTCTGGTTAATGGGATATGGATCATGGACCGGCTTTGCCTCTGCGACTATCATTGGGGTAGGTCGCACCGCCAGACAAACTATCGAAGAGTTAACCGACTTCCTGGAAGCAACAACACCTGTTGCCTGATCGGCGATGCTATCACCTGATAAAAGTATTGCTGTTCCCCATTGTGTACCAGCTACCGGATAATAATTCCGGATTAAGGTTTTATATTTAGCACCCGAAAGCATACCGGGTACAATTATCAACCAGTTTTGAACTATTTTATCGTTTTTCCTAAATTTATCAAAACCATTTCATAAAGATTGGCGCTAACGTCTGTTCATAATGAATCAATATTGCTGGCACAGGTAGCCGGAGGAGATGAAAAGGCTTTTACTGCCCTGTTTAACGCCTATCATCAACCTTTGGGAACGTTTGTAATGACATTGACAGAGTCCCCAGAAATGACGGCAGAAATAGTGCAGGACGTTTTTATAAAAATCTGGATGACCCGGCAGGAGCTGTACGCTGTAGAAAAGTTTACCGCTTATCTTTTTATACTTACCCGCAATTATACGCTCAACTGTTTGCGTAAATCCGCCAACGACCGTAAAAAGCAGGTTCAATATGGGCAATATGTGAGCACAGCTACCTCACCTGTCACGGAAATCAGTACTGCAGACACCGATTATTTTTCTTTAATCGATAATGCCGTGGCACAACTACCTCCCCAGCAGCAGCAGGTATACCTCCTTAGCCGCAAAGAAGGGCTGAAACATGCCGAAATTGCCCGGCAAATGGGTATTTCAAAGGAAACGGTCAAGAAGTATGTGCAGCTCTCCGTAAAGGCGATTGCTAACTTTATTAAAATCAATGCGCCCCTGCTGGCACCCGTTTTTTTATGCTTCCATCATAAATTATAAAAAAAATTTCCTGGGCAATACCCCCTTTTTTTAATTCGCTGTGTCTTTAACATAAACACGGCAGCTAATTCACGTAGCATGGACGACAAAAGGCTTATCGCATTATTTCATCGGTATATCGACAAAACAGCGACCCTGGCTGAAAAGCAGGAGTTAATGGCGCTGATTGCCCAACCGGAAAACGATGCCCTCGTGAAAGAGCTGATGAATGAAACCTGGGAAGAACTGCTGCCGGATACGCCACATTTCAGCGAAGCCGAGAGCGCTGCCATGCTGCAACAGGTATTGGCTACCCGCGCGGTAACCGTTGATATCCGGAAGCGACCACGTCGTATAGGCGTGATGGTAGCTGCGGTGACTACAGGCGTATTACTAATGGCTGCCGGTGCCTGGTGGTGGCAAAACAACCATACAACAGCGCCCGTGAAACTGGCCGGCCAGAGCCAGATAAAAAACGATATCGCCCCCGGCATCACCAAAGCGACCTTACAGCTGGCCGATGGCTCTCAGATTACGCTGGATAGCAGCCGTACCGGTACGCTGGCCCAACAAGGCAATGTGAAAATTGTGCAAACCAATGGCGGAGAACTGGCCTATAGTGGCTCCACCACCGCCAATGCAGCCGTGCAATACAACATCCTCACCACTCCCCGTGGAGGCGAATATCAGGTAACCCTGCCCGATGGCACCAAAGCCTGGTTAAACGCGGCCAGCTCCCTGAAATATCCCACCGCTTTTGTGGGAAATACCAGAACCGTAGAGCTTTCGGGAGAAGCTTACTTTGAAGTAGCTGCGAATGCTGCCAAACCATTTACCGTGCACACCAATAAATCAACCATAGAAGTACTCGGTACTCATTTTAATATCAATGCTTACACCGATGAGAAAACGACCCTGACCACCCTGCTGGAAGGAGCCGTAAAAGTAAGCAGCAACAACGGACAAACTATTTTATCACCAGGTCAGCAAGCCAACATCAATGCCAGCAGCGGAGCCCTGCAGGTAAAAACAGTAGACACCGAAGAAGCCATTGCATGGAAAAACGACCAATTCGCCTTCCGTGATATGAATCTGCCCACCATTATGCGCCAGATCGCCAGATGGTACGACGTAGAAATTGTGTATACAGGTACACCGTCTGCGGATGAAATCAGCGGTAAAATTTCCCGCAATTACAACATCTCACAGGTATTAAAAATGCTGGAATATACAGCCGGCATCAAATATTCGGTGGATGGGCATAAGGTAACTATTTATAACTAAGTGAGCACTTAACAAACGCATTCAAAGCATTCCCCACCAGGAATCTTATATAATATCCGTCAACCAAACATACACCTCCCTAACCCGGAGTGTCAACGATATGTACAACCAAAAGCTATTGTTCATCCTTAAACACGTATGCCTTATAAACAATACCCAACATTAACTTTTGCCGAATAAAAAAACCGGCGATGTTAGCGCATCTCCGGTTGTACAGGCAATTAAATATCGTCGCGAAACACATATTTCCTTACCTAAAATCAAATGTATGATTTTTACCGCTTGGTGCCAAAACAAGTGCGGCACCGCATTTTTACACTCTAAAACATGGATGGTTGTGAAATTGTCTGTAATACTTTTGCTGGTGGGTGCCCTGCACGTGAGTGCAACCGCCTTTTCCCAAAAGGTTACATTAACTGGTCAGCGCCTCTCCCTGCAACAAGCCTTTAAGAAAATTGAAGAGCAAACAGGTTATCTTTTTCTCTACAAAAAAAATGTCATTGCAGCCGGCAACCCGGTTAATGTCAACATGAAAGACGCATCCCTGAATGATGCGCTGACAGCCGTGTTCCAGGGTCAACCACTGGACTATACGGTGATGGAAAAGAACATCCTGGTAAAACTCAAAACACCGGAAAGGTCTAATCTGCTGGCGATGGCGGATACCACCACCAAATCTATTTCCGGTAGCGTCAGAGATGCCAAAGGCCGCCCTATTCCGGGTGTCACCATCCGCGTAAAAGGGAAAAACACCGGCGCCATCTCTAACCCCGAAGGTTACTTCACGGTAAATAATATAACAGATGACGCGGTATTGATGTTCCGTGCACTGGGATTTACGCCCTCAGAAACCATTACCAGAGGAAAAAATAGCCTGAATATCGTATTACAGGAAGATGAATCTAAACTGAATGAAGTAGTGGTGACCGGCTTCGGAGAAGAACGCAAAAAACGCTCTTTGGGTTACTCGGTCACTGAAATCAAAGGGGAAGATGTTACCCGTGCCAATTCCGTGAATCCTATCGCGGCTTTACAAGGACTGGTACCCGGGTTACAGGTAACTCCCGGTAACGGCGGCCCACAGGCCACTCCACGTTTTCTGATCAGGGGAAGTTCCTCCCTGGACGCGTTCAGAAATACGCCCCTCATTGTAGTAGATGGTATTGTGATGGACGACCAGGTAGTATTACCTAACAGAGGAGGAGAACAGGATTTTGGTAATATCCTGAAAAACCTTAACCCGGATGATATCGCCTCTATCTCTGTACTAAAAGGTGGTGCGGTAACAGCATTATATGGTAACAGGGCCGCCAATGGCGTTATCCTGATTACCTCCAAGAAAGGTTACTCCAAAAAAGGACTGGGTGTATCCGTTAATCATACCGAATCATACGATAAACCATATGCTACCATTGCTTATCAGAACCGTTTTGGATCAGGTACCGCCCCGGATAATTTTATTGCCCCTGGCCCGGATGGCATAAAAGGAATCGATCCAAACACTTATGGCTTCGGTTATGGCCCTGAAATGAAAGGAGAAACGGTAAAGGATATCAACAGTATGCTCATTAAAAACTCTCCGTTCAATGTATTAAGCCTTTATCGTACCGGTAAATTTATTAACTCCAATGTGGCAGTAGAAGGTGGTAATGAAATAACAACCTTCCGCTTCTCCTATTCTAACAACAGCAGTGCTGGCACCACACCTAAAAACGATTTCAAGCGCAACAGCTTTAACCTGCGCGCCACCCATCGTTTATCTAAATCGGTCCTGTTAGATGCGAATGTAGCCTATGTACGCAGTAATGCCTTCAATCCCAACTATGCGAGCGGTGATAACAATATGATCTATAACCTCGCATTTGGTATCCCCAGAAACTACAATCTCGATTACTGGAGAAATCACTATATCGACTCCGTAAATGGTGGTATTAATAAGAATGATCCTGTTGGTAACTCCAGCATATGGTTTACACTGAATAAAGATAATCAACGACAAATTGAAGATAACTTTCGTGGTAATCTTACTTCAAAAATAAACCTGACACCATGGTTAACATTTGAAAGCAGCACGGGGGTAAACCTTTATTCTACTTCCTACGACAAAATGAATGTAGGCCGTGATTCTGCATTCTCAGGTCCTGCCGGCTATTATTATACTTCGCTTAAAAGAATACTGCAAACACGTTTAAAAGGGAATCTTAATTTCAATAAACAAATCAATGCGTTTGATCTGTTTTTGCAGGTAGGTGCGGAACTAAACAACTCAGAAAGCAAATCCAATACCGGCTATACCAGGAATGGCCTTAAAATACCCATGGTATATCGCTTATCAAATTCAGTAAAGGACCCTTATGCAGAAGAAGGCTCTCCTAACAAATACCAAATGGTATCCGGATTCTTCCAGGGTAGTATTTCCTGGAGAGACATGTTAACATTGAATATCTACGGGCGCAACGACTGGAACTCTACACTCCTCTACCCTGATGGTCACGGAGACTACTCGTACTTCTATCCCGGAGCCGATCTGGCCTGGATATTTACAGAAACCTTTAAACTGCCGGAATACATTAACTACGGTAAATTAAGAGCGTCTTATATTATTGCGGGCAACGGTACTACGGTATATACCACTAATACCGGCGCCTATGTAACAAATGATAATTACAATGATGCTTTTGGTAATAGTATTGAGCGATATAACTTTCAATCCACTACCCTTGGTAATCTTCACCTGAAACCGGAAAGAAGTTACAAAATGGAATTCGGTACAGAATTGAAGTTCTTCAGAAACAGGCTGGGAGCAGATCTGACCTATTATAAACAAAATACCAAAAACCAGATTATTCCATTGAAAGTACCTTCCGAATCTGGTGTAGACAACGCCCTGATTAATAGCGGTAACGTACAAAACCAGGGTATTGAGCTGGCTTTATATGGATCTCCAATAAAAAATAAAGCATTCTCCTGGGATGTTTATTTTAACTATACCCGTAACCGTAGCAAAATTGTAGATCTTGCTCCGGGTGTGGATAAACTCGGGCTGGAGGGAGATGACGGCATCCGTACGGTAGCCATTCGTGGTGGTGAATACAGCACAATGGTCGCCTCCTATGGTTATGCCCGTTACCAGGCTAAAGATGCAAATGGTAAACCTGTCAACAGCGCACTGAATGGCAAACCTGTGTTAAAGGCAAACGGCGTATATCTGCGGCAGACCGATGATCCTAATGCAACCGACAGAGAAGCGGTGATCGGATCTTCTGTACCTAAATTCATGGGAAGCCTGAGAAATACTTTTAATTATAAAGCTTTCTCGCTTTCCTTTATGCTGGACTCCAAGTTTGGTGGCTATGTGTACTCCAATAGTTATAACTATGGCTCACAAGTAGGTATGCTACAGAATACGCTACCTGGCCGTACAAAAGACCTGGGCGGTATTGAATTTAAAGACGCGGCCGGTGTTACCCGTACAGATGGTATCATCCCGGATGGTGTTTTTGCAGATGGATCAGTAAGACTGGGTATTGATGGTCAGAATCACAACGTAGGTGGTATGACTTACCAGGAGGCTTATGATAAAGGTATCGTTCGTCCAATACGCGCATACGCTTACTATAACAATGCCTTCAGCTGGTTTGCCGGTATCCGTGAAAGATCCGCTCATGAATCATCATGGGTGAGTTTACGCGATGCTTCGCTGAGCTATGACTTGCCTACACGCTTTGCGTCTAAAATAAAATTCAATGGTCTGCGACTAACAGTAGGAGGCAGAAACCTGCTATACCTATACAATAGCCTCCCCGACAACGTGAACCCGGAAGATTATATATCCAGCGGTTCCGGTGCAGCCTTCCTGGGTGGCGGTACACCATTGTCACGTACTATGTACTTTACTGTTAATGCCAGTTTCTAAGCAATTGGCTAATTGAAGTTGATCTAAAATATTAAGTATGAAAATGAAACAATACTTTTATACAACCCGTCCCTACACAGTAGTTACGCTGGCGCTGGGTATGCTTGCACTTTCCTGCAAGCGGGAAAAAATGGCAGAGTATAATACCGATCCTAAACTTATTTTAAACGTATCTCCCAAGCCGTTAATCGCTACGGCCACCGTTAGAATGCACGATAACAACTTCGAAGCATTTTACGATAACATCCGCTGTATCTCCAACTGGACGCAACAATTCGTCCGTAAAAATGGCAATGGCGTTGCCTTTACTACTACTGCCGGCGGTACCAACGCCCGCTACAGTACCTTCTATACCGGCATAGCACCACTGCTGATTGATGCACAGGAGAGAATAGATCTAATGCCAGCCGGACAGAAAGAAAAATATGCCTACATACGTGCCATTCCCAACATCCTGAAAGTATATTATGCCTGGTATGTATCAGATCCTAACGGCAGTCTGGCATATGTTGACGCGTTCCGCGCACGCGAGGGTGGAACGATGACTCCTGCTTATCAATCACAACAGGAGTTATTTACCATTTTTGATAAAGAACTGAAAGATGCCATTGCGGTGTTGAAATCCACGCCTGCTGCTATACAGGAATTACTCGGCCCCTCAGATCTCTACTTCCAGGGCGACCAGGCTTCTATCCAGAAATGGATCAAAGTAGCCAATTCCCTGCGCTTGAAAATAGCCATGCGCCTTACCAAACGCGATCCGGAAAAAGTGAAAGCCATTGCAGCGGAAGTACTGGCCGACAATGTAGGTGTCATTAACGCTCCTGCGGAAGAATGGATATTTATCGGCGGCACAGGATTTACACAAGGCGGTAACTGGAACCCTTATCCGGACGCAGGTTTCTCTGGTGAAAAAAATGTGGTGGACTACCTGTGGAACACACAGGACCCAAGACTACGACTGTTTTTCCGGAAGAATAGCTGGACCCAGGCGAACTTTAATGCAGCTAAACAACAAAATAAAATAGCTGCCAACGCTGTATGGAATCCGCGCCAATACTACGGCCAATACGCCAGCCCGGATGCCAGCAAAGATGATGACAAAAAACGCTTCTTTGCCAACATCGTTATCAAAGACGGGGGCAATGATCTAACACTGGATACTATTTCCCCCATCCAGCAAAGGCTTTTCCAATCAGAATATAATGGTGGTAACGGCCTCACCTCATTCCCGCTCATCACCTATGCAGATGTTTGCCTGATGCGCGCGGAACTGGCTGCCAGAGGCATGACCACCGAGTCTGCCCAGGACTGGTACAATAAAGGAATAGAAGCCTCTATACTGTTGTACGACCGTATGGGCAAGACCGCTCAGCTGTCTGACTACTCCGCTGTACAACCTGCAGAAATAGACACCTACAAACAACAACCCAACATCGCTTTCAATCCGGCCAAAGCATTGGAGCAAATTGCGATACAACAATATCTCACCTACTTCAAACAGCCGAATGAAGCATGGGCATTACTCAAGAGAACCGGTATGCCTAATACCACTACCAGCCTCGCACTGGAAGCACTCAAAGGTGACGGCCAACCGCTCGATATGCCTCGCAGATACGTGATCAACTACCCGCTGGGTGGTGATCTCAACTATACGAACAGAACCCAGGCGATCGATGACATGCGCAAAGATCCTGACTTCGGTTTCCCAACCGATATGTTCGGTAGAATCTGGTGGGATAAAAAATAGTCACTGATACCCATTCATACAGCAGGTTTGAGCAGATATTTTCTATCCCGCTCAAACCTGCTTATTTAACAACCATATGAAAAAAACAACCGTCCCCGTACTACTCCTCCTCCTGCTCTCTTTCACCAGCTTCGCACAGCAGGTAACCTTTTACGCCGATATCGCTCCCATCATCCATCGCAACTGTACGCCCTGCCACCGCCCCGGCGAATCAGGTCCCTTCCCGCTCATTACGTATGAAGACGTAGCCCGTCGCGCCAACTTCATCAAAAAAGTAACGGAAAGCCGGTACATGCCACCCTGGAAACCCGACGCCCACTACGCTTCTTTTGCCAATGAAAGACGCCTCTCTGATGCCGATATTCAACGCATTGCTGCCTGGGTAAATGATAAAGCGCCCAAAGGCAAACCCACCAAAGAAAATGAGATCCCCATCTTTACCACCGGCACCCAATACCATCGCCAACCCGACCTGGTGCTGAAAATGCCCAAACCCTTTCTTATCAAAGGCGATAACCTCGAACGATTTGTCGTGTTCCGCATCCCCTTCGAACTCGCAGACTCCATGAATGTAGAAGCCATTGAGTTTATTTCCGGCAATAAAAAGCTTGTACATCATGCCAACTACGCCGTATGCGCAGCGCCTCCCGGCATAGATATGAACGCCGGCGACGACTTCGTCAACGTCACAGAAGACGACCGCCGCAAAAATGAACAATACCGCCCCTTGCAACAAAACATGATTTACTACGGCGGATGGATTCCCGGCGCGTCGTATGAGTCTTACCCGAAAGATATGGGCTGGGTAATGCCCCGCAAAGGCGCTATCCTGCTAACGATACACTATGCCCCACAAGGCAAACCGGAAGAAGATATCAGCGGACTGAATGTCTTCTTCACCAAAACACCCGTGAAACGCAAAATAAATCTGATCAGCATCGGCTCCGGCGGCGTAGGCGAAAAAGATATTGACCCCTACTTTTATATTCAGCCTAACCGGGTGAAAACATTCACCGTGAAAGTAACTACCCCCGCGATGGATCAGTCGTTGCTATACGTATGGCCACATATGCACTTGCTGGGCAAAAAGTTCACCGCTTATGCTGTAACACCGCAAGGCGATACCATCCGCTTAGTCAACATCAACGATTGGGATTTTAAATGGCAGGAACTCTATCGCTTTAAACACCTGGTAAAAATACCACGCGGCTCTATACTCACTGTAGAAGGGACCTACGACAACACCGCGGAAAATCCTAACAACCCGTTTAATCCGCCGCAAACCATTTATTCAAGTGGAGATATGAAAAGTACAGATGAAATGCTCACCCTCGTCATGCTGGCCATGCCTTATGAACCAGGCGATGAAACAATGCCACTGGAGCTACCTTAGAAATCATTGATTAAACATCCTACCGGCGGCGCATAAGACACTACGACCGACTGTTGTTGCAAACTTTGTTGAATGGCATCCGTCAGATAATGTTCCGTAGCCGCTGGTCTTTTTTTACCGAGATTCACTACCCAGTTGTCAATAGCGCCCCGGTAAAGCGCGGTGCCCGCGTTATTGATCAGCAATACTTCCGGCGTCACCGTTGCGGCCAGATAAATACTCACTGCACGATCGTGGTCCCGGTGTATGGCAAACGGAATGGCGTAATGTTTCCGAAACCGGCGGATATCTTTCGGTGAATAGGCCTTGCCTGGTACAATACCTACAAAGCGCACCTGCCCTGCATATTGATGGCTCAATTGCTTCAACACCACACTATAATTCTTACACAACGGACACTCCGGCGATAAAAATACAAACACGGTGAAGCCGCCAGCCACTTCATTTTTCAAGGCGGGCATTTTAGTAACAAGGGTTGTTCGCTCATAGGTTTGCCCTGTGGCGGATAAACATCCGCCGGCACATAATAACCATAAACAAAGCCTTATTAACATGTCTGTACCGGTTTAAAAAAGAGCTGCCTCAAAATGAAACAGCTCTTTCTCTTTATAATTAATCAAATATACTCAATATAACACCCGGAAACTGATGGTATCTTTAATTTCCTTCAGGTCCTGCCATACTTTTTTATCATACTCCGCGCTGATGTCGGTAATCACGTAACCGATGCGCTCATTGGTCATCAGAAACTGCGATACAATATTTATTTCCTGATCTGCCAACACCTGGTTTACTTTCGCCATCATGCCCGGCACATTGCGGTGAATATGCACAAAACGATGTCCGTTCTTTACTTTAGGCAATTGAATATTCGGGAAATTGCTGCTCTTGAAAGCATCGCCGGTGTTGATAAAATTGGTAATGCTTTTTGCCACTCCTTCTGCCTTCTTCATGTTATCAAAAATAACAATCCCCATATCTGTACAAGTATCCTGCGAAATATATTTCTTGCTGTTGCCCAGATAGCCAATCACTTTCAAACGGGTAGCCTTGCTCAGTTTTTCCGGCGCAATAGCTTCCTTATGACCCAGCAAAATAATACCTGCTTCTTTCAGTTGCTTATCTTCCAGTTTAGCGGCGTGTTTCACCGTAAAGCCTTCTTTCTTCAGGTACTTCACAGCAGCATCCGGCACTTCTCCTACTACCCAGCATTGGATGCGGTTTTTAGGATAAGAAATGGCAGCGGGCAGGTTATTCAGATACAGGAATTCATCCAGACTGGGCGTAATGTGATCCGCTTTTTCTGTCACCGATTTACGTTCTATATTTTCCGTAAACGCATAAAATTTCTTGATCATGCCGGATTCTTTCAGCTGAAAGTCCGAGTAGCCGTCACCGATACCATGAATTTCTCCGGGCAGCTGCAATTCCTTCAGCAGCTTCACTTTCCCGCCTTCGTTGGATAATGGGTTATTTTCATCATATCCCACTATTTTCCCTTCCTCGTTAAACACAAAGGTGTTGGCGTAAATGTTTTCTTTTTTGATATGGAACGGCAATACTACTGGCGTGATGAACTCTTTAAAACCACCGGATACAATCAGTACCTCATCTGCATGATGTTTGAAGAAATCTTTATTTCTTGAAAAAGAAGTAGACACCTGTTTTTTTAAATGCTTCACCAACTGCTTCAGATGGTCCTTATTGGCTTCCAGTAACTGTACCCTTCCGGCCAGGCTTTCGCGGAAAGACAACTTTCCTTCCATCGCCAGATTGGTCAGATCCTCGATTTTCTTATAGATCTGTTCCCGCTCCGGGTGCTCCTGCAGGGAAATGCGCGCCAGTTCATCCAGTGCTTCCACCTGTGTAAAGGTGCTGTCGAAATCAATAATATAATACTTTTTACTCACGGATTTATTTTTAAATAGCCTGCTGTTGCGCTTATCGGAGCACAAAATTATAAGTTTAAATAAACTTTAAAAGACAATCTTTCCTTTGAGGCTATATGAGATCTTGAAAATATTACTATAGGGAGATGCCTAACGCATGGGCCATATCCGCCGCTACAGCAGGCGCACGGAGGTATCCATCTCACAAAATATTTTGATAACAAAAAATATTACATTACTTTTTCCTCAAATATGTGTAAATGGAACGTCAACAAGCGAAATGCCCTAACTGTGGAAGCACAGAATTTATTCTGCCAGTCATCGATGAAATGGCCTGGCTACACGCCCGCGACAATCCTACGGTAACCGTTACCTGTACCCATTGCAGCTCTAAATACCAGACCGCAGCATCTGTTAACATGGTGAAAGCGAAAGAACCAGCGCCGGTGCAAATATCTTTCGTACAAGCCTCCCCAACAGCAACAACAGGCCCTTCAAATCTGGGGCTAAAGTTTATACAGACATTAGCACATATAGCTGCCGTCCTTGCGGGCATTGTCACCATTATTGCGTTGATTGGCGCCTATATGGAAACCCAACCAGATGGTAGAACCGGCCTAATCTGCACAACAGTAGTTTTCGCTGGCCTCACCTTCCTCTTTACACTGATGGCACGCTCCTTAAAAAAACGGATCATGAGGTACTAATAAACAACAATACGGATCATGAAAATATTATCATAGGGAGATGACGAACACATAGCGCCTGCACGCCGCTACAGCAGGCGCACGGAGGTATCTATCTCACAAAATATTTTGATACCAGAAAATATTATATTATTTTTTCTGCAAATATGTATGAATGGAGCGCCACCAAACGCAATGCCCTAACTGTGGAAGTGCTGAATTTATTTCACCTGTCATCGATAATCAAATCGCCCTATTACTCGCGGGCAATAGTCCCATTGTGACCGTTACCTGTACCCATTGCGGATCAAAATTTCAAACGGATGCCTCTATTAATATGGTGGCTGCCAGGCAACCGGCACCGCAGCCGGTAATAACAACACCCGCAGCACCGGAAGAAAAATCATCCAGGCTCACGTTGCAGATAGTGCGGATCATCGCTATCCTGGCAAGTATTCCAGCGGCGATTGTCGCCCTGATTTCTCTGATAGTCACCTTTACATCAGCACCTACCAACGAGAGAGGCGGCATGATCATCATGACCCTGATTTACATCGGCGGAACTGCAGCCCTTATTGCAATGGCCCGGAACTGTGGTAAACGGATTGCCAACATACAGAAAAGACTAAATAATCAACTATAGGGCGCTTCTTCCCAGCTGTCGTCCTCTTCTTCCGGCTCCTCTTCTATGGCGGTAATCTCAGCTGGTCTTCGTTCACCAATCTGTTGCCGCCACATGGCATAGTAAAGCCCTTTATGTGCTACCAATTCGTCGTGCGTACCGGTTTCCGCGATCTTACCTTTTTCCAGTACAATGATCCGATCCGCATGCATAATGGTCGACAACCGGTGCGCAATCAATACCGTAATCTGTTCCCGGCGCGCAGAAATACTCCTCACCGTATCTGTAATCGCTTCCTCCGTAATAGAATCCAACGCGGAAGTAGCTTCATCAAAAATCAGTAAACGGGGCCGCCGGATCAATGCCCGCGCAATGGAAATACGCTGCTTTTCCCCGCCGGATAATTTCACACCGCCTTCTCCCAGCTTCGTATAAATCCCCTTCCCCGACCTCGCCAGCAACCCTGTACAGGAGGCCTTCTCCAGCGCTTCCAATATCTCCGCATCCGTGGCATCTGACTTTACAAACAACAGGTTGTCTTTAATCGTTCCGGCAAACAGCTGCGTGTCTTGCGTGACAAACCCTATTTGCCGCCGCAATGCATTAAACCGGATATCCGCGGTAGGCACATCGTTGTAATATATTTCGCCAGATACCGGCTTATACAAACCTACCAACAGCTTCACCAGCGTAGATTTTCCGGAACCGGAAGGCCCCACAAAAGCAATCGTTTCACCCGTTTCCACTGCAAAAGAAATTCCATCCAATGCGTTGGAGTTAGCCGTTTTATGTTTGAAAACCACGTCTTCAAAGCGCAACTGCTGCAACGCGCCTATTTCTATCGGCTCCAACGGACGCTCTTCCACCGGCCGCTGCATCAGGTGGTGAAATAAATTCAACGACGCCTCCGCCTCCCGGTATTGTATAATGATATTCCCCAAATCCTGCAGCGGCACAAAGATAGCCGTGGTAATAAACTGCATGGTGATCAACTCACCCGTTGTTAAAATATTGCGGAAAATAAGCCAGAGTAAAATAAACAGGATGGATTGTTTCAGCACATTCAACGTAGTGCCCTGTAAAAAAGATAAGGTTCTCACCTGCCTGGTTTTCTCCATCTCCAGGTCGTATATTTTCTGTGTAAAGGTTTTTAAACGCCTGATCTCCGGGAAGGTCAACCCCAGACTTTTCACCAGTTCTATATTACGTAACGATTCTGTAATAGCACCAGACAATTGCAGCGTTTCCCGGTTAATGGCGCGTTGCACCGTTTTCATTTTCTTACTGAGTAAACCCGTGAGTCCTCCTAAAAAAACGATGCCCACCACAAATACCGGTATCAACGCCCAATGTTTGGTAATGGCATACCAGATTAAAAATCCCATGCCTACTATCGATGTAAACAGGATGTTGATAAATGCGGTGATGAAACGTTCTGTATCCGTTCTTACTTTTTGTAATACGGCCAGCGTTTCTCCGCTACGCTGTTCTTCATATTCTTCAAAACTCAGGCGGAGCGTTTGTTTCAAGCCATCGTTGAATACCTGCATCCCAAATTTCTGCACTACCAGCCGCAACACATAATCCTGGAAAGCTTTGGCTAGCCGCGCCAGCAACGCCACCGCGACGGCGGCTGCCAACCAGAACAAAACTCCTTTCACCAACTCCGGCTGTGATTTCGTGGCCGTTTTACTGGCGTAGTCATCAATGATTTTTCCGAATATCAACGGATCAATCATAATCAGAATCTGGCTGGTGCCCGCCAGCAGCAATGATAATACCACCAACCACCGGTGGGGCTTCAGGTAATTCCAGAGTACTTTCATATCTACAATATACAATAACCAGCATACCGCCGGCATTATAGCTGTTAACAGCCACACGGCTGATTATGTTCTGCCAGATATGCTTTCTCCGCCTACTTTGCTGCTCTCGCCTTCTGCACCTCCGCCACCGTTACTGCACTGGCTTTGTTGCCGAAATTGCTCCGTACATAAGTCAACACATCTGCTATTTCCTGGTCTTTCAGAAAATTATGCGGTGGCATGTTATTGGAATAATATTCGTCATCAATCGGTTCAGACGACTGCATACCTTTCAATATCACCTGCACCAACTTATTCTTATTCCCCAGCACAAAGGAAGTTTTTATCAGTGGCGGATTTAAGCGTGGTACCCCACTGCCATCTACCTGGTGACAGGTTAAACAGTATTGCTCATACACTTTCTTGCCCCTGCTGGCGGATTGGTTACCACCAGGCTTCTTCGGGGTTTGCGCTGATAAAAAAGAAAGTGTTGCACAAAGTGCAACACCCATAAAAATCATTTTTTTCATACTTGTTATTTACCGCTATAACTGATTTTATAGACCGTTCCTTTTACATCATCTGTTACATACAGGGAACCATCCGGGCCCTGTGCTAATCCACATGGACGGTGCTTCGCCTGGCCGGGTGATTGGATATTGGCCACACCGGCAAAGTCATCTGCAAACACTTCCCAAGGACCGGAAGGCTTGCCATTTTTAAAAGGTACAAAGGCTACCAGGTAACCTTTTTGTCCCTTCTGACGATTCCAGGAACCATGCAGCGCCACGAAAGCGCCGTTTTTATACTTCTCCGGAAACTGATGACCGGTATAGAACAGCAAGCCATTAGGCGCCATATGCGCAGGGAATGTTACTACCGGATCTATTGCTTTCTCTCCACCGGTTTTAACCCCATCGCCACCATATTCAGGTGCCAGCATTTTCTGATGCTTGAAGCCATCATAGTAAATATAAGGCCATCCCGCATCATCGCCTTTTTTCAGGGCATACATACATTCCGCCGGCAACTCATTCCCTTGTTCCAGGTTGTAATACTCCGGGAACATATCAAACAAACCATCGCGGCCATGTTGCATCACGAACAGCTGATTCAACTCCGTATTCCAATCCAGGCCTACCACATTACGTAAGCCGGTAGCATACCGTACACCATCCCCATAAGTCTGATTTAACTTATCCGCTTTAAACTGCCAGATACCGCCAGCAGAATCCAGTATTGGGCATCCGGCAATTCCTTTGGAACCCTTGGCCCTATCCTGCACCTGGCAGGAGTTGGAGTAAGCACCGATGTTCACGTAAATATTACCCGCGTTATCCAATGCCAACGATTTAGACTCGTGTTGGTGGCGATTAATCAAACCTGTCACTATTCTTTCCGGCTGCTCCTCATTAATGATTTCATGCTTATCGTTCAATTTATAACGATAAACGTCTTCATCCGAAGATGCATACAGGTAGTTGCCTTTGATCACGATACCCGTCCCTTTGTAAGTGCCAAAAGTTTTGGCAGCGCCATTATGTATCACCGCAATGGCTTTACCGGGTTTGGACGACTGGATTTTTACATAGATATCGCCCTGTGGGGTTACCGCAATGTGACGGGCAGCTCCCAGATTGTCTGCCACTACCTGGGCCTTAAAGCCGGCCGGCAGCTTCAAACCTGCATTGCCCGGGTCTGCAACAATACGATGATGCAGCACAGTGCTGTCGCCGGTATGTGCATAACTCTGTACAGATAAGGTCATCACAGACAAGCATCCCAGCAAAACTATTTTTATTTTCATGCTATTATGTTTTCAATGAAATAAGCGGGTTTTCTCTTATGCTGTAAAAATAACAAGGTTTTTAGTTAATCCGTAAATATTGGATAAATGGCGGAGCCGCTACGGATCATCTTTGCAGCCGGCATCATCCCCTGGCTATTTTCGACGCATAGTACTTCATCCCGTAATGGTACAATACCAGCTCCTGCAGCCGGGCGCTGGCGCTAAACATCCGGTTAAGAAACATATGCAGGTAATGCGGCATCAACGCCGTTGCTGCTGGTGGATCAACTTCCCTGATCCGGTCCGCCAGGGCCCTCATGGCTATCCGCCGGGTGTGCAGTATTTCCGCGGCCCCGGCTGGCAACGTATAATCATGCCCGTTATCATCCAACACGCTGGCAATTTGCCGTGCCGCTGCGCGATATTTGTTATTCAGTTGAAATTGCAGCTGATCATCCCCTTTGTGCTCTTCAAAAAACTGTTGCTGCAATTCCTGGAATAGCTGCCATTTCATGCGGGACGTATAGCCGAACTCCGTCAACAGATCATCCGCCCCTTTCAGCGCCAACAACCAGCGCTCATTGGTTTCTGCGGCGCCAATCAATAACAACAACTGACTTACCGCAATACTGTCGTGGAAAAAGAATTGCTCACTGAGTACCATGGTCGTTGCGCCATACCGCTCCAGCTCACGTGTATACGTGTCAAACTGAATCTTTTGCACAATATCATTGTCCAGGTAAGATAACAACGCGTCCTGCAATTGTTGAATAATAACCGGACTGCTTTTTTGATAATCGGGCAAATGAAAACGGATACGGATATGATGCTCCGGGTCCTGGTAGCGAATAAAAAACCAATAGTCGGTTAACTGCGAAGCCTGCAGCTGATTCACCAATGGTAACAATGCTTTTATTAACAGCTTATCGGTCCATTTGGCGCCACAATAAATTTTCGCGTACAACCATTCGCTTCCCGGCGGAAAATGCCGTCGGATAGCAGTGGTAGTATCCACCAACGACGCGCGCTGTGCCGGATAGGGATACGCTTTATTACGAAACGGTATAATGATTTCATTACAAAAGAAGCCACTTTCATTAGCCAGCAAACGGGAATCTTCCTGAAACAGCTGCTCGTATAACAGCACATTTCCTTTCTTCAGTTTATCGGTCAGCAACATTACAGCAAATACATCGGACAGGTGAATCAACAACTCATTATCTCCTTCAGACAACAGCACCCAATCGGGCATCCGATGCTGTACTTTCAGCTGTTGTATGGCCTCGGCAGGTGTAGCTATTTTCAATAATCCCTGGAATGCCTCTTGTGTAATGTACCACCTTGCTCTTTCCAGTATCACCTGTTTATACACCACTCTGGGCAGGAATGGTTGTGTACTCAGATGCCCCCAGCTCCAATCGATAGACAACGATTGCTGCAATTGCAGATCACACAAAAATTTATAGGCGGCCAGGCCACGGTGGAAATTATGTGCGCTGGTCAACCTTGGTAATACTTCTTTGTTCAGCCGGGCAGAACGTAATATCACCCGGTTATTACGCACAGAAACGTATAGATCACTGACAGGCAACTGAAATGCCTCCTCTACACCCGACTTACCTAAAAAAGGTATTTCATAGTCGTATAGGCGTGGACGTAGTAATATATTTCCGGTGCGGCCCTCCGGCAGATGTACCACCTCTGCCAGCACCCGGTCTTGTTCCAATGCCTGCTCCTCTCTGGCAAAAGCTTTCAGGTGGGCTTGCAGGGTTTCATTGCCGGCAGCAAATCGCCCCATCAATGCCAGGGCATTGGGGCCATTGCAGGACTTAAGCTGCAGTTGAAAATCGCCGCGGTCCAGTGCTCCGGCATCTGTGGCAATCAACGTCCCCATCAAGGTCATGAATGGAGGCAACAACACCGGGGTACCGGCGGCGCCTAACGAATCCAGGTCGCTGTCTGTAATGTGGATAACGGTACGCTGCTGTTGCTGTGCCAGCAGGAATTGTTCCAGCACAAATTTCGTTTGTGCATTCCAGTGAAGCCGTTCATTCTTTTTGGAGGCGGGCATCACCAGGTCATCTATCAACGGCGTGTAGCTGGACTTATCTCCTGCAATAATGCCGTAGCCAATGCCGGATTCGCTGTCTAACGCCTGCAGCAGCGGGATTTCCCGCTGATCGTATTGCTGGATAAATTGTTGTATAAATGTTTCAAGGTCGGCGGGTGTTCGTTGTGTGCCCAGCGGCGCGAGGCGTTCCATCTGTTGCAGTACCGTAGTGGTCACTTTTTCAGAAAGGTCCGCCGTGGCGGGTTCAAAGAAAAGGTCTACCTGTACAGGATCTTTCACGGGGATATCCGGAAAATTGGCAGTCAGTAAGGCCTTTATTTCCTGGTAATATGACACCCCGGTGGTTTGTAAAGGCAACAACGCATTAATGCGCTGTAAGGCCGGCAAACAGGCCAATCCGGGGGCTGCGATGGTTAGTTCATTAATGAGTTCCTGCAAGCTATCGGGTCGGGTGATAGCAGGCGTCAGGCCCGTTACCAGGATCTGATTGGCAATCAGTAATTCAATAAACGACCGGGCTTCTTCCGCTGGGATATCAAATTGCTCCAGTGTAGCCACCAGTGCGGATATCTTTGCCCCGTGCTTCGCGTGACGAAGCACGGCGGTTATATATTCGTTCTGTGTAAAGGCGCTGAGGAAATAATGTCGTTTCTTATCGCGCTGCTGGTATTCAAAATAGCGGGCTGCATCCCCATGTGGATACAGGCTGTTATTAGGATAAAAGTGCAATTGTTCCCGGAGTTCCGGCCACTGTACCAGTTCATTCACCAGGTCAGATAAATACTCCATATCCAGGCGGGTTACCTTATGCCGGTTGGCGGCGGCAGGCGAAAAGTGGGAAGTCTCCGGCACAATACGTCCGGTAGCACAGCCGGCAAATAGTCCATACGGCGTGCAGCGTACGCTCATTCTCAGCAGGTAGCGATATAATGCCAGGGGCATTTTGAGCCGTTGATCGGGCTGTTCCAGCCATTTCATCATCTCTGCATGCAGGGCAGGGCTGGCGAGAAATACTGCCTCCTGTAATAGTGCACTGGTATAGATTTCTCTCATTGCGGCAATGAAAGAGGCTTCCTCGTTACGGCTCCTGCGATGCAGGCGAATCGCTTCTTCACATGACAATAGCGGCATCCTAAGCAGGTAGAAGCCGCAGGTAGTTAGCATGGACATATCCTTTAAACATACTTCATTTTACCAGGGAATAGTGATTTCCTGGTCAGCATGTCTAAATATAAATAAAAAAGATACTTAATGGTGTTGGGTGATACCAATTTTAACGCCGGGGATGACACGTTCCATTTCCTCTACAAATTTCTTGTAACTGGCTGGTTTGCCCAGGTACCCTTGCTTTTCCTTCCAGCAAAGGGATTTTATTTCCTGGCTGGAGTAAGCGGTTACAAGAATAAAAACGCAGTCCTTTTTAAGGAACTGCGCTATAATGTCTCTTGTATTACCTCTTAAATTCACATCCAAAAAAACAACATCCACTTTTCTTTCGGCGATCAGGTCATCAATGGTCGTCAATTCTGACGCCTTCGTTACGAGTTTCAGATAGGAGGTTCTTTGGATATAGCTTTCCAGTATGTCCAATGCCAACGGCTCGTCATCTACTATGGCACATCTGTATTGCATTTCAAGAAGGGGTTAAACAATTAGGAATAGTAACACATATCAATTAACCTATTGATGTGGTTTTTGTTGTCAAAACAGTAGACCCAAGTGTAGGAGGAATAGTAGGCAAACTAGTATCCTGACTGGGAGCCCAATTATCGTATGCACTCATATTTTGGATGGTGGCAACGTCTGCTTTTGAAATAATTTCCTTCTCTAATGTCAACATAGGGCGGTAGTTCAAGCTTGTTTTTTGCATAAAAATTCCGTTTAAGAAAAACTAACAATTGATATCAATAGCCGAAGCTCGTCCATCAATATTAAATCACATATTTTATTAGACGTAAGTACATTTATTTTCGACCAACTGCTCCGGCTACCCGGCAGGGGTTGTTATTCTTCGTCGTCATTATAGTTAGCGATGCCAAGTAATCTTTTCAGGTCCTGCCGGGATGATTTGGAGATGATCACCGTTTGTCCGTTTATCACCTCTACGGTATTACCCATAATGGATTTAATGGCCTGCAGGCGTATAATGTAGGATTTATGAATTCGCATAAACTGATCTGCCGGCAATAGGTCTTCCATTACTTTCATCCGCATATAAGTGATGATATTCTTATCCCCACAAACAATTTTAATATAATCTTTCATCCCTTCCACGTAGTAGATATCGTCAAAAAGGATCTTGGTTAACTTATTATTATCTTTTACGAACAGGTGATTAGTGGGGGTAACTTTCGGTTTTGCCGGCTCCGGCGCTGCGGCCGCTGGCTGTTGCCGCTGGCCCATATGAGTACGGGCTTTATTGACCGCCTTCAGGAATCGTTCAAATGAAATTGGCTTGACAAGGTAATCTACCGCATCCAGCTCAAAACCTGCGATGGCATGCTCTCTAGAAGCCGTAGTAAAAATTACGAATGGGGGATTACTCAATGAGCGGATCATTTCTATACCATTGATATTGGGCATCTGTATATCTGAAAACAACAGATCTACAGGCTGCCGCTGCAATTCACTGATGGCATCAAAGGCATTTTCACAAAAAGCTACCGGTTGCAGATAAGGCACCCGTCCTATGTACGTCTCCATCAGGTCTCTCGCAAATGGCTCATCATCCACTACAAGGCAGGTAATTATTTGATCCATATTTTTTAGTTCAACGTTAGTGTCAAGACAACTTTGTAATATTCGGGATTATTTTCAATAAATAAAGTATGCTCAGCTGGGTACAGTAAAATAAGCCGTTTACGGGTGTTGGTAAGACCAATACCGCCCTGTACTTTTTTAACGGCTGGTTGCTCTCCCTTGCTATTGGAAATTTCAAATCTGAGCTGTTTGTCTGCCACCTCCAGAGAGGCATGTATCCAGCATTTATCTGAATTAGTACTATGTGAATATTTAAAGGCATTTTCTACAAACGGGAACATCAGTAATGGCGCAATCAGGTGATCTCCCATCTGATCTGTATCACAGCTAAAACGGATGCTGGCATTTTTACCATAACGTACGCTTTCCAGCTCCACATAGTTTTGCAGGAATTCTGCTTCCATCTCCAGCGGGACCTTCTCTGCATTGGAATCATACAGGGTATAGCGCATCATTTCAGACAGGTGCATGATCAGGTCCGATGCCAGCGCGTCATTCCTGATCGACAAAGAATAAATATTATTTAACGTGTTAAACAGGAAATGTGGATTTAACTGGGAACGCAGAAAACTCACCTCCAGATTCAGGTTATCCCTTTCCAGCCGCAAGGTACGGGTAGAAGCCCGGATCACGTCCAATACCAGCTTCAGTGATAAAACCGGTCCGATAGTCATTAACACCGGTAAAAAAATCTTCATCATATGGCCGAATGAAAATACCCCCGGCCAGCCCGCCGCCACTATCCGCTTCAGAAATTCCCGCAGAGAGGTATCATCAATCACCATATATTTCACCGCATACACAGAAAACAGGTAATTGTCTATCGACCAAAACACGAAAGGCACATAAAAACATAATAATCCCAGGAAAAAATATCCCTTCAACAATACCTTAGGTACAATGAGATAAAAAGTAAAATAAAAGAAGAACATAGCGCCTAGCACGTTCCGGACCATGAAAACCATACTCACCCCAAATGATACGGTGAAGCTGGAACTCATCATAAAGCTATAGAGCACCGCCATTAAAACCCACAAGATCACATGCGCCCATACCCTGATGTTTGTGGTATAGTATCTATCAGATAAAAAAAATGAAAACCATTCCATTAATTTCCTGCTGACATCAGGTGGTTTCCCACTGGTTCTACTTCTGAAAAAAGCTAGCATTTTATCCCTTATATATAAAATTTACACTAAGCAGCAGGCAAGTAATATAAAAATACATTATCAATTCGAAATTTCTTTATCATATAAAATATTTTAATTATACAAATATCACTTTTAGTCTATAACTTACACATTTGCAGCTGCTTCTACCCCTCCTCCCATTTACAATGTTGGATACAACCATACTTTCATCGCGTTTATCAGTCACTTCATCTAATAAGTTTAACAGGCTCCCGGATAATGCTGACTTTTGATTTGTTACCAGATGCTAACAGTGACGAGAAGATCTTTATTTGAAAAATCATAAAAACAAGGATGAAGTTGCGCAACAACTTGCGGTCATTATACTTTCATCCATTGTTGTTACCATTGTCACTTTAACATAAACTAATTTAATAATATTACGCCAATCTGGTCAGAAAACCTAGCACATTTCGTCCAACGTTCACTCCAAAAAAAACTAATAATCAGAGCGAGGATACAACATATCTGCCTGCTCATGTTATTCTATTCTATGTAAACACTATGAGAATCCCCCTGCAGCTCCTAAACTCCTGAAGAGATAGA
Source organism: Chitinophaga sp. 05T412 (assembly GCF_056396465.1). NCBI lineage: Bacteria > Pseudomonadati > Bacteroidota > Chitinophagia > Chitinophagales > Chitinophagaceae > Chitinophaga > Chitinophaga sp. 05T412. The sequence continues at coordinate 514,447 of NZ_JBFTLN010000001.1, forward strand.
CGCCCGTCTATCTCTTTCTTTTATATCCCTGCTCTACCAACCGCCAAAGGAATATCTCCGCCACCAACATCCCCACCAGATAGCCCACCGGCTTATGATGATATATACCCTGACAAAGTCTTGCAAGGCCTATTCCCAACATAAAAATAAATAACCCCCTGATTGGAACATAGCCCGCAACAGTAGTATGGCAGAAACGTGACACCAATAGCGCCACTACACTGCCACCCACACAAAACGCATAAAAAGCAACAAACAAAGGCCCCCGTATCACAAATGGATTCCATTGGCCAGTAACACTATACAAATACAAAAAAGGTAAAAAAGCGGCAATTACGGTGCAAATATATCCCCCCAGGGGACTTAAAGTAATGCGTTTCATATGATCTTATTTTAAATTTTCAGGAACCACATCCGCCGCAACCACTCCCGCAACTACTGCCACAGCTGCTACCACAACTACTGCCGCTGCTACAACTACTGCCGCAACTACCACCACTACTGCTATCGGACCCTGATTTTTCACCAGGCTTCCCATCTCTGTTGATGGCCCTGGCAATCACCAATCCCCAGAAGACAATCATAATGATCACCCCCATTGGCGCACTGTCTCGGCTACAGCCGGGAAATAAAAAGAAAGAAAAGAGGAAGAAGAGAAAGGCTAACCAATACTTGCGAAACAGGGAACTTCGCTTTACTAAAACAGGGGGAGCATTACAGGGCCAGTAGTCTGCCGGCGGATCTTCTCCGAAATATTGCCGGTACTGTTGCCGGGTATCATCCTCCCAGGCCAGGTATTTTTGTTTTTCTGCTACTCCACCGGAAGAAGGGTAATGGTGGATTTTTCGTTGGAGCGTTTTCTCACAAAATTCCTCCCAGTAATTTTGTGTATACAACAAGTGCTGGTGCCACACTTTATCTACAATTGGCGAAGGAGAGGCGCCAGTGGGAGAAATACAACAGAGGTAAATAAATCGCTTGTACTCCTGGATGGCTTTCTGCGTAAACCCTTTATCCCATTTATTTTCCCGGGCCAGCTTTTTGGAAAATGGAATCGCTGCATCAGGGTCATCCATCCGGAAAGCTTCAATTTGCTGCCATAGCAGCATGCCCGGCGATAAGGCTACAAATTCATTGTTTTTAATCATATACGTTTGCTTTTTTTGTTGATTTAAATATCTGAAAAAGCAACAAGACTGAAGTATTCTGCCTATCTTACAGCGACCTATTTCCGTATTATAATCGTATTATTATGAGTAAGGAAGAATTGCTTAACCTGGAGCGCCTAATGAACTACATGGCGCATCAATACCTTAAAAAGCTCAGCTGGGAAGATGTTTCAAAAACAGAATGGAGCTTTATTGTTACTGAATTTAACACCGCTATTGAAAAACAACAACGCCAAAAGAAAATAAGTAGCCCGCCGCCTTTATTTGGCGACAACTACTTTTATGAACACCTCATTATCCGCAAATTAAAAGCTGCGAAAAACAATACAGCATTGGCTTCCATCAGCAGTCCCAATTTCTCCAAACTTAATATTATAGCAGTAGTGCTGGGATTCGACAGCTACATCGACTTTATCAACAACGCGGCAGAAGCATTCCCCTTCCACGAACTGAAAATCGGCATTCCGCTGGCAACTACCAACGAGGCCCTGCTCGATCACCTCGTAGGATACTGGTATTGCTATAACCGCAACCTGCCTATGAAACCAGGGAAAAAAGAAACAGAAAGAATCTGGCGCTCCTCCCTCGAAATTTATAAATCAGGAGATGAATACCTCGTGGAGCGCACCGGGAGAGACAATCATATGTACTATGGCAAAATAACTTCTTATGCCAACTACATCTTTATTATTATGAACAGTACTACGTTTATCCGTCAACGTCATTTCATCGGACGAATAAAAGATGTGGAAGATAAGCTGACCAAAAACGGGCCCGCTATTAATGAACTGAACTTCGTAAGTACCTGTGTGAGTTTTAATGAAGAACCGATTGCACTCTTTGAAATATTTCATCGGGTAACAAAAGTAAAAGACTTCCAGAAAGCCTCTGTAGATCTGGCCTTCGACAGTCCCTTACTACCTAAACATATCCTGCCACACCTGAAAGATATTGAGTTAAACAGGATCACGGCACACTAAGATAACTGCTCCGTGTTGCTGAATGATAATACCTTCCAGGGACTATCCGGCGCCACCAGCAGGTATTCCATATTATTATGCAAGGTTTCAATACTTGCCATTTCAATGCCATTCCATACACAACGGGCAAACTGATAAGACAAAGAAAGATGTCTCCAGGAGCTATAGGTGCGCTTAATCAGCGGTATGCCCCACATAATATATTCCAGGGCCTTTTCATAGCTGATATATCCCGCATCATAGCCGGCACGGCTCAAATTGATGATGCGGCCAAAATCCCAGATCAGCATATCCGGCTGTAAATCCTTGTCGATTAATTTCCTTTCGCGGAATAACTCCAGCGCGTCACGGGTGTTCCGCAAACGCTCCATTACCACCGCTTCTTCCAGTTCATTAGTAGCTATGTAGTCTCTTAAAAACGCCTTGCTTTCTTTCATCGATACTGTATTAATGGCCTGCCATATAATATCGTATTCAATGCGATGCCCACTTTCCTGCAACCAGGCAATCATATCCTGTAACTCTTCGGTACTGTCTATATCCCACCACTCCGATAGCTGCTCCCGGCAACTATGCTTATCAAGCCCGGTAGTCACATCGTTTAAATACTGACGGTTTACAAAAGCAATATCCGCCCCACAGGCAACGGCCCACTGCTGCGCCACATTCAACCGCGTAGCCGGGTTCAGCACCACCTGTAATGGCTCTTCTTCTCCATCATTCACATCCGCATCATCACCGGAAAACATCTGGTTAAACTGCTTTATATTTTCAGCGAACATATTCATTTGCTCACTCCAGTCTTTATTATGCGCGCTGGCTTGCTCTATCTGTTGCTTATACAACGCAATAGCTTCTTCCGTAAATCCTATATCACGCAGGTGCTGCCAGTACTGGTCCATAGAATGCTGTTGGTCCATAAGGATCGGTTTAGGGTATGGCTAAATTGATTGGTCCTCCGTTATTTACGATTAAAATTACGGAAAAGTTTTATCATAGTCTTTTAACATGTCAAATATAGTTAATATATCGTAGGGTCCATAATATTAGTGGCATGGAAATCCGGTTTACGCCAGAACTGCGCCGGGTTCACTTTTCCGTCAAAAACAGGGCTGTATATGACAGTGGACTGGTCGTCTGTTTTCCGCGTTAATTCAATCCGCATTTTCACGGGGATATCGCCGGTATACACGGGGGCAATAAATGACCAGTATTGACCACCAGGTAATGAAAGTACATGATAACTATTTCCGCACCAGCTGGACGGCAGGTATTCAATATCCCGCCATTGGCCATCCCGTGTCATGGCCTGTGTTTTCACATATAAGCGGCTATCCTGCGCATCAAATTCAAGTGTATCTGCCGTTGTATTAAATACCTCCACGCGGCGGCCCTTGAACCTTGCTTCAAAGGTATCCTTGCCCGCGGCAGCCACACGGATACCAAAACTATCCTTCGGGAAATTATTCATGGCGCTTAGCGGGCCGGGATAATTATCAGACTTTGCATAACCTCCCAGTGACTTCTTTTTATAGAATAAATCTTCTACGGAAAAAGCCTTGAAATATCCCGGTAGTCTGTAATCAATATCCACATCCGACAATAGTTGCTTTTCTGCTTTCTTTTCCTGCCAAATAATTTTACCTGTATGATTAATGTAAGTTAGAAGATGATTGACCATACATAGTAATAGCCCCCTATTAAACTTACCATAATAATCATCTATCCGGGGAGCCACAATAACCTGTCCCCGCCTATTCACAATACCATATTCCGCATGTGGCACCATCTTAAAAAAATAAAGACCATCCCCCCCTGCTAATAACTCATCATACTTTGGAGGAATTAAAAAATGTCCGTTGGTGTCTATTAATCCATTACTTCCTTTGAACTTCACAATCGCGCCCCCCTGCTCAAAACCATTACGCCACTCGTCTACAAACTCCTGGTCTGTTACCTGCCTGCCTGTTACATCAATAAGGACGCTCATTCCATTTTTAACTGCAAAGCTTCGATTATTTGAAAAAAATTCTGCAGTTGCAGAAAAAGCATTTTGGAAAATGATCTTTCCGGAAATATCTATAAAAACGCCATGTTCATGGGTGCTATCATTCTTCAAATATGCTTTTATTAATCCGTTACGCACATCTCCGTCAAAATCCCTAAATCGCAATGAATCAGGCATTAAAACTTCTTCTCCTTTATGATTCAGGTAACAGGACCGGGTTTCGTAACCAATAGTGTCTGCCGGTTTCTCCACCCGGTAATATCCTTCAGATTGGCTATTAATGTTACTATATTTTCCCAATGGCACCAGGAAATGCCCTATACTATCAATAATCCCGAACTTGTGATACAATCTGTAAGCTATTTTCCCTTTCTCATCTGTATAAGGCTCCTCAAAAGTCTTTATTGCCACCGCATATCCACCAATAAACGATCTGATTATGTGAAAAGCAGTATCAATCACCAATTCACCTTTGTTATTAATAAATCCGGTTCTGCCTGTACTGGTCACCACCTGCGCACGGCCACGGCTAAACGGAGATAACTCTTCATACTCTCCACCAAACATCCGCTCTCCCTTCTTATTAATATAAAACGGTATCCCATCTTTATACACCACTGCCAACCCTTCCGAAAACGGCGTGGCAAAATCAAATTGCTCCTTAATCACAAACTCCCCACTGGAATTGATATACCCATAAGTACCAGCAGTACGTGCCTCCGCCAATCCTTCCGAAAAATCCCCGGCAGCAATAAACCTTGGCGCAATGATCTCCTTCCCGGAACTATCTATATAACCTATCTTATCTTGTGAAATTATTCTAAACAACGGCTGAACAGAGGAGGTACAACCGTAAAGCATACACGCTAATAAGAAACAAACAATACTTCTCATAGTACAGGATTTAGGCACTCCAAAAATAGCCCATCTACCCCAATAAAAATAAAAGGGCAGACTATAAAGTCTGCCCCGTTGCTCTCAACACGCATTTGCTCTTATCAACCTTTATTGCATATCCCACCATATTCTGCCTTTGGTATCGGCAGGACCGGCGCCATAAGCAGGGTCCTTGGCAATCATCGCTTGTACTGCTGCGTTATAGTTATCCTGATTCAGCGTAGAACTCACATTCAGGCTGTTACGACGCGCTATCAACAGGTTTTTGCCGCCATCCCATAAGTTTTCCAGGTAGGCAATAGAAGAACCATCTCCTATTTTACCATTATTACCTGCTCTTACATCAGTGAATTGCGGATAACCAGTGCGCTTCCACATCGCCCAGGCTTCATCCGGCTGCATCAGGAAATGCACCCACGCCTGTGAATAAATGCTGGGTAAACCTTTATAAGGAATACCTGCAGGTGTGGCAAAGTTACCAAGCGTGATATCCGCCGCATTAGGCACCTTGGTAGCCACAGAAAATGCCTGGTACTGATTAAAGGAAGCCTGCACCCCTTTGTAGAACCACTGGGAAGCAGTTTGACCCAATCCATTACCACCTTTCTCGGCAATCTCCGCCATCATAAAACAAGTTTCGGCATAGGTGACGAAGTACGATTTCATTTTAATGGTAGCGCCATCAGAATATGCTTCATCCGTATGCATCAGGTTTTGCTTAGACCGCTGATCAAAGCCACCAAAGCCGCCATTCTTTACAAACAAACGGGTTTGTATGGCCGACAAAAACAGTAAGTCCTGCGTGGTATTATCTTTCAGCGTAAAAGTTTTCCCCCTGTCTAAACCAGTGGAACCGTAGGTGGCATCACCAGCTGAAGCGGGCGACGCATGTTTTCCCCAATAACGCACCTGGTTTTCCGGTAAGGCCAACGCCGCCTGCGCTGCTGCATTGCCATTCACTTTCACCGTCAGGTACTGATTACTGTTGTCACCCATATCATTCTGCCGGATCATGAAACCAATGCGCGGATCATGCGTAGATTTCAGGTACTCTACAAAAGAAAAAGACGCATCATAGTTAAACAGGATCACGTTAATATCATCCACGTTATTGTTCCAGTCGCGGGTATGATTAATAGCGAAAGATCCATCATTGGTAGGATCTGATAAAGAAGGCGCTATCAGCTTACCGGCAAAGTTGGTAGCCACATCATTCAACACGGCGGTTAAATTAGCCGCATCTCTTTTCTCATAACGCTGCGCAATTTTAATACGCAAAGTATTGGCTAACCCCAGCCACTCGCCGTAATCACCGCCATAAAACAGGTCCTGGTTGCCCAACGCAAACTGGTTGGTCGTATTGTTTTTCAACAGTGTAGCCGCATCTTTCAATTGCTGATCAAACACTTTGTACAGGTTGTAATCAAAATCATATTGCGGCAGCGGATACTTCGTATCATTAAACGCCTGGCTGTATGGCAACGCACCAAAAATATCAGCCACCCGCCATGCGTGATATACATCCACTATAGAGCAGATCGCTTTCAATCCCTGGTAAGTAGCTCTGGTAGCATCTGGCAGGGAATTGATCTTATCTATAATCCGGTGCATATCACGACCGGTGGAATTGAAGTAATCGCTGTAAAAGAAGAAGTTCGGATTAGGACCGATGGTTTTACCCGGATCTGCATACTTACCCGAAAGGCTACTCGTAGTTACCGCATCGGGTACTACATACTGCATGTACGTTAAGGTAGCGCCATACTTTTGTGCGGTACGGTCACGACCATTAATGTCAATATCTGCCGTAGCACCGGTAAACAGGTACTCCGGATTCACATCCGGCAGCAGGTTCGGATTGGTGTTGATTTCGATCAGTTTCTTTTTGCATGACTGACTTACCAATGCGAGGGCAAGTAATCCAATTATATATTTATTAGTCTTTTTCATCGTCTATGTATTAGTTGTTTTACAGAGAAATGTGAAGGGTTGCAGCATAGTTGCGGGAAAACGGAACGCCACCGGTAATGAATGGTCTGAATGGATCATTACTTTGCAGCGATGCCGGATTCTGGCCACCAGTCAGTGTTCTGTATAAATAACCAATGTTGCGGGCGGTCAATGTTAAACGGGCGCCTTTCAAATGAATGCTATTGGTAATGGCAGCAGGCAGGCGATAACCCAGCGTGATTTCACGCAGCATTACCCAGGAATTTTTACTGATACTACCGTTGTTATTCAGGTTGGTTTCCCATCCGTAAAAAGTATTGTAGTATAAAGAAGCTTTGAAAGGCTCTACCAAACCTTTATCATAGGCCTCTTTAAAGGTCATGCCGGCAATGCTTACAGTGGGTTTCAGAGGACTCATTTGTCCTTCGTCAAATATGGCATTAGGAATTACCCCATCATAAATAGGTGCGCCGTTGTTCCAGTTTGGATCAGTGCGGGCAACGCCACCATGCGCCTGATCACGGTATTGCAGCGAGTTTTTAGGTGTACCCTGCCCCATGGCATAAGCATAAGATTCAGAGTATACATAGCCACCAAAGCGACCATCTACCTGTGCAAACAAGCTAAAGTTTTTATATCTCAGGGTAGTGCTGATACCGCCTGTTAAGTCGGGCTCTACTTTACCCATCCGCGGAGCAGGAGAACCAGACGGTAACGTGGTGAGGGAGTAGTTAGCTACATCATACTGACCTTGTACATTGGCAATACGACCCGCATAAGTAATCAGTGGCAATCCGGTTTTAGGATCATTTTTGGTGCTGGCCACATAGTCGCCCACGTTAGTTGTTAATACACCAAAGTCGCCACCTTCATAGGCATGCACACTCACTCCTTCATAGTTATCACTCAGGTTCCAGTCTTTAATCCCATTACCAAATTCAATGATCTTGCTCTTATTATGTCCCAGGTTCACGGCGAAGTCCAGGCCCCAGTCTTTACCACGGATCGGAGAGATATTCACCAACAGTTCCCAGCCTTTGTTCTGGATATTACCGGCATTGAAAAACACCTGGTTGTAGCCGGTTTCCGGCACACCTGCCAGGTTAATTAACTGGTGGAAAGTATTGGTTTTATACCACGCAAAATCTACGTTGATCAAATCCTTTACGAGGCCGAAATTGGTACCAAACTCCCAGGTACGGGATATCTGCGCCCGCAGGTCCAGGTTGGGTTTTATGTTGGCGTTGTATTGTGTGGCAGTACCTACTGAAGCGCCATTCTGATTAAAGATAGTGCTGGGTGAATAACCTACCCCTGTTTGATAAGGACCGGCAATACCGGCGTTACCCACATAAGCCAGGGAAGCACGTAATCTGCCGGAAGACACCCAGGAAGGCATGCCCGACTCAAAATGATCGTAGAAAGAATAAGACAAGTTAGCAGAAGGGTAGAAAATAGAATAATTATTCTTTGCACCAATCGCTGCCACCGGGTAAGTAAGGGTAGACCGCCAGTCGTTACGACCGGTGATTTCCAAATTCAGGTACTGCTTATAGTTCAGGTTGAGGATACCACCCACCCCAATAGTTAACTGAGAAGGATATTTGGGACCCGGAATATTATTGAATCCATAATAATACTGGTTCTGAATATTCTGGGAAGAGTTACCAAGGAAAAATACATTAGGTACACTCAACTGGCCATTAATAGCGGCGCCGTAGTTTTCACCCACTCTATCTCCATAAATTTCATTGTACAAACGGAAATCTGCTGTCAGATCTTTCGTCACATTTTTAACCGCATGTGCCATGAACAACAGGGTGTAATCGCTGGTGTAGCTGCCACCTGCAGCATAGTATCCACCCGTATTGTTGGTACCATTACCGTAATCTTTTTCCTCTGTACGTATTTTATAGAAGTTAAAGTTACCTCTGGCAGATAAATCGAGCCATGGATTTACCTGTGCTTTCAGCTGCATGTATCCCAGGATGGAATTTTCATGCCGGTAGTAATTGTTCTTATCGAAGCGGGAGAAAGCATTTACTGCTGCGCCTAAGTTGGCGTAGGTATTTGCAAAATCCGGTGTATTGTCTGGAGCGCGATAGCTGTGGTACCAGTCGTTGAAGTCGATATTACGCGGCAGGTAGTAAGTATTGAAGGCCAGGTTTTGTCCGCCGCCATAATAGTACCGGCCTTGTGAGAAGAAGTTCTTCGCCAGTGTATTGGAATAGCTGACACCAAAATCAGTAGAAAATACTTTATTCAGTTTAGCGCCTATTTTTAAATCAACGGAATTTCTTTGCATGCCGTTGTTAGGTAATAAACCTTTGGTGTTGTTATTGGAATAAGACAGGCGATAGTTGAACTTATCAGTAGCGCTGCTGATAGCAATATTATTGTTGATGTAGTTACCGTTCTGGTAAAACGTTTTCCAGTTGTTGGGCTGTGGTGAATAAGGCACCATCTTATTTGGATTAAAGGCGGCAGGGTGTAAACTACCATCCATTAAAGGGCCCCAGCTGGCGTCTGTTTTGGATTGTGTGCCATCAGCTCTGAAGTTACCTTCTCTTTCAAAATAATCTCCTTGTCCGTACAGGTTCTGGAAGTCCATCGGTGCGCGATACACTTTTTCTGTCTGATAAGTAGAATTCGCTTCTATCAGGAAGCCATCGCCGGCTTTTGCTTTTTTGGTGGTGATCACGATGGCGCCGTTGATACCTCTTGAACCATAGATAGAAGTAGCAGCAGCACCCTTCAATACGGTAATGGATTCATAATCGTCCGGGTTCAGGTTTTTCAGCTGAGAGCCGGCATCGGCATCATCCGCATTGGATACGTTGTTGGTGATCACGTTTCCGTCTATCACGAAAATAGGTTGGTTTACGTTGTTACCGGGGGTACCTAATACTTTAGCACCGCGGATCTGGATAAAGGGAGATGTTTGCACGCCCGCAGCTGTCATCACGCTGATATTCACCCCGGCTACTTTACCTTGCAGGGCGGTAATCGGGTTTACGGAATTGGTGCGGGTAAGTTCTTCCCCTTTCACGGTGGTGAGGGCATAACCTACTGTTTTATCGTTTTTTCCGATACCCAGTGCGGTCACTACTACTTCTCCGAGGCCGCTGCTGGAAGGTTCCAGGCGGATCGACAGTTTAGTATTCGTTCCTACGGTAATTTCTTGTTTTTTGAATCCCACGAAGGTGATTTCCAGTACATCGCCGGGTTCTGCGTGGAGGCTGAATTCACCATTGCTGTTACTGATAGTTCCTTTGTTGGTACCTTTTATTTTGATAGATACCCCAGGCAGCGGGTGTTTATCCATATCCGTGATGATACCGGAGATCTCAGCCACCACAGGCATGTTATCTGCCAGGGGAGCGTCTTTTTGCTTGATCACCACGGTGCTTCCCACAATGCTCCAGGTAAGTGGCTGATTCTTGAAACAGATGTCCAGCGCAGCTTCCAGGGGAACGTCTTTCACATCAATGGTAACGGCGTCTGACTGGCGCATCAAAGATTCATCGAAGAAAAAAGAGTAACCGGTTTGTTTTTTTATTGCGCGGAATACTTTTCCAAGCCGTACATTTTTCTCGGCGAGGGTAACTTTCTGCGAGTAGCCTTTTGCACTTATCTGCAGACAGGTGGCCATAATTACAATGGCGGTTAGCTTCATAACGAGGAGCGTTTTGGGAAGTACACGACCGCCGGAATAACAGCCGGTACGTAGAATTTTTTTCATACTTTAGTAGTGGTTTTGGTTGTTTAATGAGCAATTCGTCCCAACAAATTGTTATGATTAGTATTACCAGAACTTTCTGCCGCTCTGACTCTCACCTCAGAGCGGTTTTTTATTACGGCAATACGATGATCCTTCTTTCTTCTATTTTAAAATGCACCTTGCTTTCTTCCAGTATTTTCAATACCTGCGACACATTGGCGGCACGTGAAATTTCACCACCAAAGTGGCGGTCTGGCACAGGTCCGCTGTATACAATGTCTACATCATACCAGCGGGCAATTTGCCGCATTACGCTGCTCAGGTCGGCCTGATCAAAAGAGAAATACCCGTTTTTCCAGGCGATCTCTCCTTCAGTATCCACATCTTTATACAATACGAGGTGATTGGCAGAGTCCAGCCGGGCTTGCTCTCCCGGCTTCAGCAGTTGTTGGGCAGTGCCTTTGGTGATCATCACACTGCCTTCCAGTAAAGTGGTGTTGATAGTACGTTCGTCGGGGTAGGCGTTCACGTTAAAGTGGGTACCAAGTACCTGTACTTCCATGCCGCGGGCAACTACTATGAAGGGAACTTTCTTTCCGTTACGGATCAGGGGGGCTACTTCAAAATAGGCTTCACCGGTGATTTCTACTCTCCGGGCATCGCCGGAGAAGGCGGCCGGAAAGCGAACAGAGGAAGCAGCATTTAACCAAACACTGCTTCCGTCAGCCAATACCAGCTGGTACTGTTTGCTTCTTGGGGTTACTACCGTGTTAAATAGTTGTTCACTATTCGCGCCGGAGGCATTATAAATAATTTTTCCCTGCCGATTGGTAACTTTAGCGCCTCCCTGTACTGCCAGCAATCCGTTGCTGGCACTGTCCAGAGGAATCTGCTGACCATTGGCCAACACTAATATACCGCCCGTTGTGCCAGGTACAATATCTTTACGTTTAGTCGTTGCCGTTATTGGCAGCGATTCCGCTGTTTTTTTAAAAAAGAAGTAACCACCCAGGATCATGAATGCAGCCACCGTTGCTGCGGCAGCGACTTTCATCCACCGGCCGATGCGATTGCGCACCGGCATCTCCGGTACTTCCGCCATCATGGCTGCAAACTTTGCATCCCAGTCGGTGCCACTGTGATCAACCGCCTCCCGGGAAGCCTCCCACTGCTCTTTCAGCACGATGGTAAGCATCTCCATATCTTCTTCCTCTCCTGCCTTACGCAGTAGCTCCGCTAACTCGTCTTTCGAAATCTTATTGTCGAGATACTGCGACAACAAATATTTCCATGTATGAACAGGACGCTTATCCATGATGCGATAATTGTGATAAAAAGCATTCTCCTGTTATTAAGACGAGTAAAAAAAGAGCGGTAACTAATGAAGGATAAAAAAAAGTTAAAACTTTCCGATGATCAGGATAAGGATAGCGATATCTATCTCTTTTACCAGGTAGTTACGGATAAAACGCTGGGCCAGCACAATGTGATTATTCACGGTAGCCCTCGAAATCTGTAACTGTGCAGCAATCTGATCATGTGATAATTCTTCTTCCCGGCTCAGGCTATATACCTTTTTACACTGAGGCGGCAACAACGAAATGGCGGCCCTCACTTTTTCTTCATACTCATGTACCATGAGCATGGTATCAGCGCCTTCTGTGCCGGCCAGATCGGTAGCCTCATATAATAGTTCCTGTAAACGCGGGTCCCGCGCTGCAGAACGCAGGAAGTCAATACTCTTGTTGTGTGCGATACGGAAAAGAAAAGCATCGAAATTATTGATCTGTGAAATGAGATCCCTGCCTGTCCATATCTTCATAAATACGTCCAGTACCAGCTCCTCCGCTACCTGCTCTGATTTGATGAAACGGGAAATGTAGTAGAATAATCTTCCACGATACTGATCAAACAAAGCTTTAAATGCTTTCTCACTGCCCGCAGCAATTTCCTGCAGATCAACTGGTTGATGATATACTTGTTTCACTGTAAATGGAATTCAGGTAAAACGACAAGTGAACATTATTTCTATCGCGAAAAAAAATTACTTCATTACGTATTGCTGTTGGTTGATATTACATGTAACAAGTGTGACGTTTCAATACGGTGTTTGTTGGTTGATATAGAGAAAATTTTTGTGTCTCTTAACCAAACCTAAAATAAAAAAGCCGATTTACCAAATCTTGCTTTTGCAATCGTTTACATTAAAATGTGATGAAAAACGTATCTTTTAAAAACAACTCCCGTTTATTTTACGTTTGATGATTAATTACTTCATATATGGCTATCATCTCCCCCAATCCGGGTAAAAAAATCAGGGACCAGGTGCCCAGGACCTCCCAGGGCGACTTTACCCTATCGCCCAAACGCCCCACTATTTTGCAGGCCATCAATGCCTCCAATCACGACCGGGTGCCGGAGCTAATCCCCATTCGATGCGGCCGGATGAGTGTTTCACCGTTTGCCTTTTACCGTGGTACCGCAGATATTATGGCGCGCGATCTTTCCATCCTGCCACATACCTCACTACATGTACAGGCCATGGGCGATTGCCACCTGATGAACTTCGGTGGCTTTGCTACCCCGGAACGTAACCTCATCTTCGATGCCAACGACTTTGATGAAACACTACCTGCCCCCTGGGAATGGGATATCAAACGACTGGCCACCAGCTTTGTACTGGCAGCCCGGCATAATAATATGCGGGAAACGGATGCAAAACAAATGGCCATAGATCTGGTCCTCGCCTATAGAACCGCCATGGCGGAATATGTACAGATGAACACCCTGGACCTCTGGTACATGAAGTTTGAAATGCAGGACCTGCTCAACAAAGCCCGCAGCGAAAAAGTGAAGACCATGCTGAGAGACGCCATGGACAAGGCACAGAAAAGTACGCAGGAAAAAGTATTTTATAAAATCACCCAAAGTGTATTGGGGAACTTCGAAATTCAGGACCAGCACCCACTCATTTATCATCCTATTGACCTGGTGAAACAAAAGAAAATGGTGCATGCCTTCCTCGAACGGTACCTCGAGACCCTGCAGGACGACCGCCGCTTTCTTTTCAGCCAATACCGCGTCATCGACATTGCCCTCAAAGTAGTGGGCGTAGGTAGTGTAGGCACCCGCTGCCTCGTTGCCCTGATGATGAATGCCAAAGATGAACCGCTGTTCATGCAGATAAAAGAAGCGAGAAACAGCGTTTTAGAAGCTTATACCGGTAAAAGTCAATATAAACATAACGGAGAACGCGTTGTACAGGGACAACGCCTTGTACAGGCAGCCAGCGATATGTTCCTGGGTTGGAGTACCGGCCTGGAAAACAGGCATTACTATTTACGTCAGCTGAGAGACCGGAAAATAGCGCCCGATGTGGAGCATTTCGATAAGGAAGTAATGGCCGCCTACGCAGGCCTCTGTGGCAGAGTGTTAGCCAGGGCCCACGCTAAAACAGGCCCCGGAGATGTGATCAGCGGCTACCTCGGGAAATCCGATATCGTAGATGAAGCCATTGGTAAGTTCGCGGTAGCTTATGCGGATCAAACGGAGAAAGACTATAATGACTTTATGAAGGCTATTAAAGCCGGGAAACTAAAAGCAGAAGTAATATAATGCGATTTTCTGCCTGAGGACAGGATTATACTGATGTTGTTTAAAAAGATAAAGGGAAGATGTAAGCGATCTGCTTATATCTTCCCTTTATCTTTTTAAATCTTATTACTCAAAAATAAGAAATCAGTTTAATCCTGTTCACAGACAAAATTCACTAAAACGTTTTATCGCGCTTATCCACGTGTCCTCTCTTTCTGTTCTTAGGCTTAGGCCTTCTCGGGTCAGCCTTCGGCATATCCGGATTAACGGCATTGGCTTCCATGATGGCAGCTTCCTCGAAAGGATGCGGTACCGATGGAATGGTTTGCCGGGTAAGTTTATTGATGCTGTGCAGGTAAGGTCTTTCTTCGGTATCGCAGAAAGAAAGGGCGTAGCCCGCTGCACCTGCTCTACCGGTTCTGCCTATACGATGTACATACGTTTCGGAAACATTCGGTAAGTCGTAGTTAATCACGTGCTCCAGCGAATCCACATCAATTCCTCTGGCCGCGATATCAGTAGCTACCAATACACGAAGACGACCATTTTTAAAGTTGCTCAGCGTATTCTGGCGGGAAGCCTGCGACTTATCCCCGTGCAGGGCATCTGCATTGATATTGCGCTTCTTCAGATTTTTGGCAATTCTGTCGGCACCGTGTTTGGTTTGTGTAAACACAATGGTACGCTCAATGCGTTGATCTTTCAAAATATGATCCAGCAGCGATTGCTTATCTTTCTTCTTCACAAAATAAACTGATTGTTCCACCCTTTCTGCGGTAGTAGATACCGGCGTGATGGTCACTTTTTCAGGCTTATACAGTAAAGAATTGGCCAGCTGTGCGATACTTGGCGGCATGGTAGCAGAAAAGAACAGGGTTTGACGCTGTTGCGGCAGTTCCCGGATTACCTTCTTGATATCATTGATAAAACCCATATCCAGCATACGATCTGCCTCGTCCAACACAAACATTTCCAGGTGACTCAGGTAAATATAACCCTGGTTCATCAGGTCCAACAGACGGCCAGGTGTGGCAATCAGGATGTCCGTACCATTACGCAGGGCAATGGTTTGACGATGCTGTGGCACGCCACCAAAGATCACGTCGTGCTTTAAACCGGTGTATTTGCCGTAGGCGCCAAAGCTTTCATCGATTTGCGTAGCCAGTTCCCGGGTAGGGGTCAGGATCAGTGTGCGAATATGCTTAAAGCCCTCTTTGGCTGGTTTACTATTGTATAATAACTGTAAAATGGGGATAGCGAACGCGGCCGTTTTACCAGTACCTGTCTGCGCGCAGCCTAACAGGTCTTTACCTTCCAATACAATAGGAATAGATTGCTGTTGTATGGGAGTAGGCGTGGTGTAGCCTTCGTTTTTAATTGCTTTTAAAATGGGCTCAATAAGCCCTAATTGCTCAAATAACATGTTGATATATCTGATGTAATAAATATAAAATAACGCTTCTTCGTCTTTAGCGTTATCACAATTGAGGAGAGCAGTAAAGAAAAGATTTCCGGACTGGAGAGAATAGATATTTCTGTGCTTTATGCCTTTAACTCAACAGACGGGGGCAAAGATACTGTTTTTTCCGGAGCCAACAGCTATAGATTAAAAAAATAACATATGAGTGGAGCAGAAAGCGGAGAGCAGAAAGCAAAAAGCTATTGCAGCGAATGATCATCGCGGATATTTACTCGCTTTAATCATTCGCTGCAATAGCTTTTTGCTTTCTGCTTTTCGCTTTCTGCTTTCAGCAGTTACTTCGCTCCTTCTGGTGCAGCATCAGGCTTGAGCTTGGGTTTTTCATCCCCATGATGGCAGCTATAGCAGCTTACTGCCATTACTTCCGTAGCCTTGAAAAATTTCTTGTTGATACGTTTGGTCATCCGCATCATGTCTCTCGCAGTGCCTTTATGCGGATTTGCATCGCTGGCAAAATCCAGTTTCTTGGCATCGTCTTTCCGTGGTTCGTGACAGAAATTACATTTTACACCGAGTGCCGCATTAAATCCGCGCATCACAGTAATCAGTTCTTCATGACTGATGTTTTTAGGCAATACTTTCAGATTTTGCGCCTTTTCAGGTTCCTGGGGTAATGCCAGTGAGCATAGCGTGCCAGCCGCCAACAATGCTGCCACCACTACAAAACTTTTCCTGATTTTCATGACCATGGGTTTAAATAAGTATAATAAATGCTTCCTTCTGGAATGGAATCTACAAAAAAGAATAATAGGTAGTTGTTATTCTATGCGCGTTTTTTTCCGCCCAAAGTGTTCCATGCCCATTATTGAACGAACGGCATAGGTGCGCTGTTGCAGAAAATAATAAGCCCCGCTACTGAAAAATAGCGGGGCTCATAGGGATAAATACGACGTGCTTTTATTTCAGCAACTCTGCCAGTTTCTGTTCTAATCGTTCATTCATATAGCCCATACCTACAATTTTTCCATCCGGTCCTATCAGATAATTAACCGGAATAGCCATCACATGGTAATCCAGCGCTACCGGGCTGAAAGAAGCCTTAAGATCACATACCTGTGCCCAGGGTTGCTTATCTTCTGCTACTGCCTGCAGCCATTTATCTTTCTTCTCATCAGCAGATACACTCAGGATGGTGAAGTTTTTATCTTTAAACTTCTCATAGGCCGCTTTCAGGTGAGGATTTTGTGCACGACACGGTGCACACCAGCTGGCCCAGAAATCAATCAACACATACTTTCCTTTGTAATCGGACAGGGACACCTGTTTACCATTTACATCCGGTAAAGTAAAGCCGGGCGCAATAGCGCCAATTTCCATGCCTACGCCCATCGTTTTTTTCACGAAGTTAACAGACGCCGCACGCTGTACATTCAGCGGTTGCTTACCCAGGTACTCCAGCCACTCATCTTTAGGCATCGTCCTGTTCAGTACATTGGCAAAGAGATAGGCAGATACAGTTGATTTAGGGTGTTTGCTGATCCATACTTTGGCCAGTTCCGCCTGCTGCTTTTCAAATACCGCAATCTGTGGTTGCAGTTCATTAGAGGTAAGCATGTCACCAATGTTCTCTGCTTCCTCCTGTCTCATCTTCAGTTTTCTCTTTTCTGAAAACGCCGCAGAAGTATCGAGGATATTACTGCAGATGTCTACCCAGTCTTTGATAAACTGAGAACCGCTATAAGTAGCATTTTGAAAAAAGGGCCCCTTACCGGTAATTTTCACTTCTCCCGGTTCGAGGAAAAGTACGGTTCCTTTTTTCTCATCTTTCACATCCCCTACTGCAATAATAAATACACCACCATTACCGCTGGTAAGGGTTTTGGTAAACGTGAAGCTGTGATTTTTAATGACCGTCGAGTCGTAACCTTCCTGGAATGGGGTCCACAAACGCATCATGGTATCATTCGGTAAATCAGGTAAGGTACCTGATATCACCACCTTATTCTGTGCGGATGTTTGTAATGCCACCCCCATGGCTAACAGGGCTATTATTCTCTTCATAAACATGATTATTATATAAAAATTATTTTCTCATTTTCATCCACATCTCCAGCAACGCTTTGTACGCCGGATCTGAAGGTAGTGGGGCAAAAGCCGTCAGAAACTTACCTTCGGCATCTATCATCATATAGCGGGGCACGCCCGTTAACTGATAATGTTTTACAAACTCCTGCATGTTTTTATCACTTTCATCGGGAGATAATCTTAAAGTGATGGCTTCACTTTGAGGATGCTTGTCCAGATACTTCTTC
Source organism: Chitinophaga sp. 05T412 (assembly GCF_056396465.1). Taxonomy (NCBI): domain Bacteria; kingdom Pseudomonadati; phylum Bacteroidota; class Chitinophagia; order Chitinophagales; family Chitinophagaceae; genus Chitinophaga; species Chitinophaga sp. 05T412. The sequence continues at coordinate 532,498 of NZ_JBFTLN010000001.1, forward strand.
CATACCATGTCTTCATCCCAGGCAATAGAAAGAAATACAATGCCGGTATCTGCATGCAGTGAATCCGCAAAGCGTTCAAAGTTGGGCAGCTCGGCTATACAGGTAGCACACCAGGTGGCCCAGAAATCCAACACCACCATTTTTCCCTTGAATTGAGATAACCGTACCGGCTTCCCCTGCAAATCATACAACGTGAAATCAAACGCCGGCTGGTTTAAATTCAGCGGCTGATAAGCCTGGTATATAGAGTCATACAAAGCCTTGATAGCCGGATGATGCACTTCCTTCTTCACCATGTCGTAGATATCCATGAAATGGTCATTAGCACCGTGATAACGCACAGTACCAATTACATCATTCCAAACCACCAGGTGCTTCAACCGGTCGCCCGACAGGTGACTCAGTAAATAAGCAGCGCGCTCTTCGCCATCTCCAGGCACGGCATCGCGTACATAGCCGAACACCACTGATTCCTCCGCAATACGCGACAGGTAAGGATGATCCACTTCTGCTTCCTCCTGCACCCAGGCTTTAAACTGCACCGGTGCTTTTGCGGCATATACGTTTTCGGCTTTATAACGACTGGCATAATAACTCTTCACCTTCATCTTCAGCATTTTCAGGTACAGCTGCGCAATGGGCAAATCTTCTTTTGCCGTTAAACGGGCATTGGTAATCAGTTGCTGCGCCTGCTCATTTTTCTTATTTAATACGGCCTTAAATGCTTCGAAGTCGGTATGCAATACCACACTATCCCGGAAACGATACAGGCTATCCAGTTTATACAACAGCTGCAAACGGGCTGGTTGTGTACCAGTGATCACCGCATTTTCGCAATGTACCAGCCCTTCATTAAAAGGACGCGGACTCAGCTTCGCATTCACCTGATCGCCAGGATGCAGTAATACGGGTACGTTGTTAATATTGATCACCTGTACAACAGGAATTTTCAACTTACCGGTCCACACTTTCGTGGCATTCATCCCATCTACCACGCTGGCCGTAGCCACCGGATTTACATCGTCCAGGTAGCGGATGCTCACCATATTCATTCCCTGTACTGCGACGCTGACATTAGCAGTAGAATCCGCGCGTGTAGCCGCCACCGTGAGTGGTGCGTATAAACAGGTGAGCAATAAAAATAATCGGTATCTCATAAAATATAATTTTAAAAAACAGTTCAGGGCCGGTTACCAATGGCCTGCAGGTCTATGCTATATTTCCGTTGGTAATACCGCCGGATGATATCGTACTTCACTCGTATCAAACCACTCACATCAACCTGTGGCGACAACAGTGTGCGCTCCATTTCTGCGGCGGAGGTACTGGTGATGGCGCCGATAAAATCCATAAAATCCTGGCCCAGACAATAAGGGTTATTAAACGTATGCGCATTAGTAATACGCGTTACCAGACCTGCTGCATAGTAGGCGTCTTCATCCATGTTGATATAGTCTGGCTGATACATCGCAAAACTATCCGGCATTTCCAGCTGTTGTGCATTGTAGGCGCGCTTCCACAAACACCGGTGTAATCCTCCACGCAGCGCTTTCAATTGCGCCGGCGTTTGTTGTGGCAACTGTTTGTTGGCCCACGCAAAAGCCATCATATAATTGCTGGCGGCAAATCCGTTACAGCTCACATAATTATTGGTGACAGCATCTGCGGCCCGTGACACAAAAGAATCAATCCGCTCCGGCAACAGAATACGATAGGGTAATACCTGCAACAAAAAACTATCCGGGTATAGTTGCAAACACTCCTTCATCAAAAAACTCAGGGCAGGCGCCACGTTCGCCGGGTCCGGCTGCCAGGAGGTATCATTCAGAGAAGTAGCAATTTCATATCTGAAATCTGCCGGCGAATATTTATATAAAATGTAGCAATGGTATTTTTTGTAAAAGGCAGCAATCTCCGCGTCAAACGGCTGATTGCCTTGTGGTAACTGGTACCCATACTTTTCACCGGATGGCGCAGGCGCAGCTTCCCGCTTACAGGCAACGATACCGGTAAACAGTGATAACAGCAACAAAACACCTGCACGAGAAAAACGAACATATCTGGACATACAAAAGTAGTTAATGGTGATAATTACTCCGGCATCCTGGTGCCGGTGCTTTGCGGATTCTGAACCAAAGACGGATTGCGCTGCAATACCACACCCGGTATCGCCAACACGTACTGTGGATCTTTTGCCTTCAACCGGTATACAGCGATGCTGCTCATAGAAGGTTTAAACGCATGGGTAAGTGCAGGCATACCATAACGCCGCAAATCAAACCAGCGATGTCCTTCTTCATTAAAGAATTCCCTGCGACGTTCATCTCTGCACCATTGCAGCATCACGTCCGCAGTAGCCATTTCCAGTGGCTGATAAGACCATGGCCCAAACCGATGCTGACGGAGTGTATTCAGGTCCGTTAGTGCCTGTTGCGCTGCCGCTGCTTTACCCGTTGTTTTATACAACTGTATATTGGCTTCCGCCCGGTTGAGATACATTTCCGCACTACGCCATGCAGTGCCACGTATATTCTCCAGACTGGGATCGAACTTCCGCTGCACGTAATCCATGCCGAAAATAGGTTTCAGAAAATCCGGTAGTTCCATGTAATACGCAAAAGACCTCAAATCGCCTGGCTTGTACGTCTTACCTAATGATGCAGAAAAGGCATACGCCGCATTCACCCCTAACGACTTGCGCTCTTCAGTGCTGCCAAACAACCATATATTCTCTGTGGTGACGGTATTCAATATAAATTGCCCCTCTTCCAGCTGAATGGTGGGAAGGTCCATCAGCTGCGGATGATACTGCATGACAATACTGGCATGTGCGACTGCTTTATCCCATTGTTCCATAAACAATGCTACCCGCGATGCCAGGAAATGCGCCGCTATGTAGTTAAAGCGATAAGGTGTTTTATTGATCTTATCTACATCCAGCAGGATACAGGCGCTGTCTATATCCTGGCTGATTCGTTGGTATACTTCCGCTACGGTATTTCTGGCCGGATAAGTTTCGTATAAGTTAGCATCCAGACGCAACGGCACGCCTAAGTTTTTATCGGGTGTAGTAGTACTATCATTGTAAGGCTTTCCATATAAGTTCACCAACATGAAATAATAGTACGCCCTCAGCCCTAATGCCTGTCCTTTCAGGTATCGCTTCGCCACATCATTACCAATGCTGCCATCCACCGCCTGCAATGCCACGTTACAGCCTAATATCAATTTATAATAGGCGCCCCAGGAATTGAATGCAGTAACATCCGGACTATTATTTCTACCTACTGCTTCTAAAAAATCCGGTTGCCAGGTAAAGGCTGGCATATTGCCAAATACTGCCTGCTGGTTATTCACCAGCAAAGGGGTATTGTAACATTGTACGTCGTCATCCATAAACTGCAGCTCCGGCTGCAATATGGCATTGGCCAACGGATAACCATCTCCAAACAATAATTCACTATAATCTTCTGTCGACTTTGGCGTCATATCTGTCTGCGACTTCTCTTCCAGAAATTTTCTGCAGGAAGTCAATCCTGTTAACACTACCAGGAAACAGATGATCCCTGTTTTTTGTATCCCTCTCATTAGAACATAACATTAAGGGTGAAAGAATAGGATTTCGTAACCGGTAATGCAGTGGTGCCGGTACCCAATGTTTCAGGGTCCTGCCCCATTAATTGCTTGCTGGCAATGGTAAACGGATTTGTAACAGCACCGCCAATATTGATACCTTTTACATATGCACTACGACAGATGGAAGATGGGACCTGATAAAAAACATTGATAGTACGGCAACGTAAAAAGCTGGCATTCACGACCCGTATATCAGACAGATCGTACATGGTATATGGACTCACTCCTGTCTGTGAAACGGGAATCAGTACCGGCCTGTCGCCCCCGAACGCGGGAATATTTGTAAATGCTTCATCACCGGGCTTACGCCATCTTTGAGACAGTATAACCGGCATATTCATTTCCGGAAGAGGCGCTCCACCTGAAATAAAGGCTTTGTTATAAATAGCATTCAGGCGCTTGTAGTTACCATAGCTCAGATAAAGATTCATGTTCAGCGTGAAGGCGCCATAACGTACGCGGGGATTGAGCCCCATGGTCACCAATGGATCTTTTCTGCCGGAATATACGAGGAAACTGGCCGGATCTGCTGTGGCATCTTTAAACACACCGGTATTATTGAATTTTGGCACACCAGTGTTGTGATCCAGTCCCGCGTAATTGTACGACCATAAGCTGTTGATAGGACGGCCCGGAATAAGGGCCGTTCCTGCCAGATAGTTGGTATATAGATTACTGTATTGACTGCTGACGATATTGTTATAATTTTTTGAATAGGTGAGATCAAAAGAAATTTCTGCCTTCCTGGTACGTAACGGCACTACCTGCAAAAACAAGTCAAACCCACTGTTCGTCATATTTCCCGCATTCACCAACATGCTATTCACACCATATTCAAAAGGCAATTCTTTGGTAGCGAGTAAGTCCACACTTTTTTTCATATAGGCTTCGCCGTTAAAATTTACCCGGCCGTTGAACAACGACAATTCCACTCCGGCGTTCGACTGGTACGTCTTTTCCCAGCGCAGGTCAGGATAAGCGAGGCTTTTGGTATGCAGGATATATTCTCCACTCCCATCATCAATAGGAGAAGAAGGATAAGTGGCAATCAGTTGTGGTCCCACCTGATCTACCACATTTCCTTGTGTTCCAAAGGACGCATGAAAACGCAGCCCGCTGATAATACGGCTGCTGCTCAACCACGGTTCACTGCCCGCATCCCAGCTACCGGAAAACACCATATTCGGCAAAAAACGTTGATTGGAATATTGTCCAAACCGGTTAGAACCATCTGCCCTGCCGGTTACACTCAACACATATTTTCCCATTAATGAATAAGTAGCAGCCGCATAATAGCCCATGTTATTATTCAGCGTATTCACGATGATAGGAGTATGATAATACGTGCCACCCTTCACCGCGCCGCCACCTGTATTATACTCACCGGAAAAAAAGGTTTGACCCCTGTCAGGGAAATACCCTAACTCTACAGATGAAAAGCCTTTGCGTTGCAACGATTTAATCTCATTGCCTACCATCACGTATAAACGATCCCGGCTATCAAACAGGCTACGACTATATTCCAGCTGGTTACGCATATTCAGCACCACCAGATTTTCATGATTAATATTGGCCAACCCACCGTAAGGAAACACAGATAATTTCCGCAGGCTATCACTTACCGCCGCGCCAAAATCATAGCCCCTTTCCGCAGAGATCAGGTAGCTGCGATCGTACGCAGCCTGCATGCCTTCTGTACTCCCCAACTGTCCGCTGAGCAACGTTGTCCACTTCCAGCCATTGGCCACCTGATAATGCAAAGCGGCTGTTAACATCGTATTGGTAGTGGTAGCGGTGTTGGTAGTTTGATTGATTTCATTCCCGATGTTGTAGGTAAGCGGCATATGCAGCGTACCTGAAATACCTTTATCGATCAACAGTGACGGATCAATGGTGCGTGCTGCCGTTACCGCATAATCAAAAGGATTCACACTATAATAGCCGGAAGATCTCAAATAGCTGGCGTTGGCGCCGATATCTATGCTGAGTCTTTTGGTGATGGCGGAGTGCAGGTTTAATAATACACTGTACTGCTTATTGCCGTCTTCTTTGGCGGCACCACTATTGTTGGCATAGTTAAAAGAGGTATAGTAATTTGTTTTATCATTGCCTCCCGTCAGGCTCAGGGAATGATTATTGCTCACAGCAGGACGAAACAACCGGCCAAACCAATCCGTATTCAGCTTTTCCATGTCTGCTGTACGGGCATTGAGTTCGTCCAGGGTAATTTGCTTGTTCAGAAATTGCTTTACCAGGCTCTCATAGCCCACATTCCGGACGTTATAGTTATTCAAACCATCTGCCATCAGCTCCCGGGACAAGTCCACCCGCTGACGGGAATTCATCAGCTGATACTGTGCATAAGAAGGCCTTGCCTGAAAAGTAAGGGTACCATTATACGACAACTGCGCCGGGCCACTTTTTCCTTTTTTAGTAGTAATCACAATAACGCCGTTGGCTGCACGAATACCGTAGATAGCTGTAGCAGCAGCGTCCTTCAGAAAAGTCATGCTTTCAATATCAAACGGATTAAGCCCGGATACAGCATTACCAATGATAGAAAAATTTGCGCCCTGTGCGCCGCCCATGGCTTCGTTCAGCTGGGCGGGTGTCAGATCTACCGGATCTTCTTTGATCACACCATCTATTACCCACACCGGCGCTGCGTTACCAATAAAAGTAGAAGTACCGCGAATCCTCATTTTAGGCACCGCATTCGGACTACCGGAGTTATTCACAATCATTAGTCCGGGTACCTTTCCCTGTAACATTTTATCTACACTCGATTGTCCGGGTTGTATGATATCTGCGGCATCCAGTTTAAATACCGCGGCGGTAGACATCCGTTTATCAATCACCTGGTAGCCATTCACTACTACTTCCCGGATTTCCTGGATCACAGAATCCATGGCGATTTTTGCAAACTCTCCTTTCTTTACCGCTACTATCATAGGTTTCATGCCTAACCGGGAAACACGGATTTTATCTGCCTCTTCAACTACCAGGAAAAACATGCCGTCTTCCGTGGTATTGGTACCTACTTTAGAAGCGATTCCCTGTACGGTAACACCGCTCAAAGCCAGGCCCTGTTTATCTGTTACCTGTCCGCTCAGGAAAAAGCCCTTGCGTTCCGGCTGCCCTTCCGGTTGTACTTTAGGGAAAATAATAATCCCAGCCATGCCAGTGCTATACTCCAGATCCGTTTTTTCCAATAACAGTTTTAACAACTCTCTTAACGGCGTATTCTTAACATCTATCGTAACAGGTGGCTGCTGTTCTACTTCTTCCACGTTGTAGGTAAACCTTACGGCGGCGAGTATACGAATATCCTTCAGCACCGCGGGCAGCGGCTTCTTCACTGCCTTGTAGGTAAATTTCTTATCGAGCGCAGGAAGGTCCTGTGCAGATAGATGTGGTGACAGGGTGATACACAACAGTAGCAGCAAAATAGACATAGCTACGCCATGCACAGCCCTTCCGGCTGATGTCAGCTTAAATAATCTGTTCATTGTTGTACAGCGATTTTAAATAAAACGGAGCCGCTTATACGAAAACCAGTGTCCGCTTCTTCGATGGTTGATAAATGATGATAACGATGCGTTTATTTTTTACTTACAATAATTACTCTGTTCACTGTTTTGAATTTCACTTTGCCTGTTGTACCGGCAATATTATCCAGTATATCCTGTAAGGCGCCCGTTTTACGCATATCCAGCGTAAAGTGCAGGCGCTCCAGGGCAGGGTCATCAAAGTGAATAGTATAATCATATTCCCGTTCCAGGCTATGGACAATCTCTTTCAGCGTGGCTTCTTCAAAATAAATATCTCCGTCTTTCCAGGCAGTATACACGCGTGCGTCTACCCGTTGTTTCTTAAGCACTGGTACGGCTGCACTATAAGTGGCCTGTTCTCCAGGCAATAATATCACGGCCTGGTTATTCACGCTGGCGCTCACTTTTCCGGCAGCTAAGGTGGTATGAATTTGCCGGTCGTAGGTATTCACATTAAATGCAGTCCCTAATACTTTTACCTGCATGTCGCCGGCCTTTACTATAAATGGTTGTGTAGCTTTTTCGGCTACTTCAAAATACGCTTCCCCGGTGATCTTTACTTCGCGGGTGCTGCCATGAAAGGCGGCAGGGTATTCCAGCCGGCTGTCGGCGTTTACCCATACCCGTGTGCCATCCGCCAGTACAATTTTAGCCTGGTGGCCGCGCGGCACTTCCAGTATATTCGTTTCCGTAGCCTTGATAGCAGCTAATCCCGGCTGATATACAATCATGGTATCGCTGGCATCGATGGTACCACCTGCTTCTTCCAATTGCTGTGATCCGCTGCCCAATGCCACCTCCTTACCATTGGATAATAACAACCGCACCTTTGAGCTGGGTGGCAGGTTAGCAATGGCTACTGCAGGCGCTTCCCGGCGTAAGTGTAAAAAATATACACCGGCAAAAGTTAATAAAGCTGCTACGGCAGCCGCAATTCCCCAACGCAGGTAACGCACGCCTTTTAATACGGGCCGTGGATGTAAGTCGCCCGCTTCCGGTACGGAACGCTGAAACCGCTCCCATCCTTCTGCCATCGGAAATTCCTGTTCTTCCTGTGCGGCCTCCTGCAGATACGCCTGTATAGCGCCGGAAAGCTTCGCTACCTCCGCTTCAGCATCAGACAAAGGCGTTTCTTCTGCGCCTTTATCCAGCTGCTGCAACAGTTTTTCCCAGTTAATATCTTTTTCCGGCATATCCATATACGTTATAGACACTCATTTATAAGAAAGGGTGAACGCCCCTGTTTAGTTCATCAAAAAAAATAACAACAACCAGCGGATCAGCCAGATGCATTCCTTACGAAGCACCTGGTAAGCCAGCCGGATATGAGTTTTAACGGTATTGACAGAGATGTTCAGCCGGCTGGCAATCTCTGTATATTTCAATCCATCGCGGTTGCTGAGTAAAAAAATAATGCGGCGCTGCTCCGGCAACTGGTCAATAAGCTCCCAGAGCCGCCGGTGCAGCTCCTCCCGCGGAGGCGCTTCTTCCTCCTGTGGCACTGCCACCTCCGCTACATCTGCCAACTCAAAAGAAACGGGCCCCGACTGCCGCAGATAATTCAAAGACGCATTCCGCACCGACCGAAAAGCATAACTGCCAAAATTCCTGACAACAGGCAACGTGGCACGCTTGTTCCAGCAGTGAAGAAAGAAATCCTGTGCAATATCTTTGGCGATGTCTTTATCACCAACTACCCGAAATGAAACGGTACATAAGTGAGAATAATGCTGGCGGAATAATGTGGCAAAGGTCGCTGAATCAATGGAGGGCGACAACTCATCATTATCATATTCCTCCATAACCCCGAACATTTTTATTCATGAAAACTGGTTGATCTTGTACTTTATATCCACAAAATATAAAAAGGAACAGAAAAGCCCGCATTCATGCTAAAACATTTTTTACCGGAGGCCGTCCATCTGCTGCATAATCTCTACGGTCTTTAACAGATAAGCATCTTCACCTGTTGATGTCATCCATTTTTCATAACGCTCCTGTAAAATCTTATCTGTTAGTGTAGTGGTACCTGTTAGTGTCAGTCGTTTTCCTACCGGTAACTTCCATATTTCACCCAACGTATCCAGGTGCGCCTGCAATTGCTGCTGATGGCGCTTAAATTTGTCGAACGACAACGGCACCTGATCATCCTGGTGTTGTTTCATCCAATTGGTATTTTCCAATATGCCAGTGAATACTTTATCATTCTTCCATAAATCATTTCCCGCTGTAATCAACTGCTGCTCTTTATCCGATCTATGCATATCCGCATACAAAGTACCCGGAATAGTATCCCAGGCTAAGGCAGTGGCATTATCCCTTTCCTGCACCTTGCGATAAGCGGTTACTCCCGGCAACAGGATATCCGGAATAACGCCTTTCAGCTGTGTGGAAGCGCCATTAATGCGATAAAATTTATGTTGCGTCAACGCGATACTACCGAAAAGCTGTGTGGGAATTCCCTTATCAGGATCACCAGCTTTACCCATAGGCAGTGTAGCCTGCGCCGTACCCTTTCCATAGGAAGAAGCGCTACCAATCACAATGCCGCGATGATAATCCTGAATAGCAGCCGCAAAAATTTCTGCTGCAGAAGCACTGTTCTCATTAATTAATACGGTGAGTGGTCCTTTATACAACCACGGTTGTGTGGAGTCCGTATTATATACCGCTACGCCATCCCGCTTTCTTAACTGCACCTTAGGACCCGGCGGCAGAAAGAGTCCCAGCATGTTTACCACTTCTTCCAGGGAGCCACCGGGATTATTACGCAGGTCCATCACAATACCGCTTACCTGCTCTTTTTGTAACAGCGCTACTTCCCTGGCAATATCATCCGCGCAATGCACGCCATCTCTTCTCTCAAAATCGCTATAAAAAGCAGGCAAATAAATATACCCGATCTTTTGTTGCTGCTGGTGAATTACGGCACTCCGGGCACCGGTTTCATCTTCATTCACGATCCCTCTTTCTATAGTGACCATAGATTCCCGGCCATTGCTTTTACGTAGTACCAGTTTTACCATAGTGCCCTTATCACCCCGGATCAGGCGGGAGATATCATTCAGCGGCATGCCTGCTACTTCTACCATTTCCCCACGATGACTACTTACCTGTACCAGGTTATCATTTTCCTGTACCAGTCCGCTACGTAAAGCCGCGCCCCCACTGATTAAACGTTTAATAAATACTTCATCGTTTTTCACGCCCAATTCCATTCCCAATCCATAATAGCGGTGTGCCATCTGTTCCTGTAACATCCGTGCATCTGCAGGCGGATTATAGGCGGTGTGCGGGTCCATTTCAAATACCACGGCATTTACATACAAGGCAAACTTATCATCTTCTGCAGAAGCTACCAGCAAATTGCTGAAGGAACGCTGAAACCAGCGCTGTACTTTGGCCCTGGCCAATTGCTCCTGTTGTGCTATCGGTAATTTTCCGATGCTGTCGGTGGCCGCTGATTCCTGTATTTTCCTGAATACTTCATAGGTAAGCCGCTTTGCCCAGATGCTGGCCCGATCATTTTCATTCACAGGGAACGCTGCGTCATGGCGGTTCAGCAGTACCTGTGCCGTTGATTTTAAAGGTACCGGTTGTTGTAAAATGCTATCCGTAATGCGAATGGCATCTCTTACCCGTTGCTGATACAAGGGAAAAGCCACATTAAAAAACTGCACGTTTCCCTGACGCAATTCGTCATCTAACGTAGTTTCATAGGCCTGTAATTGTGCAATATCTTTTTGTAAGAATAACGAACGATAATCGTCTATGGCCGTGATAAACCGCTTCCATACTGCCTTTGAGTAGGCATCATTTAATTCTTTGGGGGAATAGTGATCTCTTTCCAGTCTGGCTACTACCAGCTTGATAATACTTTGCCGTGCTGCCCGCACGCTATCCGGATTCTGCTGTCCGGCAAATACCGGCAGGCTACCTGCCAATAGCAGTAACAGTAACTTCAGTTTCGCTGTCATGATGATGCATTGATACATCCTGATGACACGAAAAAAAAAGAAAGGGTGAATGACTAGCTACCCCAGCCGGTGAGCAGGTAAGTATAATCCGGCTGTTTGGGATGTACCTGCCATAAGGCAGACAAGTCCAGGTCACGGTATTTATCTGCCGCAATCATTGCCAGGGTAATATAAGCATCGGCATTCATGGGTTTAATTTGCTGATACTGCCAGGTAGCCTGGTTAGCGGCAAAGGGCAACATCCAGGAAAATGCTTTGCGCAAACTTCTTCCACCGGGACCCTGATAATGCCACAAGTCCACCTGCACCTGTTCTCCCATGGTAGCCAGTTCAAAAAAAGCAGCGAGATTAAAGTAGGAATAATTCCAGGAGAGGGTGCGTTCCAGCTCCAGCGGCTGCCGGCCATCTGCTTCCAGCTGATGATCTATGCGCGGCATAGTTTGCTCCAGCAATAGTTGTTTTGCCAGTTGCGGTTGTTCCGTAAACAAGGCAATGGCTACGGCCTGAACATCATACCAGGTACCGTGGTTATTTTTAGCCACCAGTTCTTCCTGTCCTATTTTACTGGTACGCATCCAGGTAAGGAAGTGACGGAACCAATCCTGTATACCGGCAAAATCAGTGGCAGAAAAAGCGGGAGAGTTTTTTAACAGTTGCATACCATCTATCATGGCTACAACGGAATGCGTATCTATTAAACCAATGCCTCTCCCTTCGGTGATACCGGGGATGGCTTGTCCGTAGTTGAGATTGGGATTCATCCGGGTAGCAGGATCAAGAAACCAGGTGTGCAGTAGCTTTGCGGCGTAAGCTGCATATTGCTCATCACCGGTATAAAACCAGGCCAGCCCCAGTGTTTTCACATCTCCACATAGCGCATTGAAATAGCTGTCGTCTTTCACGGTGTAGCGTTCGGGGTTGGTTTCCCCATCGCGACGGATATAAGGCAATCCGTTTGCTTTGGTGGAATCCGGCCACCAGTAGGGGCCCACGCTCATATAGTCGTGTTTATCTCCACTGGGAGGTACTTTACTTTTAAATGTGACCGCATACGGACCGTGTTGTAATGCGCGGCCAGCCTGCTGTAACAACTCCGCCAATGCCTTTTCAGCCTGCGGGTCATGCTGTGCAATAGCGGCTTTACTTTGTTGCAGCACCGTGGACTTCAACAAAAAGGTAGGAGGAGCGGCTTGCTGTGCAAAGCTGGATAGTGGCAGAAAAGCGGCTAAACAAATCAATGCTGCGCTGGTAATTTTTGGCATATTCATGTGCGGATATTTTGTTTCAGGATCACTTGCGGTACTGGGATCACACAAGCATCAGCTGAAATTATCGTAATTTCGAATTTAATTAAATTCCCCGCCTTTCACATAAAAATCCGGGGGATGATGCGAAAACACAGATAGCAATAACCGGGTTTTTTAGCGATATGTCTGCAGCTACCTTTGTTTTAAAATAAACAGCCATGAACAATTATGATAAAATTGCAACGGCAATAGACTACATCAAAAACAATTTTAAAACACAGCCTGATCTGCAGGAAGTGGCAGCAGCCGTGCATATGAGCCCGTTTCATTTTCAGCGGGTATTTTCTGAGTGGGCAGGTGTAACGCCTAAAAAGTTTCTGCAATATCTCACGCTGGATTACGCAAAGAATATATTACGGGAAGAAAAAGTCACGGTATTTGACGCGGCTTTTGAAGCGGGTCTCTCTGGTACCGGGCGTTTACACGATCTATTTATTAACATCGAAAGCATGACGCCGGGTGAATACCGCAATGGCGGCAAAGCCCTGCATATCAATTACAGCTTTGCAGAAAGTCCTTTTGGTAACATCATGGTGGCCTCCACGCCCAAAGGCATTTGCCACATGGCTTTTGCCGATAACCCTGAAGCCGCGCTGCAGGCGCTGAAAGCGCAATTCCCACATGCTCAGTTTACACAGATGACAGACCTCATCCAACAAAATACCCTGTATATTTTTACACAGGACTGGAGCCGGCTGTCTGAAATAAAGCTGCATTTAAAAGGAACCGACTTCCAGTTGAAAGTATGGGAAGCCCTGCTGAAAATACCCATGGGCAACCTCACTACCTACTCCCGCCTTGCGACCGATATCCAGCACCCTAACGCTTCCCGGGCCGTAGGAACAGCCGTGGGCCAAAATCCCGTGGCCTTCCTGATTCCTTGTCACCGGGTCATCAAAGCTACCGGCGAATATGGTCAGTACCACTGGGGCAGCACCCGCAAAAACGCCATGATAGGGTGGGAAGCAGCACAAACCCAGGAGCAGAAGGCATAAAGCATAAAGCAAAAAGCTATTGTAGCGAGTAATTAGAGCGTATAAATATTCGCCATGATCACTCGCTACAATAGCTTTTTGCTTTATGCTTTCTACCTTCTGCTAATAAAGAAGGGCTGCCCGCTTGTGAAGGACAGCCCCGTTTTTGCTTATGAAAATAAGGACCCGCACTGAAAAGCGCCTGCCCGGTTAGACGAGAATAATTTCTTTTATACTAGGTATAAGGCCACAAATAAGATGATAAGTACTAAATACCAATTGGGCATGCGTAACAGTTTACTCATGTGCAGTCAGATTTTGGTTTACTTCTTTTTAATTCAGATACTTGTGCTCTACTTACGATGAATTGCCCGGATGACACGTGCCTGGATACGGTTGTTTTTGTATGCCAGTTAGATTTTTTATTAGATGATTGTCAGATTTCCAGTTAAATGTTTCACTCTTCTCCAAGCTTACTTAAAAATAAAAAAATATTTTGCATTTTCACGTATAAATATCCGCCTTTTCACAGCCTACCGTACTTAAATAATAAGAATACTTACTATCAATAGATTACATATGCCAATATCTCCCTTTTTCTGTACCTTAACTTAAAAAAACATGGCATCCCAAAAAGCACCTATAGGGCTCACCAGGTCACAAGGCTGGGAAATAGGCGTCCGCCGTACTTTCCCAATCAGCGTCCATCAGGCCTGGGAGTTATTATTCACCCCACCCGTGCTGGGTGTTTGGCTGGATAATAAAGCCAATATTGCTTTTGAGAAAGGAGATAGCTATTCTACCCCTAACGGCATTCATATCACTGTTACGGCCGTTACCAGCTCCAAAGTAATTCGGATGAAATGGCAGAGGGAAAACGAGCCTGGCGCGTCTATACTACAAATAAGAGTCATCCCGGTAAAAGAAAAAACAACGGTTAGCTTCCATCAGGACCACCTGCAAAATGAAGCCGACCGGGAACGTATGAAGATTTACTGGGAAAATGTACTGGATAAAATAAGCGAACAAATCTAACGAACAAGAACCTGTATTGGATTGTTTCTTATAACTGTAATGCACGTACGACAGCATGGAAAAAGTATTGTAGCCTGGCCATTGGCGTAGCATTTACCAAACGGGAAAAGCGGATTATTGTCTCATCAGACCATACGCAACTTTTCCCAAACAACGCATTTTTTTTAAGGGTATATTAAGGCGCCACACCGATTCTTACCAGTAACTTTGTGGCTACGAAACACCAATGAACCTACGGGAACGCGAACTTATGAATGTTTACAGTATAGTTAAGGGGCCCCAGCAGCCAGATTTGCTCCATGAAGAAACCCTGGCAGATATTTTTTCACAAGCAGTGAAGGCACACGCCCATCATACGGCGTTGATATTCCAACAGCAAACACTTACCTATCAACAACTGGATCACTGGAGCGATGCCATCGCGGCAGATTTACAATCCAGGGGAATTGGCCCTGGTAGTGTAGTTGGTATCTGGTGGCCACGTGGTCTGGAACTGCATGCAGCCATACTGGGCATCATTAAGGCCGGCGCTGCCTATGTGCCACTGGACCGGGAAATGCCCGCCGAACGCGTGGAAGTAGTACTCACCGAAGTAAAAGCAGCAGCCTGTTTCAGCGAAACGCCCCTGCAACTGGAAGCACCTGTATTAACCGTGCCACCTGTACCCGACAGTACCACCACCTTCCAGCTCAGTGCAGGTCCCGGACCAGATAACTTTGCCTATGTACTGTATACCTCCGGTAGTACCGGTAAACCCAAAGGTATTCCTATCAGCCACCGGCAGATATGTCACCTGATCCGCGCAGAACAAACGGTTTTAAACGTTCAGTCTACCGATAAAGTATACCAGGGCTTCTCCGTATCCTTCGATATGTGGTGCGAAGAAACCTGGCTCAGTTACTTCAACGGCGCTACCCTCTGGGTGGCCGATGCTACTACCGCCAAAGCTATTGATGAGCTGGGCGATGTACTGCGCCATGAAAAAATCACCGTCCTCCATGCCGTACCCAGCCTGCTGGCTATCATGGATGATAACATCCCCTCCCTACGCTTAATCAATGCAGGAGGAGAAGCCTGTACACCACAGGTACTGGCCCGCTGGGCAGCTCCTCCGCGCTTGTTCTATAACAGTTACGGCCCTACGGAAACTACCGTAAGTGCCACCTTTGCCGCATTAAAACCCGGCGATTACATCACCATCGGCCAGCCATTACCCAACTACAACATGGCCGTGGTAGATGAAAAACTGGATATCTTACCTGTGGGCGAACGCGGTGAACTTGTCATCTCCGGCCCCGGCGTAGGCGCAGGCTATATCGACCGGCCCGAACTTACCCGCGAAAAATTTGTGGACAAACCGGCCGCCATGACCGAATTGCCTGGCAACCGATTATACCGCACCGGTGACGCCGCCATCATCTTACCCGATGGTAGCATCGATTTCCAGGGCCGCCTCGATGACCAGATCAAACTGCGTGGCTATCGCATTGAACTGGGTGAAATAGAAAACCAGCTCAATAGCATCGCTGGTGTGGCCGCCGCCGCAGTAGCCGTAAAAAAAGATAGTAACGACCAGGATCAACTGGTAGGCTATATCGTAAAGGAAGATGACCAACCTTTTGATGAATCTATACTGAGAAGTCATCTCGCCAAAGTATTGCCACCCTACATGGTGCCCGGTATCATCCAGATATTGGACGATATGCCCCGGCTGCCCAGCGGTAAAATAAACCGTAAAGCACTGCCGGTACCTGCCGCCTTTACACAGGTAACTACCCACGAAGCCATCGATCCAAACGCACCTTTAGCCGAAAAGCTGCTCATCATTCTCTCTAAAGTATTTCCTGACCGGCAAATTGATCTGCAACAGGATTTCTTTACTGACCTCGGAGGCCACTCCCTGCTGGCAGCAGCCATGGTATCACGTTTGCGGCGGGAGGCCAATGTACCACAAGCATCTCTCAAAGATATTTACATACACCGCCCCCTGCAAAAACTGGCAGATACCTGGGCAGCCCAACCACAGGCCAGTCAACAGGAAAAGAGGGTGTTTAATAAAGTTCCCTGGTGGCGACACCTCACCTGCTGGAGCGCTCAAACCGTTGCCATCCTGGTGATCTACGGTTTGTTTGCCATGCAGATTTACCTGCCGTACCTGGGCTATTACTACGTAGAACAAGCGACCAGCAGCCTGGGATACGCGATCCTCACCGCTTTGGTGATGTTCTGTTTATTGCCGCCCGTTTTCTCTGCCCTCATCATCCTCACTAAATGGCTGGTGATGGGTAAAATGAAAGAAGGCGACTACCCTGTATGGGGTTCCTACTATTTCCGCTGGTGGCTGGTGAAAACCATCCAACGACTCATGCCTTCCCAATTCCTCAATGGCACGCCACTGTATCCCGCTTATCTCCGGATGCTGGGCGTGAAAATAGCGCCGGATGCACAATTGGGCGCCGTAACCATTGGTGCGGAAGACCTGGTCACCATCGGCAGCGATGTTAGTATCAGCTCCCAGGCCATTATCAACAACGCTTTCATTGAAGATGGCCTCCTTAAATTACGCACCGTTCAACTGGGGGATCATGCCTATATCGGTAGTAGCGCCATCATTGGCGGCAATACCATCATGGAACCGTGGAGCGAATTACAGGACCTTAGCTTCCTGCCACCTAACAGCCATGTGAAAACAGGCGAGGTATGGCAGGGCAGCCCCGCTGAACTGAAAGTCACTAAAAGTATCAGTGAACTGCCGCAGCCTTTGGAAGTATCCAAAGCGACCCGTATGAAGTACAGCATCATCTTTTCCCTATTCCTGCTGGTATTTCCGTTCACCGTGCTGCTACCATTGCTGCCCACCATCATTACCCTGAACCAAATGGATAATGCGGCGCCGGACTATAACTTTAATTACATGGTGATTACACCCGCGCTGGCACTGAGTTATATCATTTTGTTCACCACACAAACCGTGGTACTCACACGCTTGTTGCAATGGGGCATCAAACCCGGCACCTATCCCATTTACAGTGCATTCTATGCGCGTAAATGGTTTGCTGATCAGCTGATGTCATTGTCGCTGATTGTAATACATCCCATTTTCGCCACCGTTTATATTTCCTCTCTGTTCCGTGCTTTAGGCGCTAAAATTGGTAAGAACACGGAAGTATCTACTGCCAGCAGTGTCACCCATCCATTACTGGAAATAGGCGATGGCGCCTTCATTGCAGACGCCGTAACCCTCGGTGAATCCGACGTACGGGGTCAGCAACTGATTCTCGAAAAAACAATTATCCACAATACCAGTTTTGTAGGCAACAGCGCCCTGATACCACAGGGTTATGAACTGCCGGAGAATATGCTCATCGGGGTGTTATCCACACCGCCGTCGAAAGAGCAGCTGGCGGGCAGTAATGCGCGCGACTGGTTTGGCTCACCTGCTATTGCCCTTCCTCGTCGCCAGGAAAGCCATTTCTTTCCACCGGAACTCACTACCACGCCTTCCCCGCAACGCAGGCTGGCCAGAGCTTTGGTAGAATTTATTCGTATACTCATTCCCGAAACAGTGGTAATTTGTTGCAGTATCCTGTTCATTGCCTATGCACATGACCTGGTAACAGACAAGCCCTGGTGGATGATATTGCTGCAGTTTCCGTTCTATTACCTGTTCTTCCTGGGCCTCCCTGCTTTCCTGTTTACAGTGATGCTGAAATGGATATTGGTAGGCGTTTATAAGCCACTGCAAAGTCCTATGTGGACTTCCAAAGTATGGCGCAGTGAAGCCATCACTTCTACCTACGAAGCACTCTCTATTCCGTTCCTGCTGGAATACCTGAAGGGTACCCCCTGGCTGCCTGTATTACTTCGTTTACTCGGCGTAAAAACCGGTCACCGCGTGGTATTAAACACCGCAGATATCACAGAATTTGATATGGTGGAAATAGGCAGCGACAGCGTGCTAAACGAAGACAGCGGTCCTCAAACACACTTATTCGAAGATAGAGTGATGAAAGTAGGCGCCATCAAAATTGGTAAGAGAAGTAGCATCGGTGCCAGATCCATCATTTTATACGATAGCGAAATTGGCGATGATGCCAATATTGCCCCGCTCTCACTCGTGATGAAAGGAGAAAAATTACAACCAGGAACCACCTGGACGGGTAGTCCGGTGAAACCTGCTTAAATATTGGATATGGGCGGGAAATAACTTTTTTTCCGCCCATATTTTTTCAATTATTTTAGGGAGATGGATACCGCCTTGCTACTACACTAAAAAAGATCCACCATCGTAGTATCCTGTTAACACATCACATTCATGGTAACAATTACGCCTATACGAATCCGCGATCACTATGCGCTTATCAGCAGCATGATGGAGCAATTACATCTCTCCGAAAAAAACTTCTTTTTGAAAACAGCCGCATGGGAAAGTATTGCCTCCAACTACATGCAGCATGTCATTGAAATGCAGGAGGAGTGCGACGGTACCTGCCTGCTCGCGCACGTAGATAATACCCCCGCCGGATTCATTTTTGCCTACCTGGAAGAAGCGGATGAAAGTCGCATTGAAGATTATACCAACGATACGCTCTATGTGTCGGATGGCTATGTTGCGGCAGAATTCCGCCGCCAGGGCATCTACCGGCTGATGAATGAAGAACTGGAAAATATTTATATAAAGAAGGGCATCAGAAGAGTGGTAAGGTATACACTCGCCAACAACATACGGATGCAACAATTCCTGGAATCGAAAGACTATCAACCGGTGAGACTGGTATATGAAAAATGGCTGACCGAGGATGGCCAGAAGCCACTGCCGCTGTTTCCAGACAATCCGAAAAAAGCCTAAACCAATTTTCTCCCAACGCCGTATATGCTGGTAAAACGCTCCCGTGCTACACCGGTATATCATCTCCATTTGCTTTCTTTTTGCACAAAGCGCCACCGGCCAAAGCATTCCATGGCAGGAATTCAATCAACATGCTTTTGACCTGGCCAGTGCGCAACATAAACCAGTATTGCTGGACCTTGGCGCCAGCTGGTGCCATTGGTGCCACGTGATGGATGATTCTACCTACGATAACCCCGCCGTTATCAACTATCTCGCCCAACACTATATCTGCATAAAAGCCAACCAGGACAAACGACCGGATCTGTACGCCAAATACAAAGATTATGGCTGGCCTGCCACTATTATATTTCATGAAGATGGCAGAGAACTATTAAAGCAAGCCGGCTATTTCAGTCCCGCAGATTTCCTGCCACTGCTTCAAAAAACGTATAATAGTTACCGTTATATTGAGCCTCAAAAAAAATCGGTGACCAATGTGGTGGTACCCGGCAAATGGTCTGCTGCCACCGCCGCATTTGTGAAGAAAAACTTCTTCACCTATCTCGACATGACGAATGGCGGTTACGACATGCAACAACACTTCCTCGAATACGATGGTATAGCATATGCCATACGTCATGCTACAACAGATCCGTTGTTGAAAAAGTGGCTACCGCTCACCATTCATGGCTCCTACCGCATCAACGACCCCGCCTGGGGTGGCGTGTATCAATACTCCACCAACGGCGACTGGGAGCATCCGCACTTCGAAAAAATACTCAGCATACAGGCGAGGTATATCAAAATATACGCGCAATACTATGCCGCTACAAAAGACAGCAGTGCTTTGCAGCAAGCCAATCATATCGTTCACTATCTGAATACATTTCTTCACAGTAACGAACAGCTATACTTCAATTCACAGGATGCAGATCTGAAAGCAGGAGAACATGCCGGCGGATATTTTGCACTATCAGCGGAAGAGCGCGCTGCAAAGGGAATTCCAAAGATAGACAGCACCTGCTATGCGAAAGAAAATGCCCAACTGGCAGACGCATTGCTATATTTATACAGTGCTACCAACGACGAAAAGCACTTGAAAAATGCTGGTAATATCTTACAGGTATTGCAACAAAAATATAAATTACGGGATGGAGGTTATGTACATGACCGGGCTTTCACCGGTAGCGTGGCATTGGCGGATCAACTATATCTCTGTGAGGCATTGTTACATTACTATCAACTCACGAATGATACGGCCATTCTAGAGGCAGCGAAAACTACAGCAGATTATATGCTGGCACATTTTACCGGGCAAAACAAAGCACTTTACAGCTTCAGCAACAACAATAAATACCTTCCTCCTGATAATGTACTCAGTGAAAACCTAGATGCCTGCCGGGTTTTAACCACATTGGCCACTTACCATATGCCTGCATATAAAACGGCGGCAGAAAATATATTTAGTTATATATCTTCTCCCGCCGTATTAAAAACAATTATCGCCGAACCAGGAATATTAACGGCGAAGGAAATGTTACAGCAATAACTATTTCGCCCATTGCTTGTAGCGCAGTAACGCTTCTACAAAATAATAATCTGCGTAAGTCAATGGTACATCCACTTCCGACTGATGTGGCAAAGAACCCACACTGTGCATTAATATGAAATCATTGTTTTCTCCTTCTTTAGCCAGGTAAGCCGGGCTGCATAAACTGGTCAGCATTTTTTCCGCTGCATTCCAGTAATGTTTGCCTTCTGCTTTATTGGTATAGCGACTCAGCTCCAACAGCGCAGATGCTGCCACTGCTGCTGCAGATACGTCACGCAGCGCATTCGGAATACCAGGCGCCTGATAGTCCCAGTAAGGCACCAGGTCGGCCGGCATAGTTGGATTGTTGAGGATATATTCCGCAATATGACGGGCCTGATCCAGGTAAGCTTTGTCTTTGGTATCGCGATACATCATGGTATAACCATACAAACCCCAGGCCTGACCGCGGGACCATGCAGAACTATCTGCTGCTCCCTGATGCGTTTTACGGGCTATTACAGATCCATTTGCCGGATCATAATCCACCACATGGTAAGAGCTGTAATCTGGGCGAAAATGATGCTGTATAGTAGTATTTGCGTGCGTACGGGCAATCTTTGCAAATTGCTGATCACCGGTTTCGCGGGAAGCCCAGTTCAGCAATTCCAGGTTCATCATATTGTCGATGATCACCGGGAATTTCCAGGTGCCATGATCCCAGGATTTAATACAACCAATGGTAGGATTAAAGCGGGTAGACAATGACTTTGCACTGGTCAGCAAAATAGCTTTATACGCAGGATCTTGAGTGATGCGTAATGCGTTGCCGAAAGGGCAATACATCATAAAACCAAGATCGTGTGTGCGGGTATTGTACTGTTCTTTTTCCACCACTGCCATACGTTTCAGCGCTTCTGCTTTGAACACAGGGTCTTTGGTGTATTCATACAGGAACCAGTTAGTACCGGGATAAAAACCGGAAGTCCACCAGCCGGAGTTAGACGTCATCAGGCTTCCATCTTTGGTGTTGGTGGTGCGTGGTAATAAACTGTCCGGTACATGCTGCATCATCAGCTTATATTGCCGTGCTGCAAATTGCAGCGTCGCATCTGCCTTTGCGAGCAGGGCTTTGTCGGCTTTACCGGATTGTGCATACGTTTGCATCAACATTACCGGCAATAACATTACCGTAAAGAACAGGTTCTTTCTCATAAATAACGTGATTATAAAATGATCATTTCTTTTTGGCGCCGCCCTTTGCCGTACCGGCAGAAGACTCGCGAGCTATCAGTTGAATAGGTATTATTTCCTGTGAATAACGTGGTACACTGGAAGGTGCCGTGTTGATCAGTTCCATTAAAGCGGCTACTACTCTTTCTCCCATCATAGCAGGATATTGATCTACGCTGGTAACAGGTGGTGTAACAATTTCTGTACGGGGATCATTGGAATAGCCTACTACTTTCAGATCTTCCGGTACCCGTACATTTATTTTACGGCAATACTCCATAATGGTAATAGCCGTAGTATCATTGGAGGCGAAAACGCCATCCGGATAAGGTGTTTGCGCGAAAATTTTTTCGCAGGTCTGCCAGGCATTTTCACGTGTCAGCTCATGATAGAAAACACGCGCTTTTTTAAATGCCAGCTTATTTTCCTGCAAAGCATTTTTATAACCGGCTACTCTTTCTACATACAGATTGCTCGTCAGCGGACCAGAGATATGCACAATATCTTTACATCCCCTTTCAATCAGGTGCGTGGTAGCGGTATGACCACCGAGGTAGTCATCTCCCTTAATCACTTTTACATTGTAATCTTTGGGCACCCGGTCAAAAAATATCAGCGGAATATTATTGTCTTTGAATACATCGAAATGAGAAAAGTCGGTGGTATATAACGTCGTAGATACCACTAAACCATCCACTCTGGCGGAATACAGGGTATTCACCAGGGTTACTTCCTGTTCATAGGAGTCGTTCGACTGGCAAATAATCAGGTTATAGCCATGTTCCTGTAGTTTATTCTGGATGATGGTGCTGATAGCCGCCGGAAAAAACATGGAAATGCGGGGTACTATTAACCCAATGGTTTTGCTCTTATTGTTCCGCAAACCTGCTGCCAGCGCATTGGGACGGTATCCCAGTTTGCGGGCCATTTTCTTCACTTTGTCTTTCGTACGTGCGCTGATGTTAGGATTGTCGTTCAGTGCGCGTGACACAGTAGATACGGAGAGTTTCAGTTCTTCCGCAATATCCACGATCGTTTTTTCGGTACGTTGTTTACTCATGTATAGCAACTATTAGCTGTAATATGTTCTGTTATCTTCCCATCCAGCCACCATCCACAGTAAGAATAGTACCATGTACATAATCAGCGGCTTTGGATGCCAGGAAAACTACGGGGCCTCCAAAATCTTCCGGTTGTCCCCAGCGCCCCGCCGGAATACGATCCAGTATAGCGCTGCTCCGCTGCTGATCAGCCCTCAGTGCTGCCGTATTATCGGTAGCAATATATCCCGGCGCAATGGCGTTCACATTCACTCCCTTCGATGCCCACTCATTGGCAAATGCCTTCACCAGTGAACCTACCGCGCCCTTGCTGGCCGCATATCCTGGTACATTAATACCTCCCTGAAAGGTGAGGAGAGATGCCGTAAAGATAACCTTTCCATTTCCACGGGCAATCATTCCTTTACCAATTTCACGGGTAAGGATAAATTGAGCATTCAGGTTGATGTTAATCACCTCGTCCCAATACTCATCCGGATGCTCTGCCGCCGGCTTACGTAAAATAGTACCTGCATTATTTACCAGGATATCCACTACCGGCACCTCCTGCTCCAGCTGCTGTATAAATGCATACAACGCAGCACGATTGGAAAAGTCGCACTGGTAAGCTTTAAAGCTACGACCCAATGCCTTCACCTCCTGCTCTACCTCACTCCCCGTCAGCTCCAGCGAAGCCGACACTCCGATAACATCCGCGCCCGCCGCTGCCAGCGCCACCGCCATTGCTTTACCAATGCCACGCTTGCAACCGGTTACCAGCGCTGTTTTACCCTTTAACTGAAATAAATCCATGATAAAAATATTTACAGATTCCCACGTGTTACCGCGTGGGAATCATGAATTATTGAAGTGTTACCTGTAAAGGTTGTTTGATCTTTTGTGCAAATGTTTCCAGGTAACCAAACCAGTCTGCCGCCGAAGTAATCCGGCCGCCTTTGGTCCACGCTGCCCCGAAGTAGTACACATAGGGTTGCTGATTACCTGCCGTACCAGGACTCAGCAAATGCACGTTTTCCGTTTTCATACCGGGTACTTCCCGCGCAAACACACAACCCACGCCTAATGTACCGTCTTCCCCGTGAGTAGGCTCCCAATAGCCCATTACACCGGTTTTTTCATCCAGTAAAACTGCGCCGGGTTCTTTACGCTTCACAATACCCGTCACCACCGGAAGCTTATCTTTCCCTTTGAAACTATACTGCATTTCCATGCGGTTCAGCTGAGAACCAGCATCCAGTGAAATAGTTTTGGTAACGGTAACGGGTATATTACCCGCCTCCCAGCTATCGTAAGTCAATGCAAACGTTGTACGCAACGGACCATTGTCCAGTCTTTTCCACTGATGATAATTCTTTGGATAATAAATCGTGTCCTTGCCATAAGGAGCGGTATCACCGGCTCCCAGCGTTAAACCAACGCTGTAGTAATCCAGTCCCTGCCCGTTGTCGTGATGATAGTTATCCAGTTTATACCAGGTATCAATCACCATATCATCGGTACGCTTAGCCCATACATCAATGCCATAAGCCATTTCCTTGGGTACCTGCTCCAATGCTTTGCCATACATACGATACGCCATGCGATCGTTTTCCCAGGCATAGTCATCTTTGCGCTCCGGCACGTAACGGCCATAGGCTCCTACTTTTACCGGCGCCGGTGCACCTTCTACCACCGCCGCATGAATGCGCGCACCAGCAGGTAAGGTTACCTGGAATAATATTTTCTTTGGCGTTTTAGCACCTTCATAGATCAGCTGG
The DNA here is from genome assembly GCF_056396465.1 of Chitinophaga sp. 05T412. Taxonomy (NCBI): domain Bacteria; kingdom Pseudomonadati; phylum Bacteroidota; class Chitinophagia; order Chitinophagales; family Chitinophagaceae; genus Chitinophaga; species Chitinophaga sp. 05T412. The sequence goes on from NZ_JBFTLN010000001.1 coordinate 557,391, forward strand.
TAAGGAATTTCCTGGCCGCTCACTACGTTGACTATTTTAAAAGAAGCCGCTACTTTTTTACTCACTTTGCTCATCAGGTCGGCGTAAGCAACTTCTGCTAAATCCCCTTCCCGGTGTACCCCCGTGTTATTGGAGATGACAACCGCAGTAGCTGCATTTTTGCGCAGATCATATTTAATCAGTTCGGAGCCGGCTAACAGGTACGCACCTACGCCATATACCTCTGTATCATCTGCCGTAGCTTTTCCGGGAGCAGCGCCTATTTCCTGCACAAAGCCCAGTTTTCCATTGGGCTGCACACAGCTGGTAAGGGCGTCCCATCCTTTTTGCACTACTGGCAAAAATGTTTTCTCCGGTAACAAGCCATTATTGATACCCCACATCAACGCATACACGTAAAATCCGGTACCGCTGGTTTCTTTGGCCGGGTAATTATCCGGGTCCAGTAAGCTGGCATGCCAGGTACCATCGGCTGTTTGCAGTGCCGCAATGCGGTAAGCCATTTGCTTGTATAATTCCTGGAAACGTTGTTTCCCGGCATAACCAGCAGGCATGTTATCCAGCATGCGTACCAGGCCACCCATCACCCAACCGTTACCACGACTCCAATATACATTGGTACCATTTTTCTCCTTCTTCCCGATATAGCTGCCGTCGCGGTAGTAGAGGCTATCCTGTTTGTTATACAGGAAGTCAGTAGTTTTCCACCATAATTTATCAGCTGTTTCAAGGTAACGTGTGTCGCCGGTAGCGGTAGATAAATACGCCAGCGCCGGCGGTCCCATAAACAGGGCATCGCACCAGGCCCACTCGCGGTGATGAATACCATTTCTCCATTCGAGCGATTCTGTATGTGGCGCCGCTACAATGCTATCCGCCAGTTTGCGGAATTTATCAATCATCACCGGCTCCTTGTACACGCTATATAGTTGCGAATACAACTGTCCAACGCAATATTCATCTGCAAAAAAACGATCCGGTCCCGTATTCCATTGGTTATCTTTTCCCACCTGTATCAGGCGGTCAACAAAAAAAGGATTCGCCGTTACCTGCGTCAGCGATAGCATACCAGCATACATGGCGCCATTGGTCCAGTCGGTAGGCGCATGATTCCAGCCTTTATTGGTAATATACCGCCACTGCCAGGCCGCCACTTTTTCCATCTGCGCCCGCACCGCCTGCGCCGTATAGGCGTCAGCGTAAGTAGCTTGTGTAGCCGTCGCCGGCCCCGCAGCAAACGCCGGTAAGCTGGCATGCAGAACAGACAAGCCCAGCAAGCCTCCTGCGATAATTTTTTTCATCATGATAGCAGCTATTATGAGGTTATTAACGTAGTTCCGTGATCTTGCAATGATCCATATCTCCGTAATCCAGGTTCTCTCCGGCCATGCCCCAGATAAATGTATAATTGCTGGTGCCGGCGCCGCTGTGAATAGACCATGGTGGCGATATAATCGCCTGTTCATTTTGCATCCACACATGGCGGCTTTCCTGCGGCTGTCCCATAAAGTGACACACCGATTGGCCTTCCGGTACTTCAAAATAGAAATAAACTTCCATTCTTCTATCGTGGGTATGCGCTGGCATTGTATTCCATACGCTGCCTGGTTTCAGTTCCGTCATCCCCATTTGCAGCTGACAGGTTTCCAATACGCTATTCACCAGCAGCTTGTTAATAGTGCGGTGATTAGACGTTTCCAGGGCGCCTAGTGTGACTACTTCCGCTTCGTGTTTAGACACTTTACGGGTAGGATAAGCGTGATGTGCCGGCGTAGAATTCAGGTAAAATTTAGCGGGTGCCTGCGCATTTTTACTGCGAAATATCACCTGCTGCTTTCCCTTACCAATATATAATGCTTCTTTGTAGTCGAGTTCAAATGTTTCTCCATCTACTTCCACCGTACCTGCACCTCCTACATTGATCATTCCCAGCTCTCTTCTTTCCAGGAAGTAATCAGCCTTCAGCAAATCAAGGGTCACCAGTGTTACCGGGCCATTCACGGGCATAGCGCCACCAGTAAGGTAACGATCATAATGCGTATGTGTCCAGGTAAGCTGGTCTGTTATAAAAATATTTTCTATGAGAAAAGCCTGTCTCAACTGCGCGGTATCCATTTGCTTCACTTCTGTTGGACTGCTGGCATACCTTGAATCAAACGTGGTATTCATATTTCTTTCGTGTTTTTTTATATAAAATGGCGGTGTAAACGCTACAGCTCTAGTAGTTAACGTGATAATCTTTCTTAACAGGTTTACCGGACCATACCTTCTGTGCGGTCCATTCTGCAGCCGGATCAGCCCAGAAAGGATCAGTAGCAGGCAATCCCAGCGCCAGGAAGCCATTGGTGCAAATGTAGAGGCTACCGGTAGAGGTATACACATCTGCCACTTCCGGTTGATGCCCGCAAATGCCCAGCTGCAGCCATCCCTGCTTATCGAAGGTGCCTTCCATTTCAAAAATCTTTTTCATGATGGCGGTCATGGCGCAACGTACCTGTGCGGGTTTAACCGCTTCCGGCAACTGATGCTGCAGCGCCAGTTGTACCAACGGCTGAAATGCGGCGGTACGATAGGTCATAGAGCGGCCCAACGCGGGATAAGTACCATCAGGTGCAATCATCCGCTCCTGTAGTTCTGCAAACCGTTGCATCCGTTTCACGGCCTGATCATAATCTGCTTTGCTTCCCTGGTTTTTATCCACCAGTACTTTCAGCATATCCGTAAACATCGGATGTATCACATAACCGTTATAGTAGTCCAGCGAAAACTGCGGACCATCACTGTAGAAGCCGTCGCCCGCATACCATTCCTGTATTTTCTTCGTGGCTACCATGGTGCGCATCGGTTCATATTCTTCCCCGATAGACAACAGGAAAGCTTCTACCATAGCGGCAAACAATAACCAGTTGTTATAAGCGGGACGAATCCGTCTTAACTCCTTCAGTTCCTTGATGACGTTGGCTTTAGTGGCATTATCCAGCGGCGCCCACAACGCTTCCGGGGCACGCATAAACGTTTGACATAAATAAGCGGCATCTACCAGCGGCTGCGCTTCCGACCGGAAATTCAGGTAATCCGGTGAAGAAGGGTTCACGCCGTTTGCAATGCCCTGCAATACCTGCTCTTTCATTTGCTTACGCACCTTTCCTTCTGCTGTGTCATCATCTGGTAATGCCAGCCAGGGCGCCAGTCCGGATATACAACGTCCGAAAGCTTCCAGGTAGGTCACTTTCTCCACGGCCAAACCATATCCCGGGCCTTTTTCCAGCGGCATATTCTTTTTCAGCGTACCCTTACTCATATTTTCTACTACGGGGCTGGCTATACGCTGTAACAGGTTCACCTGATATTGCCGGTCCGATATAGCTGCTGCAACAGGGTTTACGGTAGATCCATTCACGGCGGATGCCAGTGTTTTTCCCGGGGCCATGGCTCCGGCAAGGCCCGCCAATGGCGCTATTTTGATAAAGTTTCTGCGTTCCAAGGTAGAATAACTTTGATGTAGTTAAAATAGTTGTTTGCGTAATACAGCTATGGCTAAAGCTCTAAAGTAATGCAAACGTTTGCAAAAATCAAGCATTATTTTAAAAATTTGCTGTCAGCCACCTGTTTTATATTTTTTTAGGGAGATGCGTACGCGGGCACGCGTCTCCCCACAAGCATTTCCCGATGATGCCGGAGCTTAGCAAAGCCTCCGCCGTTAAAAGAAAGTACTCAGCGACTCATTACAAACTTCACCGCATGCTGTCCACGCAACGCCTGCTGACGTGCCTTCAGACTAATACGCGTTACATGATCGCCCCATACCGGCGATAAACGCCCGTCCGTTACCGCCTGCTGTTCCACCACTACCTCAAACAAGGCAGGATCATAAGTCATCGTTAAGTTAGCGGTACTGCCCTTTAGTACCACCTTGCCAGCCACCTGAGTATCCGCCGGCAAATCAGTCATGAAATGCAACAGGAAGGGTTCCTTCCATTCTTTCAGCTGCCACACTTCCGCCAGATCCAGCGATGTTTTAGCAGCGTTAAACGTAAAGCTGCGCTTCCAGGATTGCACCATCGCCGTAGCCGGATACGCAGCAGCAATATCCATACTCAGTTTGTTGTTGCTGAATTGTACATCTTTCGCCTGAAACTGCCGGCCATCCTGCTGTTGCACACCATTGATCGTAGGACAATTATGCCACTGCGATTGCATAAACCAAAGCTTATAACGATCCGCACTAAAGGTTTGCTTCGTATAAGTACCTACCCCCACATCTATCAACGCTGGTTTCCCATCCATATACAACACAAAATTCCCTACATCATTGTGGTTGTGACTCTCTGCATTGTGTCCGCCTAAAGCCGCGAAAAACAGCCCCTTAGCTGTACCTGCCTGCGAGCGCATAGACAACACCTGCAAATTGGGCAACCAGTTCACCGCCGTATAAGGCGCCGCCGGCGTAGCCGCCAGCAAAGCATCCCGGCACTCCAAATTGTAAATAAAAAATGCCAGCGAAGGCGATTTAATCCGCATACTATCCGGGTTATCCAACCGTGATAAATACGCCGCAAACTTCACCAGCAAAGGGTCCTGAAAAGCAGTGCCATATAAATACACCGTATGCGGAGGTGGAATCGTAATCGCTGAAGCATCTGCGAAATTCACAAAGCGACTGCTATCCACATGCATTTTATAAATGTAAGCGCCTATCTGATGAATCAGCTCATTGTTACGCCAATTCAACTGCTGCCCGGAGGCACTGTTTAACAACGTAATAAACTCTATCAGCTTCCCCCCGGCATGCCCCCAGTAAGTAGGCCCTTCATCACATCCGCCATCATCGGGATATCCATTCACGAAATTGTCTGCGCTGCGGATCGTTTTTTCAATGACCTTATTGCGTGTATCCGTCTCATTTATACTTAACAAAGCCGTTTGCAATACATTGGTGTTGATCCAGATATTCCAGTTATTCACCAGCCGGCCGGTCCAGCCCATCCACCAGAAATCATTGCGCTGCAGATAAGGTTCCACAATACGATGCTGCAGCTCATATGTAATACGCTTGTTCACCATCGGCGATATCTTGTCCAAACCATCATGCAGCAGAAACTGCGCCCAGCTAAGTGTAGCAGCCGTTTCACCCGCCACCAGGTCCACAATGGGCTCGGTAGGATCTGCCAAACCAGTCCCCGCTTTCTGCACGCCCACATGCGCCGGTAATACCCAGGTACTTTCTTCCAATATTACCCACAGCCCGTTCACGATTTGCGGCAGGTATTTTCCATGACCTCCCGCCAACTCACCTACAATCAACGATGTAAGCATTCTGCGGCGCTCCGACTGCACCCCTTCAAAATTGCTGCGGTTCCCATTATCCCGGTACTCCAGGTACAACGTTGCCGGCAAAGCTGGCCAGTTGAAAGACATCGCCTTATCTGCCTCCTTTAGCAAAGCCGCTTTGGTAGCCTCCGGCAGCGCGGCCATCTTATCCGTGATGGCTTGCAAACGTTCCTGCCGCCACTGCGCCAGTCCGTTAAAAACCGCTTCCCCTCCATGATGCTGATACTCATTGTACAGGTAATTGCGGTCCTTCTTCCCCTCCTGCGCGTTGGCAACAGAAAGGAAGCCGATAGCGGAGCAAAACGAAACGATACCAACTATCTTTTTAATGTACATATGACATGTATTTTAAGTAAGATAAAAAATATATGCCCCCGCACGAAGCGGGGGCATCATTTCAGTTATTCTTTTACAGAGATTACTTTACTTAACATAGTTTGGATTTTGCACCAGGTTGCTGTTCAGGTCAATTTCTACCTGTGGAATAGGCCACAGATTAAAGGCATCCACGAAATTAATCTTATCTATCTGCTGTCCTGCAATATTGGTGACTACCAGTCCATTCATCACCTGCGTAGCAATACCCCAGCGACGGATATCAGTATAATAAGTGCCTTCCATCGCAAACTCAATCATGCGCTCGTGACGGATGATATTACGCATTTCTTCTTTCGACTTACCCACTGGTATTGGCGGCATGTCCACACCTTTACGCGCTCTTACTTTATTGATGGCCGCATACACTGTAGCATCCGGACCGGCTGCTTCATTCTGCGCTTCTGCCAGCATCAGCAATACATCTGCATAACGGAAAATGATGAAGTTCAGCGGAGAATCACCCGGACCAAAACCATCCACTTCCAATACATACTTGCGGGTCAGATAACCGGTAAAAGTAGCCGCATTATCCAAACGCAGATTAGCATAAGGAATGCCTTTCCAGGTGGCGCCAGGTCTTACTACGGTATAATCTAACCTTGGATCACGGTTATTATACGGGTTGGCAGGATCGTAGCCAGAGGTGGGATCAGTAATGGCCTTGCCGTTATTCATCTCATAATTACTTACCAGATTCACAGAAGCATACACATTGCTCCAACCACTGGAGAAAGAACTACGGGTAGATAATCTTTTATCTAACAGGCTACCCTGACCTAATCCAGGTCCTACATACTGCACATCGAAAATCACTTCCACGTTATTTTCTGCGGCAGTAGAAATAAACATGTTTTTATAATCCGTGTACAGGTCGTAACCCAGACCGGTAATAGCCTGACAGGTAGCAGCTGCTTCTGCATACTGTTTCGCCATCAGCTGTGCCTTTGCTTTCAATGTTAACGCAGCGCCCTGTGTAGCATGACCTACCAATGCAGCAGGATAGTTCTTAGGCAATGAATCGGCCGCAGCGCCTGCCTCCTTGATGATAAAAGCCAGCAGGTTAGCCCTTGTTTCCTTGCCTGGCAAAGGATCTCCTAACTTTAATGTTTTAGTAACCAGTGGCACATCTCCATAAAAATCAGTCAGCTGATAATAGAACAATGCACGCAGGAAAGCAGCTTCTGCTATCAACCGGTGATTGGTAGCTGCTGGCATGGTCACCCCCGGTAGCTTTTCCAGCGCCAGGTTAGCACGATATACTCCATTGTACAATGCTTTGAACTTGTTGGCTACTGCGGTAGTAAAAGGGTTCATATTACCTTTGGAAATAGGCCCGTAGCCTGTTCCTCCATCATCCCAGATATAAGCGGAAGGCGTTAATCCATCGTTATATACATACAAACCATAAATATCATTGTTCTGCAAATCGTTGTATATAGCGCTCACTCCGGCATTCGCATCTTTCTCTGTTTTCCAGAATCCGGCATCAGATACTTTATCAGTAGGCGTTACATTCAGGAAATCTTTTTTACAGGCGCCCAGTGCTAATAAACTGCATGCACAGATGGCGGTTAATATCTTATTCATTTCTTACAGTTTAATAGTTAAAAGATCACGTTTACACCACCTGTAATCACGCGCACATTAGGGTACTGAATACCAGGCTGTGTGTAATCACTTACTTCCGGATCTAATCCTTTGAATTTAGTCCAGGTAAAGGCATTCTGCGCATTCACGTATACACGCACACTTTGCAGGGTGCTCTTAAACATTGACTTCGGAAAAGTGTAAGACAACTGTATATTTTTCAACCGCACAAACGATGCATTCTGTACCCAGAAAGTATTGGCTTGTGTATTATCCGTATTGGCAGCAGAGGTCAGACGCGGGATATTGGTATTTCGATTATCCGGTGTCCAGGCATTCAGAAAGTCGGCGTTAATTTCGCGTCCGGAGCGGATACCTGTGGTATACCAGTTATCCTGGTAGTAACGGTTAACACCGCCGACACCCTGGAATAATAACGCCAGATCAAAGCCTTTGTAACCGGCATTCAGATTAAGACCATAATACCATTTAGGAATGGTGTTACCCATGTTTACACGATCACTGCCATTCACTACTTTATCTCCATTCATATCCACAAACTTCAGATCACCCGGCTTATTCAAACCAGCACTACGCTGAGATGCCCAGGCTTTTACTTCATCATCATTCTGGAAAATACCGGCAGTCTGTAAGCCATACAGAGAGCCAATTGACCAGCCTTCTTTAATAACGGCAGCGCCAGACAGTGGGCTGAATGCATCACCGCGGAACTTCACTACTTTGTTGTTGATGTTACTAACGTTACCGGATATACCATAACTGAAGTCGCCTGCTTTATTATTGTAGGTCATCGTCAGCTCCCAACCTTTGTTTTCCACAATACTCACATTCTGGAACGGCGTAGTTAAACCACCATACAAAGAAGATAATGGCAATTGTACCAATACATCTGAAGTACGGCGATTAAATACATCGAAGCTCATGCTGAAATGATCCTGGAAAAGGTTGGCATCCAGACCGAGGTTGGTGGTGGTGGTTTTCTCCCAGGTAATATCAGGATTCGCCATAGTGGTGGGGGATAGTCCTGCTGCAATGGTACCACCATAAGAATAATTTTGTCCGGCAGAATAAAGGTTCATGAAAGAGAAGGGTCTGATGCGATCATTACCCAATTTACCCCAGGAAGCACGCAGTTTTAAATTGTTTACCCAACCAGGTATCGCATCTTTCAGGAAAGGTTCTTCCAGCATACGCCATGCGGCAGAGAAGGAAGGATAAGTACCATACTGTAAGCCGGAACGGAACTTGGAAGATCCATCTCTGCGCAGATTGGCTTCCAGCAGGTATTTATTTTTATAGTCGTAGTTAATACGACCGAAATAAGAAATGATAGTATAGAGGTCAGAAGTACCGCCTACTTTCGGTTGTTCCAAACCAGCGCCCAGTTCCCAGGTGTTGTTGGTAGGGAAGTTCTGGATGCTGCCGGTAAACAGCGTGCCTTTAACAGACTCGCGGCTGGCGCCGGCCAGTACATTGAAGTGATGATCTCTTCCGATGTTTTTGGTATAGTTCAGTGTAGCAAAGGAAGTCAGGTGCAGGTTAGTACTATCCAGTTGTGCTAACGTAGCAGGTTGTTGATCCAGTTGCTGTGCAATCACGTTCTTCTGAAAGTTCCATCTGTTTTGGATGGCACCGGCTAATGCATAACTTTTTTGTCCCATGTTGAAGAAATCGGCGGCACCATTCAGCTGGAATTTCAATCCATCCAGGATGGCCCATTCGCCATATACTTTCGCGAACGTTCTTTGCTGACGGTTAGGACGGTTCCAGGTTTCCACGTATTGTAGCGGGTTATCCAGCTGTCCGTTTTCATCATCTGTATTACGGCCACCGTAGCGGGTTCCGCTGGCATCAACAATTTTAGGGGTCATACCGGGAGTAGTGCTGGCCGCATTGCCGAGAATGGTACCTACGTCCTGTGGCTCTTTGCGGTCTTTCCAGGTGAGCGCGATGTTAGCACCTACTTTTATTTTTTTGCTGATTTCATGATCTGCGTTGAGGCGTACCATGTACCTGTCCTGGCTGGTATTTTTCATGATACCTTCGTTGTGCAGGTAGTCGAGCGACATATAATAAGTGGTCTTTTCTGAACCGCCGGCAACGGATACGGTGTGTCCGGTGAGTTGTCCCTGGCCGAAGAGTACGTCCATCCAGTTGGTGTTAGGAAACAGCGTTTTATCAGTCGCATTTTTCCAGGAGTCGATGGTGGCTTGTTTAAAGGGCTGTGCGGCGGCCGGATTATCGGCTATTGCGATGCGGTTCATCATCTGCATATAAGTAGCGTAATCAGTGACCATGTCAAAGAGTTTGGTCGCTTTTTGTACGCCGTAGTAGCCGTTGTAAGACACGGTAGTCCTGCCTTTTCTTCCTTTTTTGGTGGTGATGAGAATAACGCCGTTGGAAGCGCGGGAACCGTAGATAGCTGCGGCAGATGCGTCTTTCAGTACGGAGATACTTTCCACATCGGCCATGTTCACATCGCTCATGCTGCTTTCAATACCATCTACGAGGATAAAGGGGTTGGCATCGTTGAGGGTACCTACGCCTCTAACGCGGATGGTGGCGTTTTCACGGCCCGGTTGACCGGAAGCCTGTGAGATGCTTACACCGGGAGCCATTCCGCTCAGGGCGGTGCTGAGGTCTGTTACCGGGCGGGCTTGCATGGTTTTATCGAAGTTCACGCTGGCTACTGCGCCGGAGAGGTTGACTTTCTTTTGTACACCGTAACCTACTACTACCGTTTCATTGAGACTGGTAGCGGTGGCATCAAGTTTTATGTGTAAGTCGGTTTGTTTATTAACGGGAATCTCTTTTTTATCATATCCGATGAAACTGAGCACCAGTGTGTCTTTTTCGGATGCGTTTAAGTGGAATACCCCATCGGCGGTGGTAACGGTGCCAACAGCCGAATGTTTTATGCCTACTGTTACACCGGGAATAGTGGCGCCTTGTGCATCTTTAACGGTTCCTTTAATAGATTTTTTTTCCTGGGCAATAGCTGTCTGAACTACACATATTCCCCATATGCATAGTGAAGCCCCTAGCAGTTTTTTCATAAACGTGTTTTTATGTAAACGTTTGCATTAAATTAATGAAGTAATGGCATCTTAATGGAAGAATAGCGCATTGTTCACTGTTGTGTGTCTTAGATTTAGAATTACTTAAATTTCGGATTGGAAAACTCCTAACTAATTGATTATTATACTAATTTTGGCTTTGATACTCTTTTATCGACAGGTGATATACACTTGCTGAATTCAAATTTATCGAATAAATTGAAAATTACAAACGTTTGCATAAATATTTTTTCGGGAGATAGGAAGCCGCCACGTTCCATGACTGCCCCGCGCTAATAGCGATTTAACATTTTATAACTCATTCCTAACATGCTACCATCCGAGTTTTCAGGGGGATTATCAAATAGTCAAAATGTTATCAAGGATTAATATTTTAGTATCATCGACCAGAGAGCATATTTATTACTTTAGCAGTCATGAACGCTTACTTACAAATACATCCTGACGATAACGTGCTGGTAGCCCTCCAAGATATGCCAGTAGGAACCGATATATCATTTAACGGCCATAACATTCAACTTCAGCAAAACATTTCTGCGAAACATAAATTCCTGATCACCGATGTCGGGGAAGGCGCAGCTATTACCATGTACGGCGTACTGGTAGGTAAAGCCAGCAAAAAAATTCTGCAAGGTGAAAGTCTTACGACCGAGAATGTAGTACATGATGCCAACGCATTTCATGAAAAAGACAGCTCCCTGGAATGGCAGGCGCCCGATGTGAGCAAATGGAAAGACCGCTCCTTCATGGGCTACCGTCGTAATGACGGACAGGTAGGTACCCGTAACTACTGGCTGGTAATTCCACTGGTATTCTGTGAAAACAGAAATGTGGGCGTTATCAAAACCGCCTTCGAAAAAGGACTCGGATTTGCACCCGCTGAAGTATACAATGAACAGGTGACTGACCTGGTATCGCTCTATAAAAGCGGTAACATGGAAGCCATTAAAAACTACGAAGCAGATGCTATAACGGATACGGCTAAACGTAACGTAATATTCCCTAATATAGATGGTATCAAATTCCTCACCCACGAAGGTGGCTGCGGCGGTACCCGCCAGGACTCCGACGCTTTATGCGCGCTGCTGGCCGGTTACATCCACCACTCCAACGTGGCTGGTGCTACCATCCTGAGCCTTGGCTGCCAACATGCACAGGTATCCATTCTGCAGGAATCATTAAAGAAACTCAATCCGGCTTTCAACAAACCGGTATTAGTATACGAACAACAAAAGAGCGCTTCCGAATTCGCGATGTTATCTGCCGCCATTAAAGATACTTTCCTGGCACTGGTAGAAGCGAACAAACAAACACGCGAACCCAGCCCACTCTCCAAACTGGTGATTGGACTCGAATGCGGCGGCTCCGATGGATTCTCCGGTATCTCTGCCAACCCGGCCGTAGGACATACGTCCGACCTCCTGGTAGCTTTAGGCGGTACTTCCATCCTCTCCGAATTTCCAGAACTCTGCGGCGTAGAACAGGAACTCATTAACCGCTGCCAGACAGAAGAAACCTCCGATAAATTCATCCGCATCATGCGTGCGTATGAAAACCAGGCACAATCTGTTGGCTCCGGATTTTATATGAACCCTTCTCCCGGAAATATCAAAGACGGCCTCGTTACCGATGCCATCAAATCCGCTGGTGCTGCGAAAAAAGGCGGTACCTCACCGGTAACAGATGTACTGGATTACACGGAATATGTGACCAAACCAGGACTGAACCTCTTGTGCACTCCGGGCAACGACGTAGAATCTACTTCTGCAGAAGTAGGTTCCGGCGCTAACGTAGTGCTGTTTACCACCGGACTGGGTACCCCTACAGGGAACCCCATTGCACCGGTTGTTAAACTGGCTACCAATACCAAACTGGCTACCCGCATGAAAGATATTATCGACATCAACACCGGTACTATCATCAGCGGCGAACATAGCATCGCGGACATGGGAGAAGAAATTCTCGAATACGTGATCAAAACCGCCAGCGGTGAAGTACATACCAAAGCGGAACAACTCAACCAGGATGATTTCATCCCATGGAAAAGAGGTGTGTCGCTGTAAGTGCAACACCACCTGCCATCGACTAATTTTTGATACTCATAAGAATAAAAACAAACGTCCGGACTTCTGCCCGGACGTTTTCTTTTTATATCTTACTAATAACTATTAATCTAATTGTACCTGTTCCATTTTAGGCGCAAACAAGTGCATCACACCCCACGCTACCAGGTAAGCCACTGCACAAATCGAGAACAGGATATTATAACCAACACCAATATTCCCGATCAATTTATAGTGGTTCAGCATGGTACCAATCACAATGGGAAATAAAGTACCTCCAATAGAACCCGCCATGCCACCAATACCTACCACTGAACTCACTGCACGCTTAGGGAACATATCAGACACCGTGGTAAAAATAGTAGCCGACCAGGCCTGATGCGCCGCTGTAGCCAAACTAATCAGCGCAATGGCTAACCATACATTGTTGGAATACTGTATGAATACAATTGGTAATACACATAACGCAAATACCAGCATAGACACTTTACGCGCTTTGAAAACCGGCCACCCGCTTTTGATCAGGTGAGAAGATAACCATCCTCCACCAATACTGCCAAAGCTACAAATGGAATAAATAATAATAATCGGTAAGCCCAGGCTGGATTTCATATTTATATGGAATATAGATTCCAGGTAACCCGGTAACCAGAAAAGGAAAAACCACCATACCGGATCTGTCAGCAATTTACCAAACACAAACGCCCAGGTTTGCCGGATACCTAACAGCTTCACCCATTTTACCTTCTTCGGCTGCGCTACCTCTACTTCCTGATCGGAATGTATATGATCAAACTCCGCTTTAGATACTTTCTTATGACGCGATGGCACTTCATACATCACCCACCAGAAAATCAACCAGATGAAACCAATGGCGCCCGTCCACACAAAAGCATTCCTCCAGCCATGATTATTAGCCAGCCAGTATACCATCAAAGGCCCCACTACTGCGGCAATATTAGACCCCGAATTAAAAATCCCTGTTGCCAATGCCCGCTCCTTCTTAGGAAACCACTCTGCCGTAGCTTTAATCGCCGCCGGGAAGTTCCCCGCCTCACTGATTCCCAAAATAGACCTTACCACGCCAAAACCCAGCGTTGAACGCACCAGGCCATGCGCCATCGCCGATATGCTCCATACTATTACAGAAACAGTATAACCCAGCTTAGATCCTATCTTATCTACCAATGCACCGAAAAACAACAAGCCCACCGCATAAGACGCGGAAAAGGCCATCACCAGATTGCTATAGTCTTTCTCTGACCAGCCAAATTCAGTGGATAAATCAGTTTTCAATAACCCCAGTATCTGCCGGTCTATGTAGTTAATCGTTGTGGCTACAAATAACAGCGCACATACCCGCCAGCGATACTTACCTAAAGTTGTGGAATTCATTCTAATTGGAATTTATAGAGAGCATAAGTTACTTCATCGCTTTGAGAAATGCAAACGTTTGCATTATTTTCTCTTTCAGGGATCGCCAGTCTTTACTGTCAATCAGGGCTTTAGATAATAAATTGGAACCCATTCCCACGCATACCACACCTGCATCAAACCAGCTATCCATGCTCACCTGCGTAGGTTCTACTCCACCCGTTGGCATAAATTTAATTTGTGGGAACAACGGCTTAATAGCTCTTACATAACCCGGCCCCAGCACATTACCCGGAAACAGTTTCACCAGCTGCGCACCATTTTTTTCTGCAACTGATACTTCTGTCGGCGTCATACAACCAGGAATCCAGCATATATTCTCCGACTTACAAAATGCAGCCGTCTCAGGATCAGTGACCGGACATACAATGAAATCAGCTCCCATACCGGCATACACCGCGGCATCTGCGGCGTTTTTAATGGTGCCAATACCCAGATACAAGTCAGGCATCGCCGCCAACTTCTTATCCCGCAGCATAGCGAAATTCTTACGCGCATTTTCTCCCCTGCTGGTAAATTCAAATACCCGTAATCCACCGTCGTAGCAAGCCTGCAGTACTTGCAAACACACTTCCGCATCATCGTGATAAAAAACAGGAATAATGCCGGTTTGCTCAAACGCAGCTATAATTACATCTGTACCTGGTGCCATATTAAATCAGTTTTTTTATGTCTTCAGCAGAAGTGGTGTTAAAATCCCCCTTCACAAAAAATTTGGAATAAGCAGCAGCTGCGGCATAAGAAATGATTCCCTGATCATCCAATCCCTGCAACTGTGCATGTATCAATCCGGCCATGAAACAATCGCCACTACCTACTCTGTCTACCACCTCATGGGTATCGTATTCACGCGAAATACTCACCTGTCCGGCATGATAATAAAATGCGTAATAACGATTGTGCGTAGGCGCATCACTGAAGCGGAACGTAAAGGCTACCCGCTTGCAACGGGAAAATCTGTTCGTGATCTCCGCCGCTACCTGCGCTGCCTGTTGCAGGTAAACCGCTTTGGTATTGGCTTCCAGCGCTACCGCATCCAACGCTGTATCCAACATGTTGTTGGACGCCCAGATATTTCCCATGATCACATCACAATATTGCACCAGCTCAGGCATCACGTCCACCGGCTTCTTTCCATACTGCCACAACTTACTGCGGTAGTTCAGATCCGTAGAAATGATCATTCCCTTACGCGTAGCGGCCTGCAATACTTCTTTGCACACTTCAACGGCATCCGGGTTCAGCGCTGGCGTAATAGCGCTCCAGTGAAACCATTCGGCATCTCCCAGCAATTCATCCCAGTTAACCGTGCCGGGTACAATCTGGCTAAACGACGACCAGGCGCGGTCGTACACTACTTCTGCATGCTTCAGGTCACTGCCCTGCGCCAGGTAATAAATACCAATACGCGCGCCACCCCATAATACACGGTCAGTGTGAATACCGCGGTGACTCAGCTGTTGCAGCACATCCCTGGACAATCCATTGTCAGGTACCTTGCTGATATAGGCTACGTCTGTTCCCCACTGGGCCAGCGCCGCAGCTACATTGGCTTCCGCGCCACCTACATAAATAGCGGCCGTGTTGTTCGCCAGCTCTGGCGACAGGCGCAATAATATTTCTCCGAACGTGATAACTTTTACCGGCTTCATTAAAATCCAAAATATGCTTTTGCGTTATAGTAACAAATGTCCTGTACCATTTTCCCCAACCAGGCAATATCATTTGGTAACTCGCCATTTTCTACATCCTTGCCGATCAGGTTGCACAAAATACGGCGAAAATATTCATGTCGGGAATAAGATAGAAAACTTCTAGAATCTGTTAACATACCTACAAAGCGACTCAGCAACCCCATGTTACTCAACGCATTTATCTGCTTTTCCATACCGTCCTTCTGATCCAGGAACCACCAGCCGGAGCCAAACTGCATTTTACCGGCCACAGTGCCGTCCTGGAAATTACCCACCATGGTAGCAAATACTTCATTGTAGGAAGGATTCAGGTTGTATACAATAGTTTTGGCCAGCTGATCCTGCTTATCCAGCGTATCAAAGAAAGCACTCATCGCTTCCGCCACGTTCCAGTCGCCGATAGAATCCACGCCCGCATCAGCCCCCAAACGCTGTAACAGCCGGGAATTATTGTTGCGGATAGCACCTACGTGAAACTGCTGCGCCCAGCCACGTTCGTGGTTCCAGCGACAAACGGCCAGCAGTACCGCTGTTTTAAACTGCGCATCTTCATGCGGTGTAGCAGCGGTACCATGACGGGCATTATTGAAAATCGTTTCCAGTTCCTTATCGGTAGCGGGCCTAAAATAAAAGGTGCTTAACCCGTGATCACTCAGGCGGCATCCCGCTTCATGGAAATAAGTGTGCCTGCTTTGTAAGGCCGACAACAGGTCGTCAAATCGTTGGATATCCTTGTTCACCACATCCGACAACTGCTGCACAAACAGCTGAAATGTGGCCGGTTTATCTACCGCCATGGCTCTGTCGGGCCGGAACGTAGGCAATACACGCGTACCGAACGGCTGATTGGCAATAGCCCGGTGATGCACCAGTGAATCCGTAGGATCATCCGTGGTGCACAGGGTGTCTACTTTATAATGTTGTAATAAGGTTTGGGTAGATAAACCAGGCAACTGGGCATTACAATCCTGGTATATTTTCTCCGCCGTTTTTTCATTCAGCAGGGTAGTAACGCCAAATGGATTTTTCAACTCCATATGCGACCAGTGATACAAGGGGTTCCGCATGGTATAAGGCGCCGTAGCAGCCCAGTGGCGGAATTTCGTATAGTCGTCCGTCGCCCCGGTGATAAATTCTTCCGCAACGCCATTAGCGCGCATAGCCCGCCACTTATAGTGATCCCCCTTCAGCCAGATGGCATACAGGTTTTCAAAAGTTTTATTATTCGCAATCTCATCTGGTGGCAGGTGATTGTGATAATCAATGACCGGCATAGAAGCGGCATAATCAAAATATAATCGTTTAGCCGTTTCCGTTTGCAGTAAGAAATCTTCAGATAAAAAGGTCTTCATGGTAAATGATTATTTTTTGAAACGCTGTGATGCTATATATGCTTTCACGCCATTACTTTTCAGGGCAGCTACCTCGTCGGCCACTTTAGCTGCAAAGCCTGGGATCGCAGTCAAATCTGTTTCCCACAAACGCAGATCGCTGCAAATGCCGGCCACCATTTCAGGTATGCTGGAATGCTGTTTCCACCATGCGGCAAAAATAGCGGCGTTATCATCGGTAATGACGTATTCTTCCCCTTCCCTGTTTCCGAAATACTTTCCGTTTTCCTCTCTTACCGGCTGCAGGAATACCAGCATGGCGGCAAAGCCTAAACAAAAATGTGGCGGCAACGCATTGAATTTCTCATAGTAACGTAGCAACGTACGCACGTTGCGGGCATTCATCTTGGAACTTTCCTGGAAGGTAATGCTGATCAGCTTATGCGCAATAAAGGGATTGGCGAAACGGTCCAGTACATCGGAAGCAAATGCAGTAGCGGTGGGACAGGTATCCACAATGGTAGGCAGTATTTCCTGTAATGCCACCGCACGGAAGAAATCACGCATGTATTCGTCCTGCATGGCTTCATATACGGTATTCAACCCCGACAGGAAAGCCAGCGGCACAGCAGCCGTATGGCTACCATTGAGTAAGCGTAGCTTCTGTTCACGGAACGGAGTGATATCAGGAACAATGAACATGTTTTCATCTCCCTTAAAAAAAGACAATACGCTACGAACATATTCATCTCCTTCTATGGCCCATAATAAATAAGGCTCTACTTCTATCCACAGTTGATCCGTATAACCGGCGGTAGTAGCTATTTCCGCCAGGTTGCGGGGCTTACCGGGTACAATACGGTCTACCAGTGAATTACAGAAATGGTTATCGGAATGAATCCAGTCTATAAACGCAGCGGGCATATTGTTATATGCAGCCAGTTGCAGTACAATATCTTTCAATAACCGGCCATTGTCTACCACCAGTTCTGTGGGTACAATTACAAAGCCGGTGTGCGCCTTGCCTTCAAAATAAGTATAACGTTCCCATAGCAGCGCCAACAGTTTACCCGGATAAGAAACAGGCGCATTTTCGCCTATTTTTTCCGCCATATACTGAATTCCTACTTCCGTAGTGTTGGAAATGATGGTTTGCAAAGCGGGCTGATGTACAACGTCTAAAATCTCCTGCCAATTTGCATTCGATTGCAAAACACGGCTAATAGCAGTGTTAATCAGCACGTTATCTACCAGTTCTCCCTGAGAAACCCCCTTAACATGGGTAGTAAACAGATTATCCTGGCTGGAAAATTCTGTTGTATCACCATCGGTAGATTTTACCACCACGATTCTTCCTTCATAAATACCCTGCCGGTTGGCGTTGTCTACCAGATAGTCGACTAACCCGCGTAAAAGCACGCCGGTACCAAATTGCAGGATCTTTTCCGGGAAGGTGAATGCTTTTTCATGAACGCCGGAATGGGGCTGCTTTAATATATACTCTTTATTTAATATAGGTAGCATTATGATAGTTTTATGCTAAAAGGTTGCTAAAACTAATAAATATATAATTCACAATTAAGAATTTATAGTTTTCGGGAAATAATCGCCAAAAGACGTGAAAATTATATCAATGATATAATCAGAATCAATTGGCTCATTGTCAGGATCAATAATGGGCAGATGGCGGTTGGCCGGATTTTAAGTAAATTTGCATCCTTAAACTTTTTCAAATGAGCAAGCATGGTAAAGTGCTGGTAGCCATGAGCGGTGGTATAGACAGTACTGTTACAGCGCTGATGTTGCATGAACAGGGGTATGAAGTGGTGGGTATCACCATGAAAACCTGGGATTATGCATCTGCGGGTTCCAGTAAAAAGGAAACCGGCTGCTGTAACCTCGATTCTTTTAACGATGCCCGCGCCGCCGCGGTGCATCATGGATTCCCGCACTTTGTGCTGGATATCCGCGATGAATTTGGTGATTTCGTTATAAATAATTTTGTTGATGAATACATTGCCGGACGCACACCTAATCCTTGTGTACTCTGCAATACCCATATAAAATGGCGCGCACTGATGAAACGTGCCGACGCCATGGACTGTGAATTCATTGCCACTGGTCACTACGGAAAAATCCGTCAGCATACCAACGGCCGTTACGTGATCAGCAAAGGACTCGACGACACCAAAGACCAGAGCTACGTACTCTGGGGCATTCAACAGGATGTATTATCACGCACCCTGCTGCCTTTAGGCCCTTACCGTAAAACTGAAATCCGCCAGATGGCCTTCGACTTCGGTTATCCGGAACTGGCTAAAAAAGCAGAGAGCTATGAAATTTGCTTCGTACCCGACAACGACTACCGCGGTTTTCTGAAGAGAAAAGTAGAAGGTTTGGAAGAAAGGGTCAACGGCGGCAATTTTGTGCTCGCAGATGGCACCATCGTAGGCAAACATAAGGGTTACCCCTTCTATACCGTTGGGCAGCGTAAAGGGCTCGATATTGCCCTTGGACGCCCCGTATTCGTCACAGAAATTATCCCGGAAACGAATACTGTCGTGCTTGGTAACGAAGACGAGCTGCAGAAAAGTGACATGATGGTCAGCGGTATCAACATGGGTAAATATGATACCATTCCGGAAGGCATGGAAGCCATCACCAAAATCCGCTACAAGGATAAAGGTGCACTCAGTAACCTGTACAACGAAAATGGCCAGGTAAAAGTGAGCTTCTATGAAAACGTTAAAGGAATTGCCCCTGGGCAGTCAGCTGTTTTCTATGAAGGCGATGATGTGGTGGGTGGTGGAATTATTCAACGCGCCATGCCGATAAGATTATAGATTAATTCATAAGATAGATAATAGATAAATGAAAGGGGTGGGAAGATGGAAGTCTTCTCACCCTTTTTTTGATAGCTCAAGATCGCGCTGAGCATCCTTTAATACTTTCCGCATATTGTTGATATATTCTATCATAGTTTTACTAAAGGTCAAACTATCTTCTGATTGTTTCTCCGATACTCCTGACCTGATATACTCGTCCAATTGCTTCCAAAAAACTTCCTGTAATTCGTCAAAATTAGCTACCTCAAGTATCTTTAATGCAACTTTATTATGGCCTATGGCAAATAACATAACAATTATAGAAATTAAAGTAGACGCCTCAAACTCACTTAATACTGTAGATGTAGACAATTGCATTAATAGAACATCAACCATCATCATTAATTCCGAAGATTGATTCTGCTTGTACTTTCCAAGAATTATATGCCTCACAAAAATTTCATGACTTTTCGCAAAAAACAAGGCAAAATATACGGATGGCGCGCTTAATGTATGATTTCCGTAGACCTGTCTATTCTTTTGAAAAAGGGCTTCAATCTCCTCAAAATTCTTTTGTAGAAATTCATAGAATCGATCTCTTTCCTCTATGTCCGCCATATTTCTTGAATTAGCAATCCTAATAAAGGTTGTGCTATCGTTCTCCTTTAATGTACTGAGTAGCAACTTGTAAAATTCAGGCTCCTTCAGGGTTACATTGGTACTTATATATTCAGGTGTATTTTCTTTTAGCAAAAATTTAGTTTCGGGAGTAATATTTGCAAAAAAAGTGTATGCTAACCCATATACATCCTGTGTATTTTTATCCAACAATCCCTTCTTTATTTTTTCTATATAGTTTTTTACCCGTTGCTCTATTTCGCCCTTATCACACCATGCCTCAAGGAACTTGACCAACCATATAACCCTATTCCTATTCTGCTTTCTACCGTACCTCATCAGGTACCAAATATTAAAAAATCGCTCCCGTAATAGATACAAATTATTTTTGGTATTCGTGGTACGTTTTTCAATTACTTGATTTTTCTCCAGCTGCCTTAACTGCGCAGATACCAGTTTACTATCCAGTCTTACCTGCTTAGATAATTCTTTTACTGGAATCGGCTCCCAATGCATCGCTACTATATCCACAATCTTCTGTTGCTGTGCTGGCAAATCATCCATTCTATGTTTGTACAATGGTGTTACTGCATCCAATACCCGCTCGAGATCACTGAGCGCGTTACCATGTTCATTGTCTACAAAAACATCAAACAACAACGCCATAGTTCTGGGAACACCACCTGATAAAGTTCGCAACGTAGTAATACGAGATGGTGACTCCTGAATGATACGCTCAATCTTTGCTTCTTCATGATGCACTAATGCTAGTTGACGCAGTAATTTTATGCTCTCTTCATCCGTCAGACCTTTTAACTGTATCACTTTAAAAAACTCAAAAAGCGGTTGCTGATAATCCAATACACTTTCCAATGTCACCGGTGAACCAGCCACCAAACGGAAATGAGGGATAGTCTGCAAAACTTCTCTTAGCCGATGGACTTCCAGTTGGCTGAATTTTGCCAGCAATTGCCCAATATTATCAACCAGTAAAATTATTTTTTTCTTATGTTGATCTAGGTGTTTAATCAACACTCTCAGGGCCGCTTCCTCATAGTTATCCTGCAGTACAAATGGTTCAATTTCTTCCGTAATTCCTTTAAATCCGTGATAATCCTCCAGGTACTCCGCTATTCTTTCCCATAGATTACCCAACTCCCCAATATTGTACTGCTCTTCACCGAACATAACAGGGATCAACCATTGGGATAATTTTACATCATCCTCTACTGCATATTTTATTCTTAGTAACAAGGTAGTTTTTCCCGCGCCACGCTGCCCTAGCAACAGATAATGTTGTTCTGGTGTTTTCATTTTGCCGGATACAATATCCGCCCACATCTCATCAAAGATCTTTGTGCGGATCACGAATTCGGCAATAAACTCATCTTTATTCTTTCTGTCGGGATTATATAGTAAAACGCTGCTCATAGCTAACAAATAAATGACTCCCACCATCGCTTCAGGATCGGTGAGTTAAAAAGGTAGATGCCTGATGCACTATGGTAATGGATATATCCATCGTACATCAGGTTTTCAATAATTTTCCTGTAATCTTCTTCCTGGTGATATTTTACGGCTAGTTCCAGGCTGTCCTTCTTAGTGAGCGTACCTTTCACTGCCAGTTCTTTCAACAAGCTATCCGCATATTTAAACGCATCATCTTTAAAATGTGTTCTCAAACGGGAATAGTAATGATCAAAGTGATTCTTATGCCTCAAACTTAACAATTCTTCAATTGCTTTTTCCACAATTTCTTTGTTCACCTCAGCACCATCCTCTGTGGCTTGAATAATTTCCTGTACTATCAACTGAATATGAAAAGGGATATACCATT
Source organism: Chitinophaga sp. 05T412 (assembly GCF_056396465.1). Classification (NCBI taxonomy): domain Bacteria; kingdom Pseudomonadati; phylum Bacteroidota; class Chitinophagia; order Chitinophagales; family Chitinophagaceae; genus Chitinophaga; species Chitinophaga sp. 05T412. The sequence goes on from NZ_JBFTLN010000001.1 coordinate 579,587, forward strand.
GCAGGATCTCCATTAACGCTGTTTCGGCACTGGCATGTACGCTGCGGGATTTTGTAGCCAACAGTTTATTAAAAAGTTCCAACGCCTCCGCACCGGAAAGCGGCTCCACTTCTATGGATGCAAGGTCATTAATAGTAGCGGTGGCATTCAGGGAAGATACCGTTTGATTAAGGCCAATGGAACCTGTATAAATAAACCGGATATTTTTGGAGATCACAGGATCTATTCTCAGTTCCCGTTTACGCTGCAAAAAATGTACGGCTGCTTCCGCATCTTTCTTCCGGATGTTCTCAATGGTTTGTGGAAACTCATCAATCAACAGCACCAATTCAACATCCTCTACATGGGCATATCCTGTGAGGAAGTGCCGGAACTCTTCATAATAATCACGCACATCCGGTTCATGATTAAATTCTATTGCCGCCTGAAAAAGTTTAATGCTTTTAATCTGTTGAAAAAAACGATTGCCTTTGTCTTTCAAGCCTGCCTGTAATTTAACAGACCGGGAAATATCACTGTTGCTGACAATTCCCTCCAACAGTTTACGATAGAAATTAGACGCATCTTCCACACTCTCCGTATCCACGTACACATAATACCGGGCGGCAATGTTATTATCCAGTAGATACCATAAAATGGAGGTTTTTCCGACCCTGCGGGGAGCAGTGATCTGTATATTATTGCCGTTGTCCAGTGCCTGGGTTACTTTGGTTACCTCACGGCTACGCTGATAAAAATTGTCACCTCTGGCCGGAAGTCCGATAATGTTTTTCATGACAATAGAATTTTTGTCAAAATTATTGACAAAAATTCTATTGTCAAAATGTTTGACAATAATTTTATTGTCAAAACACTAACTAATTGATTACGACATCCTTACCGCAAACATCGTATCCGCGCCCTTATCATACCCCGCTATCACTCCACCTTCCTGTTGTCTCAAATCACTGATACTCTCAATATACCTCACCACCTCCTCATTCTCCTGCTTAAACACCGAGCAGGTAATGTAAATCAAACTACCTCCCTGCTTTAAAAACGGTACTACGTTATGGGCTATACGTTGCTGCAACCGCTGAAATTTGCCTATTTCTTCCGTTTTGAAGAAAGAAATGCTCTCCGGCGTGCGTCCCCAGGTACCGGAGCCACTGCAGGGTGCATCGAGAATAATACCATCAAACTGCTGATTACCCATCGAAGCAGGGAACTGCGGCGATGTCAGATCCGCTACCCGCGCTTCATAATTTTTCACGCCTGCTGCTGCAAAACGTTGCTGCAAATTTTCCAGGATAGAACGCCTGACGTCTGATACCAGCAATTGCACGCCTGGCTGCTGATCTTTCAACAGAATGGACTTGCCCCCACTGGCGGCACAACAATCCCACCAACGCTGCTGCTTCACTGGCTTGAACAATTCACCGGTTTGCTGACTGGAAGCATCCTGTACCTCATACCAGCTTTTCTCCGGTACAATCGTCTCTATTTTAGTTCCATTCGGCAACGCCACGGTGCTTTTATTCGCAAACACTTCATATACTACCGCTGCCTTATCCAACAGTTGCAATACTTTATCCAGCTTATTATTACGAACACGAATAAATAAACGTGGCTGTTTCAATATCGTATAGGCGTATGTGTTAGCATCAATCCCTGCCGATAAATCTTCTAAAAAAGGAAAAATATCAATAGGTGTTAATGCAGCAGATAGCAAGGCTGCTTTCTCTGCTAACGACTGTGTAATAACCGCATTCCATTGAGGTTTTACCGCCGCCAGAAAATCATTCGGGGCAGTTTCACACAGCAATGCACCTGCAATTACCCGTTCACTCACGGGCAGAGAGGCCCCCCAATGTCCTAAACGGAAATAATGATATACCAGTTGTGAAATCCAGCGCCGGTCGCGCCCACCCATGTAGGGATGCTCCTTAAAAAAGGATTTTAAAAAATGGTGCAATGGCAGGCTGCCCTGATAGGCGCCAATGATCTTTGTTGCTGATGCTAAGTAATTTTCCCAACGGGTCATACGCGAAGATACACCTAATCCTGATGCGACCACATTGCAGGCCGGTATTGTATCTTCAGCAGATTCGTTTCACTGATCCCTAAACTATTCCCTGTTATGAAAAAGATGTACTGTAGCCATGCGCTATCTATAGCGCTGTTTGCCCTGCTATTATTTTCCTGTAAGAAGATTCCGCCGCAATATGCGTGCAACACCCCGGTAAAAAAGATCACGGCTTATGATAGCAGCGGCACTGTCAACTATGTACGCGAATATACCTATGATCAGCAAGCCAAAGTAACGGCGGTAACAGAGTCCCGAACCGGCTGACATGGCCCGGAAACGATCACCATCGGCATTTTGTACAACCCCAACAACAGCATTCACCAGGTAGTGATCAACGGCAGCACTGCGGATTATAACTACACGAATGACACCCTGAGAAATATCAACTCCTTTCTTTTCAACACCCTGACCAATCCCATGTACTTCCTTTACAATACGCCTGCCCACGACCGGGTACCAAACGTTTTTGTAACACCACAGGGATTCAAAGCCATAGAAAGCAGCTACTTCCTGCATCCGGGTACTTCTTATGAGATAGATAGCCTGATAGAAGGGGTGTACGACAGAAGCCCCGACGAACACAGGTATCTCTATACAAAATCCAACCTGTTAAACCCCGAGTATAACTTTCTTACTGCCTCCCGCTTATATCACTATGCTAATTACGGCTTCCTGGCCTTACTCGCAGAACCAGCATCGGCGAACAAACAACTACCTGCTACTATAGATCACTGGAGAAACAGTCAGCATTTTCCCCTGGCTTATTTCAACTATGAAAAAGATAAATGCGGTCGCGTCACCAAAGCCTACAGAACAGAAAATGGCCAAAAGAAATTATGGAAGTTGTATGAATATTATTGATCCACAACAAAAAGGGCCGATACGATTAGTACCGGCCCTTCTCATTTATAAATGATAAGATTAGAGTTTCAGTAATGCCTTCAGCGGATCTTTACCGAACAACAATTGTTCAGGATTTTCCAGCATTTCCTTCACACGTACCAGGAAGCTAACTGACTCACGACCATCAATAATACGGTGATCATAGCTCAGCGCCAGGTACATCATCGGACGAATCACCACCTGACCATTCACCGCCATCGGACGATCCTGTATTTTGTGCATACCCAGGATAGCAGATTGTGGGATATTGATGATAGGTGTACTCATCAGGGAACCAAACACACCACCATTGGTGATCGTGAAGGTACCACCGGTCATTTCCGGCATAGTCAATTTGTTATCGCGGGCTTTGGTAGCCAGTTCTACAACTGCTTTTTCAATACCCGCCATATCCAGGCTTTCAGCATTGCGGATCACTGGTACTACCAGTCCTTTCGGAGCAGATACCGCGATGGAGATATCGCAGTAATCGTGGTACACCAGTTCTTCTCCATCGATGTAAGCGTTTACGGATGGGAATTCCTGTAATGCGAAGCAGCATGCTTTGGTGAAGAAGCTCATAAAGCCCAGGTTCACTTCGTGCTGTTTCTTGAATACCTCTTTGTATTTGGCACGCAGCGCCATGATTTCGGTCATGTCTACCTCGTTGAAGGTAGTGAGCATAGCCGTGGTATTTTTAGCTTCCACAAGGCGACGCGAAACTGTTTTACGCAGGTTGCTCATCTTTTCGCGGCGTTCCTGACGGGTAAACATTTCCTGGCCAATAGCTACGCCTGGGTTTTGCAGGGCAGCCATTACATCGTCTTTCATGATTTTACCATGAGCGCCGGAACCTTTGATGCTGGATGGATCTACGTGTTTGTCGGCAATCACTGCTGCTGCCACCGGAGATGCTTTCACATCATTTGGAATGCTGGTAACAGGTGCCTGCTGTGGCTGTGGTGCCGCTTTTTGCGCCTGCGCAGCTGGAGCCGCTGCTGGTGCAGCTTTACCTGCTGGTCTGCCTACGCTGGTATCTATTTTACAGGCAACATCGCCTATTTTTAAAGTATCGCCTTCTTTCGCTACAGTAATCAGTGCGCCTGCTTCTTCTGCATTCAGTTCAAAAGTAGCTTTCTCTGATTCCAGCTCACATACTACTTCATCACGCTCTACATAATCACCATTATTTTTGATCCACTTTACCAGTGTTACTTCACTGATAGACTCTCCTACTGTAGGCACTTTCATTTCAATGGTCCCCTTGTTCACCGCAGGTGCTGCTTCCGCCACCGGAGCGGCTTCTGCCACCGGAGCTGCCGGAGCTGCTGCGGGCGCAGCTGTACCAGCAGGTGCAGCTGCATCTGTATCGATGGAACAAGCTACATCACCAATTTTCAAAGTAGCGCCTTCCTGAGCTGCCGCAGCAATCTTCAGAACACCCGCTTTTTCTGCATTCAGTTCGAAGGTGGCCTTCTCTGACTCCATCTCACATAATACCTCGTCCTGCTGCACATAATCTCCATCTTTCTTCAACCACTTCGCAATTGTTACCTCGCTAATAGATTCTCCTACCGTAGGGACTTTGATTTCGATAACCATATTTAATCAGTTGATGGTGATACCCGGTTAGCTTTTAGCTGTTAGCTTAACGCAAATCCTGGTTATACTGTTTATACTTTTATTTTTTTTAGATGTTAAAAGCCGTATCAATAATCTGTTGCTGCTCACGTGCATGCACTTTCGCATAACCGGTAGCGGTAGACGCACTCGGATTGCGACTGATAACTCCATAATTGATCTGCTTCAGGTTCATTTGCAGGTATGCTGCAGCACCCATATTCAATGGCTCTTCCTGTACCCAGAAGAAGGTAGCGCCTTTATACTTCTGCGCAATCGCTTCCAGCTGTTTAACCGGCAGCGGATACAGTTGTTCCAGACGAACAATGGCTACATCCTTGCGGTCATCTTTACCTTGCTTGTCGCTCAGGTCAAAGTACATTTTACCGGAACACAGCAACACCTTCTTCACTACTGCGGCATCATCGATAAACGGATCATCCAGCACTTCCTTGAAACCACCCTGAGTAAATTCTTCCGTAGCAGAATAAGCGCCCACGTGACGCAGATTCGCTTTTGGTGAGAAGTTAATCAGCGGCTTACGGAACTGCCAGGTCAACTGACGACGTAACGCATGGAAGAAGTTAGCAGCAGTGGTAATGTTGGTGATCACCATATTTTCCTCTGCACACTGTTGCAAGAAACGCTCCGGACGGGCATTGGAGTGATCTGGTCCACCACCTTCATAACCATGAGGCAATAACATTACCAGGCCATTCTGCGTAGTCCATTTCTGTTCAGCGCTGCTGATGTACTGGTCAATCACTGTTTGTGCACCATTCACGAAGTCGCCATATTGCGCTTCCCACAGTACGAGGCTATTGGGATTGGCCATGGCATAACCATATTCAAAGCCCAATACACCATATTCACTCAGTAAAGAGTTATAAATTCTGAATTTACCTTGTTTTTCCTGGAGATGACTGAGGCGGTTGTAAGTTTCGTTGGTATTTTCATCAAACAATACCGCGTGACGGTGAGAGAAAGTACCACGTTTTACGTCTTCTCCACTCATTCTAACATCCTTACCTTCAATCAGGAGGCTGGCGTATGCCAGGAGCTCACCAGTGGCCCAGTCAACCTTACCTTCTTCCTGATATAATTTGATCTTGTCCTGCAGCAATTTGCTCACTTTACGCAGGGGAACAAAGTTCTCCGGCCACTTCATCAGGGCATCGAACAGACGTTTGAAGTCGTCTTCCTTAATAGCGGTCACCGGAGAAGCGTCGAAGTCCTGCAGTGTAGATTTACGCAGGGCTTGCCACCATTCTTCCGGCTTCTGGTTAGCATAAGGCAGCGGATGCTGTTTTACTTCATCCAGGCGAGCCTGTAAATCATCCCAGAAACTTTTTTCCATTTCCTTGGCTAAAGCAGCGGCATCAGATTCGCCGTTGTTCAGCAGGAACTGGGTATATACTTCACGCGGATTAGCGTGTTTATCAATCAGTGCATATAAACTAGGCTGGGTGAACTTAGGCTCATCACCCTCGTTGTGGCCATGTTTACGGTAGCAAACCATATCAATGAATACGTCTTCATTGAATTCCTGCCGGTAACGGGCAGCCAGCTGGGATACTTTCACTACTGCTTCTGCATCATCACCATTTACGTGGAATACCGGCGCCTGTACAATAGAAGCTACGCTGGTGCAGTAGTCTGAAGAGCGTGCGTCATCGAAGTCGGTGGTAAATCCAATCTGGTTGTTGATCACAAAGTGAATGGTACCACCTACGTAGTAACCTTTCAGTTTGCTCATTTGCTCTACTTCATACACGATACCCTGACCGGCAACGGCGGCATCACCATGAATGAGTATAGGCAATATTTTATCATAATCGCTATCGTAAATCACATCTGCTTTACTACGTGCAAAACCTACTACAATAGGATCTACCACTTCCAGGTGGGAAGGGTTAGGCATCAATTGCAGATTTACTGGTTTGCCGGAAGGGGTGGTTACCTGGGAACGGAAACCGAGATGGTATTTCACGTCACCACTACCCATTGTCATATCTGGTACGGCCAGGCCTTCAAATTCGTTGAAGATCTGTTCGTAAGTTTTACCCAGAATATTCGCCAGCACGTTCAAACGGCCACGGTGCGCCATACCAATCACAGATTCCTGTACGCCGTATTCAGCGGCTACATCAATGATGGCATCCAGTGCAGGAATAGTGGATTCACCACCTTCCAGACCAAAACGCTTTTGTCCGATATATTTGGTGTGGAGGAATTTTTCGAAAATAACGCCCTGGTTCAGTTTCTGCAAAATGCGACGACGCTGTTCCAATGACAAAGGCTGTGACATCACCTTCTCAAACTCTCTTTCCATCCACTTCGCCTTATCCCGGTCGTTGATGTACGTGTATTGTAATCCTACTGAACTTGCATAGATTTTATTCAGGTAGGCAACAATTTTTTCGAGGGAAGCTTTACCTACACCGATGGTGGTTCCGGCAAAGAATTCTGTTTTGAGATCAGCGTCCCCTAATCCAAAGCTGGCCAGATCGAGATTGGCTTTCCTGTCTTTTCTTTCACGGATGGGGTTGGTTTTGGCAATTAGGTGGCCTTTTTTACGATACGCCTGTATCAGACGGTATACGCCCAGTTCTTTTGCCAACTGGTCGTCGCTCACAGGCAACGAAGTGCTGCCTCCTGCTACTGGCGCTGATGCCGCTTTACCGTTTACATTGGATACTGCAAAATCAAATCCTTCGAAAAATTTTACCCAATCCGGGTCTACAGAGTTGGGATCTTTGCGGAAATCCTGATATAACGATTCTATGTAAGCAGGATGTGAGTTGGTGACGAATGAGAAGTCCTTCATTTACAACGAGTTTTGCTGATCTTCAGTTCAAATACTTTTCTGTTGGTCCCAATATATTAATATATGGGATTGCAAATATCGCTCGTTTTTCGATACGCCGGGTGGAAAAAATCAGAAAAAATCAAGTGATTATCTGTGATAAAAGGAGCTTATATTTGCCCTTTGACGGAAAAACTACATTTAGTTTGTTTTCTATTTGGTAAATAGTTACCTTTGCCGTCCGAAACTTGAAATTTGAAAAATGGCAAACCATAAAGCAACGAAAAAAGACGTACGTCAAAGCAGAAAGCGCAACGAGCGTAACCGTTACTACGGTAAAACTACTCGTAACGCCATCCGTGACCTGAAAGCACTGACTGACAAAGCAGCAGCGGAGAAAGATTTAACTGAGGTAGCTTCTATGCTGGACAAACTTGCTAAACGTAACGTTATTCACAAGAACAAAGCAGCAAATCTGAAAAGCAAGCTGGCTAAGCGCGTTTTAGCGATGGCTTAATTGTTTCAGTAACAATATTTATAGCTCTTCCTCCCAAAGGAAGGGCTTTTTGTTTTTCCATTTACTACTATCGTATAATGAAAAAAATAATTATCCTCCTCGCCGCCCTCCTCCCATTACGATCTTATGCACAGGACCTGACCACCCGATACGAGAAAAGCGCCGGCCAGGAAACCGCTACCTACCCGGAAGTGATCCAATATTACCAACTACTCGCCAAACGCTTCCCGCAAATTCACCTGCAAACCATCGGCACCACCGATGCCGGCTTCCCCCTCCACCTGGTCACCTACTCCCCGCAAAAGGATTTCGACTTTAAAAGCCTGCATAAAAAGAATAAACGCATTATCCTCATCAACAACGGCATCCATCCCGGTGAACCCGACGGAATAGACGCCAGCATGATGCTCCTCCGCGATATCGCCCTGGGGAAAGTAAAACTCCCCGATAATATCATTCTGGCCGTCATCCCGGTATATAATATCGGTGGCATGCTCAACCGCTCCCCCTGGTACCGGGTTGACCAAAACGGTCCCGACGCCTTCGGCTCCCGCGGCAACGCCCAAAACCTGGACCTGAACCGCGACTTCATCAAAGCCGATTCAAAGAACGCTTTAGCGTTCCAGCAAATCTATCACCTCACCGATCCGGACGTATTTGTGGATAACCATGTGAGCAATGGCGCCGACTACCAGCACATCATGACACTGCTCACCACCCAGCACAATAAGCTCGGTGGCGCTATGGGCGAATTCATGAACAAAACATTTGAACCCGGACTATATGCCCTGATGAAAACAAAGGGCTACGACCTCGTTCCCTATGTAAATCACTTCGGCGAAACACCCGACAGCGGATGGGTGGAATTTGCAGACCTCCCCCGCTACTCCACCGGCTACACTACTCTGTTTCATACCTTCGGATTTGTACCGGAAACACATATGCTGAAGCCTTACCCCGCCCGTGTTAAAGCTACTTATGCCTTGATGGAATGCTTCATCCGGTTTACTTCCACGCACAGCGAAACCATCAAACAGCTGCGGGAACAAGCCAGGCAAACAGCGATCACACAAAAAACATTTCCATTATCATGGCGGGCAGATATGAGTACCTACAGCCTCATCACCTTCCGCGGGTTTGAATCAGGACATAAGCCCAGCGCCATTTCCGGACTACCCCGTTTATACTACGATCGTAATAAACCATACACCCGGCAGGTAAAATTCTACAACACTGCCACGGAAGAAAATTTTGTAGAGAAGCCTCGCGCCTATATCGTACCACAGGGCTGGTGGAGCGTTATCCATCTCCTGAAAAATAATAATGTACAACTACAACCACTATCACGTGATACCACTGTGTATGTAGAAGTATACCACATAGCAGATTTTCAAACCTATCCCAAACCGTTTGAAAAACACTACCTGCACACCAACATTAAAGTCAGCAGCAGCATGGATTCCATCCATTTCCGCAAAGGTGATTATTACATCCCGATGAATCAAACGGCCAACCGCTTTTTGATGGAAACACTGGAACCTACCGCTGGTGATTCCTATTTCGCCTGGAACTTTTTTGATGCCATACTCGGACAAAAAGAAGGTTATTCTCCTTATGTTTTTGAAGATACCGGTGCTGCTTATTTACAACAACATCCGGAGTTACAGGAAGCATTGAATAAGAAAAAATCCGCTGATACAGCGTTTGCAAATAATGCCGATGCACAACTGAGTTTTATTTATAAAAACTCACCTTATGCAGAACCGGAATACTTACGTTATCCGGTGTATAGAGTGAAATAATTTTGGAAGATGATGAAGGCGGAGATATAAGCGGTGCTTCTATCTCCGCCTTTTTTATTCTTACTATGCCGGTAATATGAATGACAATGAACAGATCATTTTGTCAATGAACAAAATGCACAAGCTTAAATTGTTTGGCCTCCTTACATTTGTGTCCGTTTATACGTTTGCTAACCATTTTCAAACAGGTGATATAAACGAATTTCTCTCACTAAGTTTAACCAAAACGATTATCAACTTAACGCAATGGACACAACCCTTTCATACAAGCAATTCATCAAGGATATCAAGCAAAATATCATACGAAGCCGGTATCACGCAATGAGATTGGCCAATCAGGAGCAATTGAAATTATATTTCAAATTAGGGCAAATGCTTTCTGAGAAAATACATGCTGAGAATTGGGGAGCAAAAATAATAGAGCAAATCTCACAAGATCTCCAACGCGAAATGCCCGGCCTTAGGGGTTTTTCACATACCAACTTGAAAAAGATGCGCCAATTTCACGATGCGTACAGTACTCCTGTAATTACGCCGTCGCTGACGGCGCAATTACAGGAAACCTTTTATAGCATTAGTTTTACGCATCATATTGTCATCCTGGAAAAATGCAAACAAGAGGATGAACGGCTCTTCTACATATCTCAAACAGCAGAACAATTCTGGTCAAAAAGAGAATTAGCATATCACATTAGCGCTAATCTTTTCAAACACCAGGGCAATATGCCCAACAATTTCAACACAACCCTTTCCGAAAATATTAAGTCAAAAGCACTCGAAGTATTCAAGGATGAATACCTGCTGGACTTTGTTAATATTGATGATGACGATGATGAAGGCATACTTGAGAGTGAAATCGTGAACAATATTAAAAAGTTCATAATGAGTATGGGGAAAGGCTATTCTTTTATTGGCAATCAATACAAATTAACCGTAAACGACAGTGAGTTTTTTGTAGATCTCCTCTTCTACAACCGTTACCTGCAATGCCTTGTAGCGATTGAACTAAAACGGAAAGATTTTAAACCAGCGTTTGCAGGTCAACTTAACTTCTATCTGAATGTATTAGATGATAAGATAAAACTACCACACGAGCATCCGAGTATTGGCATTGTACTCTGTAAATCAAAAGATAATACCGTAGTAGATTATGCTATTAAATCTATCGATAAAGCGATGAGCGTGGGTACCTATAAACATTTTAGCGATGCACCTGATGACATGAAAGAATTTTTACCAGATGCGGCAACACTATCAAAAATGTTATCAGAATGAACAAACAGATAATGCTATCCCACCCAATCGTCAAGTTTAATAAAAACAGGGCTTCAAACAATTTCAATCAAATTGGCCCGTCACTGACGGGCCAATTTGATTGAAATTGTTTCATAAGACAATTTAGCCCGCCAGTGGCGGGCTAATTATAAAAATCTGAAAATCAATAACATAGAATTCATCAGTCAGTGACTGATGAATTCACAATATCTGATAATTAAGTAAAATTGATCTTTGAGGAGAACCAGGAAAGTATAACACTAAACCCTCTCCAACAGCAACATCACATGCTGTTCCCCATAAAAGTGGTTGTAGAATAAAATAGAATTAACAGGCGTAGTTAACGGCTGTTGCTGTGGAAACCACTGCTCAGATATTTGTTGTGTTTTAATTATTTGTGCCGCCAACCACAATCCAAAAGCACTGGCTGTATCATATTCCCCACATAAATGCTTAAAGCATAATTGTGGAATCCCCGGATAACAGCTATCCAACTCTTTATAAAAATGCTCGTAATTACTATCGCCATTACGTCCGGTAACAATCAGATCAGGCTGGGCGCTCATTGTTTTCAACGCCGCGTTGAGCTTATCCTGCGTTGGTTTATACAACATACGGAAGCCAGAAATAGCGGCATAGCTATGCGCTGATGGCGTGCCGGTAAGTGTAAAAAAAGTAGCGCCTTCTCCTGCAATAGAGCCGGGAGATAAGTGCTCACATAAATCAGCACTGTTAATGGATTCATTTTTCCAGAAACCAATGCGACTCTTAATATAAAAATGCTCCGCAGTAATTTCTTCGAAAGCGCCGGTCAGCGTGTGAGGCTCACCTTCCTGTATCAGCATGATACTATCCAGCAAAGCATTTTCGAACGAGAAACCACGATGAACGAACGTATTATTGTAGGCAGTACATTTCTGTTGCAGGGCAATAAGACCATTAACAGAATTGTAGGTAGATTGAATAAACGGAGTAGGATTCAACGCCGTTTCTTTATACTCTACTATTTCCTTGATGAACTTTTCAGTATCCTGCAAGCTCCCTTTACCGGTACCGGTAATAATAGGGCCTGGTGTATCCAGACCGCTGTCGGCTGTACATTTGAGCGCGGCAGTCAGGCCCATTTTGAGCACGCGTGACATACGGCGCAAACTGTTGCCGGGAATAAATGGTTTATAATCGGGTTCAATACAGGCAAGCAGGTTACTATCTGTATGTACCAGTGGCGTTGAAAAAATATCCCCATCAAAAGTTGGCTGCGGGGAGATAGCCGCCATTCCTTGTATGTAACAGTTAACCTTCATATTTGCTGATCACCAGGGATGCATTGTTGCCCCCAAAACCGAATGAATTTGAAATAACATGATTTACGGGATAGTCTGCTATCAGCTCGGTTACCGGACTGATGTTCAGTTCCTCCATTCTTTCAGAGAAATGAAGGTTAGGAAAGATAAGCCCGTGTTGTATTGCCAGGGTCGCATAGATCGCTTCTATAGCGCCTGCTGCTGCCAGTGTGTGTCCTGTAAATGACTTTGTAGAACTGAATAAAGGCACCTTATCTCCAAAGAGGCGTTCCAGTGCTTTGCCTTCAGAAACATCGTTGTTCAGGGTCGCAGTACCGTGTACGTTGACGTAAGATACTTCTTCCAAAGATCTTCCACTCATGGCCAACGCTGCTTTCATGGCTTCGTAAGCGCCATCTCCATCCGGTGATGGAGAGGTAGGGTGGAAAGCTTCGTTGGTATTACAATAACCGCTTAGTTCCGCCAGAATACGGCTACCGTTGGCCTTTGCAAAGGATTCACTTTCCAGTACGAGATAAGCCGCTCCTTCACCCAGATTCAGGCCGGTACGCTGCTGATCAAAAGGACGGCAAAACTGCTTATCCACATTTTTCAGCGAGTTAAATCCGTTCAGTGTAAAACGGGTCAACGCTTCCGTACCACCACATACGACTCTCGGCAACATGCCCTGCTTAATCATGCGTGCACCAAACATCAGCGCATTGGCAGAAGAGGAACAGGCAGTACTGATGGTAGCAATATGCTCATTGAATCCAATAATGTCGGCTATACGTTGTGTACAGTCTGCGCAATCCAGGGTATCGATATATTGCAAAAAAGATCCTGTTTTTTCAGGGTCTATAATATCAAAGTATAACTTCTCCGTATCGCACATACCGCCCACCGTACTGGCATTGATAAAACCAGTAGGAACCGATTGTACATCTGCGATACCGGCATCTTTCAACGCCTCCCGCATAGCTGTCAGTCCCAGTAAAGTAGTACGTGTAAACCCCTCCTTTTCCGGAATGCCGGCCAATGCAAACAATGATTCGCTGGGATGCTTTACTTCTGCTACCGGCAACACGTTTTTGTGAATCGTATCAACGTATTGACTATAGCCCAGCCCACTCTGCTGTGCCTTCAGGTTACGCAAATTTCCGGCTACCGTATCACCAATAGCGGTGATCATTCCTATCCCTGTTATAAACACTCTATCTGCCATGCAGCCACTTATGCCGGTTGTTTTGATTGGATAAATTCTGCCATAGACTGAACAGACTGTAAGATCTTACGACCTTCACGCGGATCTTCTACTTTGATATGATATTGTCTTTCCAGCAACACCATCAGCTCCAGGGAGTCAATACTATCGAGTCCCAACCCATCGCCGAATAATGCTGCGTTGTCATCAATATCTTCCGGTTTAGTATCCTGAAGATTCAACGCTTCAATAATTTGCTCTTTCAGTTTCTTTTTTAATTCTTCCATAATGTTGTAGGTTTATCACCTGTTGTTCACAACAGGCGAACGCCCTTGTGGGGGGTAAAAATACAGTTTTACTATTGTTTTGAAAACATTTCTCAGTTCATTCTTCTTTTTTCTACCCACCCGGCTATGGCCAGCATAGCCAATCCTGTGAGTATTAATCTCAATACATTCTTCCACACATACTCAATATCGCCATTGCGCAGGTAGATGTCGTTGATAGCATCCAGCCCCCAGCTGAGTGGCGATAAATGTCCCAGCGCCCGCATATTGGCCGGCATCACCTCCAATGGTATCCAAATCCCACCAATAGCCGACAATATCACAATCGAAATAGCACCGAAATTCAATGCCTGATTGGGTGTTTTAAAGATCGTGCCAATCAGGATACCGTATGCGGTAGCAGCGAGCCCTATTCCTGAAGCCACCAGTACAGTAGCTCCGTGATGTTGACCCATCACCAGTTTCGGTAAGTCAAGATGCGGCAGCAAATAAATTCCCACCAACATCATGGCGTAAAACTGTAGCACACAAATACCTACAAAAAACAACATCTTCCCTGCCAGAATAGCCAGGTAAGACCCGGGTATCAGCTTCATTCTCAACAAACTACCATCTTCCCGCTCCCGGATCATATTACCAGCAATAGGAATCACGATAAAAAACATCGCAAATATGCTCCAGGCCGGTACGTTGTGCTGTACAGAGTTAGAAATCACATCCAGCTGCTTAGCCGTACCGGTACTTAATTCCTTCAATCCAACAGCCTGCAACCGGATGGGCAGGGTATCTGTTTCTGCTGCGGTAGAATCCTTGCTGCGTAACTGATGTTTGATCCGGTCCAGCAACATATCTGTTTCCACCTGTGTCAGAAAGTTATCCAACGCCTGATGAATAGCGCCTTTAAAAGCTTTCTTGGCAGCAGGATCGAAGTAAATAGTCACATTCAGTGAATCCGCTCCTTTCTTCACTGGTAAGGATACCGACATGCCCATACGTTGCGAGATGTCGTTAACGATACGGTTTGCATTGCTTACAATCGCTGCGGTAGCACCCGCCGGCACAATGATGCTGATTTTATATTTTCCTTCATTCACCAGCGCTTTTGCCCGCTCTGCCGTGACCGGCTGGCCATCCAGCGAATCAATGATGTTAAATTGTCCGCCTGACTCCAACCCTTCCCGCACATAACGACCTAAGCGTCCATGATCATTATCGACCGTTAATATATCAAACTTAATATCCTGGTAATCCTTAAATGGGGCGTCCTGGATCAGGGCCATCACTGTAATCAATACTACCGGCATCACAAACAGGAGTATTAATCCTGTTTTATCACGTAACAGCAGTTGCCATTCTTTCCTTATTGTTGCCAGTAATCTTAGCATAGCCTATAGCTCTTAGCGGATCGCATTTAGTATTCGTTCAATTATTCTCATTAATCTCTCAGGGCATGACCCGTAAAATGAAGAAATACATCTTCCAGGTTTTTACAGGTTGGATGCTGCTCAATCAGGGTCAGTGGATTTCCCTGCACCACCATTTTTCCTTCATCCATAATCACTACTTCTTCACAGAGCGATTGTGCTTCTTCCAGTAAGTGAGAGGTATACAGGATACTGGCTCCCTGCTGGTTGTAATCTTTCAGAAACTGTAATATCAGGCTGCGAGATTGCACATCAACGCCAGCTGTAGGTTCGTCCAATACCAATAATTTGGGGTCGTGCAAAATAGCAGCAATGATATTGGCGCGCCGCTTCATACCGCCTGAATATTTATGTATCTCTTTATTCGCGCTTTTTTCTAATCCAAACAATTCCAGGTAATGCATTATTTTTTCTCGTAGTGCCTTGCCTTTATAACCATATAAATTACCAAAGTAAGTAAGGTTTTCTACGGCCGACAACTGCGGATATAATGCAATTTGCTGGGGAACAATGCCAATAATATGTTTGATGGATTCGCGGTGAGCAGCATTCTGCTTCAGGCCGTGAATCATGACTTCTCCACTATCACCGCGTACAATACCACATAAAATAGAAATGGTGGTTGTTTTACCTGCTCCGTTAGGTCCCAGCAAACCGGCAATCTTCCCTTCCCCAAACTGAAACGAGAGTCCTTTGAGTGTAGGCTCTGCGCTCCCGCTGTAGGTTTTATATAATTCATGCACTGATATGCCGGTCATCATTTCACTTTCATATTTAATTACCACTTCACGTGGGCCAGTTTCTTAAAGAACATCTCTTCTGCAGCGGCACACTGCAATAACATTTCACTCAGCTCCCGGTAGGATACATTATCTGCTGATCTGCTTTTACATATACGGCCTGCCGCAAATGCAAAGTTACGCCAGAGGTCACCGGTTTGGGTGAGTTCTCCGGCCAGTTTACTTAGCTCATCTTTCTTCAGTAACACTGCTGCTTCCTGTAAAAAGGCGGCATACAGAAAACGGAAGCCGGCGCCACCGGTACCTATTTCTTCCTGCATCCGGATAATATTTCCCAGGTATAAAGTAGCCTTGCGGTCGCCTGGATTTTCTGCATAGTTGCCTACCCGCTTGGAGAGGAAACGGATACCTTTCACGCCAAACATTGGCAGCGGCACCTTCAGCATAAAATGACAAGCCTGTTCAATACCTGCTTTGATGGGCTTCTCGAAAGAAGCAGTAGGTGGTACATGTACCGGGTAATACATTTTTCCTTTAGGTGCCGGAAACCCTTTGGCAAAACGCGCTTGTACCAGACTTTCCGGGTCAATGGTGGTCACAGTATCCATTACAGGATCGCTGACCAGGTATTGCCCGTCTTCTTTGCCATACACCACCAGGTTATGTGCATTAAAATGAAAACGATAAGAAGCAGGGAAATAGGGAAGATAATAAACGCTGGACTGCAGGCCCACAGGGATTCCTGCTTCTATCACCTTGTCCAGTGCTGCCATCCCTTTTTCCGGCGTAGAAAATTTTTCAGATTCCATTCTCACCCCCAGGCGTTTGCATACCCGTTGAAAAATGGCCCCTGGCCATATCCGGTAAGTGGTACCGGGTACACCATTGACCTTTACAAAAGGAAGATGACCGAAAAATATGCCTGCACCAATACCAAATGCCATAGGCTCACTGATTTGCAAACCATAATGGCCCAGCAAATTTGATATCACACCACTCTCGCAATGCGCCGTCTGTGTGTGTTGGAAGAAAGAATTATTCATAATTTTTTTTGAAAGAATTACGAATGCCGGATAGCTACTAGCTTTTAGCTATCCGGCATTCATAATTATCTATTTAGCCTCCAACAGATCTGTTAAACTTACTTTGAAGGCATCTGCATAGCGCTGTAACATTTTTTGGGAAAGCCCTTTAAAAACAGCTGGCTTCATATGCCTTTTTACCTGCCATTGAAATTTGCCTACATAACTTGCCAGCAAGGGCAGGTCCATCAGATTCTTTTCCATGTAATAGGCTACGGGGCTGATTTCACCTGCTACCACGCGGGCGCGGGCAGCTTTCACTCGCTCATTTACTTCCTCCCAGGCCTGGTCTAGTGCAATGTTCTCCGGTTCCCAGCCTGCACTCTGCACCTGCACATAATTACCAGAATTATCCACTGCATACATAATCTGCTTGAATGTACCTTCATGCAGGTTATCGCTATCCTGTGGTACTTCCTCTTTTTTCATGATGCCAGTTTTAAAGTGTGATAGCTTATACTACTGTAATGTGCGCATAAGCATACGAAAAACGTGCACTCTCCGGAACCATTAACACTATTTTCTGTCCTTTCTTAAAGCGGCCGGTATTCATCAGCTCTTCCAGCATCAGATAAGGAGATGCAGTACCTACGTTACCTACATTGGCCAGATTGGTGAACCATTTTTCCAGTTTCACGGGAACGCCTAAACGGGTAATTTCTTCATCTATCTTCAATCTGAAAAATTCAGAAGATAAATGCGGCAGGAAGAAGTCCAGCTCTTCAAGGTTGATGTCATGACGCTCTACCAGCTCTTTCCACATTTTTGCTCCGGAAGGAACTATATTTTTACCCAGTAAACGGGTGTCTTGTTTAAAGGAGAATACGCTGTGTTGTGCCCACTCTTCCGGTGTCATGTCAATCCAACCAGTGGTGCTGCCATCGGGTTGTTTAATGGCACCTGCATACATACAGGTTTCCAGGTCGTTGGCGTACGACAGGATTTCCACCCAGTCTACACGTAACGAGAGGCCGTCTTCGTTCGGTTTATCCTGGAACAAAGCTGCGCTGGCGCCATCGGATAACATCCAGCGGAGAAAATCTTTTTCGAAAGCGATGATCGGATTTTCATCCAGGCTTTTCAGGTTTTCAGCTTCCGGCTGAAATTTCTGCGCCAGCATCCAGGCAGAAAATTTCTCTGAGCCGGTACTTACCGCATTGGAAGTATTGCCGCAACGAATAGACATCCAGGCATATTTGAAAGCTTGCATACCAGCTGCACAAGCTCCTGTTGCTGCTATAAGCTCTACTGGCTGACATTTCAGCAAGCCGTGTACCATAGCCGCGTGATTGGGCAATAACTGATCGGGAGACGTAGTACCACAAGCCAGTAACTGTAATTTGCTGATCGGAAATTTCTCATCAAACAATTGCTCTACCGCCGTTGCAGTCATCTCTGCATTGGAATGCGTAGATTTTCCCTCCTTGTCTAAAGAATAGTAACGTGTTTTGATTTTGTTGTTACCCAGGATCTTTAAACGCGCACGGGAAGCTTTTCCATCTACCATGCCGAGAATGCTCTCCATTTCATCATTTTCAACAGGCTTGTTAGGTAAAAATTTAGACAGCCTGGTAATATAAACTTCCTTCATTTGAAAATTATTCGACTTTTAAGGCTACATGTAAAACCTGATCAGAACTGCCTTGCCTTGCCAGCCAGCTCACGGTGATAAACATATTTAAATTTAGTATACGTCGTATGCAGGCGTAAATATAGAATTCTAATTGGAATTACAACTATCACGCCATGGCGTCAACTTCGGACTGGGTGCTAACGCAGAGCAATACCCTTATAATAATCCACCTCACCATGCAGCTCCTTCTTCTTTAGATTTAATTGTATAAGAGAAGTGATGATGGAGATAGGCGTTAACACAAAAATCCCTACCAATAACAATCCTCTGTACATAGACACACGTCCTTGCCGGGAAGCGGCACCAGGCCCACCTTTGGCGCTAATAAATTTTGCCCAGAAGCGGAATGCCTTGATTCCTTTGCCTTCCAGCACTACCAGGTTGGGCAGTAACTCTACTGAATCCAACGCTAATAATTGCGGATGCAGCTCTTCCCATTTACCTCCGGCTAATGCCTGCGCAATAGGCCCAGCAAAACGACTGGAGGTAATAATTTCATTCTCCTGCACACCCGCCTGAGGTAAAAACCGGGTGGCCTCTTTTTTACCTTTGAATGCCCAACGCAGAATTGTAATCAGGGAAATAAGATTGGGCGACTTATCTACCAACACAATATTTCCCACTAAGTTGGCGCCGGCCTGCTGCAGGTATTGTTTAACCTTTTCCTGTGCATTCAGCCACATATTCCTGCTACCCAGTAACGTAACCACCTTTTTGCCACGCAATAACTGCTTTGCAGCTTCGCTTTGCAGAAAAGCAGCCGTAGGCTGAGAAGGAGATAGGAACCAGGGCTGGTAAGCCAGTATAACCAGGTCAAAAGACGCATTCACATCTACTTTCAGCGGCTGAATAGCCCGGGGCGTAGACTGAATAGTTTCCGGCATGGTATCATAAAACTGCTGCTTTCCCCAGGGAAATGGAAACGGCGTTACAGGCACCAACTGCTCGAACGTAATATCTGCTTTGCCTTCCAACGGGGCCAGCACATGATCAATAATCCTTTTTAATTGCCCGGTCTGGGTATAATATACCACCAGGATCTTCGGTCTTTCGCTCATAAAAGGAATAGGAGTTCAACAATTCAAGACGTAATTCGACAATTCAAATGGCAAAATCCACAATTCAAACTGTAAACATACAAAAAAACAGCAATCATTCATGTGATTTAATGATAATTTGACGCGAAAGCTTGATGGGAGGGGGTTCTAAATTTAGGGGTAACTGCTTGTGCCCCAGCCAGGTACAGCATCAACTCTGGATAATTAGCGAATGCTGTACCTGGACTCAAGGACTTGTTGTGCTCTATTAAAACATTCCTATAAACAGATAAACGGTACGAAATATGATTTTAGAAATGTTAAAAATTTGCAAATATTAACAACTATTTTTTCTGGACAGACCCGGAACCCGCTACGGAAGAGGAAACTTCAGGGGTGCCCTTGTAATGCACATCGCCGGAACCGGCAATTTTTGCACTCAGTTTTACACTGGCGTATACGTCCGCATCACCGCTACCCGCAATAGCTACTTCCACATTTTCAGCCAACAGCCCCTCACTACGGAAGTTGCCGCTGCCAGCAATGGATAAGTTCACGTCTTTCGTTTCTCCTTTCAGGTACATATCACCGGAACCGGCAATAGAAGCCTTTACAGCCGGGGCAGTCAGCTCTCCTTTCACATTACCGGAGCCCGACAGGGACACCCTCACAGGCGTACTGCTGGTAAACTTATCAGTTAACTGCACATCACCCGAACCAGATAACGACAATTCGTCTACCTCTGGCGTCGTTAAATACACATTGATTCCTTTATTCGTGCTGATGTTATAGCCTCTTTTCTCTCTTACAATCAGTTTTCCATCTTCCTCTACCAATTCTATCAGCGGGACAATATTATCTTCCGCTTCAATCACAACAGCTTTGACCGGGCCCTGAGCCAGGTACACGTTCATCATGCCTTCCGCCTTCACCCGATGGAAAGCCGCTACCGACCTTTCTTCTTTGATAACATGTCCGTTGCCCTTCACACGATTCTGTCCGATTACGATGCAGGAATTTAACAGTACAGTTGTTGAAATGGCCATGGTGGCCAAACATAGGAGCGATTTTGTTGATATCATGGGTTTAAATTATGGCAGAAAGGTACATCAGATTTCTGAATTTTGAATTTCAAAATCCGAATTTGCCGGAAGGACTTTATCTTTGCACCACCATGACAGAAAAGATACTTATCCTCGATTTCGGTTCGCAGTATACACAGCTGATTGCACGCAGCATCCGTGAACTGAATGTTTATTGCGAAATTAAGCCTTGTCTCCAGCCCATTGCCTGGGACGAAACCATCAAAGGTGTTATTTTATCCGGTAGTCCGTTTTCAGTAAATGACGAAAACGCACCAATCATTGACATTGCCGCCATTGCAGCCAAAGTACCGGTATTGGGTATCTGCTACGGCGCTCAGATGATGGCCAAAGTGTTTGGCGGCGAAGTAGCGAAAAGCAATATCCGCGAATACGGCCGCGCCTTTATGGAGCACACTGATAAAGAGGAAAAATTATTATATGACATCTCTGGCAAAAGCCAGGTATGGATGAGCCACTCCGATACCATTAAACGTATTCCGGAAAGCTTCAATATCATCGCCACTACAGAAAATATTCCGGTAGCAGCTTTCAAAAGCACTACAGTAGCAGCTAATCCAATTTTTGGTTTACAATTCCACCCGGAAGTAACCCACTCCCTCGAAGGCAAACAAATCCTGCGCAACTTCCTGTTACACATCTGTAACTGCAGCCAGGACTGGACACCAGCTGCTTTCGTACACGAAACAGTAGAAAAAATCAAAGCTCAGGTAGGCGACAAACGCGTGGTAATGGCTCTGAGCGGCGGCGTAGATTCTACCGTAGCAGCTGAACTGATCCACAAAGCCATCGGCAAAAACCTCTTCTGCATATTTGTAGACAACGGTTTGCTGAGAAAAGACGAATTTGAAACCGTACTGGAATCCTATAAACACATGGGCCTGAACGTAAAAGGGGTGAATTCAAAAGACCTCTTCTACGGTAAACTGGACGGGGTATCCGATCCGGAGAAAAAACGTAAAATCATTGGTGGCCTGTTCATCGATGTTTTCCAACAAGAAGCTACCAGCCTCACCGATATCTCTTTCCTGGGTCAGGGTACCATCTACCCGGATGTAATTGAATCCGTTTCTGTAAACGGTCCTTCTGTTACCATTAAATCCCACCATAACGTAGGCGGATTACCTGAAAAGATGAACATGCAGCTGGTTGAACCACTGCGCTTCCTCTTTAAAGACGAAGTACGCCGTGTAGGCCGCGAAATTGGCATCAGTGAAATATTCCTGGGCCGTCACCCATTCCCGGGCCCTGGCCTGGCCATCCGTATCCTCGGTGCCATCACTCCCGAAAAGGTAGCGATGCTGCAGGAAGCTGATGCAGTATATGTAGAAGGACTGAAAGAAGCCGGTTTATACGACAAAGTATGGCAGGCTGGCACCATCCTCCTCCCGGTACAAAGCGTTGGCGTAATGGGCGATGAACGTACTTACGAATTCACCGTAGCCCTCCGTGCCGTAACTTCCGTAGATGGTATGACTGCGGACTGGGCACACCTGCCTTATGAATTCCTGGCTAAAATGTCTAACGACATCATTAACAAGGTGAAAGGCATTAACCGTGTAGTATACGATATCAGCTCTAAACCACCAGCAACTATTGAGTGGGAATAATCCCCCTTTATAGAAGCTGAAAGCATAAAGCGAAAAGCAAAAAGCTATTGAAGCGGATGACCAGCGTGGATGACAATTTATTATTCCCGTTAAGCATTCGCTTCAATAGCTTTTTGCTTTTCGCTTTGTTTATAATTGCTTTAGTATCTATGCTTTCCGCTTCACAAAAACAGCTTTTTGCGTTCCGCTTTTGGCTTTCGGCTTCTACGGAATGATTTTTGTAAATTAGCGCCCATTATGAACCATTTGAACAACATAAAGCTCCTGCTATCCGCTTTGGTACTGTTGGTAGTGATCAGTTCCTGCTCTTCTACCAGGAAAAGCACCAAACGGGTAGATGGACCACCGCCATCTTTAAGTAAACCTACCCCGGCCAAAAAACCTGAAGAAAAGAAAACAGAAGCAGCAAAAGCTCCTTTCAACGTGCCAGCTTTCGGGAAAGAAGTAAAGAAAGCCACCTACAACATCGCCTTCTTTGCGCCACTTTACCTGGACTCCGCATTTGCTACCTCTTCAGATATTCCCGGCCGCACCATGCCGAAATATGTATTACCCGGACTGGAATTTTATGAAGGCGCTCAATTGGCACTGGATTCCCTGCAACAACAAGGATATGACCTGAAAGTAACAGTATACGACAGCAAAGCCAAACAAAGCATTCCTGCCCTGATCCGCAGCAAAGTACTCGATAATACCGACCTCATAATAGGCTCCGTTAGTAATCCGGAGTTGAAAGAACTCAGCGATTTCGCCAAAGAAAAAGAGATCAACCTCGTATCCGGCACCTTCCCGAATGACGCCGGTATCAGCGACAATCCTTTTCTATATATCTCCAACAGCACACTAAAAACACATTGCGAAGCGCTCCAGAACTATGTTCAGAATGCTTTCACTAATAAAAACATTGTACTGTTCCGCCGGAATACTACCTTCGAAGGCAGACTGGCAGCCGATTTCAAAGCATCCTACGAGAAGATGGACAATGCTAAGAAAACAAAAATCAAAGAAGTCATCTGGAACGATGGCACTTCTACAGAAGAAATTTCCAAATACCTGCTTACAGACCGTACCAATGTGATCATTGTAACGGCACTGGATGAAGCCGGCGCCAAAAGCCTGTTACGCAAACTCAGCGTTTCTGCCACCACTTATCCATTGCAGATCTTTGGTATGCCTACCTGGGATGTTATTAAGCTGAAAGACCCTGAATTTAAAGGCTTACAGGTGTACTATTCGTCTCCCTACTTCAACGATAAAACAGATGTCTACAGCAAGTATATCAGTGATTACTTCCGTAGAACCTATAAAGCACGTCCGTCAGATATGGCTTACAAAGGTTTCGATCTGACTTACTACTTTGTAAAACTGTTGCACAATAACGGCGTGTATTTCAATGGCATGGTCAGCGAATCACCCAAAGTAATTACCAACTATAACTTCCTGCCGGTATATCTGAAAGAAGGAGAAGGAACCCCTTCCTACTTCGAAAATAAAAATATCTACATCATCCAGAAAGGGGATAGTGCCGATATCAGGATGAATAAATAGTTGTTCCGGCAACTCACCGTATTTCGTGCCATGGCAGGCGCCATGGCACGATTTTTTTTGCGTATATTCCTTATATGAATGTGCTGCAATTTACCGACAACGGCATTTACTGCCCTGCAGGTGACTTCTACATAGATCCCTGGAAACCCGTTGCCCGTGCGGTCATCACACATGCACATGCGGATCATGCCCGCAGCGGAAACCAGTACTATCTCTGCGAAAACGCCACCGTTCCACTGCTGCGACTCAGACTGGGAACTGATATCCACGTACAGGGTATTGCTTACGGGGAATCCTTGTTTTTCAACGGCGTAAAAGTATCCCTCCATCCCGCGGGACATATGATAGGCTCGGCACAAATACGCGTAGAACAAAACGGGGAAGTGTGGGTGGTCAGCGGCGATTATAAGCTGGAAAACGACGGACTGTCGACTCCTTTTGAACCCCTGCGTTGTCATACCTTCATTACAGAATCTACTTTTGGTTTACCCATTTATCGCTGGGCGCCACAGCAACAAATTTTCGATCACATCACGCAATGGATATACGCTAATCAACAGGCCGAAAAAGCCAGTGTAATACTGGCTTACAGCCTCGGCAAAGCACAACGGCTGCTTTATCACCTGAAAGATAAAACAGACCGCTTTCTCGTACTCGGCGCCATTGCCATTCCACATGAACTATTACTCCAGGAAGGATGGCCACTGCCACCGGTAGAAAGAATTACACCGGATACGTCCAAAGCTGCCTTTAAAAATGCGGTGATTATCGCCCCGCCATCAGCAGAAGATCACGTATGGATGCGCAGGTTCCAGCCCTATGCACTGGGCGTATGCAGCGGATGGATGCAGGTGCGTGGTCATATGCGCCGCCGTAACGCGGATGCAGGCTTTGTACTCTCCGATCATGCGGACTGGCCCGGTCTGCTCGATGCGGTTAATACTACCGGCGCAGAACAGGTATACGTAACGCATGGCTTCAGCAGCGTATTTGCCCGGTATCTGAATGAAAAGGGAATAGCCGCCAGAGAAGTAAGTACCTCTTATGGAGATGAAGAACTCATTATTACACCTGAAATATAAACTGTGCAACAATTTGCTCAACTGGTACAAGTATTAAGTAACAGCACCAAAACCAACGAAAAATTGGAGGCGCTGAGTCATTACTTTTCCACCGCACCAGAGAAAGATAAAAGCTGGGTGCTGGCCCTGTTTTCCGGCCGCCGACCAAAAAGAACAGTGAATAGCACACAACTGAAAACATGGTGCATACAAGCCACGGACCTCCCCGGTTGGTTATTTGACGAATGCTATCATACCGTAGGAGACCTCGCAGAAACCATTGCGTTGTTATTGCCACCACCCACTACTCCCCAGGCCGCACCGCTGCACTACTGGCTGGAACAGCTACAGCAATTGGAGAAAGCAACAGAAGCAACCAAACAAACTTTTATCCTCAACGCCTGGAACGCATTGGATAGTGGAGAACGATTTGTGTTTAATAAACTAATCACCGGCGGATTCCGGATAGGCGTATCTCAAAAAATGATGGTCAATGCCCTGGCCCAAACTTACCACATAGAAGCCGCTACCCTTTCCCATATGATCAGCGGCAATTGGAATCCCCGTGAGGTAACAATAGCCACACTATTGCACCAGCATACCACTGGTGCAGATGCCTCCCGTCCCTACCCCTTTTACCTGGCCTATGCGCTGGAAGGATTGCCGGCATCACTGGGCGCTGAAAATGACTGGCAGGCAGAATGGAAATGGGATGGCATACGTGGACAAATTATCAAACGTGAGGGCCAGCTGTTTGTATGGTCCAGGGGAGAAGAATTGATCACTGATAAATTTCCGGAGTTTACGCCGCTATTAACAACACTGCCGGATGGCACCGTGCTGGATGGAGAAATTGTGACTTTTGCCAATGGCATGCCTTTGTCTTTTCAAACCCTGCAAACCAGGATTGGGCGAAAAAACGTCACCCGTAAACAGTTACAGGAAGCGCCGGTCATTTTTTTATCGTACGACTTACTGGAATGGGAAGGAAGCGATATCCGGGAAAAGCCGTTAGCAGAACGTCGTGCACTGCTGGAACAACTGGTACAACAAATCAACCTGCCGGTGCTACAGCTATCGCCTGAAATTGTTTTCGACGACTGGGAACAACTCACTGCATTACGTCAGCAATCACGCGATAAAGGCAGCGAAGGACTGATGCTCAAAAACAGACGTGCTGCTTACCAGGTAGGTCGTAAGCGTGGGGATTGGTGGAAATGGAAAATTGATCCGTTTACCATTGATGCAGTCATGATTTATGCGCAGAAAGGGCATGGCCGGCGCTCCAATTTATATACAGACTACACCTTTGCTGTCAGAGACGGCGATCAGCTGGTACCTTTTACCAAAGCCTACTCCGGCCTTACAGACAAAGAAATTGCCGAAGTAGATAACTGGGTAAAACGACACTCATTAGAAAAATTTGGCCCCGTGAGAACCGTACAACCCGAATTAGTTTTTGAAATTGCCTTTGAAGGCATTGCCGCTTCTAACCGGCATAAATCTGGTGTGGCATTGCGTTTCCCACGTATTAACCGTTGGCGGAAAGATAAACCACTGGCAGAAATAAATACACTCGATGACCTAAAAACCCTACTACGGTTAAACAGCAGCCAACCCAATACCTGATTTGCTGCGCCGGTAAAACAATACCAGTTGCCCGATAGCACATAAAGCCAATACTACAAGGACACTTAATCCGGCACCATAAGCACTCCATCCCCGGGTATCTGCTACCTGCATCAGTAATCCCACCAGTGACAATCCAAGTCCTCCTCCCAGCGAGCCCGCGGTGCCGTTGATTCCAGAAGCTAATCCCTGCTGCTGTTCAGGAACAGCCTGCACCGCCAGAATAGTAACACAAGGAAAAGTAATAGCCATTCCACATGCATTAATACTGGCCACCGCACATAAAATGAGTATCAAAGAATGATCTGTAAAATAACTCGCGATAAAAAACAGCATCCCGCTTAACATACACACATTCCCCACGATGCCTGTTTTCACTACCCCCCATTTTTCAAACATCCGCGGCAGGATAAATTTGGAAATAATACCAGACAGAATACTAAACGGAAACAATAACAAACCTGCCTGCGATGACGTGAAGTGCAGATCATTCTGCAGATACAGGGTAAGCATGAATATATAACTCAGAAACATACTTCCCAGCAATACAGCGCCCACATTTCCTGTGATAACACCCTGCATACTGAATAACCGGAAGTCAACTAACGGTGACGCATGTACGCGTTCCCGTCGTATAAAAATCATACCGGCAACCATAAACAATAATAGTAATGAAAGCCAGGTGATATAGTGATCACTGATATTTCCCAGATCATGTATGAGCCATGCCGCCAGCATCATCAGCATGGTAATGAGCATAGCGCTCCAGATATTATTAGTAGCACGTACGGCATGTTTTTCATCTGCCGGAATGTATAATACCGCCAACAGGATAGCTCCGCTTATTACAGGTACATTGATAAAGAACACCCATTGCCAGCCAAGGTAGTTACTGATTAATCCGCCAATAGCTAACCCGGTGGCAAAGCCTATTCCTGCCATGGCGCCAAAGATGCCCAAAGCACGGTTTCTATCAGCAGCGGCGGTAAAGGTATTAGTGATAATAGCTACCGCCGCTGGAATGGCCAATGCCACACCTATTCCCTGCAAGGCCCTGCATACCAGCAGCCATGCGAAAGAAAGCGAAAAGCCGGCGGCCAGCGACGCCAACACAAAAGTAGCAGCGCCCGTAATAAATATTTTCTTTCGTCCCTGTGTATCGGCCAAACGTCCACCCAGCAATACCAGGCCGGCATAAAAGAGTACATATACTGTTTGCACCCATTGAATGCCATCTGCACCAAAGTGGAAAAATGATTCCATTTGCGGTATCGCCATGTTGAGCACAGAAACATCCAATGCCTCAAAAAAAATAGCCAGACAGGCTACGGTCAGAATTACTCGTTGATTTTTCACGGCACAAACCTATAAAATCAATTCTACAATCATTTATTTCTGAAAATTTTAGTACAAACCACTATTTTTGCTTCTTAAAATAGTTATTTATTCTAAATAGATCATTACATGATGCAGAAAAAAGAACATCATACAGACACCCCGCTTCATCTTGATGAAAAAGATATGGGCATCCTCAAATTATTACAACAGGATGCTAAAATGACTATCCGTGATATTGCCCGTCAGCTTAACCTCAGTACTACACCGGTATATGAACGTATTCGCAAAATGGAACAGGCAGGCGTGATTAAACAATATGCTGCTATTGTAGACCCCAGAAAAATAAATAAAAGCCTGACAGTACTGTGTTATATTACCTTAAAAGAACACAATAAGAAATACGGTAAGAAGTTTATCCAGGAAATCCTCCACTTTACAGAAGTAACGGAATGCCTTAATATCTCAGGTGAATTCGACTTCATGATAAAAGTACAGGTAAAGGATATGGACGAATACCGTGAATTTTATGTGAATAAATTAGGAGAATTAGATAATTTAAGCCATACGCAAAGTATATTTGTGATATCTGTTATTAAAGCTACACACCAGGTAGTTTTTTAAAGTTATTCCTAAATACGATTAATACCTATGTTCCGTCTATACACATTAGTGTGTGCAGGTTGTCTGCTTTTTTTTCTGAAAGATGCCAATGCTCAATCCCGACTATTCTCACATGCCATTGGTGGTGGCTTGTTTGCCGGTACCAGCTACCTGGGCGGCGGCCTCGTTTATTCCCCCCGGTTTAACTTCTTACGCTTCTCCGATCGGTCTGTTTTGTCGCTCAGTACACACATTGGTGTAGGCACTACCATCAACGATAACTACAACAGCAACACCGGTGGCAACTCCACCAGTATCTTTATGGCCAATATGCCGGTATTGATTACCTGGAACTTTGGCAATGCGGCTACCCGACACGCCTATACGAAATGGGGCTTCTTTGCAGGCGCCGGATACGGATTTCATAATGCGACCCGCGGTGTTGAATTTATTGACGATGAAGAAGTAAGCACCAACCAGATACATATTTCAGGCATGGTACTCAGTGCCGGACTAAATCTTCCTATAGCCAATAGCTCCTTTGGCATCCGGGTGGCGCATTTATTCAATAACAACCAATATAACCCCGATATTGCCGGCATGACAACCATAGGTGTTGATTATAACATTGGTGTAAAAATCAGGAAACACTGATGACCAACAAAGTAAGACAGCTGTAACTTTCTCCTGCTACAGCCGTTACATACAATTGAATAATTTACTACCCCAAAAATTGCTACGTATATGAAGTACGCATTCCTGTATCTGTTCCTGTCAGGCGTTACCACCATGCTTCCCGCAGCGGCACAAAGCAAGCGTTTTCAATGTGTATACGGAAGCTGACCTATCAGACAAGTAACATTATTGACACCTCATTCCCTTTATAAACATGAATTACAAACTCCTACTCCTGATTGTACTATGCTGCCCATGTTGGATCGCTGTATCCGGGCAAACATCCCATTACAAACCCGACGTCAAGACCCATTCCTTTCAACTGGCAACAGGCATTGGCGGGATATTCGGACGACAGCACTCCGGCCTGTTGTTTAATTTTGAACCACGGGTGAACCTTCACCAATTCTCTGATATTTCAAGCATCAGCATTGGTTCCAGTATTGGCATTGGTCCCACTGGCGCCAATGACCACCGTACTAAAACAGATGTAGATGAAGTATATGGATTTGTCAGGACCGGCTATCTGTTCAATATTCCGGTTACCTTTAACTATACCTACGGCAATGGCGCTACGCCACGCGCTTTCAAAAAGTTCGGCTACTCCACAGGGATAGGCTATGCCATTCACAATGCCACCAGAAAGGTAGATCCAGGCCCCGGTATTGATGCTGCCGCTGTACATGCCCATGGCCTGATATGTGATGCTAAATTCAATTTTCCTATAGGTAATTCTTCCTGGAGTTTACATGGTTCTTACCTGTTTAACTTTAGTCAACATAACGCTGATATCCGTTCTCTTAAAAGTATCAGTCTTCAGTATACGATTGCCTATCCTGTTTCTAACCGGGAAACACGGCGCCACTACAGCCATCCTCCAGTTTATTACAAAGAACTACGCCACCGGCAAAAAAGAAGAGAGAAGAAAGAAGAAAATGGGAACTGACCGAAGTGTAAAAAGCAATGAGATAAACATCATCTTCCAAAAGTTATTTTTATCAACAGCAAAAAAAAACAGTACCTTAATCCACAACCTTGTAACCTTATCACACTACCTTTCGTCTTATACGTATGAAATATTTAGCCCTACCTCTGATCACACTGTTAAACATCCTATGCCTGACAACATCCGGCCAACAAAAACGTGCCTTTCAAATGGCAGTGGGCATTGGCGGTATAGGCGGAGAACAACACGACGGCCTATTGTTCAATTTTGAACCCCGTGTAAACCTATACGAATTCTCAAATAAATCCAGTCTAAGTATCGGGGCCAGTATTGGTTTTGGACCTACCGGGGCCAATGACCATACCACAACTCAGCGGACTTGGGAACCTCGTCATTTTAGAATTAGACCAGGTCAAATGTTCAATTTGCCCCTTACAGTTAACTACACCTTTGGCAATGGCGCTACACCGCGCGCCTACAGCCTGTTTGGCGGCTCTGCGGGTATAGGCTATGCCTATCATTACGCCACCAGATTTGTAGATCCGGGCCCCGGCATTGATACCACCAGGGTACGTGCGCATGGCCTGATATGTGATGCTAAATTCAATTTTCCTCTTGGCAATTCTTCCTGGAGTGTACATGCCGCCTATATGTTTAACTTCAGTCATAATAATCCCGATCTCCCTTCCATCAATAGTGTCAGCTTACAGTACACCATTGGCTATCCTATTTTCAACCGGGAAACACGGAAACAGCGGCATTATGAGCACGACCGGGCCTATTATAGGGAAATAGACCGTCAGAAGAAAGCAGAAATAAAAAACAAACGCAAACAGGCACGATCTGAAAAAAAAGAAACCACGTGATGAACCTCATCTCCCGTAAAAATTATTTCACGACCGGATTCATAAGATCAAAACCTGCGTGAAAATCGAGGTAGCCAGCCGCCGACTCTCCAGGGTCAAATACTACTACCATCGAACAAACTGGTTTTTTACTCCGTGGATTAGCCGTTTCAAAGGCAATACCCGCGCGGGTATCTTCGTATACGGCAATACGTCTGGCTTTATTCGCTGATTCATAAGATTGCTTTAACGCTATATCCGGATAAGCTTTCTTAATAGCAGCGATCGTGCTGCCAGCCCCCAGTCCTTTCGCGGTTTTAAAACGTGGCGAATTTACACGGATCTGTTTTACATATTGTGTATCCTGTGTACGCATAGCGGTAAATACCGCCAGCATATGCAACGAATCAATACTTTTATCTTTCTTACGACTATACCAGATACGCCATGCTTTCATCATGGCGGCATCTCCTGCATCCGGCTTACCTAATATCGCCAGATCCGCTGCAGGCGCCTCCAGCTTTATTTGTCCAATAGATTTGCCGGGAACAATCAGCCACGCATTTTTTTGTGCATAGCCAACAGATGTGAGCAACATCATCAGTATTCCTGTTATCAGGTAACGCATATAAAAATGATTTAGGTAAACAGCGACAAAAATACTGCCACTACAACAAGATAAATTTATTATATATAAAAGTTAAAAAGATGCGAAAAAAAACGCGTAATGATTTCCTTAACATTTGTGCTCATAATTTTACGTTCGTAAGGCCTTACACGCATACCTATTAAACTGTAACTTTTATACCATTCAACTGATGAAAAAAACGCTATTATTGCTCCTGCCGGTTATGGCAGCGGCCCTGGCTTCCCATGCGCAAAAATTAAATTTTGGCATAAAAGGCGGCCTTAACTTATCCAATGATGTCACCAGATTTTCTCATTATTTTCCCTCATTTTATGCCGGTGGTTTTGCAGAACTAAAGTTCAATGAACACTTCGCCCTTCAGCCTGAATTAGTGTACGCCCGGTCGGGATCACGCTATAAAGACGTGCATAAGGCCAATCAAGGTTATCTCAATATTCCGGTAATGGCAAAATACTATATTATACCGGATCTGTATGTAGAAGCAGGTCCGGAGGTAAACATCTATCTACACGGAATTGACGAATACAACAAAGACCATGTAAATACCAACGGGCGGTTTAGAAACACCAATCTCTCCGCTGGCGCTGGTATTGGTTATAATCTCCCATTTGGATTGGGCGTTTCTGCCCGGTATATGTTTGGGGTTAGTAACAAATCCGAAAATGGAAGCTTATATACCAGCAATTTGCAGGTAGGTGCACATTATACTTTCAAGCGAAAAAAATAATCCGGCCCGCCATCCATTGATTGCAAGATCCTTCCGGGAACGTACCGGAAGGATTTTTTTTGCGGCTGTAATAAAACGGAATGCTTTATTTTTGATATCATGTTACTCAAATTCCCCGCAGACCAGGACGGACAACAAATACTGAAAGCCGGCAACATCCACTTCGCGATGCTGAAACAACGCAACATGGCCCGTAAACGCACTATTTTCCTGAATGAAAATGTGATGATATTTGTGTTGTCGGGCCATAAACTGCTGCACTTCGAAGATAATACTACGGTGAAAGTAGAAGCAGGCTCTCTCCTGCTGATGAAACGCGGCTTTTATGTGATGTCGGACGTAGTAGGCAGCGGCATTAATTTCGAAAGTTTGCTCATTTATTTTTCTGACGAACAACTGCGAAGGTTCCTGCACAAATACAATTATACCGCACCCGCAAAAGCCCCCGCAGGTACTCATCTTTCCATATCATTAAATCCTTTACTGGAAGCTTTCCGGGAACACTACCTGACTTATTTTACCCAAACACCCAGTACACTGGCAGCGATACTGTCAGTGAAACTATATGAATTATTCCTGCTCCTGCTGGCCACTCCGCAACATGCAGCCATACTGGATTTTATGCAGCAAATTGTTTATGCACAACCGTCCGATATCGCTTTTGTGGTGAAACAACATTTGTTTCAGCCCCTCACGTTACCAGAGCTGGCCAAATTATCCGGACGCAGTCTAGCTTCCTTTAAGCGCGACTTTCAGCAGCAATACCAAACTGCCCCCAAACGATGGATCAATGAACACCGGTTGTCGTATGCGCAAACATTACTGCAAACCACTACTAAACAAGTAGCCGAAATAGCCACAGAATGCGGATTTGAAAGCCCTTCGCACTTTATCCGCATCTTCAAACAAACCTACGGCACTACCCCCAATGAGAAAAGAGCCAAAAAGGCGATGATCTGAGCTAATCCCGTTACCAGCAAACGTACTACTCCCGGTAATTTTGTATCCTAAAAAATGGACAACATGCAAACATTATCCGAAAAGAACAAAGCAGTGGTAAGACGCTTCAACGAAGAATTTATTATCAAAGGCGACCTGCAGGCATTTAACGAAGTGGTGTCACCAGATTTCATTAACCATACCGGCCCTGTTGGCCACCAGGATGCCGCTGCCACCCGCGATTTTATCATTCAATTACTACGCCCCGCATTCCCGGATATAAAGCTGGAAATTTTTGATATGATTACGGAAGATGATAAAGTAGTGACCCATAAAGCTTTTACAGGCACCTTCAGTGCCCCTTTCTTACAACACCAGCCCACCGGCAAACCAGCTACCCTTCGTATTATTGACATTGTACAGTTGAAAGATGGCAAATACATTGCCCACTGGTCTGTACGTGACCTGGTTACACACGGATGATTCATAAAATATGCTTACTTTAAGCGTATGAATCGCAAACGTTTCCTGTCTGCTCTCGTTACTGCCGGCGCCGGATTACCGGCATTACAAACCTTTGCCGGAATAGGATTACCTGCCATTTCAGATAAGAAGGAACCACTGGTACCTCCTTATCTGAAACCTGGTGATATCATCGGCATTACCTGCCCTGCAGGATATATTAAAAGAGATGAAATACAACCCGCTATTCGTATTATGGAAAGCTGGGGATTTAATATTCGTATAGGCAAAACCGTTGGAGCACGCGATTATAGCTTTGGTGGCACTGATGCGGAACGCCTTGCAGATCTGCAGGCCATGCTCAACGACGAAAGTATAAAAGCCATTATGTGCGGGCGCGGTGGCTACGGTACCGCACGCATTATTGACCAGCTCGACTTTTCCCGGTTCCAAAAGAATCCTAAATGGGTAATTGGCTTCAGCGATGCCACTGTATTACATTGTCATATCAATCGCCATTTTGGAATTGCCTCCCTTCACGCTAAAATGTGCAACAGCTTCCCGGATGATTTCCGGAAAGCAGAACCTATTGTGCAAGACACCATCATGTCTATCTACCAGGCGCTCACCGGCAAAAAAATGCAATACAGCACCACACCGGATAGCCGCAACCGCAAAGGAAAAGCCAGGGGCACGCTGATCGGTGGCAACTTATCTATTATTCAAA
This sequence comes from Chitinophaga sp. 05T412, assembly GCF_056396465.1. Taxonomy (NCBI): domain Bacteria; kingdom Pseudomonadati; phylum Bacteroidota; class Chitinophagia; order Chitinophagales; family Chitinophagaceae; genus Chitinophaga; species Chitinophaga sp. 05T412. The sequence continues at coordinate 614,106 of NZ_JBFTLN010000001.1, forward strand.
GCATGTCCGCCACAGATTCTGAAATAGATACCAATGGAAAAATTTTATTTCTGGAAGAAGTAGGAGAATATCCGTATAGCCTTGACCGTATGCTGGGCACTCTCCAGCGCTCTCACAAACTGGATAACCTGGCGGGCCTTATTATCGGCGGCTTTAACCGCATCAAACCCGATGATCCCGGCGAAGAATTCGGCAGAACCGTATATGATATGGTGCTGGAAAAAGTAAAAGATTTCAAGTACCCGGTATGCTTCAACTTCCCGGTAGGACACCAGAAAAACAATTATGCTTTCAAATGCGGTATGATGCACACGCTCTCTGTAGCTGACGATGCGGTAACCCTGAAAGAATAACTATTTCACCAAAAAAGTAATAATAAACAATACAGCCAGTACATACATTACCGGGCTAATACTTTTATATTGCCCCGTTAATACCTTTAACAACACGTACGACAACATACCAAATACAATTCCTTCTGCAATGCTATAACTGTAGGGCATCATCACAATCGCCAGAAACGCAGGAATGGCCTCTGTTACATCATTAAAATCAATTTTAGTAACGGCACCCATCATCAGCATCCCTACAATAATTAAAGCAGGTGCCGTAGCGGCCTGTGGAATCATGGCAAAAACAGGCGCAAAAAACAGGGATAATAAAAACATGATGGCCACCGTAAAAGATGTCAGACCTGTTTTACCCCCCGCCGCAATACCGCTGGCGCTTTCTACATAAGCTGTTACCACACTGGTACCTAATAAACCCGCTGCCGTAGTCCCCACGGCATCCGCCATGAGCGCCTGCTTGGCTCTCGGCAAACGGCCACTTTCATCGAGCAGTCCGGCCTTGTTACATAATCCGATCAGCGTACCAACGGTGTCAAACAAATTCACCATCAGCAACGTAAAAAGGATCATCACCATATCCAGTGAAAATATTTTATTGAACTCCAGCTTAAAAGCTACAGGCGCCAGAGATGGCGGCAAACTCACCAGGTGCCCGCTTTCCGGGAAATGAGTAATGCCCAGCGGAATGCCCACCACGGTTGCCGCCAGGATACCTATCAGCAGCGCGGCATTGACATTTTTATACATCAGCACCGCACTCACAATCAACCCGATTAAAGCAATGAGTGGCCCTATACTGGTGACATCTCCCATTTTCAGGATCACGCCATCCAACTTTCCATCCCCCACATGATGCATCCCGGTTTCGATAATACCCGCATTGGCCATACCAATCAGGGCAATCAACAATCCAATGCCTACCGAGATGGCATGCTTCAAATTTTCCGGAATACTGTTGATAATCGCTTCCCGTATGCGGAACATCGATAGAATGATAAAAATAATCCCTTCCAGGAAAACAGCCGTCAGCGCAAACTGCCAGGTATATCCCATAGATGCCACAATGGTATAGGCAAAAAAAGCATTCAATCCCATGCCCGGCGCCACGCCAATAGGTAGTTTGGCATATAGCGCCATCACCAGCGTACCAATGGCCGCCGCCAGCGCAGTAGCAGTAATCAGGGCATTAAAATCCATTCCCGTACGGGAAAGAATACTGGGATTCACCGCCAGTATATACGCCATCGTGGAAAAGGTTGTTAACCCTGCCAGTACTTCTTTCTTAACAGTTGTGTTGTGTTCGGAGAGCCGGAAAAATTTTGCGAGCATGCTGCAAAAATAAGCGTTTCGCGATTTATCATTTTATGCTAATTTCAAGGCATGCAACAACGTTCGGGTGGATGGAAGGTGATTAATAAATGGTTAGGCGACAAAGACCTTAAACCCTTTAAGTTCCAGGAAGATGCCTGGAAGGCTTATCTACAGGGCAAATCGGGTATTGTGAATGCGCCTACAGGCTTCGGAAAAACTTTTTCCCTGTTCCTCGGCGCCGTCATCGCCTGGATAGATGCCCACCCTAAAGACTATACCCATAAAACAAAGAATGGTTTACAACTGCTGTGGATAACACCCCTCCGTGCCCTCGCGAAAGACCTGGGCCGGGCCATGGAAAGCGCCCTGCAGGAGCTGAATGTGCCCTGGGAAGTAGGCATCCGCAGTGGTGATACTTCTGTAGCACTCCGCGCCGCACAGAAAAAGCAGATGCCCGAAGTATTGATCATTACGCCCGAAAGCCTGCACCTGCTACTGGGACAGAAGGAATATCCCAAAGTATTTGCCCGCCTGCATACCGTAGTAGTAGATGAGTGGCATGAGCTGATGGGCAGCAAACGCGGCGTAATGGTGGAACTGGCGTTGAGTCGCCTGAAAGGCCTGCGCAGGGAACATCTCCGGCTATGGGGTATTTCCGCTACCATCGGCAACCTGGAGGAGGCGCTGGAAGTCTTGCTGGGGCCTTATCACAACGATGGCATCATTATCAGGGCCAAACTGAAAAAGAAGATCGCCCTCAAAAGTGTGATCCCCGATGAAATAGAAAACTACCCCTGGGCAGGACATCTCGGGCTGAAAATGTTGCCACAGGCGCTGCCCATTATCCATGAAAGTCAAACCACCCTGATATTTACCAACACCCGTTCCCAATCGGAACGGTGGTACCAATCCTTGTTGGTAGCAGATCCTATGCTGGCAGGTGCATTGGCTTTACACCATGGTTCTATCGATATGGAATTACGTATATGGGTAGAAGAAGCCCTGCACAATGGTATCCTGAAAGCCGTAGTATGCACGGCCAGCCTGGATTTGGGCGTGGATTTCCGGCCGGTAGACAGTGTGATCCAGGTAGGCAGCCCCAAAGGCGTAGCCCGGTTCCTGCAAAGAGCCGGCCGTAGCGGGCATCAGCCGGGAGCGGTGAGCAAAATATTTTTTCTGCCCACCCATGCACTCGAGCTCGTAGAAGCTGCTGCGCTGAAGGCCGCCATGGAAGAAGATCTCATTGAAAGTAAAATGCCGGTGATACTGGCATACGACGTGCTGCTGCAATACCTGATGACCCTGGCGGTTTCCGATGGGTTTCATGCCAATGAAATATGGGAGGAAGTGCGGCAAACCTTCTGTTATCAGTATTTGACGGAAGAAGACTGGCAATGGCTGCTCGCCTTCCTCACCACAGGCGGCGATGCGCTGGCCAGCTACGATGAATTCAAAAAAATTGAACGCACCGGCGATTTCTATATCTGTCGCAGCCGCATGATGGCCATGCGTCACCGGTTGCACATCGGCACCATCGTCAGCGATGCCATGCTGAAAGTAAAGTTCATGAGCGGTGGCTACGTGGGCGTAATTGAAGAAGGATTTATTTCCCGCCTGCAGGTAGGCGATTCTTTTACGCTGGCAGGTCGCAACCTGGAATATGTGCTGATCAAGGATATGACGGTATTGGTGCGCAAATCCAATTCCAAAAAATCAATTGTACCCAGCTACCAGGGCGGACGTATTCCCTTATCCTCCAATCTGGGCCGGAAGCTGCGGGAGAAATTCAATGAAGCACTTTCCCGCAATACCAAAGACCCTGAGCTGGTGGCCCTGCAACCACTGTTTAACCTACAGGAAGAACTATCGCATATTCCCCAGGCGAATGAATTGCTCATAGAACAAATACAAACCGAAGATGGCTACCACCTCTTTGTATATCCGTTTGAAGGCCGCCTGGTACACGAAGTAATGGCAGCCTTGCTGGCCTATCGTATTGGTCGTATCCGGCCCATTACGTTCTCCATTGCTATGAATGACTATGGCTTTGAGCTGCTGTCTGATCAGCCTATTCCGCTGACCGCTGACAATGCCAAACAGCTTTTTTCTACAGACAACCTGCTCACCGAACTGCAAACCAGTGTGAATGCTACGGAAATGGCCAGGCGTAAGTTCCGCGACATTGCAGTGATTGCGGGTCTCATCTTCCAGGGCTATCCCGGGAAACATAAGGCCAACCGGCATCTGCAGTCGTCCGCCTCCCTGCTGTTCAACGTATTCGGTGACTATGATCCACAAAACCTGCTGCTCAAACAGGCCTTCAACGAGGCCTTCTTTTACCAGATGGAAGAAGCCCGTTTACGCGAAACGCTGGAACGTATTGCCGTGAGCAAAATTGTGATCACATTTCCGCAAAAACTAACGCCGTTCTGCTTCCCTATTAAGGTAGACAGCCTGCGGGATACCATGACCAGCGAAAAACTGGAAGACCGGATCAAAAAATTGATCACGAACGGTTAAGAATTCAATAATTTGCGGGACATTAAAAAACAGTTGATTCAGTGGTCGGGGAAATATTTCATTTTCAACAACAGCATTGGCATTTGCTGCCCCAACGGGCAATATTTTGGGAAGAAGAAAAAGCGTTGATCTTGTCTGATCTTCATCTGGGCAAGGCGGCACATTTTCGCAAGGCGGGTATTGCCGTTCCGGCCGGCATTGTACAGGAAGATCTTTTCCGGCTGCAACAATTGATTACCCAATATCTGCCTACCCGGATCATTATTGTGGGAGATATGTTCCATAGCCATGAGAATAACGAGGTGCAGTATTTCCGGATATGGCGGCAACAATTTTCACATATCAGCGTAGATCTGGTCAAAGGCAATCATGATATTATGCCCGATGCCCTATACGAGCAATTGCAGATAACGGTACACGATACCCTTACCCTCCGCAATATTCATTTTATCCATGAGCCTTGTGAAGATAGCAATGGCTACCAGTACACTTTCTCCGGACATTTACACCCCGCATTTGTCATGCATGGCGCCGGTAAGCAGCGGTTACGTTTACCCTGCTTCTATTTTGGCCGGCATTGCGGCATTTTACCCGCTTTTGGGCACTTTACCGGCTCGGCGAACCTGGACCCCTACACCACGGATGCAGTGTTTGTAATAGCCGGAAAATCGATTATCCGGGCACAGTGACCCATGTAGTTATTTTTTATGAAGATTGCCTATCACGACATATACACCCATCCGCTGCCGGCAGACCATCGCTTCCCGATGCTCAAATACGAACTGATACCCGCCCAGCTCCTGCGCGAAGGAGTGATCACAGCCGGGCAACTGTTTACGCCGGCGGCTGCCACTGCAGACACCATTCTGCTCACGCATACGCCTGCTTACTGGCAACAACTGACAAAACAGACGCTGTCGCCACGGGAGCAGCGAAAAATTGGCTTTACACAGTCGCCCGCACTTACCCAAAGGGAAATAGTGATTACGCAAGGTACCATCGACATTGCGCTACACGCGCTGGAACATGGTATTGGGTTTAATGTGGCCGGTGGTACGCACCACGCCTTTGCGGATCATGGGGAAGGCTTTTGCCTGTTAAACGATTTTGGCGTTGCCGCCAACTACCTGCTACACCAACGGCGCATCCGGCAGGCTTTAGTGATAGACCTGGACGTACATCAGGGCAATGGTACCGCAGCGTTGTTTGCCCATAACGCACAAGTATATACGTTCAGCATGCATGGGGCACACAACTATCCTTTCCATAAAGAAATATCTGACTGGGACATTCCCCTGGCCGACGGCATGGATACCGCTACCTACCTGCAATTGCTGGAAAACGCTTTACCAGTGCTGATTAACCGGGTAAAACCGGATATCGTTTTTTACCTGTCGGGCGTAGATATCCTGAGCACCGACAAGTTTGGGAAGCTGAATGTAACGCAGCAGGGCTGCAGAGAGCGGGATGAAATGGTATTCCATGCGTTAAAGCAACATGACATCCCCTGTGCGGTGGCTATGGGAGGTGGTTATTCCACGCACATCCGTGATATTGTAAATGCCCATTGCAATACCTTCCGCACCGGCATCAGCATTTATGGGTATTAGGCACCCGGGCGGGTGCCGGCATATCGTGACCGCGTTTGCTAAATAATCTTACCATCTTTCATGACCAGTTGCCGGTCGCTCATCGGCGCCAGTTCTTCGTTGTGGGTCACGATAATAAAGGTTTGCTGCAGTTTATCACGTAGTTCCAGGAACAGATGATGCAGTTCCTTCGCATTGCGGGAATCAAGATTTCCCGTGGGCTCGTCTGCCATCACCACATCCGGATCATTGATGAGTGCACGTGCTACGGCCACCCTTTGCTGTTCCCCACCGGAAAGCTGATTAGGCTTATGTTCGAGCCGGTCTTTGAGTCCCAGCGTTTCCAGGAGGAAGAGGGCTTTCTCTTTGACAGCGGCCTTTCTGGTGCCCGCTATATAGCCAGGGATACAAACATTTTCCAGTGCTGTGAACTCTGGTAGCAGGTGATGGAATTGAAAAATAAAGCCAATATGACGGTTCCTGAAATCAGCCAGGGCATTCCCCTTTAAACCGGTCAGATTGACATTATTCAGCCAAACGTCCCCGGCAGTGGGCGTATCCAACGTTCCGAGAATATGCAGTAAGGTGCTTTTGCCGGCGCCAGAGGAACCAACGATGGTCACAATCTCTCCTTTACTGACAGTAATGTCTACCCCTTTCAAGATGGGTAAATTGGAATAATTTTTGGTAACATTGCGGGCGGTTAGCATAACCCAAAGAAAAGTAATTAACCGATAAAATAGTAAAAGTTGTTTATTTCAAATTAAATAATACTTTTGCGAAAAATTAAAAAGTAAAAATTTTAATAAGATGTACTGGACATTAGAATTAGCTTCATACCTGGAGGACGCTCCATGGCCAGCTACTAAAGACGAACTTATCGACTACGCCATTCGTTCCGGTGCACCGATCGAAGTAATCGAGAACCTTCAGGAATTGGAGGACGAAGGAGAAATTTATGAGGGGATTGAAGATATCTGGTCTGATTATCCGTCGCAAGACGACTTCTTCTTTAATGAGGATGAATACTAGCTTTCGAAGAGCGTAAAGCAGAAAGCATAAAGCAAAAGTGCTACTAAAGCACCTGTAAACAAAGCTATTTAAGCGAACGATTAAAGCGGAATATATCTGCTTTAATCGTTCGCTTTTGTTTTTAAGAAATGTACAAACACGTACTATTCCGCAAAAAATTCAGGCAGGATCTTACCTCCTAAAGCTATTGCGTTCCTCATTTTTCAGCTATCTACCATGAAAACAGCGAATGATGAAAGCAGATATCCTCCGCCTTCATCATTCGCTGTTTTTATTTTTCTGCGTTCGCCTTTCGGCTATCCGCTTATTTCTCCATTTGGTCAATTACTGGTTTGGATACTCCGGTGAAGGAGAAGCCACCATCATGGAACAGGTTCTGCATAGTCACCATTTTGGTGAGATCAGAGAACATGGCCACTGCATAATTAGCGCATTCGTCGGCAGTAGCATTACCCAGTGGGCTCATAGCATCTGCGTAGGTCATAAAGCCATCGAAGCCTTTCACGCCGCCACCTGCGGTGGTTTTAACGGGAGACTGAGAGATGGTGTTTACACGTACTTTCTTAGCAGTACCGTAGTGGTAACCGAAGCTGCGGGCAATTGATTCCAGCAGGGCTTTGGCATCCGCCATTTCACCGTAGTCAGGGAATACCCGCTGCGATGCGATATAAGACAATGCAATTACAGACGCCCACTCGTTCAGTGCATCCAGCTTGTAAGCTGTTTGCAGTACGCGGTGCAGCGACATTGCAGAGATATCAAATGTTTTGTGGTTAAAATCGTAATCCAGATCAGTATAGCTTCTGCCTTTACGGATATTCATACCCATTGCTACTGAGTGGAGAACGAAGTCGATCTTACCACCAAAATGCTCCATGGATTTGTTGAACAGGTTGGCCAGATCATCCATATTGGTTACATCCGCCGGAATTACAGGTGCTTTACAGGTTTCCGCCAGTTTGTTGATCTCACCCATACGCAGGGCAATAGGGGCGTTGGTAAGCACAATTTCAGCGCCTTCTTCCACACAACGCAGTGCAGTTCTCCATGCAATAGACTTTTCATCCAGTGCGCCGAAGATGATACCTTTCTTCCCTTTTAATAAGTTATGAGCCATTTGGTCAAAATTAATTTCGGCAAAAATAGCAGTAATAGTTGAAAAAAAAAGATGTTACCTGTTCAGCTGTTAGCTTTTAGCCACGAGCTGTCAGCTTTCGGCCAGGAATACCCCTGTTTAAAGTGCAGCAAAACCAGCACCACAGCACCTGTTGGCGCTCCAGGCATATCCCGGCATTTATCAGTGCTCTCCATCATGCGCCAAAAGCCACAACCAATGACTGAATGCGTGATTTCCACCATATTTACCAGCATCTGCCCATGTCAGCTAATGACTCACCATTTCCCGCGCATTCTCCAGTGCAGCAGCCGTAGGCTTCTCTCCACTCAACATCTGGGCAATCTTATTCACCCGCTCTTCTTCTGACAACAAGCGTACGCTGGTGGTTACTTTATCCGCCTTCGCGTCTTTATATACAAAGTAGTGCGCATCTGCTTTACCCGCTATCTGCGGCTGATGCGTAATACAGATGATCTGGTGAGATTTGGCCAGGCTCTTCAGGATAACACCTACCTGCCGGGCAGCTTCTCCGGAAATACCGGTATCTATTTCATCGAATATCAGGGTGGGTAATGCCACAGATTGCGCCACCAGCGACTTAATACAAAGCATCAGGCGACTCAGCTCACCACCGGACGCTACTTTGCCCACCGGTGCAAATTGATTGCTCTTATTGGCATCAAATAAAAAGTCTATCGTATCCTGTCCGAATGGATTTAACTCTCCGGCCACAATATCTACTTTCAAACGGGCATTAGGCATGCCTACCTGCGCCAGTAAAGTATTGACATGTTTTTCGAACGGAGCAGATTGTTCCTGGCGCTGGATCGTAATTTCCGCAGCCATTTGCAGCAAACTTTCTTTCAAACGGGCCTGCTCCTGTTCCAGGTCCGCCAGTTGTTCATCCAGGTTCAACACACTTTCTACCTTCACAGTCAGCGCATCTTTAATGGCCAACAGCTCATCGGTAGTTTGTACAGCATGCTTTTTAAACAGGCGATAACCCAGCGCCATGCGGTCGTTTACTACCTCAATGCGTTGTCCGTCGTACTGTACCTGATCATTGATGCTTTCTACTTCTCCGGCAATGTCCTGCAGTTCCAGATAGGCAGAGAGCATTCTTTGCGCCACTACCGGCATTTCTTTGTGAAAGGCCGCTAATCCCTGTAAAGAGGACTGTATTTGCTTCAATTGCTGTAAAACAGGCTGCTCATCTTCTTTCAACTGAAAGTAAACCCGGTTGAGGGTATTTTTAATTTCCTCTGCATGGCTCAGCGTTTGCAACTCTGTATCCAGGTCTTCTATTTCGTTGGGACTAAAACCGGCGTCAGATAACTCATCCAGCAGGAAACGGTTGTAGTCCAGCTCTTTGTTAGCGCTATCGCGGCTATCGAATAGTTGTTTGTATTTTTTCTGTACCTGTACATACTGCACAAATACCTGGTGGTATTGTTGCATGATGGCAGGCTTATTCACCAGGGCGTCAATCACTTCCCGTTGAAAATCGGCGTTACCCAGTGCCAGGGTATCAAACTGCTGATGCAGGTCTACCAGGCAACCGCTTAATTCGGTCAGCTGGGAGATATTCACCGGCGTATCATTTACAAAGGCCCTCGATTTACCAGTGGCACTTACTTCTCTCCGGATAATCAGCTGATCCTCCAGGTCCAGTTCATGCTGCTGAAAAAAGGCAGCTACCTGGGATTTCTTTACTTTAAAAAGTCCCTCGATAATGCACTTACCTGTTTTATCGAATAATACGCCCGGGTCAGCCCTTTCCCCAAGGATGAGGGAAAGCGCACCTAGTAATATGGATTTACCTGCACCGGTTTCTCCGGTGATCACATTCAGGTTCCCTGAGAAGTCTACTTCCAGGTGATCGATAATTGCGTAATTCTTGATGGTTAATCGCTGTAACATAAGTAAGGAAATTCCTTTATGATGTTGAAAGCTTAGGTTCCGTTCACCCGCTGAATGCCTGCTTTGGCACGCTGGTCAAGGGAATTCTTATAATCATGCCCCTTCATGCTCAAACAACGTTGATAACATTCCAGTGCTTTCGCTTTGTCGTTTCTCTTTTCGTAAATGTAACCCATTTGGAGGGAAGCCCTGGCGGCATAATATTCCGGCCGGTTGCTACCCACTTTAATCGTTACATCATACATGGCAATGGCCTGGTCATCTTGTCCGCTTTCATCGTAAATACGTCCCAACCGATAAGCATATTCCAGTTTGTCTTCCATGGCCGGGAAGTCGGAAGCATGTTTGGTCAGCAACATGCTCAGTGCTTTGGGGAAGTATCCGCCATCACTCAGCAACCGTACCCGTAGTAAAAAGGGATTTGGCCACCTGCCACTCTTCGCTTCTTTCAGAGCTTGTTTGTCTGCATCCGTTTCCAGTCCGCCCTTTGTAAAAATCATGGCCCGGTACTTATCTGCAGCAGCCTGATTGCCTTCGAGGTAATAATACCAGCTCAATCGCTGTAAGCACTCTTTCACATAAAACTTCCCCTTAAAGTTATTCACGAACCGCTCCAGGTATACATGTGCATCGGGATCCAGCCTGGTTAACTTCAACAACCCCATTACATAATTATAGTATTGTATGTCCGCGTATTCTGCGGTATCATTCCGCTCCTCCAACACTTTCAGCCCTAGTGCTGCTTTCTGGTTATTCAGGGAGAGATTGGCTACCATCAGCGCAAACAGGTAATTATTTTTGGTATCCAGCTGCTTCTTTTGTAAAAACTCCCAGGTATCTTCCGGTTTATTCACAATAAAAAGCGTCAGGTAGCAATAGTAGTAGTAAGATTCCTCCCTGAACATTTTTGCTTCAGGCGCATTACTATCAATGAACTTGTTCACATTGGCCATCCCATCTTTAATACTTCCTTTCATCCCCAGGATATTGGTAATCCACTTGTAACCTTCAGGGATGGTACCAAATACGGTTTGCATGGCTCCCAGTAAAAGGTTATTGGGTACAAAACCGGGAAAGCGTTGTTGGTTTTCCTTCAGCATCATATAGGCTTTCCGGATTTCCCAGGTGGCATCCCATTTCTCATCAAACTTTATCTTGATCAGCGCCCACTGGAATTTGATGGCTGCCTGTGTGTACAGATAGTAGGGAGAATCCGGTGATCCTTCCTCCATTTTGTTGAGCCGGAAGGAGCGTAAGCTCCTCTTCTTCGAATATTCGGCCGCATCTTCATTGAAGAAAAGCGGAAAAAAATCTGCATAGTTATCCAGGAAATAAGGCGCCAGGTTATCCGGATGCTCTTTCTTCTCTGTTTCCAGCAAAGCCCGGCCTGTGTTAATGCGCAATTGCATGATGGCATCATACGCCTGTTCACATCGGGTATTAAAATCAAATACTTTCTGCCTGGCACTCACACTCAACCCTACACTCAATAAAAGCAACAAAAAAATACTACGCATACGGGGAAAAATTCCAGAAATTAAAGCCAAATCTCACATATCATCTTCCAAATCCCAAATAACAATTCACATTTTTTAAAGTTGCATTGCCCCATCCAATTCCCTGCCATAAAATAAAAGAACTACTACGCAAGGTACCTGCGCAACGGCACCGGACACAAAGCTAATATAATTAGTAAAACAAAACTAAATAAATTAGTATATTTTTTTACGGACATGCCTACACGCAAAAAGGGCATCCGGAGATGCCCTTTTAATATAGAATAACTTATGCCTGATTAGATGGTCACAGTAGCTTCCAGGTCGTTGTCTACCAAGATACGGCCACAGTGCTCACAAACAATAATCTTTTTGTGCTGACGGATTTCAGCCTGACGCTGAGGAGGAATGGCATTGAAGCAACCACCACAGGAATCACGCTCAACAGTTACTACAGCCAAACCGTTACGGTAGTTCTTACGGATTTTTTCGTAAGCCTGCAGTAAACGTGGATCTACCTTCACTTTCGCGTCCTCACTTTCTTTACGGAAAGCTTTCTCTTCTTTATCTGTTTCAGCAATGATCTTTTCCAGTTCGCCTTTCTTGTGCTTCAGGTTCGCTTCTTTATCCGCTACTGCTTTCTTAGCTACTTCGAGGACACGGCTCTTCTCTTTAATCTCTTCGTTTGCATCCTTGATATGCTTTTCAGCCAGCTTGATTTCCAGCGCCTGCATCTCCATCTCTTTGGTGATGGCTTCAAACTCACGGTTATTCTTCACGTTGTCCTGCTGCTTCTCGTACTTCTTGATCAGCGCTTCCGCCTCTTTAATGGCGTTCTTCTTGCTGGCAACGAAGTCCTGTATACCTTTCATCTCATTTTCAATGTGAGACTGGCGGGTGTTCAATCCTTCGATCTCGTCTTCCAGGTCTTTTACCTCCATCGGCAACTCCCCTTTCAGCACCTGGATCCCATCCAGCTTGGAATCAATCTTTTGCAATCTGAGTACAGACGCTAATTTTTCTTCAACGGAGTATTCTTTTACGGTTGCCATGTATTATAAATAATTTACCGGGTTTGTTTTAATCGTAGATTTAAGAGGCGCAAAATTACGGAATTTTTCAGTCAATATATGATAAAATAATTCTACTGTAAACTGCTCGCTCTCAAAATGTCCAATATCTGCTATAATTAATTGATTATCAGCGTCAAAAAATTCATGGTATTTGAAATCTGCCGAAATATAGGCATCTGCCCCGGCCGATATCGCCTGCTTTAACAGGAAGCTACCCGCCCCTCCACATAACGCCACTTTTTTTACAGGCTTACCCCGTAAAGCGGTATATCTCACACAACCAGTACCAAATTGCTGCTTCACATGTTGTAAAAAATGCATCTCTTCCATGGCCTCCGGCAAAACACCCACCAACCCTGAACCGACCTCCTGGTAAGCATTATCCAGGCTTATCACATCATAGGCCACCTCCTCATAAGGATGACTGCCCCGCAATGCCTGCAAAATTTTACCTTCCAAATATACCGGAAAAATTACTTCCAACTTTATTTCTGCCTCAAAATGTCTTTTTCCCGGCGTACCCACATAAGGGCTCGTGCTTTCCGCCCCTTTGAAAGTACCCTGGCCCATCCCGTTAAAACTGCACTCACTATAATTACCAATATGCCCGGCGCCAGCTTCAAACAACGCCGACCTCACTGCTTCCACATCTGCCGCAGGCACAAATGTGTATAACTTCTTCAGTAATCCACTCTTCGGCGATAATACCCGGCATTCTCCCAACCACAATTTAGCCGCCATCTGCGCACATACCCCATTCCGCACATTATCCAGGTTAGTATGCGCCGCATATACCGCTATATCATGCTTGATTGCCTTAATAGCCACCCGCTCCACATAGTTTTTCCCATTAATCTTCTTCAGCCCCCCGAAAACAATCGGATGATGCGCCACCACCAGGTTACATCCCCGCGCAATGGCCTCGTCTATCACCTCCTCCGTAGCATCCAGGGTCAGCAACACATTGGTGACCTCCCAATCGGCCCGCCCAAAAATAAGCCCCGCATTGTCGTAGCTCTCCTGGTACTGCAAAGGAGCAAACTGCTCTATTGCCTGTATGATCTCTTTTATTTTCATATCTGCAAAAATTAATGGTTCATTCCCGGCATCTACTAAATTTGCAAAAAAATAAGTTTTATGCCCGGAAGCAAATCTACAGCAGAACAATATGCGGATTACAAAATAAAAATGCAAAAAATTGCAGACGTAAGAAATGCCCTGGCCGTATTAGGCTGGGACCAGGAAACTTACCTCCCTGAAAAAGGCGCTGCATTCCGCGGTCAACAAATTACTACCCTCAGCACCATCGCCCACGAACTATTCACCGCCCCCGAGCTGGATGCCATACTCCAGGCCCTCAAAGGCAATACCAGCGTGGATGCGGTAGCACAGAAAAATATATTGCTCTCTACGGAAGACTTTGAAAAGAATAAAAAATATCCAGCCGCTTTCGTAGCAGAAATGTCCACCGTCACCAACGAAAGCTATCATGCCTGGATAAAGGCACGCAAAGCGAACGACTATAGCCTCTTCGCACCAGCGCTGGCCAAAATGATTGCCCTGAAAAAAAAGGAAACCGATATCCTCGGCTACGAAGGACACCCCTACAACGCCCTGCTCAACGAATATGAAAAAGGCGCCACCACCAACATGCTGGATACCATTTTCAATGAGGTGAAAACAGCATTGTCACCACTGCTGAGCCAAATAGAACAACAACCTGCCGTCAACAAAGACTTTCTGCATCTTCATTATAACCGCGATACACAATGGCAATTCGGTATCGACTTGCTGAAAAACATGGGCTATGATATGCAGGCAGGCCGCCAGGATATCTCTGAACACCCTTTTACCACCAGCTTCAATCCACAAGATGTAAGAGTAACCACCCGCATCGATGAAAATGATTTTGGTAACATGACCTGGAGCTGTATCCATGAAGGCGGACATGCCCTGTATGAGCAAGGCCTGCCCACTGATCAATACGGTCTCCCCTGCGGTGAAGCCACCAGCCTCGGTATACACGAGTCACAGTCACGGCTATGGGAAAACAACGTAGGCCGCAGCCTGAACTTCTGGCAACATCACTATCCCCGCCTGCAACAGCTTTTCCCGGAAAACCTGGCAAATGTGTCACTTACTGATTTCTATAAAGCCATCAATAAAGTACAGCCTTCACTCATCCGCACCGAAGCAGATGAACTCACTTACCACTTCCATATCATGATCCGTTATGAAATTGAAAAAGGACTGATCGACGGAAGTATTGATGTAAAAGACCTGAAACATACCTGGAACGAATACTACCGTCAATACCTACACGTAACTGTACCAGACGACGTACAGGGTGTATTGCAGGATATTCACTGGTCGCACGGCAGCTTCGGTTATTTCCCTACTTATTCCCTTGGTAGCTTCTATGCTGCACAGTTCTTTACTGCAGCACAGCAACAGTTACCGGGACTGGATGCGCAAATCTCTGCGGGCAACTACCAGTCTTTGCTGGAATGGTTACGGACAAATATCCATCCTTTCGGACGGTTCTATACCTCCAATGAATTATGTAAAAAAGTAACCGGAAAAGAACTGGTATTCGGTGATTTCCTGGCGTATGCGCAAAAGAAATACAGCGGGATATATCGCTTAGCATAAAGCGGAAAGCATAAAGCAAAAAGCTATTAAAGCGGATGACCAGAGCGAGTATTTAAATTACTCATCCGCTCTGGTCATCCGCTTTAATAGCTTTTTGCTTTATGCTTTCCGCTTTATGCTCCTTTAAAGTCCGGACAATTTCTCCAGCTCCGTGAGCGTCATCACACCTTCCTTCCGTCCCACTTCTTTTCCATCTTTATAAAAAATAAACGTAGGCAGCCCTTTGGATTGAATCGCCTTCATCACATCCTGGTCCTTACCTCCATCTACCACTACTTTTTTCACCTCCGGATGCTTACTAAAAAACTGCGCCAACACCGGCTCCATTTGTTTACAGGGTGGACACCATTTGGCGCCAACATCTGTTAGTACTAATCCTTTTGCATTAATTCCTTTATTGTAGTCGGCAACAGTGAGCTGTGGTTGATTATTCTCCGCACCTTCCAGTGATTTACCCGCCTGCTTCCAGGCGTTAATACCACCTTGTAATTCTACCACCTGCTGAAAACCATTGGTTCTCATCCACTCCGCCGCTGCATGGCTGCGTCCTCCACTCAAACAATACACGTATACCGGCTTTTGCTTATCCAGGTATTGCACTCTATGATTAAACTCCTCTTTATTAGTATAATCCGCCTGCAGAGCACGTGGCAGATAGCCGGTTTTAAACTCAGCAGCAGTACGTACATCAAATACCTGAACGCCAGACTGTTGTATATCTTTATCAAACGCCGCTGCATCTTCGGCCAGCTTTTGCTGTGCCATCAACGAATTCCCCATCAGCAATGCCAGGGCGACTAATAAGTATCTACTCATAATTTCCTCAGTTTTGGCATAAAGTTAATAAACAACTCACTTCCTTGTCTGGCTGGGTGTGAATTGTAACAAGGGTATAACGTTTTAATATCAAAATACGGCGAAAATAATTCACGATATTCGGCTTCATCGCCACCAAACGGAGGCCCGTCCTGCGGGAAAGTGCGATCAAATAATACACCCGCCAGATGCCCGCCATATCTAATCAGTGAATACATATGTTTCACGTAATCTGCTCTGCGTGAAGGTGGTAGCGCACAAAAAAAAGTTTGTTCCAGCACCAGGTCATAAGTACCGGTGTGTGCAAAAAAATCTTCTTCCAATACTTTCACACGGGTACGGGCAAACGTTTTCTGCAATTTTTCCACCAATACCGGCGCAATATCCAATACCGTTACATCACTGAATGCCTGTCCGGCGAGATAAGCCGCCTCATAACTGTTACCTCCACCGGGAATGAGTATACGAATATCGCGGTTATATAGCTGATCAATATAGGCTTTCAATGGTGGCGATACTTTTCCCATATCCCACCCGGTTTCGCCATTGATATATCTGTTATTCCAGTACTGACTATCCATTTGGTGAATTCTTTTCAGCTAAGTTACGGCCATTCAGCCATATACATAAAACCATCGGTTTTCCAAACATTATTATTATTTTTATACTTTGAATATACCTATGAAACGGCTTTAACGCCACCTATGCCATGAAAAGCCTACACTATAAATTGCGGAATGCCATCAGATATACTTTTTGCAGCCTGCTGCCTATATTGGCGATCGCATTTACTGCGCATGCGCAATCAGTATCCATTAAAGCGGATAAACTGGCGGCTTGTCCTCCGTTTCTCGTAAACTTCACGGCTACACTGGATGCCGGCTATCAAAATATTGAATGGGATTTCGGACTGGGCGCCAACGTTCCCAACGATCTCACCCCTTCCAAAACCTTTCAGAATCCAGGCATCTATCATGTGAAACTGACGGCTACCTATAGCGCCACCAATGTCATTGTCAAGCAATTGGATATACAGGTGTACAATAAACCAGCTGCTAAATTCAATACGCCTAACGTGAACGGATGTGCGCCGTATATGGCCTCCTTCCAGGATCAGTCCACACCCGGTGATGGCAGCATTGCAGATATTACCTGGGACTTTGGAGACGGTGGTGGCGCTATAGGCCCCAATGCCACACATACCTACACCCAGGCAGGCACCTACAATGTTATCAGCGCAGTCACCAACAGCATGGGATGCTCCAGCACCGGCGGCCCTGTTTCCATAAAAGTACAGAGCGCACCTACACCCTCTTTTACGGCAGACAAAACGCAAAGCTGTACTACACCATTCACCGTGAACTTTTTCAATAGCACGGTGAATAACTCGCCCGATCCCGTAACGTATACCTGGGATTACGGCGATGGCACCACCGGCGCCAATCCTCAACACACTTATACCAAAGAAGGAAAATATACCGTGAAATTAACCGCTACTACCAGCGGCAATTGCTCGGCGCCACTCACCAAAACAGATTACATTGTTATCTCAAAAGTAAAACCAGCGTTTACTTTTTCTGCACTTTGCGCAGGACAAACCATTACGTTTAAAAATACCACACAACCTACACCTGATAATGTGATCTGGGCCTTTCCGGACGGTACCCTGCAAACCAGCACGGATGCAGCAAAACAATTCCCCGCTCCCGGTGATTACATCATTAAAATGCAGGCAACACTGGGTAGTTGTACAGAAGAAATACAACAAACTATTCACGTAAACCCTGCGCCGGACATTGATCCTATAGCCACGCCTATCAGTGCATGTAATACGCCCTTTACCACGCAATTCAATGCACAATCATCCAATGCTACTGCGTGGAACTGGAACTTCGGCGATGGTACTACCGCAACTACGCAGAATCCCGCACACACCTATACGAAAGAAGGCACTTATTCCATCAGCCTGACGGCCACAAACGCATTAGGCTGTAGCAAAACCGTCAGCAAAGCAAACTACATCCAAATCATTAAACCAGACCTTTCCATCTATCGTAGTGTGCCGGAAGGATGTGTGCCTTTATCAGTAGATTTTTATGCAGAAGTGAATATACCGGACCCTATTGCCAGCTATCAGTGGGACTTTGGCGATGGTACTACTTCTACTGCTCCAAAGCCTACACATATTTTTACCAAAGAGGGCATCTTCTTTGTAACCCTGAAAGTGACTACAGCAGGTGGTTGTATCGCCAGCGGCCAAACGATTATTACCGCCGGCATTCGTCCGGTAGTGGATTTCACGGCTACGCCGTTAAAATCCTGCGCGAAAGATCCGGTACAGTTCACCAACCTATCTGTGCCCCGCGGCACTTCCTGGATCTGGACTTTTGTGCAAGACAACAGCACCAGCACACAGGAAAATCCTAACCATCAGTTCAATGAAATTGGCAGCCATGATGTGATCCTGGAAGTAAATAATAACGGCTGCCGCGAGCAGCTGATCAAAAGAAATTATATCCAGATTATTCCGCCCATCGCGCGTTTCACCACTGCACCGGATTGTATCGATCCATATCACCGTAAGTTTACCGACAACTCCACCTTTGGACCTATTCCTACTGCTGTAAAAACATGGCTATGGGAATTCGGGGAAAACGGCGCCACGTCTACCGATCAAAGCCCTGATTTCATTTACAAAACCACTGGTATCAAACAGGTGAAACTGACTATCGACAATGGTACCTGTACCAATACTTATTCTTTGTCAGTCAATATTATAGATGAAAAACCACTGATCACTTCTGATAAACCACGGATCTGTAAAACGGAAAAAATAAATATCAGTCTGGGGCCTCTGAATAATAATAACATCAATGAGTATAAATGGGATTGGGGAGATGGGAGTGCAATACAGGCCATCCCAGCCTATAACTTTGACCCTACAAAAGGTATAGCACATCAATACAACAAGACCGGGACCTTCAACATTAAACTCACCATCACGGATAAAAATGGTTGCGTGAAAGATGCTCCCGTGATATCCATTGATGTAAACGGTAGTGATCCTGATTTTGATTATATCGGTAAGAGATGTAAGGATGAGATATTTACATTCACCGATAAATCCACTACCAATACCGGCAACCAGATACTCAACTGGGAATGGGACTTCGGCGATGGTAGTGCCAAAGAAACATATCCCACCCAACCGTTAGGGATCAAACACACTTATACTAACGCAAACGATTATACGGTATCATTGACTGTAACAGATCAGTTCAGCTGTATCTCCAAAGTGCAAAAGGTGATTCAATTCGATCGTGTAAAGGCCGATTTCATGGTGCCGGCCAACATTGCATGTCTTGATAAGTCGTTTACTTTTGTAGATCAGTCACAAGGCAACATTCAAACCTATGCCTGGGATTTTGGTGATCACACTACCGGTACTGGTAACAAACCGGTGAAAATATATACCGCGCCGGGCACCTATAACGTCATCCTGAAAGTAACCACTGCCGCAGGTTGTATAGATGAAATCACTAAAATCAATGAGATAAAGGTACCAGATCCCAAAGCATCGTTTACTATTCCGGATAAACTGGATCTCTGTCCGCCGGTAAAAGTATTGTTTACCAATACGTCCACCGATTACAAAAATGCGAACTGGGATTTTGGAGATAATGGCACGTCTACTAAAAACGATCCCGACGTACATATTTACGCCCGCGCCAGAACCTATAATGTAGTATTAACAGTATATTCAGAAGGCGGATGTTCCAGCACCAGTACCTTACCCATTACCATCAAAGGTCCTGATGGCACTATGAAAACCACGCCTACACAAGGTTGTGTACCTATGGATGTTAGCATCACTGCTACTTCTGTAAAAACAGACAGCTACATGTGGGATTTTGATGATGGCACCGTACTCACTTCCACTACCCCTGTTTCTCCTTCACATACTTACGTGAAACCAGGCATTTATTACCCGAGGGTATCCCTGCTGGACAATGAAGGCTGTGTAGTGAAAGCTGACGGAAATGATAAAATTATTGTGGATAAAGCAACCGCCGATTTTAGCACCAACGACTTCCAGGTTTGTGGCGGAGGATTGGTCACTTTTACCAACAAAAGTCAAACGGTAACGAAAAACTTGCTGGCACTGGATTTCACAAATGCCTGGAATTTTGGTGTGCCTGGTAATCCGGATAACACCGCCAGCACAACAGATGGCAAATTCACTTATCCACAACCGGGGACCACAGATGTAAAACTGGTAGTTACCAGTGCTTATGGATGTATAGATGAAAAAACATTACCGGTGGTGATTCCTCCACAGGCAGTGCCCGTGATAGCGCCGATTCTGCCACTTTGCGTATCCGGAAAAATACAACTGCAGGGTAGCGATACTAAAAATGTACCCGGTACCAAATGGCTATGGCAGGTAGGCGCAGACAAAACATTTAATCAACCTACTCCACCGGAAATTACACTCAATAGTCCGGGTACGGTACCCGTAACTTTAACCATCACCAATGCAGATGGTTCCTGTCCGGCTACCACCAACGCTAACATGGTAGTAAACCCTTCGCCTATATTAAATCCCTCTCCTGCAACTGCCGACATTTGCCGGGGATCGAGCCTGCAATTACAGGCCAATACCACGGCTAATGTCAAAGTGCTATGGACCAACTATAATATCTCAGATCCTGCCAGCGTTTCGCCCAAAGTAACACCTGACGTGAACACGGTGTATCATGTGGTGGCTACTAACGAATTCGGCTGTACGAACCAGGCAGAAATACCAGTTACAGTAACACAGCCTTTCCATATTTATGCACAGGACATGGAAATATGTGCAGGCGAAAGTGTGAAGATGAATGCCGGCGGTGCATTGCGCTACCAGTGGATTCCATCCCGTGGACTCAATCGTTCCGATATTCCTGATCCTATCGCTACTCCGGATGGCAATATTACTTACAAGGTGGTAGGCTATAACAACAGTGCCTGCTTTACAGATACCGTGCTGGCTAAAATATATGTGCGTAGCGCTCCGGTGATCAATGCAGGACCGGATATCGTTACCGCCACCGGTTCCATCATTTCGTTACCGGTAAAAGGAAGTGAAGACATTATAAAAATTGAATGGACGCCGGTAAAAGGGCTCAGTTGTTACGACTGTCTTACACCGACCGCCACTCCTACGGATGATATCACCTATCATGTAAAAGTGATGAATCAGTTCGGGTGCACCGCTTCCGATGATATTTCATTGAAACTGGTATGTGATGAAGGCAGCATCTTCATTCCTAATAGCTTCTCCCCTAACGGCGACGGGCAAAATGATGTGTTCTATGTGCGCGGACAGGGAATGCAAACGATCCGTTTGTTCAGGATCTTCAACCGCTGGGGACAACTGGTATTTGAACGTAGCGGGGTTAACTCCAATGATCCTTCCAAAGGATGGGATGGCCGTTTTAAAGGGGTGCCGTTGAATCCTGATGTGTTTGTGTATTATGTAGAAGTAGTGTGCGATAAGGGAGCCGTTAACCTGCTGAAGGGCAACGTGACCCTGATCAGGTAACCGCTGATTTTCAACATACTGTATAAGGTGTTTTATGCCCTGACAGGCATAAAACGCCTCCCATGCTAAAAAATCTGAAAATCAAAAAATTTATATATGTAATTTTTGTTAATTTGTGGAGCTATTCAGTTAATGGAAAACCTGTGTACCCTATGAAATACCTACAGGCAAAGTGTTTAAGTACATTGCTGCTCCTGATATCTCTGCTGCAGGCAAATAACCTATTGGCGCAGAAGGCTGACTTTACCTATACGGCTGCTCCGGGCGACCTGTGTTCACCTGTCACCATTACCCTCAAGAATACCAGCACCGGAACTGCCCTTACGTATAACTGGGATTTTGGAGATGGGAGAACGTCACATGAAACTGATCCTCAAGTAACTTATAACACCGGAGGTCCTGTAAAAATTACGCTCGAAGCTACCTATAAAGTAACCGGTGGCACCACCACCAGCACTTATTTTCGCACCTTTGTAGTAGGTAGTACGCCACAGGTAACCTTTTCTGCAGACGTTACCAAAAGCTGTAAATTATACAGCGCCAATTTTACCGATGCCACGCTGAATGCTACCAGTCGCACCTGGGACTTCGGAGATGGCACCGTTATCACCACCAGTAACGCCTATATTTCTCATAACTATACCCGTGCAGGCAAATTTGACGTTACCTTATCCGTTACTAACAGCAACGGCTGTACGGCTACACTAAAGAAACCTGCTTATATCGATATTTCTTTACCAGATGTTACGCTGTCTGCACCACTATCTGGTTGTGTACCATTTACTGCTGCATTCACCGCTACGTCTACCAACAGCATTAACGACCCTATCACTTCCTGGGCCTGGAACTTCGGGGATGGCAATACACAAACCACCACTAACGGCAATGTAAGTCATGCTTATCCACAAACGGGCACCTACAATATAGGCATTACTGTTACTACACAAAATCAATGCGTCATTACCAAATCATTTGATAAATACGTACATACCGGCAACCCTCCGTCTAATGTAAGCTTCAGCGTATCGCCCACCAGTACCTGCGTAGGTGATCCGGTAAGACTATTAGCCAATGCCAATCATGCGGATACCTACAGCTGGAATTTTGGGGATGGCACCACCGAAGAAGGTACTAACAATGATATCAGACATGCTTTCAATGCCAATGGTACACTCACCATTCAAATGAAGGCGGGTAGCAATGGTTGTTTTACTGCCGCACCTCCTGCTACCGTAGTGGTAACAGGCCCTGTGTCGCAATTCACAGCGGTACGCGACTGCAACAATAAAAGCAAATTCATTTTTACCAATAACTCCATAGGTACTGGCGCCAATACCACATATGAATGGGACTTTGGAGATAACAGCCCACTGGTAAATACCAGAGACGCCGTACACAACTATACCACACCAGGTAACTATACGGTGCGTTTAACCATCGGAGAAAATGGCAACAACTGCCACCACAGCAGTTTCCGGACTATCTATTATTTCAAAGCCGACTTCACCGCCGGTGTAAGCGCTATCTGCCGCGGCAGCAAGGCTACCTATGAAATATTAAATGTGCCACTGGGGCTGGTGTCTGGGTATACCTGGCAATTTGGAGATGGTGAAATATATAACACCACCAACCAAACGTATGTTAAAACATGGAGCGCTACTGGTTCCTATAGTAATCAGCTGATCATCCACTATAATGATCCGGCTTATTGCGATGATATTGTAACGAAGCCTAACGATATCAACATTCTGGCGCCACAGGCCGATTTCACCACTGGTCCCGCTACCTGTGCTGGTCAGCCCGTATCTTTTATCAATAACACGATTCCATCGCCTAACATTCCTATTGCTGCTTGGAAATGGGATTTAGGCAACGGACAAAAGTCTACTGCTACAACGCCACCAGCTACAAAGTACACAGCTTCCGGCGGACAACTCATCAAACTGGTAGTAACGGATGCGCGTAACTGTATGGATTCAATCAGCAAAACCATCAATATCCATCCCACACCGTTTGTAAAGGCTTCTGCCAAACAACCGAAAATATGTGAAGGCAACAGCGTTGATCTCAACGCCTTATCGGATGGTACCGTGCAGTGGAGCGCGGCCGGGTCGCTGAGTTGTACGGCCTGCAATAATCCGGTAGCTACACCGGTAACGAATACACGCTACCTGGTAACGGCATCTAACGCGTACGGCTGTACGGTGTCTGACTCTACAGATGTATCCGTTGTGCCGAAGGTAAATCTCACCGTTAGTCCGGATACAATTGTTTGCTATGGCTCTTCTACCCAGCTGAAGGCTACAGGCGCCGCCATCTACAACTGGACACCGGTAACGGGACTCACTAACAACACCATTGCAGATCCTTTTGCCACACCTTCTACCGACATCGTTTACCAGGTAACCGGTACCAACGATCCTATTTGCCCTATGAGTGCACCGCTATCAGTAAAGGTGGCTGTGAAGCCGGTACCCACCATCAGTGCAGGGAAAGACCAAACCGTAACAGTAGGTGATGTGGTAAAGTTAATGGCCAGCGGTAGCCCGGACATTATAAGCTGGAAATGGAGTCCGGACGATTATCTGGATAATTCCACTTCACCTTATACCACAGCAGCTATACGCAAACCTATTTCTTACAGCATTACTGGTACCAATCAGTACGGCTGCAAAAAAACGGATGTGATGAATATAGACCTGGTCTGCAATACAGACGTGGTGTTTATTCCCAATACCTTCAGTCCTAACGGCGATGGACAAAATGATGTGTTTTATCCACGTGGCAGAGGTATCAGCTTTATTAAATCATTCCGCATTTTCAACCGTTGGGGACAGGAAGTATTTCATCGGGAAAGAATCAATATAGATGATATCAGCGCAGGATGGAACGGTACTTTCAACGGTAAACCACAGGCGGCCGATGTATATATTTATTTCATCGAAGCCTATTGTGACACCAACGATTTTTTCCAGCTGAAAGGCAATGTAACATTACTCAGATAATTATTTAACCTGGCTAACATGAAAACCGTATACCGCATATTACTGGCCATCGTTTGCATAACAGGAGCAACACCATTGTATGCACAGGATATACATCTCTCACAGTTCTATGAGACACCTATACTACGCAATCCCGCGTTAATAGGCATTTTCAACGGAGATGTACGTGTGCAGGCTGTTTATCGTAATCAGTGGAACAGTGTTACCATTCCTTACCAAACCGGTACTGCGAGCGGGGAAATAAAATTTCCCGTAGGCCGCAGCAACGATTACGTGACGACGGGTCTGCAGCTCACCTACGACCGGGCAGGTACGTCCAGATTACAGTCTACACAAATATTCCCGGCTGTTAACTATCATAAGTCGCTCAACGAGGATAAAAGCAGTTTCCTCTCGTTAGGCTTTATGGGCGGCTTTGTGCAGCGCCAGTTCGACCCAACTAACATGACATTTAATAACCAATATACCAATGGCCGTTTTGATCCGGCAGCGCCTACCGGAGAAGAAGGCAAGCTGGCCTTTAAAGGCTATAGCTACCTGGATGCGGGTGTGGGATTGAGTTATAACAGTGTGATTAGGGAAGATGTAAACTATTTTATCGGCGCAGGCTACTTCCATTTCAACAGGGCAAAGATCTCCTTCTATCGGGACCAGAATATTGAAATGCAGCCCAAGCTGACTTTTAATGCAGGCATTACCATACCGGTGGACGATAGGGTGAAAGTAATTGCGCATTACAATCAGCTACATCAGGGTACCTATTCTGAATATATTGGTGGCGCACTGATAGGATATGGATTAATGGATCAGGGGCTGGAATCGACCCGTGCCATTTATGGCGGACTCTTCCTTAGATGGAATGACGCCATTGTTCCGACCATCAAAATTGATATGGATAAATATGAGATAGGAATGAGTTATGACGCCAATATCTCAAAATTACGGACCGCCAGTCAGACATTCGGAGGCTTTGAAATTTCATTGGTTTTCAAAGGTTTCCTGAACAGCCGGAACACTACACTGGAAAGTGTGAACTGTCCAAGATTCTAAGTAATTAAAAATCAATTGTTTATAAAAATAGTTGTCAAGCGTTAAAATTTACATAAAAATGGAGGAAAAGGTAACAAAATGGCAGGCTGTTTGTTATTTTTATGTGTGAAGGACCAGGCTTAGATGAGCTGATTTTATCAAACAAAAATTAGGAAATATTTGAAAAAAACTTTATTTTTATAATACTATGTGGAAAACCTCTACCCTAATTCTCATAACGGTTTTCAGCTTGCTCTCTCTCGTTAGCAAGGCTCAAAGCGAAAAATCCCAACCTCAGGATGGGGGAGTTAAAAACGCGAGCAAAATAGTGAAGTTGTATCCTAATCCTGCTACATCAATTATCAATTTCGTCATTCAACAAAACAATAACGATCAGGTATACGATCTTATTGTATATAATTTTCTGGGAAAGAAAATTGATCAGTTAAAAGGTGTGGGTTCACGTACTACCATGAATTTAGATAACTACTACAATGGCATCTACATTTTCCAGTTACGTGATCAGCGAGGCAACCTTATAGAATCAGGGAAATTTAACGTCGTCAAATAGTTTACATCTGGCATCAAAATAAAAAAGGAAAAGTCACGATTCACATCGTGACTTTTCCTTTTTTATTTTGATGAGATACTTATCAGGATACTTCTACAATCAGGAATTTCAGATAAGTGGTATTCTCAATATTTCTTAAAATCGGATGGTCTTGCGCCTGCGTCTGGAAGGTGACCTGACGCAATCTTTTCTTCGCATCTTTTGCGGCGGCGTCAATAGTTTGCAGGAATAAATCCGGTGATACCAGGTTGGTGCAGGAAGCGGTAACGAGGAATCCGCCTGGCTTCAGCAGTTTCATACCACGGAGATTGATTTCTTTGTAGCCGGTGACTGCTTTCTGGATATTCTCGCGGCTTTTGGTAAATGCTGGTGGGTCCAGGATGACTACATCAAACTTCTTCTCTTCCTTCGTCCATTGTTTCAGCTGATCAAAAGCATTCACCGCCTGGAATTGACAGATGTCCTGCAGATTGTTGAGCTCCGCATTTTTGCGGGCAGTAGCAACAGCAGTTTCTGAAATATCGAGTCCCAGTACGCTTTTAGCGCCATAGAATCCAGCGTGGCAGGAGAAAGTACCGGTATAGCAAAATGATTCCATTACGTCCGCTCCTTTTACGATATGTTTAATTTCACGACGGTTGTCCTGCTGATCCAGGAAATAGCCGGTTTTCTGCCCATTTACAACGTCTACATGAAATTTCAATCCGTTTTCATTAATCACCAGGTTGGTATCAAAAGGCGCGCTGAGAAAGCCTTTCTGCTGCGTCATACCTTCCAGTTCTCTTACTGGCACATCATTTCTTTCGTAGATGCCTTTAGGTGAGAAAATGCGGTTGATAGCGTCTACAATGGCGTCTTTCCACTTTTCCATACCCAATGCCAAGGTCTGGATCACAAAGTAATCGTTGAACTTGTCTATTACCAGTGCTGGCAAGTCGTCCGCTTCTCCGTATACGAGGCGGCAGTTCTCCACATAGCCCAATTTCTGCCGGTATTCCCAGCATTTCAACAGGCGGCGGTAAAAGAATTCAGGATTTATTTCTTCGTTCTTATCGCGGGTCAGCAGGCGTACGAGTATCTGGGATTGAGGATTGATATAACCGCGCCCCAGGAAAAAACCTTTATGCGTATATACATCTACAATATCACCGGGATTTACATCTCCTTTTATTTCGGCTACTTCATTGCCAAAAATCCAGGGATGCCCTTGTAATACCCTGTTTTGTATCTGCTTCTTTAAAAAAACTTTAGTCATTTATTGTATTTCGAGGGGCAAAGGTAGCTATTTAGCAGTTAGCTACTCGCTTTTAGCAGGGCTAATATAAATCAGGGCTAATAGCTGATAGCTGGTTCAATTCTGCCTTTTTGTCCGCTAAACCGCGGTTGGCAAAGAAATTGACTGGTAAACCCTGCAGACAATTATTACATATTATGACAGAAAACGAAAAAGACATGCAGACAAACGGACAGGCTAACGCTGGTAGCGAAAACGAAAAAGGCATGCCAGAAGAAAATATAAACGAAAGTTCAAATACGAATAATGAGTCAGATGAAGTAACAGAACTGGAGAAGAAAGAACAGGAAATAAACGAAATACGCGACAAATATCTCAGACTGCAAGCTGAATTTGACAACTATCGTAAAAGAACTGCCAGAGAGCGCATTGAACTGATGCAAACTGCCAGTAAAGAACTTATCATATCTTTGCTGGATGTACTGGATGATAGCGAGCGGGCTACCAAACAACTGGAAACAGCCACAGATCTTGCTGCAGTAAAAGATGGTACGCTGCTGGTGTTCAATAAACTGAAGAATACCCTGCAAGCGAAAGGACTGAAGCCAATGGAGAGTATCCACACCCCATTTGATCCGGATTTACAGGAAGCAATCACTGAAATACCTGCACCTACACCAGAGCTGGTTGGTCAGGTAGTAGACGTTTTGCAGCCTGGTTATTACCTGAATGACAAATTAATTCGTCATGCTAAGGTAATTGTCGGCAAATAAAATGACGATGTGGCATAATTTCTAATGATTGCCTATGCTAAGCTGACGTAAAACAATTTTTTTACCGAAACAAAAGCTGGTGCTTTGCACCAGCATTAAGTGATTATTATAATGTCTACCAAGAGAGATTATTACGAAATACTGGTTGTTGCCAAATCTGCTTCCCAGGATGAAATTAAAAAGGCTTACCGTAAAGTAGCCATGCAGTTTCACCCTGACCGCAACCCGAATAACAAAGAGGCAGAAGATAAATTCAAAGAAGCAGCTGAAGCTTATGAAGTATTGAGTGATCCTGATAAAAGAGCACAATACGATCGTTTTGGCCATGCCGGCATGAATGGCAACCGTGGTGGTGGTGGATATGGCGGAGGTGGAATGAATATGGATGACATCTTCTCCAACTTCGGTGATATTTTCGGTAACGACGATATTTTCGGCAGCTTCTTCGGTGGCGGTGGTGCTCGTGGTGGTGGAAACCGCCGTGGACGCGGTACCCGTGGTTCTAACCTCCGGGTAAAAATCCGTCTCACCTACGAAGAAATCGCAAAAGGTGCCAACAAAAAAATCAAAGTAAAAAAATATGTACCCTGCCAACACTGTGGCGGCCTGGGTGCTAAAGATAAAAACGCATTCCAGTCCTGTAATACCTGTGGCGGTTCCGGCCAGGTACGGAAAGTAACACAAACTTTCCTCGGACAAATGCAAACCGTTACTACCTGCCCTACCTGTCATGGTGAAGGCCAGATCATTACCAGCAAATGCGGCCACTGTAAAGGTGAAGGTCGTATGTACGGTGAAGAAATGGTGAGCATCGACATCCCGGCAGGCGTACAGGAAGGCATGCAACTGAGCATGAGCGGAAAAGGTAATGCAGGTGAAAGAGGCGGCGCCCCCGGCGATCTGCTCATTCTCATCGAAGAAGAACCACATCCGGAACTGCAACGCGATGGCCTCAACGTAGCCTACGATCTGCACATCTCCTTCCCCGATGCGGTATACGGTACCTCCCTGGAAGTGCCTACCATCGACGGTAAAGCCAAAATAAAAATTCCTGCCGGTACACAAAGTGGTAAAATATTCCGCCTGAAAGGCAAAGGATTCCCTTCCGTGAATTCCTATGAAAAAGGCGACCAGCTGATTCATGTGAATGTATGGACACCACAAACCGTGAGCGCAGAAGAAAAAGCAATGCTCGATAAATTACAAGCCTCCGACAACTTTAAACCTAATCCTGAAAAATCTGAAAAAGGATTTTTCGAGAAAGTAAGAGACATTTTTAGTTGAGCGGAAAGCTGAAAGCATAAAGCAAAAAGCTATTTTCGCGGATGATGACAAAGGAGTACAATCTCCCGCATGATCATCCCCGAAAATAGCTTTTTGCTTTGCGCTTTTTGCTTGATGCTTTCATAGAATAGAAACAATGGACTCAAAACTGCAGATGTTCGAAAACCGGTTGACGAAAGTATTCCGGCATATTTCCAAACTGGCCAGACGGCAAAATATTACCTGCTACCGGGTATATGATGACGATATTCCTGAATTCCCATTCAGCATCGAAATATATGAAGACCACGTATACATTGCTGAATACAATCGCCGGCACGGTATGGAAGAAGATGCCCATGAGGAATGGCTGGATACCTGCCTGGAACTAATCAGTAAAGTACTGGACGTAGCCCCCAATAAAATCTGGGTTAAACAACGCCAACGCAAGGAAAACCGGCAAAGTCAATACGAAAAACTCAGCCTGGAAAGTCATATCATGACTGCCCATGAAGCAGGACTCCAGTTCAAAGTGAACCTCTCCGATTACCTGGATACCGGCCTGTTTCTCGACCATCGCATTACGCGGGGAATGGTAAGAAATGAAGTGAAAGATAAAAAAGTACTCAACCTGTTCTGTTATACCGGATCATTTTCCGTGTATGCGGCCGCAGGAGGTGCTGCAGAAGTAACGTCCGTAGATCTCTCCAAAACCTACCTGGCCTGGGCTGAGGAAAATATGCGCCTCAACGGATTCGATAGCCCCAAACATACTTTCGTGCACGCCGATGTATTGCAATACCTCGATACCCTGAAGCTGAATACTTTTGATGTAGTGATCATTGACCCTCCCACTTTCTCCAACAGCAAACGCATGAAAGACTTCCTGGATATACAACGGGACCATGTGGACATGCTCAATAAAGTATTGCTGGCAACGAAAAAAGAGGGGGTGGTATATTTCAGTAATAACTATCGCCGGTTTGTGATGGATACCGAAAAGATCAATGCCGCCAGTATCAAGGATATTACCAATCAAACACTCCCATTTGACTTTCAACAGAAGCTGATCAGAAAATGTTACCGGTTAACTAAGTAAGGTGCTAACGCTTTGCTTTACGTATCATTTTCACCAACTTCAAAAAATCCTCCCTGTAATGCCCCTCGTCTTTACCAAGGGCATTACGGGCTATCTCCATCACCATATCAGTATCTCCCTTACCACAGTAGGCCGATTTACGTAATACCATCCCTAATAAAGCTACAGCCGTAGCGAAACGACAATCAGCAGAAGCATCCTCAAAACTTTCACATATCGCCGGGATATTACCAGACAGGTATTGAATGGTGGTATCCTGTGGTGCCCGATAACTGATTTTCACATGCGCTAATACCGTATCTGTATGGACAGCGGCTGTTGTGGGCACAATTTCATATAAGGCTACGGAGCAATGCCCGCTACCAATGATACCTCCACTGTATTCCGTTTTAATGGACGTATCAGCCGGCAACACTTTATTCTCATAACCAATAAGCCTATACGATTTTACCAGGGCAGGATTAAAACATACTTCCGATTGCACATCGCGGGCAATGGTGAACAGGGTGCTTCCGAATTCACGGGAAAATATTTTATTGGCTTCTTCCAGATCATCTATATACGCAAAATTACCATTCCCTTTACTGGAAAGGGATTGCAGCTTGGAGTCTTTATAATTCTTCATCCCAAATCCCAGGCAGGTGAGCAGTACGCCGCTTTCTTTTTGCTGGAGAATAAGTTGTTCCATTTCTTCATCACTACTGAGGCCTACGTTAAAATCGCCATCAGTGGCCAATATAACGCGGTTGTTGCCGTCGGGAATATATTGCTCCGTTGCAATACGATAAGCCATTTTAATGGCCGCCTCACCGGCCGTAGAGCCGCCGGCACTGAGGTTATCAATTGCATTCAGGATTTTGGCTTTCCGATCCCCTTTCGTAGCAGGCAGTAGCACACCCGGTTCACCTGCATAGGCAACGATAGCTACTTTGTCCGTGGGACGGAGATTATTGACCAATATGCGGAATGCTGCCTGTAACAGGGGCAATTTATTAGGGGTGCCCATAGAGCCCGAAACATCTATCAGGAACACCAGGTTACTGGTGGGAAAGCTGTCTGTTTCCAATGCGCGGGCCCGGATGGCAATCTGTAGCAGCCGGTGACTGGTTTCCCAGGGACAGGTAGTGTAATGACTATACAGCGCCATATCCTGCCCGGGTAACGGCAACGGATACTCGTAATGGAAGTAGTTAACCATTTCTTCAATCCTTACGGCATCTACCGGCACCGGTTCTTTCTGCCGCAGGAAGCGGCGAATGTTACTATAGGCGGCCCTGTCAACATCAATAGCGAAAGTAGACAACGGATGACTTTCCGTGCGCACAAACTTATTTTCGTAAGTAGTACCGTAGGTTTCGTTGTAAAAAGAATGTATCCCCATACTGGTATTCCCGTAGTTGGGGTTACTGCTATGCAGCATTTTTGACCTCGCCTTGGCGAGTGCAATGGGATCAGTGTCTTTTCGTAGGGGCGATAACGTTATCAACAATCTGTCGTACTTACTCACCGTTATCTCTTTGGGCAGATAACCGTTTTGTATCAGCAATAACCGGGCAGTTGCCGTGGGGATGACAATTTTAAAAAGACCGAAAGCGTTTGTGACCACATTGGTGGTGTCATTTATCACCTTCACCTGTACGCCGGAAACGGGGCGATGTGATATACTGTCTTCGACCGCTCCCGATACCCAGATTGTTTGCGCTTGCAGCCCTCCACCCCAGAAAAGTAAGAGTAAAAGGAACTTCCGCATGTATTAATATAATATTTTTTCCCGCAGAAAGCAACAAAGGAGCAAAGCAGCAAGGGTACTGTTGACTCTATTGCGGCTTTACTCCTTCGTGATCTTTTGCGAATAGCTACTCTACCAGCTGATAAATAGCCGGTAAATTGCGGCCCAAACCATCGTAGTCGAGGCCATATCCCAACAGGAACTTATTCGGTACAGAAAAGCCCAGGTAATCAATTTTGATAGGATGCACCATGGCATCCGGCTTGGTAAGCAGGGAAGCCACAATCAGCTTCTTAGGCTGCTGGTGTTCCAGCTGAGGAAGGAACTGGCTCAGGGTTTTACCGGTATCCACAATATCTTCCAGAATTACCACCGTACGGCCAAAGAGATCTTCATCTAACCCGATCGCCTGTACTACATTACCAGTTGATTTGGTGCCTTTATAAGACGCCAGTTTAATAAAAGATATCTCCGCATCAATCGTGAGATATTTAAACATATCTGCGGCAAACATGAAAGAGCCGTTCAGTATGGCAATAAACAAAGGGCGCTCTCCCTCCAGGTCTTTATTAATTTGTTCGGCCATTTCCTTAATACGCTGCTGCAATTCTGCAGCAGGGATATAGGGCTGAAACTGCTTGTCGTGCACCTTAATTACGGACATAATACATCTACATTTCCTTATTTAACAATTATAAGCGCCAAAAAGATCGCTGCTTATTTATTTACCAACAGGCGCTGACCGATTTTGATATCGAAGCCCTGCAAATTATTCCATTCCTGTAACTGTGTTACTGACCGGTTGTACATTTTAGCAATACCATACAGTGTTTCCTTGGGCTGCACATCATGGTATAGTGTGCCTGCTTTTGGAGCCGGGGCCGGAGCTGGCTTAGGTGTAGCCGGGGCCGGTGTGGGCTGCGGCATGGAGGCCTTTGGTGTGGTGGTACTACCAGTGGTAGTTACTTCACCCGCCTTCTTCAGGTCTTCTATCATGGCAACCGGTACGCCTCCCTTAGGTTGCTGGGTAGGTTGTATGGGTTTGTTGTCTGGTACTGAAGTGGCGCCAGATGCATTTTTGGCTACCTCTTCTTTGATGCCTTCCAGTGCTTTACGGGGAGAAAAGTCTTCTGGTGGTTCCTGGTCTTCCTCCTTCAATACGCGTGTATTTTTAGCTAAACGGGGGGCGTTATTGGCGAATCCGTCCAGGGTCAGGCGTTGTCCGGCGGCAGGTTCCTCACCTTCATTCATTTTATTGCGGCGGCGCAGCCATCTGAGCTGAATGCCTTCGGCCTGGGCTACATCGTGCATAGTTTCCCCATTTACTACCGGGTGAAACTCTTTGCTACCACGCTTGCTCTTCTTCTGCAGGAAGATAATCATGTCTTTTGCAGGCGGATTATCATTTTCAAGATCGTTGAAGCGAACCAGTTTGCGAAGGCGCATATTACGCTGATCGGCTACCTGGATCAGGGAAGTACCCGCTTTTACGAAAACGGCTTTGCGGCCATTAATTTCAAATATCCCTTTAGGGAAGTTGCCGGCAACTGGTTTATTATAGTTGTTGTTATGATGATTTTTTCCGGAAGAAGCTTTCTCTTCGCGCTTAGGTGTTACTTCTGCGTAGTCTGTTTGATCGATGGTGGTAGCTGGCGCTTTCCCCATCGCAATCATCGTGTATTGCTGCAGGTTATAGTCCTCAATTACTTTAATCAGCTGCTGCGGATACGTTTTATTGGTGGCATATCCGGCTTGTTTTAAGCCAAAAGCCCAGGATTTATAATCATCTCCATCAAACTGGAAAAGAAATGCATAACGGGGGTTGTTACGCAAAAAGTCGGAGTGATCCCGATAAGAATCTTTTGCACTGTCGTATACCCGGAAACATTCCTGAGCAGCATCATCATCGTATTTGATGGTTTTTCCTGTCCAGGTATTTTTACATTTAATACCGAAGTGGTTATTAGACTGTAAACACAAGGTACCGTTGCCGGACTGGGTTTCAATAATGCCCTGCGCCAGTTTAATGGCGGCAGGTACGCCGGAGCGGCGCATTTCCTCAATGGCTAAGTTTTTATAGGTGGCAATATACTGCGGGGTGGTCATGGTTTGCCCCTGCAGCATGGAAACGAAGCCAATAAGAAAACTGACTACCAATAAGAATTTTCTTACTTGCATGTATTTTCGGATTTAATGGGCATGTTATTTCTTCCTGATCATCAGGACACCATCGCGGATGGTGAGTAATACCTGTTCGGCGCGATCATCTGCCAACACCTTCTCACAAAAACTGATCATTGCCTTTGCCTGGCGTCCCTGTTCATTTTCAGGCGCCAGCACCTGTCCGTGATAGAGTACATTGTCTGCCAGGATAAAACCACCGGGACGTAATTTGTCCCAAACCTGATCGTAGTAATGCTCATAGCCGGATTTGTCTGCATCAATGAATACCAGGTCAAATACTTCGTCCAGTTGTTCAATGATGTCGGCGGCCTTGCCTATGTGCATTTTTATCTTATCTGCATAACCACTTGCCTCAAAATACTGATGGCAAAGGGTTTCCAGTTCTTCATTGATATCCACAGTATGCAAAATGCCATCGGTGGCCAATCCTTCTGCCAGACAGATCGCGGAATACCCGGTATAGGTACCCAGTTCCAGGATACGCCGTGGACGGATCATGTGGCTCACCATACTCAGAAATCGCCCCTGCACCTGCCCACTTAGCATGTGCGGCAGTTCTACCTTCAGGTGTGTTTCCCGATTCAACCGATACATCAATTCACTTTCTGCACTGGTATATTTTTCTGAATAAGCTTCTGCTGCTGCCAGAATGAGCTCCATGTATTAAAATTTCTGCAAAGCTAAGGAAAAACCCGCAAGCAGAAGGCGGAAAGCGGTGAAGACCAGCACGGATATACGTTTAATATATACATAAACGTAGTTTTCAAGCATTTATTGAAGCAGAAAGCTAAAAGCCGAAGGCAAAAAGCTATTGTAGCCAGTGAATGACACGAATATAATATCCGCAAAAATCACTCGCCATAATAGCTTTTTGCCTTCGGCTTTTCGCTTTCTGCTTACTAGAAGTTTGGCCGTAATTTATTGGTGGTATAGAATACGCGGAAGTATTCCACTACTTCGTCGGCGGTATCAAATAATTGGAGGAGATCGAGATCCTGTGGGTTGATATTACTTTCTTTCTCCATCATAACGGTGCGAATCCATTCCAGGAGGCCGCTCCAGTACTCACGTCCTACCAGTACCATAGGGGTTTCCTCCATTTTACGGGTTTGGATCAGGGTAGCCACTTCGAAGAATTCATCCATGGTACCAAAACCACCCGGCATCATCACGAAGCCCTGGGAATATTTGGTGAACATGACTTTGCGAACAAAGAAATAATCGAAGTTCAGGCTATTTTCAGGATCGATAAACACATTGGGATGTTGCTCATGTGGCAGTGAAATGTTAGCACCTACTGATTTTCCGTGAGCTGCCTGCGCACCTTTATTAGCGGCTTCCATTACGCCGGGGCCGCCACCGGTAATAATACCAAATCCTTCTTCTGCCAGTTTGGTGGCTATTTCCTGGGCCAGGTCGTAATAGCGGTTACCCGGTTTAGTACGGGCCGAACCAAATATGGAAATACAGGGACCTATTTTTGCCAACTTCTCAAAGCCTTCAACAAACTCCGCCATAATCTTGAATATCTGCCAGCTGGAATGCGCTCTTGTCTCCGTCCAGTCCCTTTCTTTCAAATTCTTTATACTACTGTTCATGCGATTGCTTTTTATTTATATCGTAAATCACTTTCCATCTGCATGCAGACAGAACAATGTAATTTATGTAATAATTAGCTTACGCACACCGCATTATAAACAAAAAAAGCAGGTAACTATAAAGAAACCTGCTTTACATTTAACACGTTATGAACGTGCAGCGATGTTTAAAAAACATCGCTGCAGAAACGTTGCTAATGCTGGCAGTAAATATTGTTGAAAATGATTCGAATGTTACTATCGTTTTATTCAACAGGTGTTCTCATAACGCTTAATCTGAATTTAATTTATCAATTATTTGCCCAATAACCTAATTTAAATTTATCCAGATTACGCAAAGTAGAAATCGATTGCTATTCAGCAGGGCCGTGGAAAAGGGTGTGCTGCTTTTTGCTGCATTTTATTGACAGCTATCGACTATAAAACGCCTATTACTTCCTGCGCCAAACCGAACGATAAAGTCATACCGGCTCCGCCCAATCCATTTACAATAGTGACATTTTTCTCCGGTGAAAACACGAGGTCAGTTTGACCATTGGTGAGTTTAGGATAAATCCCATGCCACTGCTCCTGTATAGTATAGGTAGGCGCCTCCAGGAAGGTATGCATATATTTCAGGATCAGGTCATTGATAAAGGCTTTATCAAATGGTTCGAAATCCGGACCATATTCATGGGAATCTCCGATGGTCAGCTCTCCTGCTCCATTCTGGGAGATGAGCAAGTGGATACCCCACTTCACGTATTCCGGCATCTCTGCCGCGAAGCGTTCTTTCAGCGGCACCAATGTTTTGCAGCTATCAAATGATGAATAGTGGGCCAATGTTAATCCGGCGCACAGCGCAGGTCCCAGCTGCCAGTTACCAGGCTGCGGGATGGTGCGCATCATCTGCAGTTTACACTTTTTCAAAGGAGCAGCCGCAAACTCAGCAGGGTAAAGCGTTTCAAAGTCGGCGCCACTACATACAAACACCTCTTCCACTTTCCATTTTTCCTCGCGGGTTTCAATGTAAGGCATACTGATACCATTTACCGCAGTGCCGAAACGAATCGTTACGTTCATTTTTTCGGTCAGGTGCTTTGCAATGGCAGCACTTGCCTGACGTGGGTTCACCGTCATTTCAGTAGGGCTCCATAAGGCACCTTTCAACCCCTCCGTTTTGATGGCTTGTGTGTATTTCCCGATTTGAGAGGACGTCACCAACGCACAGTCGTAACCGTTGCCTGGCGCTGCCTGCGCAAATTCCTCCAATACCGCCAGTTCATCATTTTCATATGCGAGGTGTATAGACCCGGTTTCCTGACATTGCAGGCCGGTGGCCGCCGCCAGTTCTTTCCAGGTAGCACGGCTCCGCATCGCCCGCTGATACATCTTTCCAGCAGTTTGACCGACAGGCCATACCAGGCCAAAGTTGCGGATAGACGCACTGATGGCTTTACTATTTCTCTCAAATAAAACTACTTTCTTTCCCTGGGCTGCCAGGTGATAAGCCGTGGCTAAACCTACTATGCCGGCACCTATGACCGCTGCATCTGCCTGTTGTTGTTGCATCTTATGATAAAGTCTTCAATATTAAAAAATAGTCAACAGCTCGTCTAAACTGGCCACCAGGTGGGTATGTGGACCTTTTTCCAACTCTTCACGTGTATACGCACCGGTAGTAACACCAATCACATAACGACACCCCGCATTGGCACCTTCTTCCAGGTCGGAAATGGTATCTCCGGTTTTAGCCACTGATTGGATGCTGCGTATTTCCAGTTCTTCCATTATACGGTAAATCATATAAGGATAAGGACGGCCATAAGGCACTTCATCGCTGGTAGCAACGGCATCAATTAATCCATTCTTCTGCCAGCCTACCCTTTCCAGGATAACATTAGTAATGGCACGATCAAAGCCTGTATCCAGCGCCACTTTAATGCCCTTTGCTTTTAACGTAGCAAATACTGCTGATACGCCTTCTTTTTCGCGTACCGCCGGATTGGTGGCATAATGCGCTTTCATATCAGCTACAAAACGCTCATGTAGCTGGCTGATAAAGGCCTCATCACTGTAACGGCTATCCTGTTTCTGCTGCAACAGGTAACGGATGGCATATGGCTTGGCATATCCCATTACTTCATTTACTTCCTCCACTGTTACGGAAACTCCCGCCAGTGAAATGGTTTGCTGTAATACTTTAGCCACATTGGACTCATCATGCAGGGTAGTACCCGCGATGTCAAAAACAACTAATGCTATTCCCATCTTTCCTGAATTATTAATATCCGCAAAGATATGTACTATGTAAAATAAAGTTTAGCATTTATAAACATTTAACATGCGGTTAATATTACCCGAGGGAAACCCGTGCCCAAAAAGAAAGCCGGATCATCTGTTGTACAAATGATCCGGCCGCCAGTAATATGTCTTTCTGAAAAATGTTTTAGAAACCCAAACCAACACCTGCCCTGTATACCAGGCCATTGTTATAAGGGGAACGGTTATCCTGTATTACATCATACAAAATGGAAATGCCGATACCTACTCTGCCACCCACACCTTGCGTATAACCAGCACCTACTAACAAACTGGGTACACCATAGTTGCTTTTGAATGTTTGTTTCTGGTCATTCGTATTGTAAACAGTAGAATTTTGTGAGATAAAGTTATACTCTGGCTGGATATGCACAAACAGCATTGGTAATGGGTATACACGGCCCCACACGCCTCCGCCGAAAATGGTGTATTTATCACGCTGCGCAATGTTACCATTATAGCGGGAAGTGAATTGGCCATATTGTGCATTCACATTCACGCCTGCGGCAATGTACTCGGTGAAACGATAACCTACCATGGGAGAAACATCTACATTGGTATAGTCTCCAAACACCAATCCCACAGAGCCTCCCAATATCAGCTTGGAACGGTCAAATCCTTTATGCGTAAGCGTATCTGTTTTATAATACTGGGCCTGTGCCATTTGCACGGTAGCCAGGAAGAAAAAACATACCAATAAATGTTTCATGCGTAGATTTATTTAGTTAAACTAAATACCGGGAAAAAAGTTTAACAATCGAAAATTTTCCCACGGTTCAAAATATTCTTCGGATCAAAGATCTGTTTTATTTGCTTCATCAGCTGCATAGAAGTCTGATCAAAAATAATATCCATGTAATTTTTCTGTACCAAACCAATACCATGCTCACCGGAGATGGTACCACCCAATTGTTTCACCAGCTCAAAAATTTCGCGTATTCCTTCCGTGAGGGTACCGTTCCACTGATCTTCCGTCAGTGTACCCCGGATGATGTTTACGTGCAAATTACCGTCGCCGGCATGACCATAGCATACAGAATGGAAACCATACTTCCGGCCGATGTCCTTCACCCCTTTCAGCAACACCGGTAACTCAGCGCGGGGCACTACCGTATCTTCTTCTTTGTATACAGAATTGGCCTTTACCGCCTCCGCCACACGACGGCGCAGTTTCCACAATTCATCTTTCTGTTGGGCATCTTCTGCAAACAATATTTCTCCGATATCAAAATTTTCTACCACCCCTGCAATTCCCTCCATTTCCTGCATCAACACTTCCGGGTAGTTACCATCTACTTCTATCAGCAAATGTGCCTGTATGTCGTCGTCAATTTTAATAGCGCCGCTTTGTACGTATTGAGTTACCCATTCTAACGCATCTCTTTCCATAAACTCCATCGCCGACGGGGTATACCCCGCACGGAAAATAGCGCTTACTGCTGCGCAGGCGCTTTCAGCAGAGCGGAAAGGCACCAGCATTAACAAATCATTTTTAGGCAATGGAATCAGTCGTAGTACTATTTGGGTAACAATGCCCAAAGTTCCTTCACTCCCCACTACCAACTGCGTAAGATTGTAGCCAGTCGCATTTTTCAATACGTTCGCACCCGTCCAGATAATTTCCCCATTCGGCAACACCATTTCCAGGTTGAGTACATAATCCTTTACCACCCCATATTTCACGGCTTTAGGACCACCAGAATTTTCAGCGATGTTTCCACCAATGAAACAGGTACCACGGCTGCTGGGATCGGGCGGATAAAATAATCCCTTTTCCTTCACGGCATTTTGCAACTCTTCGGTAATTACACCTGGCTCAGTAGTGACCTGCAAGTTTCTTTCGTCGATCTGGGTAATGCGGTTAAAGCGTTCCATAGAAATCAGTACGCCTCCAAATTGCGCCAAAGCGCCACCGCTAAGACCGGTACCGCCTCCACGGGGTGTTACGGGCAGCAATTCCTGGTTGCATAAGCGCATAATACGGCTTACTTGCTCTGTGGTATCAGGTTTGACCACCACTTCCGGTAAATAATGCAGATCTTCGGTTTCATCCTGGGCATAACGACTCATACTTTCCTCGTCTACCAATACATATTGCACACCGGCTATTTCCCGCAATGCCGCTACGTGAGCGGCAGTTACTTTATTAAACGTTGTCATGAAACAAAAATAATCATAATGCCGGTTAGGTGGTAATTTCCGGGCGATTAAAAAGAAGGACAGATCGTAGATCTTCTGGCATTGCTGAAAGTACGGTTAAAATATAAACCGGAATATACAATACCCAGCTCATAGGCGCCCCGGCGATTATTCGCTGACGACAAACTGGAAGTAGTGATATCGTAGTTAAACATCAGCTTAATGTTATTCAGTTGATAACCTACCAGGAAAATTGCGGCATCATTAGCCCGATAGTATAATCCGCCATAGAGCTGCTGTACACCGTCGCCGGAGAGATTATAGGCCGCATTGCCCCCCAGCATTAATTCCCGGGCGCCCACCTGTGTGGCATAGTACGCAGCCGGATTCAGGATGACCTTATCACTCATTTTGATACTCGCATTCAGAAATCCGATGTAGCGGCGAGGGATCACATTATTCCCATCAAAAAAGGTTTCTCTGGGGGTATTGATATGCTGCACAGAAAAGCCCACATTCACATAAATATTTTCTGTAGGGAAATAAGCGTAATTCATCCCTGCCTGTAAGTCGAAATAGTTCACACTGCTCTGGGTAATAGGCTCGCCGGTAGGGATCTGCGAATCAAAGAATTTTCCATTCCACTGATCGCTGAAAATGAGTTTTGTTACATCTACCCTTTTGCCGGCAGAACCAGCATTAAAGCCTAATGACAACAAACTACTTTGTCCCAGTAACTGATGATAAGCAATAGAAGCATATCCTTTGGTAGATGTTAAATTCCCGGCGCCTGCCACATCCCGGAGTATCACGCCGCCGATACCTACCCAACCATATTCCAGCCGATCGCGGAATAATTGAAAATCACCATAGGCCGACATCGTTTTATAAGGCACAGGAACACTGGTCCACTGATCGCGGTAGTTAAGACCAATGCGGTAATTTCCATCAGGAATAAAACCGGTATTGGCGGGGTTAGTTGTCAATGGCGAATTGAAGAATTGCGAAAAGTGAAGGTCTTGTGAATAACCTTCTATTGCAACCATTAACAATACTGCCAGGCATGTTGATAATTTAACAATCTGATTCATGGCTCATCATCTTAACAAGGTTACACTTCCTGATCTACTGCCTTTTGTGCCGTCTGTAAACTCCATATTTACGATATAAGCGTAAGCATCCATAGGCTGAAGATTTCCTTTAAACTTACCATCCCAGCCGATCTGCGGATCGGAACTTTCAAACACCAATTGTCCCCAGCGATTAAATATTTTAAGATTGAATTTAACAGCGCCAAAAGCTTTCACGTAAAATATATTGTTCTTTCCGGTAGGCGCAAAAGCATTCGGCACGTCGAACAATGGCACCACAATAGTAGATACCTCTTTACAGATACTGGAAGAACAACCTTCCCGGTTATACGTAGTTAAACACACGTTA
The DNA here is from genome assembly GCF_056396465.1 of Chitinophaga sp. 05T412. Classification (NCBI taxonomy): domain Bacteria; kingdom Pseudomonadati; phylum Bacteroidota; class Chitinophagia; order Chitinophagales; family Chitinophagaceae; genus Chitinophaga; species Chitinophaga sp. 05T412. Next base: position 655,931 of record NZ_JBFTLN010000001.1, read on the forward strand.
TAGGTACCTGTTCTCAGGTATTGATGGGTTGGCGAACGTACCGCAGTAGTATCTCCATCTCCGAAGTTCCAGAGATAATGTACAGCGTCTGCGGAAGAAGTATTCACAAACGTTACCGGAGTATTCTCTATGGGTTTTATTGGTGAATATTCAAAATCTGCTACCGGCGGATCTGCCACCAGCACATATTTGGATATACTGTCTTTCTTATTACAGGTATTCGGGTCCAGTACCAGCAGGGAAACCTTGTATCTGCCGGATTTCTTGAAAATATGTGTCGGATAAGGATCTGTAGAAGTAGAACCATCATCCTCAAAGGTCCATTGAAAAGATTCACCACCCAGCGTGGTATTATCCATCTGTACCTCCGTACCAACGCAAACAGTATCCGGCAGTGTAAATGCCGCAACTACGTTAATGGCTACACGCAGTGACTTTGTTTGTGTTTGCGGGGCATTGCAGAAAACAGTATCTATCAGGGTCAGGGAGGCATTATAAATGCCTGCCGCCTTGTAGTAGTGGATCAGCGGGAAGGTGTCTAATCCCGTATAGAACGGAGGGGTACCATCTCCATAGTCCATGATAAAGGAGCTGTCCCTGAATTGGTTGGCGGGCGTTACTGACGTATTGGTAAATAAGTATTTCAAGCTGTCGCAGGGGTCCTGTCTTTTCGCATCAAAGTTGAAATCAGCTTTATTATTTCCCACTTTAACCGTGATATACGCCGTATCAGACACATTACAACTGTTGGGATCACTCTTTACCAGCCGTACCTTGTAATAACCTATTTTGGTATAAGGATGCTTCACCGGATTTAACTCAGGGCCACCTGTTATGGTGGTGCCATCGCCAAAATTCCATTCATATGTTTTACCAATAACATAGGTGGTATCTACAAAAGTAATTGTATCCGGCGCGCAATAGTTCACGCGGCGGTCCAGGGTTTTTATACCTGCTTTTATACCATCGAGGTTAAAGGCAATTTTCAACGCGCCAAAGTTACATCCGTCTGGTTGTGTACTGGAGTAGGCGCCCGGGGTAGTTGGATACCTGGGTTTGAAGGGACCACCCACGCTACACCAGGCACAGATGCCCTGATAAATGATTCCGTTCCGGTCGAAGCGACTGGTACCGCCATCCACGTGTTCGTACAAACCGTTACCACCAAAGAAGCTACCATAGAGTTGTGAGGTCGCATCCCGTTTCAATACAAAGAAATAAAAGTCCATACCATCCGTAGTACGTTGTAATGCATCTGGTGTGGTACGTAATCCGGTGGTACCTGAGTTAGGATAGTGCAGTTGAATATTAATACCACCGCCCCAGCCCGACACATATACATTTTCGCACCGGTCTACAAGAAACGCCGTGGGGGAAATATTAGGGGTATTGATCATATTTTTACCACGACCAAAAGTGGTTGAATATACAAAATCAGAAAGGTCAGGTTTCAGCTTGCTGATAAACTGGAAGCTATTATCATTGTAGTAGCCGGGAGTAAGCCTTATGGGCCAGTTACCTTCGGTGGTACCCATTACATAAACAAATCCGTTTTTATCCAGTTGAATACCGTATACCTGATCGGCAGCAGCGTTATCAGAGCCCAGGTAGGTGCTTTCAATGATCGTTTTACCATCATTGCTAATGTGTGCAATAAAGCCATCACATTCGCCTCCCCGGTAATTTGGATACACTCCTTTTCCTTTCATAGGGAAATCGCTACTGGCTGTTCCACCGGCTACATAGAGGCTATTGAGTCCATTCAATGCAATTACATAAGCCGCATCAGCGTTAGCTCCTCCCAAATAACTGGCCCATATCAGATCGCCACACATGGGGTTGATTTTCATTACTACCCCATCTTGTACCCCGGCAAATTTTCCCTGGAAAACACCAGGAGTCACCGGGAAGTCACCGGAGTTAGTACAGCTGGCGATATAAATATATCCTGCATTGTCTATCACCACCTCACTACGGGCATCATCCCCATAGTTACGCAGTAATATATAGTTTCCTCTGTCACGCCGGTCGTCCATATTTACCCCATCATTCGCACTACCCGCGATAATCAGGGAGCCAATGATACCTGTGCCGGTAGCATTCAGTTTAGTAACAGCAATGTCCCATCCTCCCCTGGTACCAATCACCTTCGTGCTGGGATAATCGGGAGAGGTAGTTCTGCCGGAGATCACCAGATTGCCTTGTTGATCTACAAATAAACTATGTGGCTGTTCCAGACCACCTCCACCTACATAAGTAGCGTATATCAGCTTAGTACCATTCGGATTAAACTTAGAAATACCAATATCAAATTTTCCGCCACGAAAAACGTCCTGCACTGCGCCTGGCGTTACCGGGTACCCATTTTGAAAAACTATCCCACCGCCGTAAAAATTACCGGCTTCGTCATAGGTGGCGGTAAAGCCCCAGTTATCTGCGCGGGAGCCGGATACCGTGGAAAAAACATATATCGGATCTATTACCAGCGTATAGGCAGGATCATATTCTCCGGATACTTTAAAAGCTACTTTGCTACCTGTTAGTTTATAAGATACCTTTACGGCTACACGCTGATTATTAATATACTGATAAGCATAGGGTAATTGCTCTATGGCATCTCCCACGGAAGTATGCACATAGAGTTGTCCTTTCTTCAATTCTATGCCGGTGGCGCCTTCATATTCCAGTTGAATATCATTGGGATTGGCGCCGGGATGTACAATCAGGTCGTATTTCAGCTGCGATGCTTCGGAGTACACGTGCGCATCTATTCCGGCATAGAGGCCGTTATAGTTCACGCCCTGGAATGTTTTCACATTAGAAGCCCATTTGCTGCGGTCATTACCGATGAGGTAATTGGCGTATTCTTCCTGTTCTTTTTCAGGCGCCATCTGCACGCCGGCAGCAGTATTCAGGAAGTTAACATTGTAAGCATGTCCTCTTACCTCCGGTATGCGACCTCCGGGCCTCGGCGGTGAAGTTTCACCACCATTCCCTGGGTTGGGATGGGAAGGTAAGGCGCTGGCATCAACGCCCTTACGCGACCTCGGCACAATGCTATCATGTTGTTGATTGCCGGCATGCCCGTGGGCTGCTTCTGCCAGCGCGTACATATCCTGCTTATTTAATAGCAGGAAAGTAAAACCTGTTTTCCGCAGGAAAACAGAGGCCCCATCCAGGTCCGTTTTATAAATCACGTCTTTGTCCCACTGTCCTTTGTTTTCAATAAAATTCAGCGGAGTGTAATTGGCATAATGCTGTTGTGCCTGGGCGTTACGTCCTGGTAAGAAAAAGCAAATCATCCATCCAATAAGGCCAATCGGGAAGGTAAATTTCAACGGGATTAGATTTATTTTTTATACTGAATAACTAATATACCATTATAAACGCAGAAGCCTGTCAAATTGTTACGGTCAGGAGAAACACAAAACTTCTGATGCGGGGAAAATAGGTTAAATGGGAAATAAGGTGACATTCCGGCGTCAGAAGTAATTTACTTATCAACTCATCAATTAATAAACGTTAAAATCCTCAGGAAATTTTACTCCAGATAGATTTACTTCGTTGGGCTGCCAGGAATTCTTTTAGTGCCTGATTCTCAGGCAACAATAAATCCGTGTCTTCTTCCAGTATCTTTTCCGCACTGGCCCGGGCGGCATCCAGGATGGGTTTATCTGCAATAATATCGGCCAGTTTAAAGTCCAGCACCCCGCTTTGCCGGGTACCTTCAATATCGCCGGGACCTCTGAGCTCCATGTCTTTCTCAGAAATAATAAAACCATCATTGGTTTGTACCATCACATTAATGCGCTCTTTGGAATCCTGACTGAGTTTATTGCCCGTCATAAGGATACAAAACGACTGCTCTGCCCCGCGGCCTACCCTACCGCGTAACTGGTGCAGTTGCGATAAGCCAAAGCGCTCAGTACTTTCTATCACCATCACGGAAGCATTGGGCACGTTCACGCCTACTTCAATAACGGTGGTAGCCACCATGATATGGGTGTCGCCGGAAACGAAACGTTGCATATTGGTTTGCCGCTGTTCTGCCGGCTGCCGGCCATGCACCATACTGATGTAGAACTGCGGTTCCGGGAAGAAAGCTTTCACTTCTTCATATCCTTTCATCAGGTTTTCATAGTCCAGCTTTTCCGAATCTTCTATCAACGGATAAACGATATAGGCCTGCCGTCCCTTTCTAACTTCTTCCTTAATAAAATCCATTACCTGCGGACGCTGATATTCAGTACGATGTACGGTAGTAATCGGTTTACGTCCTGGTGGCATTTCGTCAATAACGGATACATCCAGATCGCCGTAGATAGTCATCGCCAGCGTTCTTGGTATAGGCGTTGCCGTCATGACCAGGATATGTGGTGGTATATTGTTCTTTTCCCATAGCCGTGCCCGTTGTGCCACACCGAAACGGTGTTGTTCATCCACAATGGCCATACCCAGGTTTTTAAACTGTACTTCTTTTTCCAATAGCGCATGTGTACCTACCAGAATATCGATGGAACCCTCCAAGGCTTCTTCCAGAATTTTGCGCCGGGCCTTTCCTTTAATACTGCCGGTAAGCAGGGCCACTTTTACGTCCATTTTCTCCAACAGTTCTGCGATGCCTTTATAGTGCTGCTGCGAGAGGATTTCAGTTGGCGCCATCAAACAGGCCTGAAAGCCATTGTCTTTGGCGAGCAACATAGACAGCAATGCTACCATGGTTTTACCGCTGCCCACATCTCCCTGCAATAAGCGGTTCATCTGACGTCCGTGTACGGTATCTGTCCTGATTTCCTTCAGCACTCTTTTTTGTGCTCCTGTTAAAGAGAATGGGAGATGGTGATTGTAGAATTCATTAAAGGATTCGCCTACGGCGCCAAACACATAGCCATGCGACTGCTTATGTCTTTTCAGTTTTAGCCGGCATATGCGTATTTGTGCAATAAACAGTTCCTCAAATTTCAGGCGGCGTTGGGCCAGTTTGGCGTCATCCTCATTTGCTGGCTGATGTATCTTGAAATACGCCATAGACCGCGGCATGAGGCGATACTGCTGTAATACTTCCAATGGAATATTCTCCCTGATTTCCAGGGGAGATAATTGCTCCAGTAAGTTCTTTGTTAATTTTCCTATAGCCTTTGCCGTTAGTCCGCGGGCTTTTAATTTTTCGGTGGTATAATATACCGGTTCCAGGAATTGTTTGCCGGTAGCAATTTCTTCTGTAAGCAAATCCAGTTCCGGATGTGCCAACTGGGTTACCCCGTTAAATACAGAGATACGGCCAAATACCAGGTAGCCTACATTTTCGCGCAATGATTTCTGCATCCACTGCCAGCCTTGAAACCATACCAGGTCAATGGTGCCGGTTTCATCTTTGAAAGTAGCCACCAATCTTTTCGACCTGTTTTCTCCCATCACCACCATATTGATGATTTTGCCGCGGATTTGTACAAAATCTTCATAACCGCTGAGAGAAGCGATTTTATCTATCCGGGTACGATCTACATAACGGAAAGGGAAATATTGCAACAGGTCACCGAAGGTATATATCTTGATTTCTTTGCGTAACAATTCTCCTTTCTGTGGACCAACGCCCTTCAGGTATTCTATCGGATTGGATAATATGGCAGTAAAAGTAGAGATAGCGATTTTCTTTTTATGAAAGACAAAAATAAAAAAGGCAAATGGTAAAAATTCACCACTTGCCTTTTTTAATAAAAAACAATTATAACTATTCGGCTATAGCATCCACTTTACCTTCCACGAACTGCTTCATCCACTCGGTAGTAACAGATTTTGGTCTTTCCAGGGAAAGGCCTAATGCTCTGTCCCAGCAAAGGGAAGCCAATACACCCAGTGCACGGGAAACACCGAACAATACAGTGTAGAATTCATATTCCACGAGACCGTAGTGTACCAGTAAAGCACCAGAGTGTGCGTCTACGTTAGGCCATGGGTTTTTCACTTTACCCAGGTCCTGCAGAATTGGTGGTACAGCTTCGTATACCATCCACACAATTTTCACCAATTCATCGTTCGGGAGATGTTTTTTAGCAAACTCCATCTGTGCGGTAAAGCGGGGATCAGTTTTACGCAGTACGGCGTGACCGTAACCTGGTACTACTTTACCTTCAGACAATGTTTTGCGTACATATGCTTCGATCTGTTCTTTGGTTGGTGTACCACCACCCAGTTCTTCGCGCATCTGCAGAATCCATTTGATTACTTCCTGGTTAGCCAGACCGTGCAACGGACCTGCCAGACCATTCATACCAGCGGCGAAAGACAGATAGGCGTCGCTCAGTGCAGAACCTACCAGGTGAGTCGTGTGTGCGCTCACGTTACCACCTTCGTGGTCAGCGTGAATCACCATATAAAGACGCATCAGTTCTTTGAATCCTTCGTCGGAGTAACCCAGCATGTGTGCGAAGTTACCTGCCCAGTCCAGCATGCCATTAGGCTGAATATGCTGTCCGCCTTTATATTTACGGCGATATACATACGCTGCAATACGTGGCAAACGGGCAATGAGGTTCATGGTGTCCTCATAAGTATAGCTCCAGTAATCTTTCTTGTTCATGCCTTCTGCATATGCATGGGCAAAAGAAGATTCGGTTTGCAGTGCCATAATACCTACGTTGAACATAGTCATCGGGTGAGCGGTAATAGGCAATGCTTCAATAGCATCAAATACATGGTTGGGTACATGAGAACGACGGCCCCACATGCTGGACAGATACTGTACATCTGCTTCTGTTGGCAATTCACCAATCAGCATCAGGTAAAATAAACCTTCCGGCAGCGGTTCCGCACCACCTGGCGCTTTAGGCAAATGATCTCTCAATTCAGGAATAGAATATCCACGAAAACGAATCCCTTCATTGGCGTCTAACAGAGACGTTTCGGTTACCAGGCCGGTAATACCACGCATACCCTGATAAACCTGCGCCAATGTAACATCTTCAATTTTTTTAGTGCCGTGATTCTTTACCAGGTCTTTTACTTCAATGTTAAGTTCATCTGCTTTAACCTTGAATTTCTCTTTTATGTACCCCATTTTACTGCTATTGTATATTAATGAAAACAAAATCGATCAATAGTCAAAAGTAATGATTTGTTAACGAAGTTACCACCATTTCATGGTATTTAATGCCAAATTAACAACGATCTCCCAGTGAAAACACACGGCAACAAGATCGCAGCAGAGCTATGCAATTAGCTTATTATCATCGCACTAAATAATATAAATAATTACTATTTGTACAGACGTTAAAGAAATGTAAATTTTTCAGAATGAATTGAAAATTTTGAAAGAAAAATCTTCGAAAAATGAGTTTCCGGCAGCAAATAATTCGACCTGACAAGCATAAAAAAAGCGGTATCCATTACAGGATACCGCTTTCGAAATTTCTTGATTTCTGCCTCATTTCGGCGCCCGGCGATATAAATAAAATGCCAGTCCCCCGAATATGAAATTGGGTATCCATACCGCCAGCAAAGGATTCAGATCGGCCTTCACGGAAAATACCGTCGCAAACTGCAGGAATATAATATAGCTGGCGCTGATCACAATCCCCAGTGCCAGGTGCAAACCGCTCCCTCCTCTTACTTTCTTGGCGGCAATAATACCTCCAATCAACGTCAGTACCACCACCGCAAAAGCCGCTGCCGTTCTGCGATAATACTCCACCCAGTAGGTATTGAGCCCTTCCGCTCCACGAATACTTTCCCGCTGTATATATCTTCTCAAAGCAGGCGTAGTCATGGCTTCCTGCAAATTCTTTTCATCTACCAGGTCTTTCGGCACCAACGCCAGCTTCAACATCGTATCCTGCTTACTGCTCCAATGCTCCTTCAACCCATCCATGGTACGCATGCTCACATAGTCCAGCCGCCATTTCTTTTGGGTAGAATCCCAGCTGATACGGTCCGCCTTCATTTTGAAAGACATCTTTTGCTTGTCAATGTAAGCCAGGGTAAAATTGCTCCCACTCTGATAATTGGGATCATAGGTACCGAAAGTCACATAAGTAAAGCTATCTATACGGGTAGTACGGTTGTACTGCGACTTTTCATCGTCATGGCTATGGAGATACTTGTTCTCAAAGCCGGTACGGATGCGGTTTGCATTGGGTACCACCCAATAGTTGGCGAACCACAGAATACCGCCAAACAGGAACGCTCCCATCCAGTAAGGACGGAGGAACCGGCGAAAACTCACGCCCGACGCCAAAATGGCGATGATCTCTGAGCGATACGCCATCTTGGAAGTAAAGAATATAACGGATAAGAAGATGAATAATGGAAATAGTAAAGCCAGGATATGCGGAATAAAACCAAAGTAATAATCTACTATAATTTCATGCAGCGACAGATGATTCTTCATGAAATCATCCACCTTTTCTGTGGTGTCTATCACCACAGAAATCAATAGGAATATCATCAGGGAATAAATGAAAGTACCTATGAGCTTGCGTAAAATGTACCAGTCAATTTTAGTCATCATGACCCCAAAGATATTAGTTTATTTTATAGTCCGAACTTTTACAGGCGTGTTTTCAACTGATTTACCATACTGGTTTTCCAGGTGGAAAAAGTACCTGCCAGTATTTGTTTACGGGCTTCCTGTACCAATTCCAGGTAAAATGCCAGGTTGTGGATACTGGCCAATGTCATGCCTAATATTTCTCCGGCTACAAACAAATGACGCAGGTAAGCCCTGGAGTATTGACTGGTAGCGAAGCAGGGGCTATTCTTATCTATTGGTTCAAAGTCGGTGGCCCATTTCTTATTACGGATGTTTATTACCCCGTTCCAGGTGAACAACATACCATTACGACCGTTACGGGTTGGCATTACGCAGTCGAACATATCTACACCCAGCGCAATGTTTTCCAGGATATTCCATGGTGTACCCACACCCATGAGGTAGCGGGGCTTATCGGCAGGTAGCACTTCGCATACCAGTCCACACATGTCGTACATCTCCTGTTCCGGCTCTCCTACGCTGAGGCCACCAATGGCGTTACCGGCGCAGTTGCGGGAAGCAATGAATTCAGCAGACGCCTTACGGAGATCCTTATAGGTACTACCCTGTACAATCGGAAACAACGTTTGTTCGTGACCGTAGGCAGGTTGTGTATCTGCTAAGCGCTGAATACAACGGTCCAGCCAGCGGTGGGTAAGCTCCATCGATTTGCGCGCATAGCGATAATCAGATGGGTATGGCGGGCACTCATCAAACGCCATGATAATATCGGCGCCGATAGTACGCTGAATATCCATCACATTTTCAGGAGTGAAAAGATGGCGGGAACCATCTATATGTGACTGGAAAACAACCCCTTCTTCTTTAATTTTGCGGTTGGCTGCCAGGGAAAATACCTGGTATCCGCCACTATCCGTTAAAATAGGACGATCCCAACCATTGAATTTATGCAATCCACCAGCTGCGGATAATACCTCGAGGCCGGGTCTTAAATATAAGTGATAGGTATTGCCCAGGATAATCTGTGCCTGCACCGCCTCTTTCAATTGTTCCTGTGTAACAGCTTTTACACTACCCACGGTACCAACCGGCATAAAGATGGGCGTTTCAATTTCTCCGTGAGCAGTTGTAACTTTTCCTGCTCTGGCATTGCTGCCACTGTCTGTAGTTATCAGTTCAAAATTCACTCCTGTTGTATTTGAGGCGCGAAGATAAGCAGAAACCGGCAAGGATGAAGCAAAAAGGTGCTCCTTTGCATCTTTGCATCAGCACTTTCCCGCTTAATTATTTTCTTTTACAGATAATAAAAATATTATATTTTTGCCAGCATTATGCAGGAACATCTAGGTGAATATGCCTTATACTTTTTTGCTGCCGTTGCGGGAATACAGATCATTTATTACCTGTTTATCTTCTCCAGAGTAGCTTTTTATAGACGTAAATTTGACCAGGACCATGCACCGGACGGCCCTTTTTCAGTGATCATCTGCGCAAAGGATGAAGAGTTAAACCTGCAAAAAAATCTTCCGGGAGTATTGCAGCAACGTTATCACCACCATCTGAAGCCTGAATATGAGGTGATTGTGGTAAACGATAACTCTGAAGACGACACCAAATACTACCTGCGCTCTATCGAACCGGGTTATCCACATTACCGGCATATTGAAATTAAGCAAGCCGCCAAATTCATTCCTGGTAAGAAATATCCGTTGTCTATTGGCCTGAAAGGCGCCCAGTTCGACACCGTGTTATTAACAGATGCGGATTGCAAACCGGGCAGTACACATTGGTTATCCTTTATGAGCCAGGGATTTGCTGACGACAAAGAAATTGTACTCGGCTATGGCGCCTACTATAAAAAGCCAGGTTTTCTGAATAAAATTATCCGTTACGAAACTTTCTTCAGCGCCCTGCAACACTTATCATTCGCCATGAGCGGAATGCCTTATATGGGCGTAGGCCGTAACCTGGCGTACAAAAGAGAACTCTTCTTCAAACATAAGGGCTTTACCAGCCATCAGCACATTGCCAGTGGCGACGATGACCTGTTTGTAAATACCGCCGCCACCCGGAAAAATGTGGGTGTGGTAATCGACAAACAGGCATTCACTTACTCAGAGCCCAAACAAAGCTGGAAAAGCTGGTTCAGACAGAAAACCAGGCATATGTCTACCGGTAAACATTACCGTTTCGGCCATAAGTTTGTACTGGGGCTGTTTTCCCTGACCCATTTCCTGTTTTATCCGGCATTCATCATCGGACTGTTTTTCCCACCGCCTATCCTTTGGTATGTGCTGGGGATCTTCGGCCTGAAAGTACTGATACAATCCATTATTAACTTTGCCGCCATGCGCCGACTGGATGAAAGCGACCTGTTTAAATTCAGCTGGCTGATGGATATCTTCATGGTATTGTATTATATCATATTTACGCCGGCACTGATGTTCAAAGCCAAAGCGAATAAATGGTAATGACCGATTTTTATTGTCCGGGGCAGGATTAAACTGATTACCCGGATTTTTACTTTTTTTTAGAAGATAGGGGAAGATATAAGCGAATTATATCTTCCCCTATCTTTTTTATTAAGAAGATAGAATCAGGGTAATCAGTTTAATCCTGCTCAAGGACAAAAAATCGCAAATCCTACCTACTTTTGCGCTATGGAAATTATTTTAAAGTATTTCAGTGACTTTACACCAGCGCAGTTATCGCAGTTTGAAGCCCTGAAGGGACTATATGAGGAATGGAATGAAAAAATCAATGTCATCTCCCGCAAAGACATTGAGTCCTTATATGAAAGGCATGTATTACATTCTCTTGCCATAGCCGCTATTGCCGAGTTCCAGCCCGGCACGCAGATCCTGGATCTGGGTACAGGTGGTGGATTCCCTGGGATTCCGCTGGCTATCTTCTTTCCGGAAGTGCAATTTCACCTGGTAGATTCCATTGGTAAAAAGATCAAAGTGGTACAGGGAGTGGCAGAAGCGCTGCAACTGAAAAATGTGACCGCTGCACACAGCCGCGTAGAAGATGTGAAGAACCGTAAATTTGATATCGTAGTATCCCGCGCAGTAGCGCCATTGGGCGATTTATGGCGCTGGAGCAAGCCGGTATTGAAGAAATCGACCGTACCCGGCAAACAATTCGAAAAAGGGTTGATATGCCTGAAAGGTGGCGACCTGGCCCAGGAAATATCCGACAGCGGCCTAAAACCAAGACTTGTGAAAGTGCATGATATATTCCCGGAAGAAAGCTTCCTGGAGAAGTTTGTAGTACTGGCAAAGAGCTAGTTACTCAAAAAAGACAAAGCAGCAGAGGCGCAAGGGAAATACAAGAAAAGTTCCTTTGTGCCTCTGCTGCTTTCCCCCCCTCCCCTAACTTTTTTTTGCAGGTATAAAATATCCTCGTTGTTGTTTCGTCATCCTTATTAAGATGAAACAACTGGTCCTTACAAATAACATTATGGCCATAGAGCAAAACGAACGCATACAGGCTACCGTAAAGCAGGAACGCAAGCGGTTGCTCCATTTTATCCGGCAACGGGTAAATAATGCGTCGGATGCTGAGGATATTTTACAGGATGTTTTCTATCAATTTACTGAATATTTAAGGTTGGGAAGCCAGGTAGACTCTATTACCGGATGGCTTTTTGCGGTAACCCGCAATAGAATTACCGACTGGTTCCGCAAAAAGAAAGAAACCCCGTTTGCTGACTACACGCGCGAGATAGAAGGCGAAGAAGTATTATTTCTACCTGAATTACTGTCCGACAAAAGCCAGGAAGCCGATAACCCCATGATGAAAAAAATCATGTCTGAAGCCATTATGCAAGCCATTGACGAGCTGCCGGCAGACCAAAGACAGGTGTTTTTACAACATGAGCTGGAAGGCAAATCCTTTAAAGAAATGAGTGAAGAAACCGGCATCGGGGTAAATACCCTGCTGTCACGTAAACGCTATGCCGTGCTGTTTTTACGGGAACGACTGGCAGAGCTGTACAACGAATTATTAAACGACTGATTTTAAATTATTAAAGATATGAGACACGAATATGGCAGAAGAAAAGGCGGTCAAATCGCCAAGTTCCTTGTACTCGGTATAGTATTTATTACCGCAGTAGGATTTGCCACCATGTACCTGTGGAATTTATTGATTCCGGAACTGTTTCATGGCCCTGTAATTACTTTCTGGCAGGGCTTAGGACTGCTTTTATTAGGCAAACTGCTTTTCGGATGGCATAATCATCATAACTCCTGGAACGATAAATGGAACCGTGGCCGGGAATGGAAAGCACGCCTGAGGGAGAAAATGGCGCACATGACACCGGAGGAGCAGGATAAAATGAGAGAAGCACTCCGCAACCGCTGCAGACCAGGCTTTGGCAGAAACAGACACGAGGCATGGGAAAAATATTGGGAAGACGAATTTCCTAAAGAGCCCGGAAAGCCAACAAACGACGCAAACGAATCACACTAAAAACATTGTGCGATGATAGGTATATTCAAAACCAATATAGACAACCCGGATGCCCGGCAACAGATGATCCGGGCCATAGCATCCAGCTTCCCTGTTGGGTCCTGTCATGTAGACCTGGACGACTGTGATAAAGTATTACGCATTGCAGACTTACAGGTGGAAGAGAATATTATTATTGAATTCGTTCAAAAACAAGGCTTTCAATGCCAGGTACTGGAATAATTTTAAGTTTTTATTAACAGTACATCAATATTCCCGGGCTAATAAGTTGATTTAGTATACATGTAATTATTTTATATGTTTCGAAATATTGGCTGCCTCGCAAATCTGGTGTAACTTCAGGTGAATGCAGTGGCCCGGGTATATTGATTAAAAAGCCAGGTGTTGTGTTTTTGAATCCTCTAAAACTTCATTCCTATGTACCTGAACCAGCACGAGATTCAATCTCTACTCAATAAAAGCTTTGACAACTTCGTTGATTTTGTCAATACGTTACCGGATATACGCTTTACCGCATCCCCTTACGGTAAATGGTCCGCTGGTCAGCAACTGGACCACCTTACCAAATCCATCCGACCTATCAGCAGCGCATTGGCATTTCCTAAAGTGACCTTACGCTACTTTGGGGTTAGCCAATTACCTTCACGCCCCTACGATAAACTGGTGGAAGATTACCAATTGGCGCTGAATACCGGCCGTAAAGCAGGCCGCGCCTATCAGCCCGGCGTGATCTATCCTACGCAGCGGACGGCGCTACTACAAGGTTTCCTTCTCCAGCAAAAAAAATTAGCAGACAGACTTCCCCAATGGTCAGAAACTGACCTGGATAAATATCGTTTACCACATCCTTTGCTGGGAAAAATCACGATCCGGGAAATGCTGTATTTTATTGCACATCATAACCAGCACCACCTGAACAGCCTGAAAAATCAGGAGCTGCAAGGACATACCTGGGAGAACCAATTACAACAACTGATATTTTAGAGCTGAAAGCATAAAGCCGAAAGCATAAAGCTATTGAGGCGAATGATCAGAGCGAATAATTCTACGCTTTAATCATTCGCCTCAATAGCTTTATGCTTTCGGCTTTATGCTTTCAGCTTCTTAAGATACTGCTTTGTTGTTACTTCTGTCAACATCCGCCATCCGCTGACTGGGATCAATTTCCAGCTCTTTAATGTCAGAGAGCGGAATATTCAGTTCCACTTCATAGGTGGGATGCGTCCAGTACCAAACAGGATCGACTACACGTTTTATAGCAGGCGTTTCATTTGGCTTCTCACCATACATGATAGACAACGGAATATAGTGCAGTTCTTTATTGCCATTTTTATTGGTGACCATAAAGTCTATTGGCATCGGCATATATCCTACTCTGCGCAGACGTACTACCGTTTTATTGCCCTTCTCATATACACTGTCGATACCATAATCGATGTGTTTCACGGAATTGATAAAGTACTGCTTATACCAATCCAGTGCAATACCGCTTTCCTTCTCCATTACACGAATGAAATCATTCGCATTCGGATGTTTAAAACGCCACTCATGGTAGTAACGCAACAGACCTGCATCACGATTGGCAGCACCAATCACATAACCCAGCTGCTCCAGGAACACAGCCCCCTTGGAATAAGCCGTGAGACTATATCCATAATTGGTATTATAGTGATCGGAATGTGTGGTAGCCGGTTCTTCGAAAGGACTGCTGGCCAATGCAAAATAGCCTGCATAGGAATCTTCCATCGCATTACGGCCTTTCAGTGAATCAATAGTATTATGAATTACATTGGTTTCTGCGAAAGTGGTAAAACCTTCATCCATCCATGGATACAGGCTTTCATTGGTAGCCAGCATTCCCTGGTACCAACTGTGCATCCATTCGTGCATAGCAACACCATAAAGGCCATCCATCTTTCCATTACCCATAATCAAAGTGCCCATAGGATATTCCATACCGCCATCGCCACCTTGAATAAAAGAATATTGTTCATATGGATAAGCACCATAATGCGCTTTGATATAGGCATAAGCGGCAGGAATCATTTTTGCCAGCTGAGGCCAGGTATCATGGGTATTCTCATTATCGAGGTAGAAGAAGTGAGCAGTAAATCCATCCACTTTCTGTGTAATGTGCTTGTAGTTGGGATCTGCCGCCCACATGAAATCATGCACGTTTGGTGCAATGAAATGCCAGGTGAGTGTATTACCCGCCGGCTGTTTCACTTTCACACCAGGTGCTTCGTAACCATGACCAATTTCATTGGGGTTCTGCAGGTAACCGGTACCACCCAGTACATACTTTTTATCAATGGTAATTTTCACATCATAATCGCCCCATACACCGTAGAATTCACGGGCAATATAAGGGGTAGCATGCCATCCTTCGTAATCATACTCACACATTTTTGGATACCACTGTGCCATAGAAAAATCTACGCCTTCAGCGTTATTACGGCCACTACGGCGGATTTGCACCGGCACCTGTGCTTCAAACTCCATATCAAATACGGCCTTTGAATGTGGCAGGATAGGCTTATCCAACGGCACTTCCAGGATAGTTTCCACTACTTTAAAGTCCTGTGGCTTACCATCTCTTTTTAAGGAAATTATTTTCTGATAGCCTATTTCGTCAGGCTTTAGCTTAGAAATACGATCACGTACACGGTTGTCCCAATCGCGGCGTTCATTGCCTTTCCGGTCTTTTCCGATGACGATTTTTCCGAGCTCGCGGCTACGCACGTCCATCATACTGTTAGGCTGAAAAGCGTTCCAGTACAGGTGATAAAAGACTTTCTTTAATGTATCAGGAGAGTTATTAAAATATTCCAGATGTTGCTGACCTTTGAATTGATTAGCTGGTGCATCTACTTTCACATCCATGGCATATTTCACGCGCTGCTGCCAGCGATCCGACTGTGCACTTAGTTGTAACCAGCTGCCTGCCAGCATAGCAATGGCCAGACAGCACCCTGTTGTAACCCGATGATTCATTCCGTTTCTTTTTGTTTAAACAGCTAAAATAAACATCATTTGGGGTATTTTGATGTTTTGACACGGGTTATTTCGCAGTAGCATCCGTGAATGTGGCGAGGGTATTACCCAGGAAACTGGCATATTGCAGCGCCGCAGGCTCAAAAGCTTTCAGGGCGGCCTTCTTCAGTGGCTTAAATGGTTCCACCGTAATGGCTACGGTGTCTTTTTTGAAGGAGCGCTTCCAGGTACCGATGATCTCTCCATTGTGGACCATGATAGGATTAAAGATACCGTTGATCGTCATTACCTTTTTGGCGAAAGCAGGATCTATGATAGTGCTGCGGTCTTTATAGCCAACAAAATACTCATCAAATCCAGGCAGTAACAGGTGTGTATCAGGTGGTGTTTTCATATTGCCAGGCGCCATCCAATAGGTGATGTCGTTGATGGTTACCGCTTTGAGATCTTTTTGAGCACCCTCCAATCCTGCGCGGGCATCGGTCAGTGATAACCCTGACCAGTTAGCAAAATCAGGCAGCGTAGCCGGACCATGACTGGTAAAATAGCGGTGCGCCAGCGTTACCAGCGCAGCTGGCCGTTCAAGCTTTGTGCTGGCAGCTGCCGGCAACCACTCATCCAGCAGGGTATAGGTAAACAGCTTACCACTCAACGGGCCATTGCAGATCAATCCATCCAGTGCCGCGTGATAAATAATATGATTCATACGGTGATCATCCGTGGCAATACCATTTTCCTGCAGATAGGTGTCCAGGGCCTTACGGGTGAGGTGATTACCGCCTTTAAGAACTTTGGTGATCAGCTGACAGCTACGCTCAATGGAGCCGTCGTCCATTCCCAGTTTTTTGCGCATGCTGTTCATGCGTACTTTCATGCCGGGTGCAATCAACTGCAGCATCCAGCGTACATCTGCGGGTGCTACGAGGTGCAAAGTACCGCGGAAAGCAGTGGTACGGATAATTGATTTATTGCTGATGGCTTTTTCAATAGCGGCATCTGTACTGCCGGGCAGGCGTACACCGATTCCCCATTTGCTGTGGGCGTGTTCCTGGGCCTGCATGGCGCCAAAGAAAGCCACCATTTGGTGCGGCTGTTTAAAACGGGTGTGAAGTAGTTGTTGATGAAGTAATCGTTGAGCAGCAATATCAGTTAGTAACATGGTTAAATGATTTGTAACACAAAACAACAACACCAATGTGACAACCGTATGTCAACAATTTTCAGCGCTTAAAAAAAATTATTCAACTCCCTGTACCACGAGTACAATTTCTCCTTTCACGCCTTTTTCAGCGTAGTAGTCGTGTACTTCCTGCAGGGTGCCGCGTTTATTTTCCTCGAATAATTTGGTGAGTTCACGGCTTACGCTGCATGGGCGATCCGGGCCAAAGTACTGGATGAGATCTGCCAGCGTTCTTACCAGCCTCATTGGCGATTCATAAAATACGATGGTACGCTCTTCTGTAGCCAGTTTGGTAAAGAGGGTATGACGTCCTTTCTTGAGTGGGGGAAAGCCTTCAAAAGCGAAGCGGTTCATGGGAATGCCGCTGTTGACCAGTGCAGGTACAAAAGCAGTGGCGCCAGGCAAACACTCTACCGGAACGCCGTTGCGGCTGCATTCTCTCACCAGTAAAAAGCCTGGATCAGATACGCCTGGGGTACCGGCATCGGTGAGTAAAGCCATGGTTTTGCCACCCTGCATTTGCTGCAGCAGGTGTTGTACTATTTTATGCTCATTGTGCTGATGATAAGCAGTAACGGGCTTACTGATATTATAATGCCGGAGTAATACGCTGGAGGTACGGGTATCTTCCGCCAGGATCAAATCTGCTTCCTCCAGCACTTTTACAGCCCTGTAGGTGATATCGGCGAGGTTGCCGATAGGAGATGGAACAAGGTATAATTTCATAATTCAGGCCCGTATGATGTGTCATGCAAAGAAGCAAAGCAGCAAAGGAGCTTATTTGTCCTTTGCTGCTTTGCTTCCTGCGTAACGCAATTAATTATTGTATTTGTACTTCAAAAGATTCCATTACCTGATTTGCCAGCAGCTTCTGGCAGGCATTCTCAGCGATCTGCCTTGCTTCTTCCTGGCTGGCGGCTTCAATTTGCAGAGTAATGTGTTTACCAATACGTACATCTTGTACCTGGCCCAGGCCGAGGTTCTTGAGACCACCCATTACCGCTTTACCTTGCGGATCTAATAATTCTTTCAGTGGCATCACATTGATATGTGCAGTAAAAGTCATTGTGCTAGAAATTTTGCCGCAAACCTACATTAAAAAATCCAGAATGTTAAACCGCTTGTATTTTAGGCGGTACTGCAACAGATAATATTACGTAACAAATGAATATAAATGGTACGGCTGCAAATTTCAGGAAAGGTATGCTGACTATGGTTAAAGCGATCAGTAAGAAGCGTGGCCAGTTATCAGCCAGGCTTTTATTTTTAAATTTCAGGCTGATCATCGGAATTTCTGCAATCATCAGATAGCACAGCAATCCGATGGTGATATATAGTACCCAGATATTCTGGAACCAATGGCCCAGATTAAAGGGATTAAAAAGTAGAATTAATGGGAAAGATGCCACCAGCAAGGCTACTGCAGGGGTAGGCACGCCGATAAAGTTTTCTGACTGGCGCGTATCTATATTAAACTTCGCCAGGCGATATGCCGCAAAACAAGGCACCAGTAAGGCCGGGGCAAGGTTAAAGAGAGAAACATCAAACACGTCCGGTTGCTGAAAGTAGGCGCTGCGGAGCAGTCGGTACAGCATCATGCCGGGCACTACACCAAAAGTTACCACATCTGCCAGGGAATCCAGCTCTTTACCCATCGGACCGGATACTTTCAGCAAGCGGGCTACCATACCATCGAAAAAGTCGAATATACCAGCCAGCACTACTAGTGCGGAAGCCCAGTATACCGGCTCCGGCGTGATAATCGTATAGTCAGCACCGTTAATTTCTGCGCGATACTCCGGTGCATGTAAAATGCAGATAATAGCCAGCGCCCCGCAAAAAAGGTTACATAGGGTAATAATATTGGGTAGTTGTTTCATCTAATAAGCTTATTCAACGCAAATTACGAATTACAAATTACGAATTACGGATTTGTGAGGAGATTTACGCGAATGATCTTCGCGTTTACTATCTTCTCGCAAATCCGTAATTCGTAATTTGTAATTCGTAATTCTTTTATTTCATCAGGGCTTCTATTTCATCCGCCGTGATCGGAATATTCTTCATCAGGTCCACGTTGCCGTTGGCAGTGAGCCAGATGTTATTTTCGATACGAATACCCATTTTTTCCTGCTCAATATAAATGCCCGGTTCAATGGTCATCACTGCTCCTTCCGGAATAGGCTGATGGAAAGAAGGACCGAGGTCATGAACATCTACCCCCAGGTGGTGAGAAATGCCATGGTACAGGTATTTGCGGTACGCCGGCGTTTCAGGGTCCTGGTTTTTCACTTCTTCTTCTGTGAGCAGACCCAGTTTTATAAATTCTTTGGTAGCTTCCTCACCTACCATTTCATGGTATTTGGCGATGGTGATACCCGGACGCAGAATAGATTTAGCGTAGTTATGCAGGTGCAGGCAGGCGTTATATACCTCCCGCTGACGCGGCGTAAACTTACCATTTACAGGTACGGTACGGGTAAGGTCGGCATTGTAACCGCCGTATTCCGCGCCGAAATCCATGAGGATCAGTTCACCGTCTTTACATTCCTGGTTATTGGATACATAGTGCAGGGTGCGGGCACGGTCGCCGGAAGCAATGATAGAGCCATAAGCTTCACCGGCAGAACGGTTGCGTAGGAATTCGTGCATAATTTCCGCATGAATTTCATGTTCCCATACGCCTGGTTTAATGAACGTTAATAAACGACGGAATGCTTTTTCGGTAATATCCATCGCTTCCTGCATCACCTTAATTTCTTCTGGTGTTTTTATGGCGCGTAATTCCTTGAAGATAACGGCAGCACGCAGGTAGTTGTGCAGTGGATAGCGTACTTTCATTTCCTGGGCATAACGATAATCTCTTACCGGTACCTGGTTTGACTTACGGTTATTTTCGTTGGAATTCAGGTAGATGTTAGCCGCATCGTTGACCCATTGCTGCAATAATGCATCAAGGCTATCTAACCATACTACGGTAGCCATGCCGGAAACGGCGAAGGCTTCGTCTTTACGCAACCTGTGACCATCCCACTTTTCCTTTAACTCGTTAGGTCGCACCAGTACTAATACCTCGCGGTATTTAGGGTCTGGATTATCTGGAAACAACACCACCATGGTATCTTCCTGGTCAATGCCGGTCAGCCAGTACAAATCAGAATTCTGTTTGAACTTATGCAGGGCATCGCCATTGGTGGGCAGTTCATCATTGGAGTTGATAATAGCTATAGACTGTGGCTTCATTTTGGCCACAAAACGCTGGCGGTTCTTTACAAACAGCTGCGGATCTAAGGGCAAATTCTTCATATCTCTTAATTTCAAATGAGGGTCCAAACGTAGGCAAAATTTCGGAGGTAGAAATCGGGAATCAGTAAATTGGTTAATATCTGCAGCGTAAAATGACAAAATCGTACTAATATTTCCTTACAAATATTTAATACTATATTATCCTGTTTTTAGTTTGACAATCCTGCAATGAAACCCGCTCCTATTGAAGATATTGCAATAACCACCCGGAAAATAGTGACTAATTTCTAAATTTCAATGGTATAACACCGATAAAATTTGACAATATCAAAAAATCGCTAGTTTTGCTTTTACACCAAAACAATCTTGCTTTTATGCAAATGAGTAGCGTAAGGAATCCTGTTGCTGACTTACGGGGACTTGGCATAGAGAACGTGGCTAACGTTTATTACCAACTTTCACCCGAAAAACTGGCGGAACAAACTGTCGCCCGTAAACAAGGGGTTTATGCTGACAGCGGGGCATTAGCTGTTAACACCGGACAATACACCGGCCGCTCCCCGAAAGACAAATTCATCGTAAAAGACACCATCACAACGGACACTGTAAACTGGAACGATTTCAACCTCCCTATCTCTGAAGAAAATTTTGATCGTTTATACAGTAAAATCACGCGTTATTTCACCGGAAAAGATGTATGGGTACGTGACTGCTACGCCTGTGCTGACCAGGATTACCGGGTCAACATTAAAGTAATCAGTGAGCTGCCGTGGTCAAGTTTATTTGCATATAACATGTTCCTTCGTCCTACGGAAGAAGAACTGGATTATATGCTCAACGACTGGACCATCATACAGGCGCCCGGCTGCCTGGCTGATCCGGCCACTGATGGTACGCGTCAACAAAATTTCTCTGTTGTAAACTTCGCCAAAAAAATGATCCTCATTGGTGGCAGTGCGTATACCGGAGAAATTAAAAAAGGCATCTTCACGATCCTGAACTACGTATTACCGCACGACAAAAACGTACTGAGTATGCACTGCTCCGCCAACATCGGCGAGCAAGGCGATACTGCTGTATTTTTTGGACTGAGCGGCACTGGTAAAACCACGCTGAGTGCTGATCCTAGCCGCAAACTGATAGGTGACGACGAACACGGCTGGACCGCCAGCGGCGTATTTAATTTTGAAGGTGGTTGCTATGCAAAATGTATTGACCTTTCCGAAGAAAAGGAACCACAAATATTCCATGCCGTTCGCGAAGGCGCCCTGCTGGAAAATATTACCTTCTTCCCAGGTACCAATACAGTGAACTATGCAGATGGTAGCATCACAGAAAACACCCGTGTTTCTTATCCGCTCCACTACATAGAAAACGCACAGGAACCTTCTGTAGGAGGTATTCCGAAGAATATCTTCTTCCTCACCTGCGATGCTTATGGCGTATTACCGCCTATTTCCAGGCTTTCGCCCGGACAGGCTATGTACCAGTTCATTTCTGGCTACACCGCTAAAGTAGCAGGTACAGAAGCAGGTATCACTGAACCTAAATCTACTTTCAGCGCTTGTTTTGGCGCGCCTTTCCTGCCACTCCATCCGGCGCAATATGCACAGATGCTGGGAGAAAGAATGCGTCAGCACAATGTCAATGTGTGGCTGATTAACACCGGCTGGACAGGTGGCGCTTATGGTACCGGTAACCGTATTAAACTCGGTTATACCCGCGCCATGATTACCGCTGCTTTAAATGGACAGCTGAATAACGTAAGCTTCCACGCTCATCCTGTATTTGGCTTCGAAATTCCTGATAACTGCCCTGGTGTACCGGATAACATTCTGGACCCGCGCAATACCTGGGAAAACAAAGACGCGTATGATGCCCAGCTGACTAACCTGGCCGGACAATTTATCCGCAACTTTGAAAAATATGCTGCCGCAGCCGATAAAGAAATACTGGATGCCGCACCAAAAATTTAATGAAATACCTGTGATCTGTTTCTTTTGCTGAGTATCAGCAAAAAGATGTATATGAAAGTTTTGCCTTGTAACTTCCACTGAATAACACGTAAGCTCCTGACGGGCGCAATGCCTGAGCCAAACAAGTTCCCTTGCCGGAACTTGTTTGGCTGGACTTCGGTAACCCTTTCTCTCCTTTCCCTGCCAAATCAGCGTCATCCAATCTTAGTTTTCCTTACCTTTGCACATGCAAATTTTAGACGGTAAACTAGTTTCTGAGGCTATCAAAGCCCAATTAGCCGCTCAGGTGGCTGAATTAAAGGCCGCTGGAAAAAAAATCCCTCATCTGGCCGCCATCTTAGTAGGTAATAACCCGGCAAGTGAAACCTACGTGGCTTCCAAAGTAAAATCATGCGCTGAATGCGGGTACAATTCCACCCTCCTTCGTTTCGATGCACAGATTTCAGAAAAACATCTGCTGGACCAAATCATTCTCCTGAATGAAAATCCGGATGTAGATGGTATTCTTGTTCAACTGCCTTTACCTAAACATATTAATGAAGAACTGGTGATCAATACCATTGATCCCAGCAAAGATGTAGACGGTTTCCATCCCATGAATGTGGGTAAAATGGTCAGCGGCTTGCCCGCATTCATCCCTGCTACCCCTTACGGCATTATGTTACTGCTGGAATATTATAACATTCCTACTAAAGGCAAACATGCCGTAGTGATTGGTCGCAGCCATATTGTAGGCACACCGATGAGCATTTTACTAAGTCGCAATACTAATCCAGGTAATTGTACGGTAACACTCACCCATTCACATACCCACAATCTGGCCGATATCTGCCGGCAGGCAGATATTATCATTGCTGCTATCGGTAAACCCGATTTTGTCACTGCAGATATGGTAAAAGAAGGCGCTGTGATTGTGGATGTAGGTATTAACCGTGTGGAAGATGCCAGCAAAAAGAGCGGTTTCCGCCTGAAAGGAGATGTTAAATTTGATGAAGTAGCACCGAAATGTAGTTATATCAGCCCCGTTCCCGGTGGCGTAGGACCTATGACCATAGCCGCTTTACTCAAAAACACCTACCATGCCGCTATTGGCCTGAGAGGTAGTATGAACTAGGCTAATTGTTAGCTTTTATTAAAATTATCCGTCTGGTGATAAAAAATCAGACCTTTGTGAAGTCATGTCAGTAATAACAAATATTAAAACGACCACTCTCCCACTGATGGAGCGCTTTTATACCATCCAGGGAGAAGGCTTTCATCAGGGCAGGGCAGCCTATTTTATCAGGCTGGGCGGCTGCGACGTAGGCTGCGTATGGTGTGATGTAAAAGATAGCTGGGATGCCGACAAGCACCCGCAAGTAGAAGTAAATGAGATAGTGTCCGAAGCTGCCAGCCATCCTGGCCGCATTGCGGTAGTTACCGGTGGTGAACCACTCCTCCATAACCTGGATGGACTCACTAAATCACTCCATAAACAAGGTTTTCAAACACATATAGAAACCTCCGGCTCCTCCCCTCTTAGCGGAAGCTGGGACTGGATTACTTTATCTCCCAAAAAATTCAAAGCACCTTTACCTGAAATCTGTAAAGTAGCCCATGAATTGAAAGTAGTGATCTTTAACAAAACAGATTTTGCCTGGGCAGAAAAGTATGCTGCACTGGCAGGTAAACACTGTAAGCTGTACCTGCAACCTGAGTGGGAACGCAGTGCAGAAATGACACCGCTGATTACAGAATATATCAAGGACCACCCACAGTGGACCATGTCTCTCCAGATTCATAAGTACATCAACGTACCATAAATAGGGTGTTGTCTTTGAACAGGTTTATGTTCAAAGACAACATCTACTACACTATTTTTCATTAGAATTTCGTTACTTAGAGAGCGAATGTATTCTATGAAAAAAACCTCTCTGTTCATACTGGCTTGCCTGTTGGGCTTTGGGCTGCAAATGCAGGCTCAGACAGTCACCTATGAAACTGCTCCTAAAAAAGCAAAAGCTGCTTTCGACCGCGCCATTGATGCTGTCCGGCTTTATCAAACCGCTGCTGCCATCGGACTACTACAGGAAGCCATCAAAGCTGCTCCCAATTTTACAGATGCTTACGGACAAATGGGTCTCTGCTATGTAGAGCTGAAAAATTATGCAGCGGCTGTTACCGCTTTTGAAAAACTCAAAGAACTGGATAGCAGTGGCCTTCGGCCAGTATCTGTAGCCTATTCCAGGGCAATGGCCGGCACAGGAAATTTCGTAGGGGCGTTACAGTTAATAACCCAATACCTAGCCAATGCAAAATCCAAAAGTCCTACAGCAGAAAAGCTAAAAGCCAATTATGAATTTGCCGTAAACAATCACCGGCAAACGGTACCTTTTCATCCGGAAAACCTCGGAGATCCTGTAAACAGTAAAGACCCGGAATACTTTCCTTCCCTTACCATCGACAGCAAAACATTAATCTTCACCAGACGCGTAAACGGCCGTAATGAAGATTTCTACATCACACACCGGGAAAACAATACCTGGTCTCCAGCCCAAAACATGGGTGAACCCGTAAATTCCTCTTTCAATGAAGGCGCACAGAACATTTCACAAGATGGTACCATGTTGGTATTCACCGGCTGCGAATTTCCGGAAGGTAAAGGCAGCTGCGATCTCTACTACTCGGAGAAAACTGCTCAGGGATGGACCACTCCAAAGAACTTCGGAGCCCCCATCAACACCCGTGACTGGGAATCACAACCCTGTCTCAGCACCGACAAACAAACACTTTATTTTGCACGTGAAACATCAGATAATGGTGCAGATATATTTGTGAGTAACCGGCTGGTGAATGGTCAATGGAGCGTTCCGGAACGCCTGGGACCGAATATTAACACACCTGGCAGGGAAACCACCCCGTTCATTCACGCAGACGGACAAACGCTGTATTTTGCGTCCAATGGTCATCCGGGTTATGGCGGATTGGATATCTTTTACTCCCGCCGCCAACCGGATGGCAGCTGGGGCCCCGCTACCAACCTGGGTTATCCCATCAATACCATTGATGAAGATGCCTCGCTGGTAGTAGAAGCCGATGGTAAAACCGCTTACTTTGCCTCTGATCGTTCAGATACCCGTGGTGCACTCGACATTTACCGCTTTGAATTGTATCCGGAAGCAAGGCCCCTGCAAACGTTGTACGTAAAAGGCTTTGTGTATGATACCCTCACACATGCCCGTTTGGCTACCATCATCGACGTAACAGACCTCCAGGGCGGCTATAGCATTGCCACCGTAAAAACCAACGACAACGGCGATTACCTGGCGCCATTGCCCGTAGGCAGGGATTATGCATTTCACGTAAACCGGAAAGGTTATCTGTTTTATTCCGATAATTTTTCTTTGAAAGACCATAATCCCGGCGTGCCTTACGAAAAAAATATTCCGCTGCAACCACTGGCAGCCAATGCCAGTATTGTGTTACATAATATCTTCTTCGATAGCAAACAATATACGCTGAAACCCGCCTCCGTACTGGAACTGAACAAACTGGTAAATTTATTACTGGATAATCCGGGCGTAAAAATCGCTATAGAAGGATATACAGATAATGTGGGTACGGATAAAGACAATCAGGTATTGTCTGAAAACCGCGCTAAATCAGTCGTGAAATACCTGACAGAAAAAGGCATCGCGGCTAACCGTCTTACTGCCAAAGGTTATGGTGAAAGCAATCCGATTGCCACCAATGACACAGAAGATGGACGAGCCACCAACCGTCGTACCGTATTTAAAATTATTAGCTTATAAAAAATGGACGCAGCCACCTTCTTAACAGCCGCTACATTGGACAACTATCTGTCACGGCTACACGAAAATACATTACCGGAATGGGGAAAAATGAATGCCATTCAAATGTTGGAACACCTCGGCGTGGGGCTGGCATTTTCCAGTAATAAACGGGGGGAACTGCCCATTGTAACCCCTGCAGATAAAATAGAACGTTACAAACAATTTTTATATAGTGAGATGGAAATGCAGCATAGCCTTCCTTCTCCGCTCCAGGGCGACGAGCCGCCGGCAACGCATACCGTTTCTATTGCCACGGCAAGGGAATATTTACTGGCAGAAATCGATGACTTCAATACTTACTTCCGGCAACATCCGGAAGCTAAAACAGTACACCATATTTTCGGAAAACTGAATTATGAAGAATGGCAGCTGTTTCATCGCAAACATTTCCTGCATCACTTTAAGCAATTCGGCATTTTGTAAATCACTGCTTAAATAAAAAGGCCGCCACGCGTAACGCGTGGCGGCCTTTTGCTATGTATATGCGATCAGTAATTTCTCAACCTGCTTTGCATAATGGAATCCTTCTGCTGAGTAGTAAGCTTATACTGAAAATTGTATAACGCGCCTTCCCAGTCGCCGTACATTGGATTAGGCAACACAATAAAACGACTACCGAAGCTGGCAGCAGCTTGTAACGCCGCAGCATTCCGTTCATCTGCCGGCTTTTTATCGAAGATAGCAGCAAAGTCGCCGAGGTTATCACCAAACAACAGCACGATATCATATTGTTGTAACACCTGTTGTCTGCGGGGTTCTTTCCCGGAAGTAGTTGTTTTCAACAACAGGTGCTGATCATCTGCGTCTGGGAATTGGTACTGCTGCAGATTCTTCAGCGTAACGGTTCTTTCACTTTCAGCACGATTGGTGATATAAAATACTTTCACACCTTTAGAAGCAGCATACTTAAAAAATGCAGGCGCGCCGGGAACGGTGTCAGCAGCGGCTTTGGCGGTCCATTCCATCCAGCTTTTGTCATCGTATCCTTTACCTGCCAGCGCCTGATGCACGGAATAAGGACTGTTGTCCAATACTGTTTCATCAATGTCCGTTACTACCGCCAGTGGCTTATTGCCTTTGCTGGCGAGATATTGGTCCAGTCGTAATGCAGCCAGCTGATATGCCTGCAAACACAGGGCCTTGTACTCACCCGATTGTTGCTGCCATAACGCAGCCCATGCCGGGCCACCTGGAATCAAGGTGGTAGCTTTCGTTTTTTCTGCTACCGGCTGCGTTGTTTTACAGGCAAACAACGCCATCATCAGTACTCCTGTCAATATCCATTTCATCTTCATAAAAATATCCGTTAGTGGCTGCAAAAATAATTCATGTGCCGCACAAAAAGTGCCATGAGAAAATTGTAAATTATGCGGAAATATTGTTTGTTATGCCCCAGGAATTAATGTACCAGATCGCATTAACCCGTATTCCCCTGATCGGTGATGTGATTATTAAAAAGCTGCTGGAGTATTTTGGTAGCGCCGGCAACATATTCAAAGCAAAAAAATATGAACTGGAAAGAATTGAAACGGTAGGTGTGGTACGTGCAGCTGCGCTCTGTGGTTACCGCGACTTTGCCCCTATTGAAAAAGAAATAGCTTTTATGGAAAAATACAGGATACAGCCGCTGTTTTGTACAGATCCGGCTTATCCACAGCGGCTGTTACATTGCTATGATAACCCTGCCATGTTGTATTATAAAGGCAATGCTACCTTGAATCCTCCCCGGGTAGTCAATATTGTAGGAACGCGGCATCCTTCCAGCTATGGACGGGCAATGACGGAAATACTGGTAAACGAGCTGGCTACAGCCGGCATTACCATTGTAAGCGGGTTAGCCTATGGTATCGACCTGATTGCCCATAAATCCGCCTTAAAAGCACATACACCCACTATTGGGGTGCTGGCACATGGGCTGGACCGGATTTATCCGCCGGCGCATAAACAACTGGCCGTGGAAATGCTGGAACAGGGAGGGCTGCTCACCGACTTTATGAGTCAAACGCAGCCTGACCGGCAAAACTTCCCCAAACGTAACCGGATAGTGGCGGGCATTTGTGACGCCACTATTGTGATAGAAAGCGGGATACGCGGCGGTTCTCTCATCACTGCCGATCTGGCCAATGGCTATAACCGGGATGTATTCTGTGTGCCGGGACGACTGGAAGATCCGCAATCGGCCGGCTGTAATTACCTGATCCGGCAAAATAAAGGCATACTGCTTACTGGCGCCGCCGATATACTGGAGCTGATGGGCTGGGCAGCGTCTCCAACAGTCCAATTGCCCGGCAGCAAGCCACCAGCGCTATTTCCGGACCTAAGCCCCGACGAACAGCTCATTCTGACGCTTTTCCGGGAAAAGTCGCGGCGCCACCTGGAAGAATTGTACCTGCAAAGTCATTTATCGGGTAGCCAGGTGGCTACGGCCGTGTTTAATCTGGAGATGCAAAGTGTGCTTCGCAGCCTGCCAGGACAGCTCTACGAGCTAATTTGACGGAAACTTGTTAATGATTTATTAACGGGGCATCCGGTGATTATTTTATTTATTGGGTAATAATCTGTACATTTGCGTGCAATTATTTTTTAACTGATTAATAGTTGCATCATGCCTGCGGGAAAATCTAAACCCAAATTTGTAGCTGACGGACTAACATTCGATGATGTGCTCCTGGTACCGGCCTACTCTGAAGTTCTGCCTAAAGAAGTAAATCTCTCTACGCAATTAACAAAAAACATACGTCTGAACATACCAATGGTATCGGCAGCGATGGATACTGTTACTGAAGCCACTTTGGCAATTGCACTTGCGAGAGAAGGTGGAATAGGTATTCTCCACAAAAACATGAGCATCGAACGCCAGGCCGAAATGGTTAGGCGCGTTAAGCGCAGTGAAAGCGGAATGATCATTGATCCCGTTACCCTGAAAGGCGACGCTACCATTGGTGAAGCGTTGAGACTTATGAAGGAAAACGGCATTG
Organism: Chitinophaga sp. 05T412; assembly: GCF_056396465.1. Lineage (NCBI taxonomy): Bacteria > Pseudomonadati > Bacteroidota > Chitinophagia > Chitinophagales > Chitinophagaceae > Chitinophaga > Chitinophaga sp. 05T412. Next base: position 685,102 of record NZ_JBFTLN010000001.1, read on the forward strand.
GTGGTATTCCCATTATTGACGACCACAACAAACTGGTAGGTATCCTTACCAACAGAGACTTACGGTTTGAAAAGAATAAAAAACGTCTGGTAAAAGACGTGATGACCAGCGAAAACCTGATCACCGCACCAGAAGGCACTGACCTGAAAAAGGCAGAAAAAATTCTCCAGCAATATAAAATCGAAAAATTACCTGTTGTTAATAAACAAGGTAAACTGGCAGGACTGATCACTTACCGTGATATTCTGCAGTTGACCAGCTACCCTAATGCAGTAAAAGACGAATTTGGTCGTTTACTCGTAGGTGCGGCACTGGGTATTACCGCTGACTTACTGGACCGCGCACAGGCATTGATTAATGTAGGTGTGGATGTAGTTTGTCTGGATAGCTCTCATGGCCACTCTATCGCGGTATTAAACAACCTGAAAAAATTAAAGAAAACCTTCCCTAAACTGCAGGTAATTGCGGGTAACGTAGCTACTGCAGAAGGTGCACTGGCACTGGCGCAAGCAGGTGCTGATGCGGTAAAAGTAGGGGTAGGACCTGGTTCTATCTGTACCACCCGTATCGTAACAGGAGCAGGTTTCCCTCAGCTCTCCGCCGTAATGGAAGCAGCAGATGCACTGAAGAAACTGGGTATCCCGGTAATTGCAGATGGTGGTATCCGTTATACCGGTGATATGGTGAAAGCCCTCGCAGCAGGTGCTTCTACCATCATGGCAGGATCTATCTTTGCCGGTGTGGAAGAAAGCCCCGGAGAAACTATCATCTACGAAGGACGTAAATTCAAATCCTACCGTGGTATGGGTTCTATTGAAGCCATGCAGGAAGGTAGTAAAGATCGTTACTTCCAGGATGAAGATGATATCAAGAAACTGGTACCAGAAGGTATTGTGGGCCGCGTTCCTTACAAAGGCATGCTCTCTGAAATTGTACAACAATTTGTAGGTGGCTTACGTGCAGGTATGGGTCTCACTGGTTCTAAAGATATCAAGACTTTACAAGGTGCACAATTTGTAAAAATTACAGCTGCTACCGTAAAAGAAAACCACCCGCATGATGTGGTAATCACCAAGGAAGCACCTAACTATAGCAGATAATCACAATAATATAACAGAACGCCTCGCACTAAACCGCGGGGCGTTTTTGTTTTCAGGCATCCGCCGCTTATCTTCGCCTATATCCGTAATTCATCATTTCTAATTCGTAATTCTTCAATGAAGAAGCCTTACCTGCTCCTGAGCATTTTAAGTGGATTGATTTTCTGGCTTGCCTGGCCTACCATGCCGCTTACGCCGCTAATTTTTGTTGCCTTTACGCCGTTGTTGTATATCAGCGAAAAAGTGCAGCACCGCGGAAAATATTTTGGACTTGTTTTTAGTGCGTTTCTGATATGGAATGTTGCTTCTACCTGGTGGGTGGGCAATACTACCTTGCCAATGAGCGGTGTATTTGCCAACTGCTTCAATGCGTTGCTCATGAGTATTCCATGGCTGGCTTATAAAAACAGCCGCAGAAGATTACCGGAACCCGTAGCTTACTTTGCCCTGATCGTATATTGGTTAACGTTTGAATACATCCATCAAACCTGGGAATTTAGCTGGCCCTGGCTGGTGCTTGGTCACGCCTTTGCCCTTCGGCCCGGCTGGATACAATGGTATGAATTTACTGGTACCAGCGGCGGTTCATTCTGGGTATTGAGCGTAAACGTGTTGACATATAGCGTATGGAAACGTAACCGCATATACGATTTCACGACAAAGCAGCTGTTACGTGAAATATGGAAGCCTGCTGCAGCGATTATCCTGCCCCTGGTTATTTCGGCTTTCATTTCTCCTACCCCGGACGATCCGGCGCGCAAAACTGAGGTAGTAGTGGTACAACCTAATATTGACCCCTACGATGAAAAATTCACCGCTGGTTCGGTGATGGATCAGCTGGGAAAAATGATGCGCCTCACGGCAGAAAAAGCGGATAGCAATACCCGTTATATTATCTGGCCGGAAACAGCATTGTTTCCACAAGGCGCCTGGGAGCATGAGCTGAATTATCAGTCTGAAGTAATGGCCATCCGGGAGATGTTGCATAAATACCCTAAAGCTAAACTGATTAGCGGGGCCGTTACCATGAAGCGTTATAGCAGTACAGATGAAACTCCCGCTACCGCCAGAACGATGAACGACGGTACCCGCTGGGATGCCTATAATAGTGCTGTACAAATAGACACCACCCGAAGCATCCAGGTATATCACAAATACGAACTGGTGCCCGGCGCAGAACTGGTGCCTTATGTTCGTTATCTGTCTTTCATGCAAAGCGTAGCCCTTGATTTTGGCGGTATTTCCGGCAGCTATGGCCGTATGCCTGGTGTAGAATTATTGACAAACCCGGCAGACAGCATCAACGTTTTTCCGGTCATCTGTTACGAATCAGTATTTAGTAATTATATCGCCACACATATTAAACCCGGCGCCAATTTATTAGTCATTATCACCAATGATGGATGGTGGGGTAATACCGAAGGGCATCGGCAGCATTTGCAATATGCCAGGATTCGTGCCATTGAAACCCGCCGCTGGGTAGCCCGCTGCGCCAATACCGGTATATCCGCCGTTATTGATCCGGCAGGAAATGTGTACCAACCACAACCCTATTGGCAGCAAGCTGTTTTTAAAGCAACTGTAACACCGAGGACGGGTCTTACGTTCTATGTAAAAAATGGCGATCTGGTGTCGAAAGCCGCATTAATATTTTGTATCTTGTTCCTGGTACATGCTTTTATTTCACGATTTATTCCCGGTTTAAAACATGCGGAAATCAATCAGTAACGGAAACATTACCTGGTTAGATGAAGGCCAGGGCACAACAGTAGTGCTTATCCACGGCTTTGCAGAAAACTCAGGCATCTGGAACATACAAACATCGCAGCTTAAAAATCAATACCGCGTCATTGTACCGGATTTACCGGGAACCGCAGTATCTCCATTAACTACTCCCTTGAGTATCAATAGTATGGCGGAGTACGTATATGCGATCCTGTTAGCAGAAAATATTAAGGATGCAGTGATCATTGGTCACTCTATGGGTGGATATGTGGCGCTGGCGCTGGCGGAAAAATATCCTGCTATGCTAAAAGGGCTGGGCCTTTTTCATTCCACCGCCAAAGCTGATAGTGAAGAAAAAAAAGAAGGCAGGCGGAAATCCATTAAATTAATGGAACAATACGGCCCGGAAACATTTTTACGGCAAACATTGCCCAACATGTTTAGTCCTGCTACTAAAAGTGCCTTGTCCGCTGAAGTAGACGCTTATATAAAAATGGGTATGGAGTGCGAACTACCTGCACTGAAAGCTTATTATCAAGCAATGGCAGCGCGGCCAGATCGCACCGATGTGTTGAAAACCTGTCCTGTACCGGTATTATTTGTGATCGGGAAAGATGATAACGCTGTGCCGTTGGATAACATCTTACCCCAAATAACTTTACCGCGGGTAAGCAACATTCATATATTCGACAATGTGGGCCACATGGGTATGTGGGAAATAGGAACAATAAGTAACGTGATATTAGAACAGTTTATAGCATTTTGTCAACTATAATCTTAAAAATCACATGTTGTGAAAAAACTATTTGCCATCCTGCTATGCATGGTGTGCGCCCTGGTGGCGCAAGCCAGTCATATTATAGGTGGTCAGGTGTACTACAAGTTCATCAGCCGCAGTACTAACAACATGTTGACCTATTCCGTTACCCTCAAATTATATCGTATCTGCGGTACCGGTCCCAGGATCGCAGCAATGCCTACCGCTGTATATCTTTCTGCTTTTGATAAAAGCAACTACTCCCGCGTAGGTGATTACCTGACCAGGAGAACGCTGTTCGAAGAAAAAACGCTCGCGAAAATAGATCCCTGCATCGTCAATCCCCCTACTATCTGCTACCAGATAGGTACGTATACCACCACCATTGTGGTACCGGCTAACAAGGAAGGCTATACGATTGCTTTTCAGAGCTGCTGCCGCGATCCCTTTATGCTAAACATTGTAGCAGAGCCCCTCGACGATGGTAGCGGAGACGTAGGTACCGGCGCTACTTATTATGTAGATATTCCCGGTAGCACCCTGAATGCACAAAATAATTCCAGTCCTACTTTTAATAAGGAAGAAGCCACCCTGGTATGCGCGGATAAAAAATTCACCTACGACTTCTCCGCCACCGACCCGGATGGCGACGAACTGAGGTATGAATTCTGTACTGCTTACAAAGGAGGCGCGTTAACAGATGGCAGAAATAACGTCCCCCCCGCTGCAGTTAATCCACCCTATCAACCAGTGACCTACAAATCATCTTTTTCCGGTGGCAGTCCACTGGGACTAAATGTACAGATAGACCCCAAAACGGGCATCATTTCAGGTATTGCACCCGCAGCAGGAAAATACGTGGTAACAGTATGCGTAAACGAATATCGCAACGGAAAACAAATAGGTACCCTACGTAAAGATTTCCATATCAACATCACCACCTGTGTAAAACAGGTGACCGCTTCGATGCCCGACAAGTACAATGACTGTAAAGATTTCACCATCACCTTTACTAACAACAGTACACTCGGAAAGCCATATACCTGGGACTTTGGAGATGGCACTACGCTTACCACCAACAGTACAGCGCCTTTCACGCATACCTATGCGAAAAAAGGGGTGTATACCGTAAAGATGTGGGTAGATAAACTCAGCAATTGCGGCGATAGCGCTACAGCGCTCGTATATGCGTTTCCGGTATTAAAAGCCGGATATACCGCCGCCGGTTTCTGCGCAAATAAAGAAACCAGGTTTACTTCTACGTCTACTACTACCGGAGGTACTATTGCTTATTCAAAATGGGATTTCGGTAATGGTGATACTTCCAATATCACGAGCCCTAACTATGCTTATAAAACGCCTGGTACGTATAATGTAAAGCTATATGTACGGGATAATAACGGTTGCGAACAAACGATTTCCAATTCCGTCATTATTTACGATAAGCCACCATTTAAAGCTACTGCAGATACGCTGCTTTGTTCAAAAGACAGTTTACATATGTGGGCTACCAGTACGGTGCCCGGTAAATTTAACTGGACGCCGGACAACTACTTCATATTACACCCTAATACCCCTGATCCTATTGTATTTCCGCCGCGTACATATATCTATAAAGTCATGTTTACGGATAACGAGGGATGTGTGAATGATAAAAATGTAATGGTAGATGTAAGAGATACTATTCACGTACAAACCATTTCTGATAGCACGGTGTGTACCAATGATGAAATTCATCTCGAATCTATGGCAGATGGGCTGTATACCTACCGCTGGACGGATCTGGACCAGCGCAAAGTAGTATCCACCAACCCTGATGCGTATGTAACACCTGCGCCTCCTAAGCAATCTTATGAAGTACAGGTAGCGTTGGGGAAATGTCGTTCTGCCGATACCGTTACCCTTAAGGTAGTGGACCCACCAAAGCCCACCGCTGCACCGGATACCACTGTTTGTTTCGGTGTGCCTTTAACACTGCGGGCTACTGGCGGCGCCTACTACCGCTGGTCGCCGGCTTACTATGTTGATAGTCCATCGTCCCGCATTACGGTGGCCCGGCCGGCAGATACCACTTTATTTACGGTAACTGTAACGGATACACTCGGATGCCCTAAACCTATCACTGCCACCGCGTTAGTAAAAGTAGTACCGAAAGTCCGCGCCTTCGCCGGCAACGATACCATTATTATGTTGAACACGCCCTTCCAGCTCCATGCTACCGGGGGCGTACGCTATGCCTGGACCCCGCCAGACGGATTAAATAGCCGCAGCATTTATAATCCGGTTACTACGTATAACCATGACATTACATATACCGTTACCGCCTATACGCAGGAAGGTTGTTCCGGTACGGACAACATTTTTGTTCGCTTCATGAAAGGGCCGGAGATTTATATACCTAACGCATTCTCTCCCAATGGCGATGGTGTAAATGATGTTTTCCGCCCGCTGCCGGTGGGCATTGTACAAACAGAATTCTTCCGCGTATTTGATCGCTGGGGTAAGCTGGTTTACTCTTCCACGGCCTATTTAAAGGGATGGGATGGTACCGTCAACGGACAACCTGCCGCCATCGCTACCTATGTTTGGGTAGTACAGGGAAAAGATATCAGCAACAACACCATTCAACGTAAAGGCACCGTCACACTGATAAGATAAAGTTCACGGAAATGAACCGGATCTGCTTTTTTTTTGTTAAATTCAGATAGCAGTATCCCCCATCATGAAGAGAGCAGTTTTATTGATATTGAGCTGCTGTTTGTTCCCTATACTCGCAGCTGGATATCACATCATTGGTGGCGAAATTTATTACAAAACATTAGGAAGGAGCGGAGATAATATACGCTACCGTTATCTCATCACCCTCAAGCTATACCGCGACGCAGACTTCACCTGCGGCGACCGACAAGGGTGTATCGACAAATTTGAAAATCCCGTTACCGCTAATGTATTCAATTCCAGTGGCTCCAAAGTGATGTCTTCTGTATATATGTATATTTCCGAAACACGTCCCCTGATTGATACGCTGAAAAATCCTTGTCTGGCACCACAGGCACAACACCTGGAGGTAGCTTTCTATACTGCAGTAATAGAATTGGCGCCTATTCCCGGTGGCTACTATGTATCTTCACAACGTTGCTGCCGCGGTGAAAGACTGAATAATATTTATGATTCAGAACACGAAGGTTCCACCTACTACACCGTTATTCCCGGTACCGAATCAAGACCTTTTAACAACAGCGCTTATTTCAATAAAGACACCTCCATTGTTATTTGCAGCTCCATGCCATTTACATTAGATTATGCAGCGTATGATGAAGATGGTGATAGTCTTACTTATAATCTTTGCAGTGCGTTAACAGACGGTTCTGCCAATAACGAAAATACATCTACCACACCACCTCCCTACAACACCACTGTACGATACATACCGCCCTATTCCGGCAGTAATCCGATGAATGGAGCACCTGGCATTTCTATATCATCCAAAGGGCTGATTACCTGCACGCCTAATCAACCGGGTAAATATGTGGTAACGGTATGCGTGAATGAATACGATCCATACACCAAACAATTTCTGGGCACCCATAGTAAGGATATTTTACTCACCGTATTCAATTGTCAAACCAACATCACCGCCACCTTCCCATCGGTGCTGGCTAATTGTACGGAAGATCCCGCCTTACATGTGCCTATCAGTAATGCCAGCATAGCCGGTTATTCATCTACCTACTACTGGACATTCGGTGATGGTACCGATACCCTTACCAACACCAGAACCATGTTCTATCACCAGTATCCGGACACGGGCGTGTATAAAGTGAAAATGGTGGTCAATCCCGGACTGGCCTGTACTGACAGCACTGAAGGTACCGTTTACAATTATCCCGGATTAAAAGCGGGCTTTACTACTACTGGCGTGTGCAAAGGAGATCCAATACAGTTTAATGATACTTCCTCTTACTACTATGGTCACATTACGTCGCATGTATGGGATTTCGGCTCCAGTGATGGCACCATTACGTCGGGTGTACAACAATCAATGGCACACACCTATACTAAAGGTGACGTATATACGATTTCACTGACGCTGCTCACTGATAAAAAATGTGAAAAAACCATTACCAAAAATATCCGGATTTATGAAGTCACTCCGTTTGCCGGTAACGACACTATACTGGCCCGGGGACAACCACTGGTGATGCAGGGTAGCGGCGGTGAGATATATTCCTGGACACCTTCGGATGGTTTATCAGATCCCAACATTGCACATCCGGTGTTACACTACAACCGGGATATTGCTTTTAAGCTACGGGTATCCAACCAACAGGGATGCTTTGGTTATGCAGCGGTGAGTGTAAAATATTACACCGGCCCCGAAATGTATATCCCGAATGCATTTACACCAAATGGCGATGGGCAGAATGACCGCTTCCGGTTTATTCCCGTTGGTATTACGTCCTATAAATACTTCCGTATTTACAACCGCTGGGGCGTAGAAATTTATGCCTCCACTGATTTCCGCAATGGATGGGATGGCACCTTCAAAGGCGCGCCAGCGCCTGTAGACACCTATATCTGGATATTGGAGGGCATCGACTTCAACGGCCAACAAATTCAGAAAAAAGGAACCGTCACACTGATCCGCTGATCCTTTTGTACCTTGCACAAAAAATTCATCTCATGGGTATTGTTCTTATCACAGGTGCAACTGCCGGATTTGGCCAGGCATGTGCCACTACGTATGCCAGTAAAGGTTATGATGTGATTATCACCGGACGGCGGAAAGAAAGACTGGATGCACTCCAGACACAGCTCACCCAGGAATTTGGGGTGAATGTGCTGGCGTTGAATTTTGATGTAAGAGATGAGGCAGCTGTTAAAACGGTATTAGGTAACATTCCGGAAGAATGGCAAAAGATTGATATCCTTGTCAACAATGCGGGTCTCGCGGCTGGTTTAAGTACCATCGACGAAGGCAGCACCGACGATTGGAATGCCATGATTGACACCAATGTAAAAGGACTGCTGTATGTGTCGCGCACGGTGATTCCGTGGATGCGTTCCCGTACTACCGGCCATATCGTAAATATAGGCTCTACAGCGGCCAAACTGGTTTACGCCAAAGGTAATGTGTACTGTGCCACCAAAGCGGCCGTAGATGCTATTACACAGGGGATGCGGATTGATTTGTTGCCCTATCGTATCAAAGTAACAGCGGTTCATCCCGGTGCAGCGGAAACAGAGTTCTCTCTGGTAAGATTTAAAGGAGATGAAGACAAGGCCAAAGACGTATATAAAGGCTTTATCCCGTTAAGCGCGCAGGATGTAGCAGACGTAGTACTTTACTGCACATCCCTGCCACCCCATGTTTGTATTAATGATTTGGTAATGACGCCTTTGCAACAAGCCAACGCATATTACATAGATAAAAAATAACACATAGATGTGATTTTATGTTTTAGTATAAATTTTTATATTTGGAAACATTTATATATCTCTTGACTATTTACCCGGTGTCTGCAAGAGATCTATGCCAATGCAACTAAACTAACTGTCTATCCTAAACATGAAACCATATCCCTATGCTTACATTTATCACTATGTACTTGCTACGTCTGTACTATCCAACATGGAGAGAAGGATGGCGCCTTTATTTCGGTAATTCCCGGAGAGGCAATTATGGCCGCTGGGCATCGCGGAAAGACTGGACCGGAGACAAAGGCTATTCATTGGGCTACAGCTGAGACTTTTTTTTGATTTGGGATGTAGATTTTTTCAGGTAATTACATTTGCTGAAAATCATCTACATCCCAAATTTATTTTTAGGCTATAATGCTATCCTGTTCACTACTACTTCACTCCTGTTGCCGTTTCGCCGCTTATAGGCCAGCAACGCCTTATCTTCCTTCAAAGCACTGATCACCGGGAAATTAGCATAGCTACTATCTGTTGTAAAAAAGCCTGTTTGTTTTGTTTGGCCTTCGGCCGATTTATACTGAAAGCCTATTCTGCTGTTAAAATCATTTTTCCATTTCACCGGCTCGTCCCATACCACCATTACCTGGTCGTTCACGGTAGTCATTTGCGGATGCTTCGCCATAGGGGCCTTGCTGAGAGATTCCTTTTGCGTATAGGTGTTGCCGTTATCCACAGAGCGGCAATAAAAGGCGCCCTGTCCCCCGCCCATGGTAAACCAGGCAAAGTGCAGGCCGGTACTGTTAGCGGTCAGTGTGGGGCCTGTATGCGGGCAACCATTCACTACCCAGTTATCAGCACTGATGCGCACCGGTGCAGAAAAAGATTTACCGCCATCCGTAGATACCTGGTGTACCATGTCCCGGATAGAATCATTGATAATATCGCGGTAAGCGAGGTGAATGTTACCATTATCAGCTACATACATCCGCGTGCGGCAACACTGGCAAATAGTAGTAGCAACCGGCTTTGCCTCCTGGAACCCATTTTGCCCGCTTGTTACTGAGAAATAAAGCGTGGAGCCTTCTTCACTAGTTTGCTTCCGGTTATCCAGCCAAACTGCCGCAGCCTCTCCGCCGGGCAACAACGCCATATCGAAATAACGCTGGTCATAGCCGGCCGTATCTGTTACCAGCGGCAACGCGGCCTGCCAGGTTTTACCGTTATCAAACGACTGTGTATACATCACTTTTCCGGCATACTTATTACGCGGATCATTGGCTTCTACGCCAAACATCGCGATCACATTACCTCCCGGCTTAAACAACAGCTTAGGGAGGTTTTCATCATGCGGAAAAACACCGGTGGTAGTAGGAATAACTACAGGTGCAGAAAACGTATGTCCGTTATCGTTAGACACTGCATAATATATCAACCCCGTATCTGCACTACTATCTTTCTCTACCCAACTGATTACCGGATGGCCTTCAGTATCCCTTGTTACATAAGGACAGGAACCATCCCGGCCCGCGTGAGAGATCACCACTGCCGTTTCTGGCTGTACATCACTACGATGACAGGACCAGATGGTTAATAGTATTAGCGTAGTTACCAATAATTTCATGACGTTAATTTTTTCCTGTAAATGTATAAGCCACTCCAAAGTTGAATGTTTGCCGTGGGCCTACGCGATACGTTTTTCCGTAAGCAGATTTCTCTGCTGTAGTAGCATACAGCTGGTCTCCTATGTTCATGCAGTTCAACCAACATTCAAATCCTTTAAATGCATATCCGGCACGGGCATTAAACAAATCATATCCATTGTATACCGATGTATTAGCGGCATCCATAAAGTATTTACTGATATGCTGCCATTCCGCGCCAATCCTGAAGCCTTTCAGCACAGCGGGCTTCCAGGTAATTTCAGTATTAGTGATCCATTTAGGCGCACCATTCATCTGGTTATCAGTATATACTTTATTTCCATCTGCATAGGCTTTGAAAATATGCTCTGCATACGTACCGCTGGTTCGTATCAGCAAACTGGTTACCGGTGCGTACTTTATGTTCCACTCCACGCCACTATGTGTGGTGGCGCCGGTATTCCTGTTTTCATACATCCCATCAGCATTTCTCACGCTGATGATTTCATTAGTGCCATTCATACGATACACACTCAGGTCAGCATAGCCTTTGTGATTAGCAAAACCAAACCAGCCGCCCGCTTCATAGTTTTGATAGGTAGCCGATTTCAGCACCGGTACTTTTACACCAGTATATAATTCTGAAATATTAGGCGGCGCAAATCCTACGCTATAATTGGCGTACAAGCCACGGCTATTACCGAGATTATACGTAAGCCCCAGTTTGGGTGTGAGGGCATTGAAGTTATTCCGCTCGCTGGGAGCGCCTGTGTACGCCGAAGGTGTTAAATGATTCTGGAAATTATAGTCCATCCGGTCATAGCGCAAAGCTGCTACCACCCTCATATTCAAAATAGGAGAAAATTCAAATTGCGTATAGGCGGCACTGTTAAGTAATCCTACCCGGTAGTCTGTGAGTACGGAATCAGTTTGTCGATAACTGGCATAGTAGCCTGCCGCATCTTTCGTAATAGCTATATAATTAGCGATATAGGTAGCAGGGCTGTAATCTGCACTCACCCCGGCTATCAGGGCTGCATCTTTCCAATGAAACTGTTTCTTATGCTGCACAATGATGCCATAACTGTTGAACCCATCGCTGTTGATTTGCCCATCTGCCTTCTGTGTTCCTCTTACATCTCTGATGGCATAAAAGGGATTTTGCCCGATAGTATTATTACGGAAGAAGGCAGTAAATGTAGTATGGCTGCTGCTGCTCCAGTCGTGCTCCATAGTGCTGCGAACGCGTAGTGCTTTCACTTCCCGGTAGGTAAACGTCTGAAAATTACGATAGTCTTTAGCGAAGAAATGCGTGCTGTCCAATCCGCCGGTTTGATCCGTTTTATAATTAATCAGCGTGGCGGCATTGGTCCATTTTGTTTTTTCATTGATCTGGTAGTCTACCTTCGCAGTGAGCGCCAGCTTATGAAAGTCGCTGTGATCCATGTATCCATGGCTTTGATTGGCGTAGTAACCACTCACGGCAAATCCTACTTTCTTCACGGTATTGGATACACTGAAATCAGTACGCTTGTAGCCCCAATTGCTCCCTTCCAACAATACTTTTGCAGTAGGTACCAACGTAGGTGAGGCGGTAATAAAATTCACGGCGCCGCCAACTGCTTCACTGCCATATAAAGAAGAAGCAGGACCACGAATCACTTCAATATTCCTCAGCGCCGCCATATTAATTTCAATGAGCGCATTATGATTGAAGTCACCGATGGTTCTGATAGGTATCCCATCTTCCAGATACAAAAACAAACTTTTGTAGCCAATAGGCTGACGGATGGCCATGGTATGCTGTTCATTACCCAGATCCACCATATACACACCGCTGACCTTATTTAATACCTGGTCCAACTGGGTGGCTTTGGTATCACTTAATGTTTGAGCCGAAATAGTACTGATAGCTACCGGCACTTCGGTGCGCTCCTGCTTATCTCTTGATGTAGAAACCACAATTTCATTGAGGTTGGTAGACCGTTGCTGCAGATAAATCACCGGCATATGCGCCACTTCTGTAGCGGCTATTTGCCGGGTAATATAACCGATATAAGATATTTCTATAGAGTCAGTGCTGGCGGCAGCCAATTCGTACTTTCCCTGGGCATTGGTATGACAGCCCGCTGTTACATGCAGCAGTCTTACATTCACGCCAGGTAAAGCTTCTTTGGTTTGCACATCCGCCACACGCCCATGTAATTGCTGTGCATTACTGCTATACGCAGCCATACACGCAATGATGAGTAAACAACATTGTTTCATGTAGTAGAATGGTTTCCTGTTCGCTGTTCGCAAACAGTGTTAGTCAGGTATATAAAGAAAATGTCAGGAAACTACTGACTGGGGAGGGTGAAAAACGGAAGATAGGGAAGAATTTGGGCAGGGGTCCTTATAAAAAGAAGTAAAAGTAACCTGGTTGGGCAGTGGTGCGGTATGATACGCCTGCAGCGCTTCTACAAACATCACCTCGTATTTATCCTTGCTGCTGCTATTGTTGCGGTCTTGCTCAGCATCGCGGTTCAGTTCCTTTTTAAGGTGGCAACGACCGTTACAGTGCATTTGTGGCTTATCCTTATTTTCACAAAGTGTACTGGCAATATACGACTGGTTCACCGCAAACTGCATGACAATAAGGCTTTTGCTGAAATTCTGCAGCAACAACCCCATAAATATGCATATGATCGCGAACCCTTTCACGCCGCAAACCTAGGAAATAATTACGAATTACGCAGTACGAATTACGGGACTTGTATATAGATATTCGTGAATATTGGCTACTGTATTCACTATCTATATGCAAGTCCCGTTATACATTATTTTTCATTACTGCTACTGCGACAACACAAACCTGAACGTAATACCTCCACTGGTACTGGTAATCGGGTACGAAGTAGAGATCACTGGTATGGTTTGTCTCCTGTCGTAGAAGAAGCGAAGATTCAACCGGTTATTCACCACATAATCGATAGACGGCGATATACCGATTACTTTCTGTCCGCTGGTTGGAATAGAGAGGTCGGCATCTAACCGGTTATTGGCTGTTTTATCATCTCGGAAGCTCAGGTCCAGCCTGAAGTTCATGTCATTCTGCTGTTTCTTGCCTCCATTTTTGTTGAGCGAGAACGGCAATTGTACACCTCTTACACGATAACCTGCGCCAATAATAATTTCACTGGAACGTACTTCAGTTAATTGATAATCAATGAGACTCAAGCTGAGAGAGCGACTTTTCCTGAACTCTACCCGCGCATTCATGCTATTCACAAAGGTGAGATCCACTCCTAACAACGGAGAGAATGACTCGGTCAGCGTGAGGTTAGGCACCAGGAAATACGGGAAGTAGTTGCCGGATACAGTATCTCTGAACGCCGGGAAACCAGTGAGCCGCGGATCTTCAAAGTACATGGACGTATTATAAGAGTTCATGCTGAGTGAACCCGTATACGCATGACGTACGGTGAAGTTGGTCAGGAACGATTTAAACGGCTCCAGCTTGGTCAATCCATTATAAGTAATATTCCAGTTAGGCTTAGGGAAATAATTACTGAAAGGATTGCTTTTCACATTATCATTTCCTTGTTTCAACAGCGCGATCTTATCCGGCGTAGTACCCGTATAAGCGGCGAGAAATGCCGGAATCAACACATCCTGCGCATACCGTGTATAACCATATGCGTAATTAGGATCTTTAGGATCTCCTGCTGGTACGCCCGGGTCCTTATTATAAGGGTTGGCAGCGCCCAATCTTTTTGAAATGGCGTTACGGTAAGATTCAAAGTTGCGGAACGTTTGAGACACGCCATCCGTTGCATTGATTTTACCAAACATCGTTTTGATAGCGATATACGTGATTTCAAAACCACCGGCATCATATGGGCTCAGGTGCTGGAAGTTAGCAGGATCTGTCAGATTTTTGAACAGTTCCGTATGCGTTTTGGTAAACGACTTCGTCATATTGATATCAATACGCAAATCATTCACGGGTTCCAGCTGGGCCTGTAAATCCCATCTTTGTGTAAACTGTTGCTGTGCCTGGATATTAAACAGGGTATCTGGTGTAATGAGTCCTTTCTGGGCAAATTTGTCCAGCCATTTTCTGTCTGGCTGATAACCAAATACGAAGTTAAGGCCCGGCGCCATAGTAGCCCAGTTCATACCTATAATCTTGGTACTGTCGATGTAACCAGGTAAGCGGGTACCCGCGTTTTCGTTGTAGTTAAACCCAATCCGTTTCAACATCATCAGTGTTTTCAGTGCTCCTTTCACCCATGGATTTATTTCATCCTGGGCAGCCTGATTCTGTTGATTAGCGGCTGTTTTATTGTTTTGGTTATTGTTGTTATTCGGTGATTTACGGGTATTGATCTGTCGCAGGAACTTCGACTTATTATACAACTCCACAAATTTGAATTCTGCTGTCAGCGTTTTCTGCTGAGAGTTTTCTATGGCATTACCAAGGTACAATGCCAGCTGCGAAGCGCCTGTCCACCGGTATTCCGTGCTAT
This sequence comes from Chitinophaga sp. 05T412, assembly GCF_056396465.1. Classification (NCBI taxonomy): domain Bacteria; kingdom Pseudomonadati; phylum Bacteroidota; class Chitinophagia; order Chitinophagales; family Chitinophagaceae; genus Chitinophaga; species Chitinophaga sp. 05T412. Next base: position 700,256 of record NZ_JBFTLN010000001.1, read on the forward strand.
ACGCAAACGACACATTGGTCCAGTTCAGCGCCGGGAACTTGGAGGTAGGCAGCGTATAGGTGAAGTTGGCGTTGTGCATGTAATTGGTATTACGTCCGCCTTTGAAGAAATTCCGGCGTACGGTATCTTTCTTCGCGGCATCGTTAATACGGCCGTTAGGCTCATCTATACGTGCATTATTTACAGCGTTGAACTCAAAGTTTATGCTCCGCGTCAGATCCCATTTCACGGTATAATAACGGTCGAACGTAAAGTATTTATTATAAGTTTCCGGCAACTGGTATTTCACATCACCGCCCACATTACGTACCCGCGTGACGCCAAACTGCCTGGATATATCTGCCCGGAAGCTCAGGATAGATGGTACATAGTTAATATTAAAGTCGCGGATCAGATCCAGCCAATGTGTTTTGGATTTGATCAGTTTTTTAAACGGTTCCAGATAATGTGGTTGCCCCGCATAGTTGTACCCAAGGCCTCCCCGATGTTTCGTGAGCTGGTCATTTAGAATCAGCGGATTATGCCGTAGAATTTGCGAGAAGGAATAACTGAGATCAAAGTTTTCTATATCCCACAGATGTCGTTTACCGCCACCTCCCAGGTTTAATTTTCGGACGTTAGTAAAGTTCAGACTCTTGATAGAGGTGAAGTCCTGCGCATTTTTCCGTATTGAATCCTTTTCCTGGCGACTTCGGGCCAACGCCATTTTATCTTTCAGTTTGATATCCAGGTCATAAGGATCATATTCCGGATTGCTGGCCGACTGTGAGTAACCGGCATATACAGGAATGGAAATCGCTAACTTTTTAGGCAGCAGTTTTCCAAGATCCAGGTTAGCGGCTGCGTCGTATTGCAGGAAGTTATCTCTGAATCGTTCATTCACACGCTGATCAATATTTCCGAAACCGGCGGTATGCATATTACCCGAAACGGAAATAGTACCTAAATCAGAAAGTTGTACATCCACCCTGGCCAGTGCGGCATATCCACCTTTTTCGTCAAAGTCAGCAAGGCGTAATTCATCCAGCCATACTTCAGCACAATGTGGTTGTCCGTCATCTTTCGGGTTGAGGATACCGATCATCATGGTGCGGGCATCTCCTAAGCTAGGATTACCCACTACCGACATAAAGTTACCATACTGGTCAGCTACCGGATTTTGTGGATAAGGTAACAGTGGCGTACAGGAGTCGCACATATTACGTTTCTGTTTCAGCGCACTGAGTTGTGCCATTACCAGGTCCATGTTATTGCGTTCCGGCCAGATGTCCAGCGCTGTTTTAGGACCGTTCCAATCCGTTACTTTCAGCGGAATGCGATATTCATAATAGTTGCTGACAAAGTCGCTACCAATACGGATCACGGCCTGCATCTGTCCGTCTTTCAGTGCAGTAGCAGCACCTACTGCCTCTGCGTGGATATACATCTGCAGCTTTTTATACTGACGCAGATCCATGTTCAGCGTTTTATACAACGCGCGGATTTCACCGTCTTTCAGGTTACATACCTGTACCGACAAAGACTGCTCATTCAGCTGCAGTGTAGTATTGTTAGTGCTGATGGTATTTTGTCTTACTACTCCCGGAGGCAACACGTAAGGAATAGGTGAGCGGGAGGAGTTTTCTTCAATATTTACAGCAGAAGAATTAAAGGTAGTGGAGTTATCCAACGGAATAGGATCACCCGGACGCAGCTCATACATATAACGGCGCCATTGGTTACGTACCAGTTCCAGTTTGGCAAAACGCACCACAATTGAATCCGTAAAACCGGTCAGGAACATACGCATGAAGCGAATGGACTTAAAGTCGGGGATGTTACCCACTTTAGCGTTGAACTGGTTCAGCGGTACTTTAAACTGGTACCAGGTTTCTGTGGTTTTCTGGTTATTCGGTAAGGTTACATCTGCCTCTATCTTATCCACAATAAAGTTGGAACCTACCTGCATATTAGGTTTGAGGTCTACCCGATATTGGAAATATTCTTCTGTTTCATTCATGGTATTATCCCTGTTCAGATCTTCTGACTCAGGAATATTGGTAGCAGCAGAAGAAAATACTGATTTAGGATCAGATACAGGCGAGTTACCTTCCGGGTTGCTATAATTTTTATAGCGTTGCAGAATGTTCATCCCATTATATGCCGGATCGCGATAATGTTTGTAGTCGTCATTGGATGGATCTTTCACCGCCTGATTATATACGGGGCTACCACCGAAATTCATCCGGAGTGTATCCATATACGTTTTATAGAAAGCTGCTTCGTCCTGTGATTTCAAACCATCGTACCCTACGTCCTGGTAGCTGCGGATGTTAGGATCATTGTCGAATGCCTGGGTAATCTGCTGCTGGAATTTAGGTAAGCGGCCCCATTTGGAGGAGTCGATCTTATTGGGGTCCTGGTTCGGATCTGGCATACCGTTCTCAAAGAATTTCTTGGAATCTTTGAGGATATCTTCTGATACGTTACCAAGGTTAAAGTACATGGAACCACCGGAGCTGTTAGGCTGTTTGATGAATGGGTCCTGTATCCAGAACTCAATATATTCGATGTTGGCGGTTTCAAAGTCACTGTTATCAATGGCTCTCATGATACCACCCCAGCGGGTTTGTGGCCGGGCCAGTAATCCGTTGCCATTCATCATCATCGGATTGCTGGTAAAGTTATAAGGACCTCTTTCTGTAGGATAATAGGCCAGGTCAAGCGTGCTTAACTGGCTTTGTCCGAAATCGGTAGAACGATTCTTGAATACTTCTTTTTGATATACTAACCTGGAGCGGGGGTCCGACTGGTCATCGATGCTAATACCATTTGGCAGGTTCGGTGATTTCGGTAGCTGCAAGGTAGGTTCAATGATATACCAGGCCAATTTCGCCCTGTTTTTTCCGTAATCCAGCACATTATTCAATTCTGCTTCCGGGAACATGACTCTGCCGGTAGCATCAGTAGCGCCCTTTGGTGTAGATGCCAGCGCCCAGCTGGTAGCCGGGAATTTCAGGTCATACCCACTTTTCACCCCTTCAAAGTCATCGATATAAGCCGTTCCCTGCTTACTGCCGGGTTGATTCACCAGCTTACTGTGGCCTGGGAACAAGCGGGCTACCTCACCGGTAAATAATATACTGGCCGGAGAAGTACTCGTATAGTTAGGCAATTTATCCAGGAAGCGATTCAGCCCTTTCCATTCGGAAGCATAGTTCGCATCCAGTCCTACCATGGTATTTTTGATCGGATCTTCCCCATAATTCACTTTTTGGTAGTAGGGGCGTTCACTCATGCGCACGATGGTACCTCCTAAACTCAATTTATCGTTGACCATATAATCGAGTCGGGTACCGAAATAATTACGGACCTGCTGCCCGAAGAGGGAGTTATTTTCAAACTGTACATTAATAGGTACGCCGGAATTCAATACGCCGCCGTTAATAATTTTCAGTCGGCCCAGATTATAGTCAATGATATAATCCACATTTTCCCTGAGTTGCTGGCCGCCGGCGGTCACCGTAACGGAACCTGGCGGGATGGTAGTACCGGAGCCCAGGTTAATTTCCGAGGAGCTGGCTGATTTATAGGAACCCCTTATCACGTACCGGTTGAGTTGTGGAAACTGTTGTGCCACTACTTTAATGGAGTCATATAGTACGTTGTAGAGATATTGTTTTTCCAGTGTTGCGTCTCCGCCGAAAGCTTTTTTCAGTCCTCCGGAGAATGGTTCCAGCGTAGGGAACATGATTTTACCGGTGAGGGAATTAATCGTGTAGCCTTCCACGTAATCGAATACGCCATCGGGTTGTGGATCTAGCTGGTTATTTAAGCGGTCCAGTCCCAGGATGGTGATAATAGGCGCCCCGGCGTAATCTCCTTTTGCATCCGGGATATAGCGTTTATCGCTGGGTGGGCGGCCTTCTGCGCCGGGATCTTTATAATATACGTCCATGCGGAAGTCTTCCTTATTTACCTGGAAGGCGCCGGTGGCGTAAATATTTTTCATCATCAGGTGCCAGATCGGCAAGGTAGGGCGGGCGGATGTAGCCTTCAATAATTTAAGGAACAACACGGGCTGGTTGGCGCTGTTGTTCTGGTCTGGTGGTACATCCTGCGAAAATTCACCCACCTGGTATACCCTACCGTTGTAGGTGTACTGGTAAGCCACTGCCAGTACCTCATCGGCCTGTAATTGTTGATTTAGGGAGATGAAACCCAGTTGTTTGTTAAAGGTATATTCGGTAGAATCGAGTTTGCGGGCGAATGTTTTTTCAAATTCAGAAACCGGTTGCAGGCCCAGGGCGAGCAATCGGCTGACGACCGTTCCCGTATTTCGGCTCATCGGGTCCCGGATCAAATTGGAATAGAGGTCGTTCGTTCCTCTGTCCGGGAGTTTGGAGGTGGTATTAACGTGAATCGCCGTTTTATTAAAAGGGTTTTGTTCTGCCAGATCCATCAAACCCACGATATCACGCGTTTGCGTGGTAGCCCCGGTTTTGTTGGTCACCCATACTTCTATGCGGGTAATATTGGAAAGTGACCGGATCACGGGCAGGTTTGCCATGGCATAGTTGAACGTATCCCGGAAATACTGCGCCAGGAGGAAGTGGCGGTTATCTTCATACTCATCTGCGCGGAGGTTGTAGTCCTGTACCTGGGTACCGCCTTTGAGCATGAGGTTTTGCTTCTGTGATTTCTGGTTAGAGAGTACGCTGGTAACGGTTAAGCGTCCAAACTGTAATTGGGTTTTGACGCCGAAAAGGGATTGTATCCCGGAAATGAGGGAGCTACGCAGGGGGAAGCTCACGTTACCTGCTTCTATTTTCTTGATAATTTCGTCCGGATAGCCGGTGTATTCGAGTTTTACCTGGTTTTCAAAATCAAACTGCGATTGGGTATTGTAGTTGGTGATCAGTTTCAGTTTATCGCCAATTTTACCGACTACGTTCATATTGATGCCCATATCAAAATTGAATCCGCCGTTTTTTCTGGCTTGTTCCACCAGTACGGGGTTTTTGATATTCTGGCCCTGGTAACCGAAAGTGAGGTCCAGGCTACCTTGGGGGCGTATATCTACTTTGCTGCCACCAAAAAGGCGATCGAAAAGATTGTTACCATTATACAGGGCGGGGCCGTTGCTGCGTTGGTTGAGGTTACCGAGGGCGCTGGCTCTTTTTTGCCAGTAATCCTGTTCGCTCTGTTTGGATTGTAATTGATAGAACTCGTTGAAGTTCATGTAAGTAGGGTTACGATAATACTGGTTACCGATTTTTTCGGTAACAGTATATTGTTTCGTAACGGGATCGTATTCTACTGTTTTGTTGATGTTTGCAGGGTCTTTCAGATCAATACCTCCTCTGGACGTCGGATCCGTTAAAATGGGGCCGCGTCTGTCCTTAAGGGGGTATTTCAAGGTATCTTGTTTTCCGGTAGTATCGACTTTGGTTTGCCCTGTAATGGTGGTATCCGGCTTCCATCTCTTTCTCGATAACTTCAGATTCCCAGAACGATCCCTAGCGGCAGTGTCAACAATGATAAAGGATACAATTGCCATCACGGCAAAAGCACCATAGTATGTTTTTCTTGCCAAGAAAAATAGGTTTTTATAGAGGATTTTATGTATTTATTATAAACTTTTCAGGGCTTTCTTGATGAGCTCTTCCAAGTTTTGCAATAGTGGCTCATTTTTCATAACTCTCTGAATCGCCGATTCTGCCATGTTCCGGGCTATGCCTAGAGTTATCAGAGCATTTAACGCATCTTCGTGCATTGTATTGTTTACAGTTGCAGATAAATGTGTACCGGTGTCCTTGTGTTTCGCAATTTTATCTTTCAGTTCCAGTATAATTCTTTTGGCTGTTTTAGCGCCGATTCCCTTCACGCTTTCGAGCATCCGCTCATTCTCCATCATAATAGCCCGTTGTACATCTTCTGGTTGCAAAGAGGACAACATCATGCGGGCGGTACTGGCTCCTACACCTGAAACACTGATTAGCAGTAAAAATAGACTTCTTTCTGCTTCCTCAAAAAAGCCATATAAAGTATGTGCATCTTCTTTGATCTGGAGGAAGGTTAACAATTTGCAACTTTCCAAATTCTGTATCCGCGAATAGGTATTGAGACTGATCTGTACTTCATAACCGATTCCATTCACATCCAGATGAACAAGAGCTGGTGACTTATATGCCAATTTTCCATTCAGATAAGCTATCATACAAGGTAAAGGTTCAGTAATTTAATTAAACTTTCGGAAATAGATTAATAATGTATTTGAGTAGACCGCGGCAAAGATGCTAACTTTTAACGGATTGGCAATCCTTAAAGTTCGTCATATTCGACTTTTTTAGGAAATATACGTTTATATCGTATTTTTACGCCTCGTTTTAAACACATATTTAGTTTATATGAATAAAATAACGGCCGCCATAACAGCGGTGGGTGGGTATGTTCCGGACTACGTGCTAACCAACCAGGAATTAGAAAAATTAGTAGATACAACTAACGACTGGATAATAACCCGGACGGGCATCTCGGAGAGAAGGATCTTGAAAGGAGAAGGGAAAGGAACCTCTGATCTGTGTGTACCGGTGGCTCTCGAAATATGCAAAAAGAGAGGTATTTCTCCGGAAGAAATTGATTTATTAATTGTGGCCACAGTTACCCCGGATATGACATTTCCGGCTACTGCCAACGTGGTAACCGATAAAATCGGTGCTACTAATGCATTTGGCTTTGATATCAGTGCCGCTTGCTCCGGCTTCTTATATGCACTCGACACCGGTGCCCGCTTCATTGAAAGTGGCCGTTATCAGAAGGTAATGGTCATTGGCGCCGACAAAATGAGCTCTATCATTGACTATACCGACAGGACTACCTGCATCATTTTTGGTGATGGCGCCGGCGGCGTACTGCTGGAAGCCAATACAGAAGGGTATGGCCTGGTTGACAGCATCCTGAAAAGCGATGGCCATGGCCGTGAGTACCTCCACATGAAGGCAGGTGGCTCCGTGAAACCAGCTACCATTGAAAGCGTAAACGCCCGCGAACACTATGTATACCAGGAAGGTAAAATGGTGTTCAAATATGCCGTATCCAATATGGCCGGCGCTGCGAAAGATATCATGGAACGTAATAAACTGACTGCCGACGATATTGCATGGCTGGTACCTCACCAGGCCAACAAACGCATCATTGGCGCTACTTCCCAGTATATCAATGTACCAGATGAAAAAGTAATGATGAATATTCACCGCTATGGTAACACTACCGCCGGTACTATTCCATTATGCCTCTGGGACTACGAAAAACATCTCAAAAAAGGCGACAACATCATGATGGCAGCCTTTGGTGGTGGATTTACCTGGGGCGCCAACTATATTCGCTGGGCTTACGATGGCGAACAATATGGCAAAAAATAAAAAATAGCATTTCCGGATACCTGTACCTCGTTTCAACATATCTACCAGATACAGGTATCCGGCATCTATATTATGCTTTCCAGGTACCTAAAAATACCAGGAACTTACCTTCGCTTTCTGTTACCTGTAGCCCTCCCCTCATTTTATCGGTAAAATCTTGTGTAATCGCATAACTGACCGCATACATATCCTGCTGCCAGTCGGATAATCCTTTTACAATAGCCACCGCGTCACTCCCTGTTTCTGTAATCATACGGCTATACACCAACCCCTCACTTTCCCAGGCCGATATAATAATCAAACTCCCTGGCTGCGCATAATGTACGGATAACCGCAATAAATGCAGCTGCACCGTTCGCAGCATATCCACGTCCGCCGGCAACATCATATCTTCCGGTATCAGGTTCACCATCACCAGCCCCTTTTCCGCCACCACCCCATTAGCCTGCTTCAATGCTACTTCCATGGTATCATACAGGTTGCACCCCACTGGCTTATACACAAAACCCGCCAGCTGCAACCGTATCCATTTCAGGATGTTATCAAAAACAGCCAACGTACTTCCGGAAACATCCGCGATCTTTTTTATCAAAATAGCCAGGGTGCCAGGGTCATCTTCATAATCCTTTAACCGGCCAGCCACATTGGAAATATAATACAGGGGCGCCCGGAAATCGTGGGCTATAATGGTAATCAGTTTATTCTTAAACTCATCATTAGCCCGCAATGCCACACTTTTCAGGGAAATATCCGCATAACTATTGGCCAGCTGCTGCTCTTGTTCCTGGGAAGCCACATACTGACGATAGCGGCTGAAAAGCAATACAAACAACAATATCACAATGATGAATAATCCTATCATCACAAATTGACTCTGTTGTTTTTTGATCCTTCTGACCTCCAGCTCCTGTTGCTGCTTCAACACACTTTGTGTTAACTGTTGCAGTGCCTGTTCTTTCAGAAAGTAATCGATGTAATTAATCTTGTATCCACCCGACAAATAACGGCCTTGCCCTGCCATGCGCATAATTTCTTTGCTATAATAACTTACCTTCTCTTTATCCTGCTGCTGATAGTAATAATCGTATAAACCCGCTACCATAGGAAGATTCAGTTCGATACAACCCGCCTGCTTCGCCAGCTTATAAGAAAGTTCCCGATAGTAAGTAATGTCCAGTTTATAACCCATGTCCGCGTACGCCTCCAGCCGGTTATATATCTCCATGGCTACATATGGCAATCCTCTTTTTAATGCATTTTCGGCCAGGGCATTGATTTTCGCTTCGGCTTCCCTGCCTCTGCCACGCATCACCAGTGTATCTGCACAAAAAGCATCTACATACAAGCCTATCCTTCCGCGGGGATATTTATCCGCAATCTGCCTGGCCTTATGCCAGGCCCATTGTACGGAATCCTTACGGGTAGTATCCCCATAGAAACGCATCGCATAATTCACCAGCAATAAGCTATAGATAGAATCGGCGGAGGCGGGCAAACGTGTAGCCATATGAAAGGCGTCGTAAAAATAATTGTTGGCTTCCACTGGCCGGCCCATGTTGCGGTAATAGAGATATAGGTTACTCAACGTGCCGCAAATACGCGCACTGTCCGACAATGCTTTATGCAGCTGCAAAGCCCTATATCCATAGATACCGGCAATATTAAAATCCGTCCTCAACGCATACACGAAGCTGATCACATCATAGGCGTCGGCCATCCCGTTTTTATCCTGCAACCTGTTCGCTATTTCCAGTTCTTTTGAGGCATAGTGAAAACAGCTGTCCAGGTTAATCATCATATACAGCGTACCTATTTTTCCCAGCGTTAATACATACTGGCTGCTGTCGCGCTGATCATGCAGTTCCTGCATCAACTCCGGCAACTGCGGACTTTGCGCACGGACATTGTCTGCCGCGCACAACAAGACTATAGCCAGGCAAATGCTGCTGATCCATTGTATATAACGTATACCGCTAATCGTTTTTCCCATTACTTAGTTGCTACCCCTGTCAATGATTTCCGGGAGCCGGTAATAAAAAGTACTCCCGCGTTGTTCATTATTATACGCATTTATTTCCCCATTCATTTTATCCATAAAGTCTTTACAAATAATCAATGCCAGACCAGCCCCTTTGCCGGACCGTTCCTGCTCATATGCTTTACTGCTCCAGGCAAATAGCGATGGCAATACAACGGCATCTATACCTGGTCCTTCATCCATAAATGAAACGGTGAGTCCTCCATTTTTTCGTATAGCCTTTATAGTGATAGATCCATTCTCCGGAGAAAATTTAATGGCATTGTGCAAAAAGTTTCGATGAATGAATTGTAGCATTTCAAAGTCTGCCAGCACGGTAGTTTCCGGCGGAATATCTACGACCAGTTGCAGCTTTTTTTCTGTTAACAAGTGCTGCAGGTTCCGGGTGGTGGCGTCAATCATATCTGCCAGCCGCCAGGCTTCGGGGCGATAAACGAAGCCGGATAACTGCGTGCGTATCCATCTTAATATTTCTTCAAATACGCTCAGGGTATTGGAAGCTGTTTTTTCCACTTCCAGGATCATGTCTGCCGCTTCTGTCACCGTTAATGCTTTATCATCTATAAACCCGGTAATATTCACAATGTTGTGCAGTGGTGTACGAAAATCATGTGCAATCATGGAAATCAGCTTGTTCTTAAAATCATCGTTATCCTGCAGCGCTTTATTGCCTTTACGAATTTCATCCTGCAAACTGGCCATGCGGGTCCGGTTGATGCGGGAAAGCCGGTAGGCCCGGATATAATACAGTAGTAAAATGGCCAGCAGCAACGCGATGGCGGTAATAATCAACACCTGATAGTACCAGAAATGATTAGCATCTTTAGCATATTCCAGCTGTGTTTGCTGTATCCGGTGCTGCATTTCCAATGAATCCTTGAGTTCATCGCCAAAAGCATAGGCCAGGTAATCAGCTTCCCCGGCCAGCATATCGTCTTGCTGCTGTTGCATGATATGCAGGGCAATACGACTGTAATGCGCCGCCTTCGCCCCATCTTTGCGATGCCCGTACCAGTTGTATAAGGTAGTCACCACTGGCAGCATTAAACCCGTGTATCCACCCGCTACCGCGTAATTCACGGATTGTTGCTGGTAGTGCAGTGAATCCGCCTTCCGTTGCCAGATGCGATACCCCGTTAGCTGTGCGCTGGCATACATGGCTACGTAGTTCAGGCCGGCGCTGTCGGCCGCGTGGATTACTTTCAGGAGCTTATCTTCTGCTTTCTTTATTTCGCCGGCGCGCAAAAATTCATGCGCTTCAAATAATTGCACATACAGCATTCCTAAATGATCCTGGTATTTGTTAGTGAGTGCCACCGCCTGTTTCAGGGCTTTCTGGGCATATTGCAGCGCCGCGGTATCTGCTGCATTCACCAGGTAATAATTTACCAATACCCATGCCCGTAAGGAGTCCAACCCGGATTTCCAGGATACATTTAATGCCCTGTTCATATAGTTTTGGGCAGTAGCATGATCTCCTTCATACTGATAATAGGTGCCTATATTCATCAGGGATATGGCTACGCCCATAGAATCGCCCGCAGCACGGCAAGCCGTGAGGGCATTCTCATAAAACAAAAAAGAAAGATAACGGTGAGGACGCAGGGAATAATAGCGGCCCAATCCCCGCATCGCATCGCGACGGCCTTTGTCGTAATGAATCCTGCCGGCGATGTCATTGGCCGCTTTTGCATAACTGCCGCTGCTGTCCAGCTGCCGGGGAATATACAGTGCTGATAACCTGTTTAAGGCATCCACATACCTCACACTGTCCGTTATCCCGGATAAAGTATGTTTAATTGCTATAATGTCATTATGCTGAGCGCACAATGTTTGTGAGAAGAACAGCAGACAATATAGGCCTGCATGGCGTATCCATACCATAAATGGGAATCAACAGGCCGTAAAATAGTTTTATTTACTATCCTGACTGTCATCCATTTTGTTCATTTTGAACTGTTAGATTTCGAACACCAATCCTTTACGTTTCAGTGCTTCGTACTTCTCAGGATCAAAACGATACAGGTGTGCACCTTTTTTGGAAGAAGTCTTGTCTTTCTCTTCTAACTTTTCCATTACATCGAGCGATAATATCTTCTTACGGAAATTGCGTTTATCAAGGGTTTTCTGATAAATTTCTTCGTAAAGACTTCTCAATTGAGAGAGGGTAAATTTCTCCGGCAACAATTCAAAACCAATGGGGTGAAATTGTGCGTTGTTACGAAGTGCGGCCAGTGCATCTTCAATCATCTTTCCATGATCGAAGATCAACTCCGGAATTTCGTGGAGTTCCAGCCAGTGTGCGCCGTGTTCTCTGGCCAGTGGTTTATCGTGATTTTTAATGCGTATGAGTGCATAATATGCCACTGATATTACCCGGGCGCCGGTATCGCGATTTACATTGCCATAGCAATGCAGCTGGTTCATATAAATATCATCCAGGCCCGTAGTGAGCTCCAGTACATGGGCAGCGGCGTCATCAGTGCTTTCATCTTCCTGTACGAAACCTCCTACCAGCGACCATTCGCCTGCCATGGGGGCCACCTTACGTTGCATGATCAATAACTTCAACCGGCCTTCATCAAAGCCGAAGATGATACAATCAACTGCCACCAGGTGTTTGGGGGCTTTCGCATAAAAAGAAGCAGCATTCATAAAGGAACTTTAAAGGCAGATATATCTGGTAAAAATAATAAAATCAACCTACTTTTTAGGTTTAAAACGACTGTAATCAGTAACCGGAAGTTTTCCCGCACCTGATAGCCCTAACATATATACCAGTTGTCCCCGGTAAAAGGTACTATGATTGCACACCTGAATAATGACATCCTGCACTGCCATTTTATAGTGTTCACTCTTTTTTAGTGTATACGCAATGGTATGATTCAGCTTCGCCTGATTGGCCTGCTGTACCCATTCTTCCAGCAACCGGGATTGTTTGAGTAAAGCATCGCAGGCGGCAGAAAAAGTACCCCGGAAATCAATAGTAGGATCAATAATTTTTTCCGTGAGCTGCAGGCGCTGATACCAGGCACTTTCCTCCTGCCACAACAGGTATACCGTGGAACGAATCGTGGCCACTCCGGCGCCCAAAGGCTTATCCAGCTGTTCTTCCGTTAGTTTAAGCAACCCTTTTACCAACTGCTGGTTTGCCCAGTAGTTGTAAGCAGTAAAATGCACAAGCATATTTTTCATGTAAAAAAAGAGATTAATACCATCCTGCAGCAAACAACCTACAAATTACAATATTGTTTTTCATTTTAGCATACGATATTTGCGTTCCCTATAACCTTGATGCCATGAATACGCTTACCTATTTAAGCCGGTGCATTATCAGAAATAATCCACAGATTACAGACTACCAGTACTTTCCATCCGCTCCGATACTGCGCAACGGCGCTATCAGACATTTTGAAAATGCTACTGCAGCCTGGCAGGCGCCGCTGATCAAACATACCTGGCGCGGACGTCCGCAGGAAATGGCGCTGCCGGATTTGCTGCAGCAAACAGGCACTACTGCCTGTATTGTGATGCAGCACCATCAAATCCTCCTGGATGCCAGCTTTTCCGGCTATACCGCCACGTCCATTAACACGTCTTTTTCCGTAGCCAAATCCATGGTATCTGCGCTTATTGGTATTGCCCAAGAAGAAGGGGCTATCCATAGTATACAGGAATCTATAGGGAGATATATACCGCAGTATAACCTTCCGGGGCTACGGGATATTACCATTGCGCACCTCTTGCAAATGTGTTCCGGCTTACAATACCGGGAAGGCGTAACCCCATGGTCAGATGATGCCCGGGTATATTACGGCACGCATCTGCGGGAACAGGCACTACACACCAAATTGGTAGAAGCACCGGGAAGCACGTATCACTACAACAACTACAACCTGTTGCTGCTAGGATTGATCCTGGAAAAAACCACCGGCCAATCTGTGCCTGCTTACTTTCAGGAAAAAATATGGCAGCATATCGGCGCAGCAGCCGATGCATCCTGGAGCATGGACAGTCACGCTTCCGGTTTTGCCAAAATGGAAAGCGGCTTCAATGCCCAGGCGATGGACTTTGTACGCTTTGGCGCCCTGTGTCTGGATAACGGCGTTGTCAATGGCCGCCAGGTGATCCCCGCTGCCTGGATGACGGAATCTGTGAGTCCGCCTGTTCATACAGCCGATACCCAAAAGTATCTGTCACGCTTATCACCGCCACTGTGCAAATGGGCAGGCAGCCCTGTTGGTTACTACAAATATCTGTGGTGGGGCTACCAGGTAGATCCACACAATTTTGATTATTTTGCATTAGGTGCCAAAGGACAGTTCATTTACATTTCTCCCCGCAAACAAGCCGTTATTGTACGTTTTGGCAAACGCTGGGGGAAAACAGACTGGTGGCCTGGCATCCTGAAACAAATTGCTGACTCACTCGAATAATTATACAGATATGGAAGACATAACGTTAAGGTTTGCACGAAAAGAAGATTGCCCGGCCATGATGAAACTGATCCTTGAACTGGCAGAATATGAAAAAGCAGTAGAAGAAGTGACAGTAACATTAGCACAGTTTGAAGATGCCGGCTTTGGCCCTAACCCGGTATGGAAAGCCTTTGTAGCCACCACCATCATCCATGGTCAGGAAGTGATACATGGCATGGCGCTTTATTATACCCGCTACTCTACCTGGAAAGGTTGCCGCATGTACCTGGAAGACCTCATCGTCACCGAAAAATGGCGGGGTAAAGGCATCGGTAAAATGTTCCTCGATGAACTGATGAAAGAGGCAAAAGCACAACAGTTCAGTGGCATCCTGTTTCAGGTCCTGGAATGGAATACACCTGCCATCAACTTCTACAAAAAATACACCACCAAATTTGATCCGGAGTGGATTAATGTGGCCATAGAATTAACCTGATTTTTTCCGTTCATAATATTCCGGAATGGTATGTCATCAATCATTACTAATATTGATAACATACCATTTTACTATGATTTTCATTCAGGATTTTCGTACACTCGAACATGTAGCCACGCCACAGCTCTGTGATACCTTTAACACCGCCTTTAGCGATTATATAGTCCCCCTGCACCTCACGCCTTCTATTATGGAGCAGAAAATACAGGGAGAAAATCTGCAACGGAATTTTTCTATCGGCGCCTTCGCCGGTAATGAATTAGGTGGATTCATTTTACATGCGGTAGATAACATCGCGCATCCTACTGTTTTATACAATGGTGGTACCGGTGTAGTGCCCACTTATCGTGGACAACACCTGGTGCAGAAAATGTATGAACGTTTTATTCCGGTGTATCAGCAACGTGGTATCCGCAAAGTGATACTGGAAGTAATCAGCACTAATCTACCAGCTATCAAAGCCTATACGAATAGCGGATTTCAGAAAGCCCGCTTTATTCATTCGTTCAAGGGCATGGTAGAAACCCGTAAAACGCCTTCCCATGTCACCATACAGGCTAATGAAACGCCGGACTGGGCCACGCTTTCCACCTTCATGGATATGACGCCCACCTGGTCCAATACTGTTGACAGCATTCAACGGGAAGGTATTTTCACCACTACCTGGGAAGCGGTTATTGACGGCGAAACTGCCGGATATATCAGTGTGCACAGAGATACACGACGGATCAGAAATATGGCAGTGAATCCGCGCTTCCGCAGACAAGGAGTAGGTAGTGCTTTACTGCAGTATGCCGCTGATCAGTTGGGTGGGCCTTTTACTATTATCAATATTGATGATCATCTCCCGGAAGTAAATACCTTCCTGCAACAGGCAGGACTGGCGCATTATTTATCACAGTACGAAATGGTGCTGACACTGTAAAAGAGCAGAAAGCATAAAGCTGAAAGCAAAAAGCTATTGTGGCGAATGATCAATGCGTATATAATTCGCAAAGTTCATTCGCCACAATAGCTTTTTGCTTTCAGCTTTATGATTTCTGCTCTATCTTCTAATTGATTCCGTTTACAACGGTTTCTTTATTGATCTTCTGAATTAATCCCTGCAATACTTTACCAGGACCTACTTCGGTAAACTCATGACCACCATCGGCTACCATAGCCTGAACGGACTGTGTCCATCTTACAGCACCCGTTAACTGCTCAATCAGGTTTTGTTTAATCTGTGCAGGATCAGTTACCGCAGTAGCCACTACATTCTGGTAAACCGGGCAGCTGGGTGTATTAAAAGTAGCCGTGTTGATAGCCGCTTGTAACTCTTCTTTGGCAGGTGCCATTAACGGAGAGTGGAAAGCACCACCTACAGGCAGTATCAGGGCACGTTTAGCACCGGCAGCTTTCATTCTTTCGCAGGCAATTTCTACACCTTTGAGGGTACCGGAAATCACCAGCTGACCAGGACAGTTATAATTGGCTGGTACTACTATTTCGCCTGTTTCAGCGGTAACAGCAGCACATATTTCTTCTACTTTAGCGTCATCCAATGCCAGTACTGCTGCCATGGTGGATGGTTGCAACTCACATGCTTTCTGCATGGCGTTAGCACGGATAGCGACCAGTTTTAACGCTGCTTCGAAAGACAATACACCATTAGCTACAAGGGCAGAGAACTCGCCCAGGGAATGACCTGCTACCATTTCCGGCTGGGAATGTTCCGTGCACAGGAAAGCGATAACAGCATGCAGGAATACGGCGGGCTGTGTAACCTTGGTTTGCTTCAGGTCTTCCTCTGTACCATTGAACATGATATCAGAAATGCGGAAACCTAAAATTTCATTGGCTTGCTCAAAAAGCGCTTTTGCTTTTTCGTTCGTCTCGTACAGATTTTTGCCCATACCCGGAAACTGTGAACCTTGTCCGGGAAATACGTAAGCATGCTTCATGTGGATATTTTGTTGTTTTAGCTTTTCAGATTAAAATTTTCCAAATATACAATCAAAAGAAATACAAAACTATTTAGGGATTTTCACCCCGCTTACAGCGGGGTAAAAATCCCTAAATAACTGCGTTGTTAATGCTATTTGGAAATCAGTTTCATAAACTCTGCTCTTGTATCACCATGGAGAAACTGGCCACTGAATGCGGAGGTAGTGGTAATAGAGTTTTGCTTTTGCACGCCGCGCATCATCATGCACAGGTGTTGCGCCTCTATCACTACACCAACGCCTTCCGGCTGTAAGGTTTCCTGTATAGCGTCCAGGATCTGATGTGTTAAGCGTTCCTGTACCTGTAACCGGCGGGCAAATACATCTACCACCCTGGCCAACTTGCTCAGACCAGTGATATACCCGTTCGGAATATAGGCTACATGCGCCTTTCCGAAGAAGGGCAACATATGGTGTTCACACATAGAATATATTTCTATGTCTTTTACGATCACCATTTCGCTATATGATTCGGTAAACTTAGCACCCTCCAGGATAGCCCGCGCGTCCAGCTGATAACCCTGAGTGAGGAACTGCATCGCCTTAGCCATACGCTCCGGCGTTTTCTCCAGCCCTTCCCTGGCAGGATCTTCTCCTAACAGGTGCAGGCATTCTTTATAGTTTTCTACAAGACCGGACGTGATCTTTTCATCGTAACTTTCAATCTTATTATACGCCATTCTTATATGATTTTAGTAAATTTCAAAGGCTGACATATACGTTCTCATCTACCCTACTTTCCTCCGTAATATTCTACGTATATGCGAGGGGTTTCGTACAACTTAATGCAATGCAGTTGTACTTCTGCTGGCAAATGTTTGGCTAGTTGGTCCCAGATAGCGATAGAAAGATTTTCAGCAGACGTAAATTTACCTGCCATGAAATCCACATCCATATTCAGATTCCGGTGGTCTATCTTCTCAATAACAGAATCCCGGATAATGATGCCTAAAGTTTTGGCATTGAATACAAAGCCCGTTTCAGGATCAGGATTACCTTTTATAGTAACGTGCAGCTCGTAGTTATGACCATGCCAGTTTTCATTGGCACATTTACCAAAAACTTCTTCGTTTTTTTCTTTACTCCAGGCCGGGTTAGATAACTTATGCGCCGCATTAAAGTTCTCTACTCGCGTTAAATAAATCATTATTGCAAAAAATTTTCGCAAAAATACCACTATTAAATGAGTAGCCCCAAATTATCCTCTATTCCTGTCAATTGTTTTACATGGGAGCATACATTTTTGCCGTACTTTTACCCTATGAAAATACTGGTTACCGCGGCTACCACATTGGAAATAAAGCCTTTTTTACAGTACCTGGACGAGCACCGCAACACCTTATCTGCCGCTCACTGCGAAATTGATCTCCTCATTGCCGGCATCGGCATGATGCACACTGCTTTCAGCCTGGGCCGCCACCTGGTCCTGCATAAACCGGATATCGCCATACAAGCCGGTATTGGCGGCAGCTTCCGCCACAACTGGGAGCTGGGACAGGTAGTCACCGTAAAAAGAGAATACCTTGCTGACCTCGGCGCGGAAGACAACAATCAATTTAGAGATTTATTTGATATACAACTCTGGCAACCTGACCAGGTTCCCTTCACCGGTACCAGCCTGGAAAACACCTTTGCAGGCCTGCCGGAACTGCCTCCCCTGCCCATTGCCACCGGCATCAGCGTAAACCTGGTCAGCGGCAGCGAAGCTACCATCCAAAAACTCGTACAAAAATATGACCCCGACGTAGAAAGCATGGAAGGCGCCGCATTTCATTATGCCTGCCTGCTGGAAAGGATACCCTTCCTCCAGCTGAGAAGCCTCTCCAACTATGTGGAAGTCAGAGATAAAAGCAAGTGGAAAATACCACACGCCGTAAAAACACTCAACGAAGAACTGATAAAAACGGTGCATACACTGGCCGGCATTTAACAACAGACCATAAAATTTTGATAGCATATGCATTTATCTTTAGGATTTTCACCCTGCCCAAATGATACCTTCATTTTCGACGCACTGGTGAATAACAAAATAGACACCCAGGATTTTACCTTTGATACACACCTGGAAGACGTGGAGACACTGAACAACTGGGCATTACAAGGCAAACTATCCATCACCAAACTGAGCTTCGCGGTATACCTGAAAGTAAAAGAACAGTACGAACTGCTAAATAGCGGCAGTGCACTGGGACGCGGTTGCGGACCATTGCTCATCGCTAAAAAGGATATCCCGCTGGAAGATATTAAAAACATGACCATCGCCATTCCCGGCGAAAACACCACCGCCAACCTACTCTTCTCTATTGCTTTTCCGGAAGCAAAGAAGAAAAAAATAATGGTCTTCTCTGAAATTGAAAATGCAGTATTGAATGGCGACGTAGACGCAGGTGTGATCATCCACGAAAACCGTTTTACCTACCAGCTCAAAGGACTCGTAAAACTGATGGACATGGGTGAATACTGGGAAAAAACTACCGGTAACCCTATCCCACTGGGAGGCATCTTTATCCGTAAAGATGTACCGGAAGCTACCCGCGCACAACTGGATGCCCTCATCCACCAAAGCCTGCAGAATAGCTACACCACTTATCCACAGCTGTCCGACTACGTAAAGTCTCATGCACAGGAAATGGATGAATCAGTGATGCGTCAGCATATCGATCTATATGTAAATGATTTCAGTCTTGACCTGGGCAGTGAAGGAAAGGCTGCTGTGGCTGCACTTATGACAGCCGCTGAAAAAATACAGCGTTAAAGCAACTGATTTTTTGTTCTTTTGTTACGATATGATCGAAAACAAGGATACAGAACTGTGGAACAGGTTCCGGCAAGGAGAGGAGCAGGCATTATACACCTTGTATGATCAGTATTACCACCTGCTCCTCTTCCTGGGCCTGAAAATTTGCACTAACAGTGAACCGGTGAAAGATTGCATTCAACAGGTTTTCCTTTACCTCTGGGAGAAAAAAGAAAGCCTGGGAATAGTCAATAACGTAAAAAGTTATATTATCACCTCCTTCAAACGCAGGCTGCTACTGCAACTGCAACAGGAGAAAAAAGACAACGGATTACTCTCGCTGTGGATGAATCAGGAACCCGGCGATGACATCCCCTCCAGTGAACAAGTACTGATACAGCAACAACAGCATAAAGAAGCCGTAGGACGCATACAGGAAGCAATCACGTTACTGAGTCCCCGGCAAAAGGAGTTAATCAACCTTCGCTTTTACGAAGAACGGAGTTACGAAGAAATAGTGAACATCACCGGCCTTACACACCGCACGGTATATAATCATCTGTACGAAGCATTAAAAACGCTCAAACTGTCACTCGAAGAGGATTTAAAATCAGGTAAGCTGAATTTGAAAATGCTCTTGCTGTTACTTCCCCTATAAATCCCCTTAGATTTTTTTCAAGAAATCACACTTTAAATAAAAATTATCAAAATTCAGACTTTTACCGGTACCAACCTGGTAAAACAGAAACGATTGTCGCTCTACTTTTAAAATGGATGGGAAATGCTGCCAAAGGACCTAACGGAATTAGACCTGTTACTCGATGACACTTTTCTGCAATATATCCGTCGCAACAACGCCGGAGCTATTCAGCAGTGGGAAGCGTATATCGCGCAACATCCTGAAATACAGGAGAAGGTGGCGGCAGCGGTAGCGTTATACTATAACATCAATACCAGTGCCGCAGAAAATGATAAAGCCACGCAACGTACGCGCTTACAACAGGCAGTACAAGCCACCATGCCCACACCGGTACATCGTATCAACTGGCGTGGTTATGCCTGGCGCGCCGCCGCTGCAGTAGCGCTGCTGGGAGGCCTTACGGCACTTTGGAAAATGCGTCAGCCTGCTCCGGCACCTGTCACCTACCTGGTATACTCCAGTGAATGGGGACAACGGAAAATGCTCACATTACCAGATGGATCTGCGGTACTCCTTAACGCTAACACCAGTGTCAGGATACCTTCCGATTACAGCCATAAACACCGTCATGTTGAATTGATAAAAGGCGCTGCCCTCTTTGATGTAACCGGTAATACGGATGATCCGTTTGTGGTCACCAGCAAAGAAATCCGCACCACGGTGCTGGGCACTTCCTTTCTCGTAAAATCATATCCATACGAGCCACAATCCACTGTTTCATTACTCAGTGGGAAAGTAAAAGTGAGTGAAAACACCAGCGAAACCAAGGCCATCACACTTATTCCGGGAGAACAGGCCCGCTGGAATGAAACGTCCAAAGAAATGACCCGGCAATCATTTGATACAATTGCCGTACATACCTGGAAAACCGGTAAGCTCGTATTCAACAATGCCAGCGTCCGGGAAGTAATTACAGAACTCGAAAACTGGTATGGAATACCATTCGAAATAAAAGGAAATCTGTTGAATGCCAAACGGTTCTCAGGAGCCTTCGATAATGATAAACTTGAAAAAGTACTGAACATTTTTTGTTTCACAGCCGGATGCAATTTTCAAATACAACCGGATAAAGTAACGATTCAATTTTAATACAAGCGTTTCCACCAAAATCGCTAAATCGGGATCACCACAAGCTGCCGGCGTTTGTGATGACCATATCAACCATTACATTTAAAAACTGACGCATGACTTTTAAATTTGCGCGCCTCCGTGCGCTGTTTTGCTCTGCTGTTACACGACAGTTCTCAGTCCTGGTGTTGTTGCTATTGATGACCAGTATCACATCATACGGGCAACAAAGAAAAGTAATCCCGTTGCAGGATATTTCCATGCAGGCGGCCATTCGTAAAATTGAAGCATCTTTTCAGGTGAAGTTCTTTTATGTGGCCGGGACATTACCCAACAAACCGATTACGCTTCCTTCCAAAGCTAGAAGCATCAAAGAATTGTTGGCAGACCTGGAAACCGCTTCCGGACTGGAATTCAAGCTCAGTGGCAATATGATCGGCGTCATGAAGCCGGAACATCCTACCAACACCAATACCGCACCACCATTGGTAAAAGGGACCATTACAGATCGTAAAGGACAACCACTCCCCGCTGCCACTGTACGCGACATGATTACCGGCAAAGGCGCGGTTACAGACGCTAACGGCGCTTTCGCCATCGCCACCTCAGAAGGCCATCCCGTAACCATCACCACTATTGGCTACCGTTCTAAAACACAGGCAATTAGCGGTACAGACAATCATATTGTACTGGAAGAAGATGCTACCAGCCTGGGCAGTGTAGTAGTAATGGGATATAGCAATAAACAAGCAGCAGAACTCACCGGTGCTGTACAAAAAATTTCCGGCGCACAATTACGCAGCTCTGTTTCTTCTCCTAATATTTTATCCATGCTGAAAGCGAAAACTACCGGCATGTATATCGTAGAACCCAGTGCCAATGCTGGTGCCAAGGGACAGGTATTACTCCGTGGTATTTCCTCGTTGCCTTCAGGCACCAGTTCTTACTTCGGTCCATTGATCGTGATAGATGGGGTGATTTCAACTGCACAATCATTACAGGATGTGGTAAATCCTGCAGATGTAGAAAGCATTACGATCCTGAAAGACGCCGCCTCTACTGCTATTTACGGTTCCCGTGCCGCACAGGGCGTAATTGTGGTCACTACTAAAAGAGGTACACAAAACAGCGGTGTGCATGTTACCCTCGATACCCGCTATGGTGCGATCCAGCAGAACCGTGCGATCCATATGAATAATACCGCCGAAGCCATTGCCGGAATGGATAAATTGTTGCAACGCAAATGGGAAGAAACACCGTCATTACATACACAATTTCCGACGGCTGCAGATTTTATCAACCAACGCCGTATTTATACAGATGCCGATAAATCAAAAGATTTTAATTGGGAAAAAGCATTATTCAACGATGGTAACTTCTCGGATATCAGCCTGGGCATTACCAGTGGCAACGATAAAACCACCGTATATGCGGGCCTGGACTGGTATAAAGAAAAAGGTATCAACTACGGAAATACCTTTGACCGCCGCAACCTGCGCCTGAATATCGAACAGAAATTTTCTGAAAAAGTAAGCGGTGGTATCAATACCAGCGCCATCATCGATAAAACCATTAGCCGCAACGGTATGCCTCAGTTATATGCTACGCAACCCTTTGTAACGCCATACAATGCAGACGGTTCGCTGGCAGACAGCATCCCGATAAAACAATCCAGCAACTTTGGCGTACCCTATACTACCTACAACCAAAACTTTCTGGGAGAGAAAAAGTTCGATAATACCTCGGTTACTGACAATATGCACTTCACCGGTACCGGATGGCTCAGTTACAAAATATTGCCCTGGTTAAGTGTTAAAACCACCAATACCATCGATTATGTTAACACACATTACAACGCCTACCTGGACCCCAGAAGTTTCTCCGGTAAATATGGCGGCTATCCTTATCTCTTTTCACCGGGGCAGGCGGGTGTAAATGGCACGCTCTCCATTTCCGATGGTCGTTATTTTAACTTTACATCTACCAACACTTTAACTGCTACCAAACAATTCAATGATCATAAATTCAATTTCCTGGCCGGAACAGAGTGGGCAAAACGTCATAGTGAAACGCAGGCAAATGACTATTTCAACATGCTGCCTGGTGAACGCAACGCCGGTGCTGCTAAAAATATCGGCAACGCCGTAGACTACGTATATGGTACGCCTACCCGCCCTAACGGTACTTATGCAGAACGGGCCAGCTTCTCTGCTTTTGGTGAATTGAACTATAACTATTTATCCCGCTACTTTGCCGCCGGATCTTTACGTACAGACGCCTTTACCAACTTTGGCCGCAATAAAAGATATGGCACTTTCTATGCCCTCAGTGCAGGCTGGATGATCAACCGGGAAGCTTTTCTGGCAGATGTGAAAAGCATTGACCAACTGAAGCTGCGTGTTGTGCACGGCACCTCAGGAAGAGATGTAGGCGATGGCTACCTGAATCAAACACTTTATGGCAGCCCAAATCCAAATCCATATGATAACCCTGCCGGAGTAGGCGTGCAAATCACACAACTGGAAAACCCCAATATCAGTTGGGAAACTACCGTTAATAATACCATCGGTATTGATCTGGGGCTCTGGAAACGCGTAGAAGTTAACATCGACCTATATTCCAAACTCAGTAAAAACCTGCTGCAACAGGTATATGTAAGCTCCGCACAAGGTTCCTTCCTCCAATATCAGAATATAGGAGAAGTACTGAATAAAGGACTGGAAGTGATGCTCAACACGAAGAACATTGATAGCAAAAACTTCAGCTGGACAACTAACCTGAACATCAGTTTCAATAAAAACACCATCCAGAAACTCTACAACGATTCGTTACTGGATAGCTACAGCCGGGCCTTCTACCACTATGTGGGAGAAGATATTAACACCATCAGAGCCGTACGTTATGTAGGGGTAAATCCAGACAATGGCGCACCTTTATTTGAGAACTATGATGCCTCCGGAAAATTGCAGAAAGTAGAAGGAATGGGTAACTACGCTGACCTCCGGAACTTTCAGACAGTAGGATCTGCCACACCGAAATTCTTCGGCGGATTTACCAATACTTTTACCTATAAACAGTTTTCACTCAGTGCAGAAATGTGGTTCCAGGTAGGTAACTACACTCGTATGAGTATCATCAATAACTTCCAGGACCCTACCGCTCCAATGGGTGGTAGAAATAACGTGGGCTGGCAGGCATCTCAAAAAATATGGCAACAACCCGGCGACAAAAATGCCAATTATCCGGATGTATACAGCAGCAAGATGAATCAATGGAGAGTGTTTAATACCAACTCTTCCCTGATGTTCGGAAATGCCAGCCATATCCGTATGCGTAACATACGACTGGGCTATGATCTTTCACCCAAAACATTATCTAAATTCCGGGCGCAACGTGCAGGCGTATTCGTGAGTATGGATAATGTATTTGTTATTAAGCATAAAGACTACGTAGGCGCTGATCCGGAAGGAGCTACCATCGGTTCCACCAGCTTTGCCGGCATTGGTATTGACAATGCCAATCCAAGACGTATCACCGCAGGTCTTAATGTAACTTTCTAAACTACTACAATATGAACCGGAAAATATTAATCGCGTTCTGCAGCATCTTCGCGTTAAGTGCCTGCAATAAACAACTGGATGATCTCCGTCCGCATAATGTCACTACAGAGCAACTACAATTCTCCACACCAGCAGGATTTACGCAAGCGACTCTCACCTTATACCAGATGATCACTACCGGTGTAGGCATGGAAAATGATGCCTTTGGTTACGGAGGTATTACGATGTTTCTCCCGGATGCGCTGGGCAATAATATTCATGCACTCGATCTGGAGCTCAATAAAAATAGCGATGCGTTTAACTACACCAACTCGTCGGATAAAAATAACAGCTGGACTTACAACCTCTGGCGGGCTAGCTATTTTGCGATTCTTCACACCAACAAGCTACTCGACCATGTAGCAAAAGATGAAAAGGACCCGATTATCCTGCAGGCGAAAGCTGAAGCATTGTTTGTCCGTGCTTTTGTATATTTTAACCTGGTACGTTTCTATGGCAAACCTTACTATCAGGATGCCGCTAATAGCCCTGGCGTGATGCTGATCACCACAGCTAATAATGCCCCTGATTATAAGCCTGCCAGAGCCAGTGTCAAAGCCGTTTATGATCAGATCATCAACGACCTGGAAACCGCCATGCCTTTATTCACACAGGATAAATCCAGCAGCTATGCCAGCAAGATGGGGGCAGCTGCATTACTTTCACGCGTGTATTTGTATATGGGCGGAACTTTCCAGCAGCCAACAGCCGCTTTCAATCAGAAAGTAGTGGATAATGCCACCGGGATCATTAACAGTAATCAGTTTACTTTATCACAAAGCGCAGCTTATCGCTCCTACTATAACAGTAATAACAAAAATAATAAGGAAGATATTTTTGCCGGCAACATGGATTATGGTAATTCTTCTCTGGCCAAACTATATGCATTTCCTTCCCGTATCGGATACGATGGTGGTTACTATCGTCCTTCTGTCCCGCTGTTAGCACTGGTATCGTCAACGGACCTGCGTTCTTCGCACTACGTAGTAAATATTACGCCCGGCATAACTACCGATACCATTGCAACGGTGAAGTATATGCTGGGTTATACCTCCCTCTTCAGCAAGTCGCCTTTCCGCTACCTGCGCCTCGCAGAGGTATACCTGAATCGCGCAGAAGCCAATGCCAAACTGGGTAATAAAGATGCAGCGTTAACGGATCTGAATATCATCCGTAATCGCGCAGGATTGCCCTCCGTGGACCTTTCCGGCGAAGCCCTCTTCAACGAAATATTGCTGCAACGCCGTATAGAATTGGCTTTCGAAGGACATAACTCCTTCGACTACTTCCGCAATGGTTTGCCAATGGTGAGAAACTATGCCTCTATTGGCAGTGGCGCCATGACTATACCGGCCACCAGTCCAAAAATATTACTGCGGGTACCGCAGGAAGAAATCACACTCAATCCTAATCTTACACAAAATCCATAATAGTATATGAGTAAAATAATCAGCGTACTATCGTTAACGTTAGCCATGACGCAGTTAGCTACTGCTCAGAAAAAATTCAGTATCACCGGCGATGCGGGCAGTAATGCCCCCGCTAAATACTACCTGCAATACAACAACGGAGAAAAATATATCACCGACAGTGCTGCAGTAGTAAACGGCAAATTCAGCTTTAGCGGGACTTTAGCCCAACCAACCGTCGGCATGTTTTCCGCGGTATTAAGCCGGTCAATGACCGGAAATAAAAAGGAGCAGGCGTCCTTATTCCTGGAACCCGTTCCCATGACCGTCAACATACAGAATGGTGATCTTACCACCATTATACTGAAAGGCTCTGTTACCAATGATCTGTATCAAAAACTGGAAGCAGAAAAAGAAGCAGCTACCAAACAATATGAGCCCATACTGAACGCGCTTAAAAATGAAAAAGATCATGATAAAGCAGGCGCCATCCGCCAACAACTGGAGCCTTATTTCGAAGCAAACAGCCAGCTGTCGAGAAAATTCATCCGTGAACATCACAACGCCTTTCTCAGCCTGTACCTGATGCGCTTTGAAGTAGGCAAGTTGTCGCTGGATTCTGCCAAATACTATTTTTCCAGCCTGAGCCCTGCTTTACAAAAGACCAAAGACGGACAGAAAATAGCGAAAGAAATAAAACAACTGGAAGCCGGATCTCCGGGCAGCACGGCCTTTAATTTCAGTAAAAAGGACATCAACGACCAACCATTACAACTCGCTGATTTCCGGGGAAAATATGTGCTGCTCGATTTCTGGGCCAGCTGGTGTGTTCCTTGTCGCGCTGGTAATCCACACCTGCTCGATTTATACAAAGACTACAAAAACAAAGGACTGGAAATTATCAGCATCTCCGATGATGACCGTAACCATGACGCCTGGAAAAAAGCCGTGGAAAAAGATGGTATAGGTGTATGGAAACATATACTGCGGGGCCTGGATATGGATAAACTAATGAAGGATGTTGATAACCCCAATGATGTCAGTCAACACTTTGGTATTCATTCTTTACCCACTCAAATCCTGGTGGACCCTAAAGGAGTGATTGTAGCCCGCTTTGGCGGTGGTGGAGAAGATCATGAAGCGCTGGACAAAAAACTGGCAGAAGTCCTGAAATAAGCACCTTACAGTAATACAAAAAGCGCGGTATCAAAATGAATTTTTGATACCGCGCTTTTATTTTTATCTCACCGTATTTATTCCCATAAAAATCTTGGTACACACAAAGATTTTATAAACGCAGCACCGCCAATTTTGCACCATAAACGTGTAAATATGAAGCAATCCCGAACAATCAATGTCTTATCCCGCGTATACCTGTTCCTGTCTGCGGGAAGCTTTTTTATGGTAAGTATGATGGGCTTTTTCAGCCCACAGGCGGTAATGGATCTGGTACAGGTGAAGTTGCCTAACACTGATGCTTTTAGTTCCATCAGGGGCGTATATGGTGGTGTAGGATTAACCATTACCGTTATGCTGATACGTTGGGCCATCAAAGACATACAACAGGGCGTTATCTTTTTATGCTGGCTTTGGGGACTCTATGCCCTGTCGCGTATCATTACCTGGACAGTAGAAGGACCACTGGGCGCCTTTGGTACACAATGGCTGATCATTGAAAGTGTGTTTTTCGCAATGGGAGCATTGCTGTGGCTACGTTTGCGGAACCTCAGTGTTTCAAAAATATAGTGGTAGGTTTAATAGGGCGGGGCTTTTTCCTATCCGGAGGAAGCCCCTTGTTATAAACCGTTTTTCTTCAACGCCTGTCCATATACTTCTAATGCGCGTTTCCGCGCCACCTCATGCGATACTATTGGTTTTATATAATCAAACGATTCAAACTCCGGTACCCATTTGCGGATATACTGCAGGTCTTTATCAAACTTCTGTGTTTGCAGTGTAGGATTAAACACCCGGAAATAAGGCGCCGCATCACAGCCGGAACCGGCCGCCCATTGCCAGCCGCCGTTATTCGCAGCCAGGTCATAATCGAGCAGTTTAGCAGCAAAGTAAGCTTCTCCCCAACGCCAGTCTATCAACAAATGCTTGGTCAGAAAACTGGCTGTAATCATGCGCACCCGATTGTGCATATAACCGGTAGTATTTAATTCCCGCATGCCCGCATCTACAATCGGATAGCCGGTTTCGCCCTTGCACCAGCGTTCAAATTCCGCCTGGTTGTTGCGCCACGCTATTTTATCGTATTCCCGCTTAAAGGAGTGTCCCACTACATGTGGAAAATGCCAGAGTATCATCTGATAAAATTCCCGCCATATCAGTTCTTTGGCAAAAGTGGCATTCAGCTGCATGGCATGTTGCATCAATTCCCGGATACTGATGGTACCAAAACGTAAATGAATGCCCAGCCGCGATGTGCCATTCACCGCAGGAAAATCGCGGGTGGTATCGTAATGCTGTATCAATACTTCCGGTAACTCCTTTGACGGAAATTGTGCAGGTCCACTTTTGAATCCCATGGTATGCAGGGAAGGAATATTCAACCGCGACTGCTGATACAGCTGTTTGATATATTTTTTGCAGGGATATGGCTTAAGATGAAAATCTGTCAGGGTATCATACCATCGTTTACTGTACGGTGTAAAAATCGTATATGGTTCACCGTTATCTTTTAATACTTCTTTTTTCTCCAGTATTACCTGGTCTTTATAAGTATGAAAAGAAACACCTTTTTCGCCCAGTTGTTTGGCGATAGCCGCATCACGGTTAATAGCGTATGGCTCATAATCATGGTTGGCATATACTCCTGTTACGTTATACTTCGATGTCCAATGTGAAAACGCGGCTTCCGGCGTGCCATAAAATACATCCATCGTGCTGCCATAGGCTTTCAACTGTTGTTGCATTTCCTCCAGCACAGCGTGTATAAATATCATCCGTTGATCGTGCTTATCTTCCAGATCGTCCAGGATATTGGTATCAAAAACAAATACGGGTACTACCGGTACTCCTGCGCGTAATGCATAATAAAAAGCGGCCTGGTCTTCCAGCCGCAGATCGCGGCGAAACCAGCAAAGACTGACGTGCTGTTCCATGCTAATGATTTTTTTCAGCGGCTAAAAGCTAACGGCTAACAGCTCATGTAAAATGGCGGCGGTAGCATTGCCGTAACTACTATCGCGGAAAAGGCCTACCCAACGAATGCCATAGATCGCATTCGTTAAAAATATTTCATCCGCATTCTCGAGGTCATCAATATCAAGTGGTCTTTCTTCCACTTTAAAAGGAAGTTCTGCTTTCAATAAATACTTCCGCATTACTCCACAAACGCCGCCTTCAGAAAGTGGCGGCGTGTATATTTTTTTATCCCGTACAATAAACAGGTTAGCAATGGTGCTATCTGCCACCCGTCCATATTGATTCATAAGGATTGCCTCATTCAGACGATGTTGTTTGGCATACATCGCCGCCATTACATAAGGCAAACAATTATTGGATTTGATAGAAGATAATTTATCACAACTCTTTTTCACATCCGGAAAAATATCAATAACCAACCCGTTTTCATTTAATTCCAATACAGTTTTGCTAAGTTCCCAACATTGAATGATATAGTTGGGTAAATTATTCACCGGATCATACAATCCGCCATCAGAGCGAAAGATAGCCAATCTCACCCGGGCCAGATGTGATACATTATTCTTGTTGCAGAGGTCAACAATCTGCTTTATAAAAAATGCTTTGGTAAAATGTGTGGGAATATCGAAGTGCAGCAAATGTAAGCTGGCCAGCAACCTTTCAAAATGCAGGTCTGCCATCAGTACATGTCCCTGGTATACTTTCAGGGTTTCAAAGAATCCATCCCCGTATCGAAAGGAGCGATTATCGGCAGTAAAAATCGGGTCAGCCGCAGGAATGTATTTACCGTTGTAACAAAGAAATCCAACTTGCACCTCGAACGTTTTTAGCAAGGTGAAAGGTACCACTTATTTGGGGATTTTCGAAGTTTGGGATTTCCGGATTTTGTTTCAAAGTGGTATGTATTGTTGAAACAAAATATCTGATTTTAAAACCATCCGGAAATCCCTTTTTAAATTTATTTACGTTTTTTTAAGGTGCCGAAACGTACACCCACAAAACCATCTACCTGATGAGAAGAACCCAACAATGCCGTTAATACGCTACCGGAACCAACAAATAATGGTCCTACACGGAAGCTTGCTCCAGCATTCAGTTTCGACAGTTCGTTGTAGTTGATAGGCAGGAAGAAACCGAATATCCGGCCGTCGTAACTGGGAGTAATACTGAAACCACTGTAATACTGTGTATTGTAAGGTTTATTTTTACCATTCGCCAACGACAATTGCACATCCATGTTTATGTAGAAAGCCTGGTGAATGTGATAGTCGCCGTTCACCTGCAAAGTAGTAGGTAAACTCACCGCATAAGAAGCATTATTATTATCCGCGGCTGGTTTAAAATACTGAGGATATTTACCTAACTCCGTTTTGTAGTTATCCATTTTAACATCTTCCAGGTGCTTCATGGAAAACTGTTGACCGGCGGGAATACCAATGGTAAAGGTGCCACTACGGGTTACATCACGCTCATACTTGATTTTACCGATATCCATCAGGGAAACGCCCACGCGGAATTTATACTTGTTAGGGCCCTTGCTCTCGCTCTCAGGACGATACTCGTATACCGCGCCTAATTCAGCACCGATACCGTGTCCGGTAAATTTAAGCGCATCAGCCGCATCAAAATCAGAGATATTGAAACCAGCGAAGTTCATACCTACTTTCCCGGAAGCATTGGTCAGATAAGCATCCTGCTTGCCTTCGTCTACATTCATGGTGCCTTGCAGGTGATCCACATTGATGGTACCATTACCGGCACCGGAAAGATACTTCAGGCTTACCCCCGCTTTCAGGTAGTGAGGACCCATGGTCAGCACTTCACGAGCTACTGATACACCATATTCGGCCCAGGCATTCGCGCTCACCCGCATGTTACTATTGGAAGCAATGGTGTAAGGCAGGTCTGCATTAGACGACAGGTTATTAATGATTTTATCGGTCAGCTTGCCATCTACATCAGTAACGTTAGCGACTACACGTACACGGGAAGTTACCGCAAAGGTAAACTTGCCTAAGTTAAACATCGCAGAGGGACCCGCTACACCGATATTCACCAGCGCTTTGGTTAATCCGTTGCCCTTTCCGAAAAACTGGTTCTTCAGCGTATCCCCATTAAAAGCAGAGCCGATATCACCCAATTTATACTTCAGCTGGTTGTTGGCTACATTGGCACTTACGCCAAACAAATTCACGTCCCAACGATAACGGCTATCTGCAATGTTGGCGGGGTTCGAAAATACACTGGTTACGCCTGCATAACTACTGGTACGAAAGCCCGCAAAATCCTGGGCGTAAGAAGTGGCACAGCATGACAATAGAAGGAATGTAAAAATCCTTTTCATAGTGACTATTATAGGTTAGGAATAAATATTAACAACTTAAGTATGCAAATTTATAAACATTAAAATTTATTATATAGTATAAATCCGACTATTCGTAAAAATAAAAATGCCCTCGCTTTTGAAGAGCGAGGGCACCTGTACGTATATACGTTAGTTATCTTGTCAGATTTTCATCTCCGGAATATCTCCTTCAATTATAATTCTACCAGCTGTTTTAGCGCGAATTTCCTCCACACTAACACCCGGCGCACGCTCCAACAGCTTAAAGCCATCAGGCGTAACATCCAGTACCGCCAGTTCCGTCACAATCTTTTTCACACAGTTAACACCGGTCAGCGGCAGGGTACATTGCGGCAGCAATTTACTTTCTCCCTTAGGGTTGGTATGCATCATGGCCACAATGATATTACGTGCAGACGCCACCAAATCCATGGCGCCTCCCATCCCTTTTACCATTTTACCAGGAATTTTCCAGTTGGCGATATCTCCCTGATCAGATACTTCCATCGCACCTAATACAGTGAGATCTACCTTTCCGGCGCGGATCATACCGAAGCTTTCGGAAGAATCGAAGAAACTACCTCCGGGCAGCAACGTTACCGTTTCCTTTCCCGCATTGATTAAATCAGCGTCAATATCTTCTGCTGCGGGATAAGGGCCCATACCCAGTATACCGTTTTCAGATTGCAGCATAATAGAAATACCGGCAGGAATATAATTGGAAACCAGGGTGGGAATACCAATACCCAGGTTTACATACATACCATCCTGCAGCTCCTGTGCTATTCTTTTGGCGATGCCATATTTATCGAGCGACATTATGTAAAATTTGAAGCGTGGAAAATGTAAACACTAGATCTTCACCGTGCGGCGTTCGATCCGTTTTTCATAATTACTACCCTGGAAAATGCGGTGTACGTAAATGCCCGGCACATGAATATGGTCGGGATCCAATTCTCCAGGTTGTACCAGGTGTTCTACTTCTGCAATGGTAATATTCCCCGCTCTGGCCATAGAAGAACTGAAATTCCGCGTGGTTTTACGAAAAACGAGGTTACCCAGGGTATCTCCCTTCCAGGCTTTTACGATGGCATAATCGGCGTGCAACGCCATTTCCATCAGGTGAGGTTTGCCATTAAATTCACGGACTTCCTTTCCTTCCGCAATTTCAGTACCGTAGCCGGCAGGTGTGAAAAAAGCAGGAATACCCATGCCCGCCATCTGGATACGGGTAGCCAGGGTACCTTGTGGAATCAGGTCTACTTCCAGCTCTCCGGCTAATAGTTGTCTTTCAAATTCGGCGTTTTCTCCTACATAGGACGACATCATTTTCCGGATTTGCCGCGTTTTCAACAACAGTCCCAGGCCGAAATCATCTACTCCTGCATTATTCGAAATACAGGTCAGTTCTTTTACTCCTTTTTTTACCAGGGCAGCAATACAGTTTTCCGGAATACCACATAATCCAAACCCTCCCAGCATCAGCACCGCTCCATCCCGGATATCTTGTAAGGCTTCGTCGGCATTAGCGATTACTTTGTTCATGTTTTGGTGTTTTATAGATTAAGACTGCCGCTTAACAAAAGGGCGGAGCGTATCCATCCTCGGCAGTAATAGCACGCTGTCGGCATAAGGGAAAATGTTTCTCAGGCGATAACGCACTGGCGCATTTTCATCCACCGGGCTACCCAAACGCTGTTTTTTGGCGGCAATATTGGTCTGTGCCATTTGTAGCGCCTCTTTTAATCGGCTGGGATGACTTTCATAGTATCGGTAGCTCTCCATAAATTCCTTCACACTTACTTTATGAAGGTCCAGGATCTGCTTATAATAAATCTTCACTTTTTCCTGTCTGATTGAATCATAGTTGGGAGAATAACTACCCGACTGGTATTCACTGCTATAGGCATCTGCCATAGCCATATCTTCCAGGATACTACTCATTGTTTCTTTAGAGATATATTGACCCGGCACCTTGTCCCCGTCACCACAGGCGAACAAAAACAATACAATCAAAGTCAGGGCGGCGTATTTCGTCATTAAATTATTCATTATAGCTGTTAGCTTTTAGCAGTTAGCTTTAAACTTAGCGCAGAAGGGTTTCCTAATGGCAAATAGTTAATAGCTGTTACTTCATCTGTTGATACTTCTGTGCATTCGGTACGTCCATCTGTGACAGCAGTTCCGCGGCACGACTTTTTTCCTGCGGCATCGCCTTGGAAAATATTTTCTGTAACTCTCCTCCTTTGGCGCTGAAAAACGCCTGCATCAGCATGGAGTTGGGAATATCCTGGTGAATGGAATAGAGCATATTCAGGCAGTTCAACACTACGCCGCGGCCTTTGTTAACGTCGTCGTACATCACATCCAGACCATCCCGGTGGTATTGATACATCACATCATGGAACTGCAGGAATTTCGCGTTCAACAAATTATCCTGCAACCAGTAACGATTGCGGTTACCTTCGAAGGCTTTCCAACCGGAGATATCTTTTCCGTCCGGTGCATTGTTAACGATGTTCAACGCTTTTTTGAAATATAAGTCACCGCCGCGTGGAGAAAAAGAATCGTAATCCAGTCCGAGAATAATATTCACATAATACGCGAGAATGGCCGTGAGATTGGATGCCAGCGGATCGTTGCCTACAATACGGGTATCGCTGTATTCCAGCTGTTGAAATTCTGCATAGCGGAAAAGCACGTTGTTATCCTGGATATTCAGCAAACTGGTCACATAGCTGCTGTTATACACCGGCCGTGTAGCCTGTATGGTCAGCGAAGCTTTATAGGTATCCGAGCCGGCAGTACCAGTTACGTTCAGCAAAAAATTACATTCTATCCGTTCTGCCGGGGTGAAGGCATCATTGGCCCAGTGCCGGTTGTTGAGGAATTCGCGGATAGAATTCTGCAGGGTGGTAAATATCTTTTTATCCACTCCCTGTACCTGGGCAGCCACCACAGATACATTGGCCCTTATTTCCTGGGCCTGAACGGGGCGGCAGCAGAATAATACAAATGCGCCTGCCATCAGCAGGAAAAACGGGAAACGGTTATGCATGTTGCAGTTCAATTATAGCGGAAACAATATCCTGTGCCACGGCCTGTTTTGATTTCAGTGGGAAACTACGTTCATTTCCGGTTTTATCAAACAGCGTTACTTTGTTGGTATCATAGTTAAACCCGGCGCCAGCATCCGCAAGTGAATTCATTACAATCATGTCCAGGTGCTTTTCCCGCAGCTTTTTGAGGGCATATTCCTTTTCATTGTTGGTTTCCAGAGAGAAGCCGATCAGCAGTTGCTGTGGTCCTTTGGTATCGCCTAATGAGCGGAGTATATCGGGTGTTTTTTCGAGATCTATATGTAGCTGGGCTTCGCCTTTCTTAATTTTTTTATCGGCCACATTCGCCGGGCGGTAATCCGCTACTGCGGCGGCAGCCACCACAATATTAGCGGCAGGATACAGCGCGGTTACGCGGTCAAACATTTCCTGCGCGGTTTGTATGCGGGTGACGGTTACGCCGGTGTGGGTGGTTTGCTGGGAAGTGGGCCCCAGTATTAGTTGTACATTGGCGCCGGCATCTGCCAGGGCTTCCGCAATGGCAATGCCCATTTTCCCGCTGGAATGGTTGCTGATATACCTTACAGGGTCTATATGTTCAATAGTAGGTCCCGCGGTAACAATAGCTGTTTTTCCCGTGAGGGGCTTATTTTGTGGGTTTGCCTTCGGCAGATGGGTTTGCAGCCAGGCCACTATTTGCTCCGGTTCTGCCATTCGCCCCTCTCCGAAAAGGCCACTGGCCAATTCTCCGGAACCAATGGGTATTTGCTGATGTCCATAAGAGATCAGTTTTTCCACATTGTGGCGGGTAGCCGGGTGATGCCACATATCTTCATCCATGGCAGGTGCAAATACCACAGGACAGGTAGCCGAGAGGTATACGGCGAGGAGCAGGTTATCACACCCGCCTTGCGCCATTTTAGCGATGGTATTGGCGGAAGCGGGGGCAATCACCATGATATCGGCCCAGCGGCCCAGCATCACGTGGTTATTCCAGCTGCTATGGTCGCTGATATTCATCGGCACCTCGTTTTTAGAGAGGGTGGCGAGGGTGAGGGGGGTAATGAAATCGGCGGCGGCGGGGGTCATGATTACCTTTACTTCTGCGCCTTCCTTTACCAGCAGGCGGATCAGGGTAGCCGATTTATAAGCGGCAATACTGCCGGATACCCCCAACAGAATTTTCTTTCCTTGTAGCATTTTGATAGCGTCCATGGACATATATAAAAACAAAAGCGGCAGAAATCATTCTGCCGCCATGAAATTAATATTTTTATTTTTCGCAATCGCGCACCTCACAAAATAATGTGTGGCGGATTAGCTAAACAAATCGTCGTCGTTCTTGCGGAAATAAATTTTGCTGTCCAGGAATTCCTGAGTAGCCTGGATAGCTGGATTTGCCAGTCTTTCGTAAAAACGGGAAATCTCAATCTGCTCCTTGTTCTCGTGCACTTCTTCGAGATTGTCAGTATGACTGGCAAACTCTTCCAGTTTGGAATGGAGCTCCTCTTTCACGGAAATATTGATCTGATTGGCGCGTTTGGCTATCACGGCAATAGACTCATATAAATTACCAGTTCTGTTCTTAATATCGGTAGTATTTTTGGTTTCTACCCAGGGATTAAGGCTACTGGTTAGACTTCGCTTTAATTTGCTCATTATCCAGTGTTTTAATGTTGTTTTGCGCTAAGGTATAAAATTTTTCGGCATCAACCTTCAATTTGCTGTTCGGGTAGTGATCCGTAAAATCCAGGTATTCGTCCAAAACGGTGGCGTAGCGCTCCTTTTGTTTCTCCGGAATACTGTTTTTAGCATAATTATAATAAGATCTGATGGCCATTACTTTGTATCCGTCGCTTTTATCAGAGTCGGGGTAGTTGCGCATCAGGTTTTTGAAGGCAATACCGGCGGCTTTGAAGAAGCCCAGGTTATAATACAGTTCGGCGCTGTTAAATTCTTTCTTCTCCAGCTTACGGCGGCACAACTCTATCACCAGGTTGGCTTCCGATACTTTGTCGGCGGTTGGATAGTTGTTGATGAAAGTTTGCATGGCAGCAATGGCCTTCATGGTATTAGACTGATCCAGGGATACTTTCGGGGATTGCTTATAGTAGCAGTAGGCCTGCATATAGTCAATCTCCACCGCTCTTGGGCTATTCGGGAACAGGTCCAGATAATTCTTAAACTGGAAAGCCGCCTGCACATAGTCTTTAACGTAATAAGAGCAGTATGCGAAATTATAATACATCGGCTCAAACTTATCTGTACCCTTATATACCTGTACCAGGTCGGTATACAGTGTGATGGCTGTATTGTATTTTTTCTTTTTAAACAGCTGGTTAGCGTAGTCCAGCTTCTTTTCAAAGTTGTTGCTTTTCTCTATTCTACGCAACTGGTTGTTACAGGAGGTAGCTATGATTGCCGCAAGAACAGTGATGTACAATAAAAATTTCCGCATAAAAGAGTGGCAAAATTAAGAATTAAATGTAAATGTAAGGCAGAGAGATGTTGATTGCTGTTAAAATTTTGCAAAAGAGGGAATTAAATCGCTGAAAGCGAGGTTTTCCACTGCCACCGGAGTTGCTGACATTTCTCCCACCTGGCTGTGGAAAATTGCGTTTCTAACACAAAAATGGGGGTGAAAAATGTTCAAATTAGGAAAAAAACACACGCATAAATCTAAAAATGAGTCATTTTCCCACTTGACACCCCTTTCCGGAATAACCCGCCCGACAGGCAACTCACACGATATAAACATTGAAACAGTTATTATAAACACATTATCCACATATGAATTTCCAAAATGCACACAAACGGTGCATAAATGAAGGTAGATAGCCTCCTATGCAGGCAATCCCATCTGTGGAAAAAATTTATAAAGTATTTTTTCGTTAAAAAGTGGGAAAAAGTGTTATTTTGTGTTAGAAAATGGATTTTCAAGGACTTTGCCCCATGGTATGACAGGATTTCTCGGTGAATATGAATCGACGCTGGACGCAAAAGGACGCTTTCTGTTACCTGCTGGATTTAAAAAGCAGTTATCAGACGGGGCCGGAGGACAGTTTGTGATTAACCGAGGGTTTGAAAAATGCTTGTCCCTGTATCCCATGAATGAATGGCAGCCAATTTTTGAACGTATCAGCAAGTTGAATGACTTTGACCCAAAAGTAAGGGAATTCAGACGGTACTTTTTGAACGGGGCCACTATTCTGGAGTTAGACAGTGCAGGAAGACTACTGGTACCAAAAAACCTGTTGTCTTACGCCAATCTGGAAAAAGATATTGTGCTGGCAGCAGCATCCAATAAAATCGAGATCTGGGATAAAGCTAAATACCAGGAGTTCTTTGAAAATTTCTCACCAGGAGCGTTCAGTGATCTGGCACAACAGGTAATGGGAGGAGGAGATAATAACATTTCAATTTAAAGAGGGGAGCATATGGGCGAACAACAATATCATTTACCCGTTCTGCTACAGGAAACAACGGAACTGCTACAGATTAATCCGGATGGGATTTATGTAGACGCGACGTTTGGAGGCGGAGGACATTCACGCGCCATACTGGAGAAACTGGGTGAAAAAGGACGACTGATAGTATTTGATCAGGATGAAGATGCTTACCGCAACAGGATCATAGACGAACGCGTAACTTTTGTACAACAAAACTTCCGTCATCTGCAACGCTTTTTGAAATTACATAAAGCAGACCAGGT
Source organism: Chitinophaga sp. 05T412 (assembly GCF_056396465.1). Classification (NCBI taxonomy): domain Bacteria; kingdom Pseudomonadati; phylum Bacteroidota; class Chitinophagia; order Chitinophagales; family Chitinophagaceae; genus Chitinophaga; species Chitinophaga sp. 05T412. Next base: position 738,377 of record NZ_JBFTLN010000001.1, read on the forward strand.
AGACGGGCTACTGGCAGATCTGGGCGTATCATCGCACCAGTTTGACACCGCTGAAAGAGGCTTCAGCATTCGCTTTGATGGCGATCTGGACATGCGAATGGACACGAGAACTGAATTTACCGCCGCACAATTGCTGGCTACTTGGGGAGAAGCAAGGTTACAACTGATTTTCCAGGAGTATGGGGAAGTCACTAATGCTAAAACCCTCGCACAAACAATTGTAAAGCAACGTAAAACACACCCCATGCGCACCATCTCGGAATTTAAATCCGTGATCCAGCCCATCGTTAAAGGCAATCCGCAAAAATACCTGGCGCAGGTTTTCCAGGCTTTGCGTATCGCTGTAAATGATGAACTGGGCGCTCTGAAAGATTTACTGGAGCAAGCTACCAACGTACTTAAACCGGGAGGCAAACTCGCCGTCATTACCTTCCACTCGCTGGAAGACAGGATGGTGAAAAATTTTATGAAAACAGGAAGGTTCGAAGAAGCACCCGAAGATCCGTTTGCGAAAGAAACACCCCCTAAATTGTTCAGATTAATCACAAAAAAACCGGTTACCGCCAGCGATGCAGAATTAAAGCTCAATGGGAGATCCAGAAGTGCAAAACTGCGGGTGGCCGAAAAACAAGCGTGACGCGGCTGTAAACCGCCCACCACATCCTACCCTATCCTATACACATCTGTTTGATTTGCGTTCAGGTTTATATTGTCAATTTTTTTAAAAGGCATAGAGCGTGTTGCAGGAAGAAACTATAGAAACAAACCAGGAAATCCCGGCGGAAGAAACAAACAACATTCCCCCGGAACAACGAAAAGAATGGCGGTTGCGCATCAACTACAGAGCGTTGGTACAAAACATGCCCTTCATCGGCTTCTTAGCCGTCCTGGCACTGATCTATATCGCTAATAGTCACCTCGCCGAAAAGAAAATCAGACGTATCAACAAACTTGGAAAAGAAATAAAAGAGCTGAAGTGGGAGTACATCAATGTGAAAAGTGAGCTCATGTTTCGAAGCAAAATGAGTGAAGTCAGCAAATCTGTCGAGCCGCTGGGCCTTAAACAACTCAGCTCCCCTCCACAAAAGATTGTGCTGAAAAAGGAAGCAGAAAAATGATTTTAATATTGATGCCTGACGCTGCCCGCCTGACCCATAACTCAGGTCGGGGATGCTGGTAAATCAAGTCAATGGCAAGCATCTCAAATACAAATGCAGCCAGTGTCAGGTATCTTTCTAATAAGCTATTAGCTTTTAGCCCTTAACCATCCATGGTTGAGGGCATTGATGTAGAAACTAATAGCTGAATAATAACAAAACTAAACGCAGAACTATTGAAGCCATAGAAACCGAATGGATGTAAAAAAGGATATATTGTGGAGAGTGTATCTGTGCCTCATAGGCATGGCGCTGTTTGGCGTAGCCATCCTGGTAAAAGTATTCTATATCCAGCAAGTACAAGGCAACTACTGGCGCAGCATGGCAGATAGCCTGCACACCGGCTACGTTGCCCTCGACGCGGAAAGAGGTACCATCTACTCAGAAGAAGGCAGAATGCTATCTACCTCCATTCCTTACTTCGACATTCGCATCGATTTCGCCGCCGATGGTCTCCGCGATAAAAACGGAAAAGTATTCGAAGAAAATCTGGACTCCCTCTCCTACAAATTGTCTGAAGTATTTGGTGACCGCACCAAAATCGCCTACAAACAATTATTAAGAGAAGGATATAAATCAAAGGATCGCTACTTCTTACTGAAAAGAGACGTCCCCTTTAATCAATACCAGGAACTACGCGGCTTCCCCATGTTTCGCCTCGGCAAAAATAAAGGCGGCATGATCGCTGAATCCAAAAGTAAGCGTATCAACCCCTTTAAACTGCTTGCCAACAGAACCATCGGACTGGCCCGCGAAAATTCTCAAAGCGTAGGTCTCGAAAGAACCTACAACGATTACCTGAAAGGCGTTACCGGTAAAAGACTGATGCGCCGCATTGCCGGAGGTACCTATGTCCCCGTAGATGGTTACGATATTGAACCGGAAAACGGTCGCGATGTAGTCACTACCATCGATGTAAACATGCAGGATATTGTGGAAACAGCCCTCATGAACATGATGGTGCAAAATGAAGCAGACCACGGTACCTGCATCCTCATGGAAGTAAAAACCGGCAAAATAAAAGCCATCGCTAACCTCGGTAAACAACCCGACGGCAACGGCTACTGGGAAGATATGAACTACGCACTGCAGGTAGCAGAACCCGGTTCCACCTTTAAACTGGCTACCGTTATCGCTGTGCTGGAAGATAAATACGCTACCATGAACTCCATGGTCAACATGGATGGTGGCCGCTGGCAGGTTGGACGCAGAACCGTTTTCGATTCTGAACCCCACCCAGGCCCGCAAAATGTAACCGTCAAACACGCCTTTGAACTCAGTTCAAATGTGGGAATGGCAAAACTGGCCTACCAGTTTTATAACCGGCAACCTAATAATTTTGTCGCCCATTTGAAAAAATTGCGACTCGACCAAAGCACCGGTATAGACCTGATAGGCGAAGGAAGACCAGTAATTAAAACCACTGCTTCCAAAACATGGAGCAACACATCCCTGCCATGGATGGCATTCGGATATGAAGTGCTCATCAGCCCGTTGCAAACCTGTATGCTGTACAACGCTGTAGCAAACAACGGTAAAATGATGAAACCATACCTCGTCAATTCCATACAGGAATATGGCCAGGTAATAAAACAATTTGAGCCTACTGTACTGCTGGATAGCATCTGTTCTCAAAACACGCTGAAACAAGTACAGGCCATGCTCGAAGGTGTACCCATAGATGGTACCGCGAAAAAATTGCGGACCCCCTACTACGCTTTCGCAGCTAAAACAGGCACCGCACTCGTGGCTAATGGCAACCGCGGCTATGCAGACAAAATTTACCAATCCTCTTTTGCAGGCTATTTCCCAGCAAAAGATCCGCAGTATACCTGCGTGGTAGTCATAAAAAATAAACCGCATGCATTGCGCTTTTACGGCGCAGGCGTTGCGGGTCCGGTGTTTAGAGAAGTGGCAGATAAGTTATATGCCATCGCTGTGGAAAAACAAAAACCAATGCAGGCCACCATGCAACTGGATACCCTCCTCACCCTGAAAAATGGAAAAGGAAGTGAATGGAAACAAATTCTTGGTACCCTGCAACTACCGGTAAACAGCTCCCCAGCCAATAACAGCTGGGTTAGCGCAAAGGTGACAGATCGTAAAATTGCCTTCCAGCAAGTGGCACAGGTGAAAGGCGCTGTACCGGATGTAACCGGAATGGGATTGAAAGATGCACTCTACCTCCTCGAAAATGCAGGATTAAGAGTAGTGGTAAAAGGCGCTGGAAAAGTGAAAACACAGTCACTCCCCGGCGGAACAAAAATAGGAAACGAACAAACAATCGTAATAGAACTGAGCTAGATGAAGACGCTGCGCGACATATTGTATAATGTAAGCATCCAGGCGGTGCATGGTAATACAGACATTGCCATCAACGCCCTGGCCATCGACTCCCGCGCCATCGGAGCCGGCGACGCTTTCATTGCGGTGAAAGGAGTACATGTAGACGGACACGGCTACATCGATAAAGCAATTGCACAAGGTGCAATTGCAGTGATCTGTGAAACATTACCTGACCAACGCGCAGAAAATGTATGCTATGTTCAGGTAAGCAACAGCGCTAACAGCAGTGGTATCATGGCAGGCAACTTCTATGATAACCCGTCACATAAAATACAACTGGTAGGCGTTACAGGTACTAACGGCAAAACAACTATCGCCACATTACTGTTCCGTTTGTTTACCAAACTGGGATATCACTGTGGACTATTATCTACAGTTCAAAATCAGATAGGCGATACCGTTATACCAGCTACACATACCACACCTGATCCTATTAACCTCAACGCCTTGCTGGCGCAAATGGTGAACGATGGCTGCCTCTATGTATTCATGGAAGTAAGCTCTCACGCTATCCATCAGCAACGTATTGCAGGATTAAAATTCGCGGGCGGCATCTTCAGTAATATCACCCACGATCACCTGGACTATCACAAAACATTTGATGAATACATCCGGGTGAAAAAATCATTCTTTGACAACCTGCCGGCAGATGCTTTTGCCATCACCAATCTCGATGATAAAAGAGGTATGGTAATGCTGCAAAACACCAAAGCGAAAAAAGCTACTTATAGCCTGCGCACCCTGGCCGATTTCAAAGGAAAGATCCTGGAAAATAACCTGACCGGATTGGTCATGCTCGTTGGTGATACCGAAGTGCATTTCCGCCTGATCGGTGAATTCAATGCCTATAATCTCCTGGCCGTTTATGGCGCTGGCATATTACTGGGCATCGATAAAGCTAAAGTACTACAGGCCCTCAGCGATATTCAAGGCGCTGAAGGCCGGTTCGATTATATCATTTCTGACAAGGAACAAATCATCGCCATCGTAGATTATGCGCATACACCAGACGCATTGAAAAATGTACTGGCTACCATCAAAAATCTGCGCAAAGGCAATGAACACGTCATCACCGTAGTAGGTTGCGGCGGCGACAGAGACACCACCAAACGCCCCATAATGGGAGACGTGGCGGCAGAAAACAGTGATCGCGTGATCCTGACTTCAGATAATCCCCGCTCGGAAGATCCGGTGGCCATTATCCATGAAATGGAAGCAGGTATCCCCGTTCACCTGAAAAAGAAAGTACTGTCTATTACCGATCGGAAAGAAGCTATTAAAACCGCCCTTTCCCTCGCAGGCCCCGAAGATATTATCCTCGTAGCCGGTAAAGGACACGAAAAATACCAGGAAATCAAAGGAGTGAAACATCACTTCGATGATAAAGAAGTGCTGGTGGACATGATGAAGCTGATGGAGAAATAAAATTAAAACTGAAACTGAAATACTTAATAATCCAATGACTTAAAAGCCTGTCTCACTGTACGGCAGAAGGTGGGCTACGACTAAAACATATGTTATATTATTTTTTAAATTACCTGAAAACAGAATTTAAGATCAGCGTCATCGGCGGTGGTATGTTTCAGTATATCACTTTCCGTGTAACGATGGCATTGTTGCTGTCGCTGGTAATTTCATTGCTGTTTGGTAAAAGGATTATTAGGTTTTTACAGAAAAAACAAATCGGCGAAACCATTCGTGAACTGGGGCTCCAGGGAGAAAACTCCAAAAAAGGTACCCCTACCATGGGTGGATTGATCATTCTCTCTGCCATCGTGATACCGACCTTACTCTTTGCACAGGTAGCGAATGTATACATCTGGCTGATATTATTATCTACTGTGTGGCTGGGACTCATCGGTTTCCTGGACGACTATATCAAAGTATTTAAAAAGAATAAAGAAGGACTGGCAGGAAGATTTAAAATCATGGGACAGGTAGGACTGGGCCTCATTGTAGGTTGTACACTGTACTTCAACAATGATGTGGTAGTATCCCGTGAAGTGATGGGCGCCAAAAAACTGGCTCCTTATGAAAGACAAATCACCAACCACCCTGAACGTGTAACCCGCGATGGACACCGGTTTGTGGATGTAAAAACACCTATCACCACCATTCCTTTTGTAAAAAACCATGAATTCAATTATTCAAAACTGATTTCATGGATTCCGGGAGCAGAGAAATACACTTTTGTTCTTTATATACTGATCGTCATCTTTATTATTACCGCGGTATCGAACGGCGCTAATCTGACAGATGGACTGGATGGTCTGGCAACAGGCGTTTCAGGGATCATCGGAATAGGGCTCGGCATCTTTGCCTACGTATCCGGTAATATCCAGTTTGCGGAATACCTGAACATCATGTATATCCCTGACCTGGGAGAATTGTCCATATTCATCGCCGCATTTGTGGGCGCCTGTATCGGATTCCTCTGGTATAACGCTTACCCGGCGCAGGTGTTTATGGGTGATACGGGTAGCCTGGCATTGGGTGGTATTATCGCCTCCCTGGCTATTATTGTAAGAAAAGAATTATTGATACCCATCTTCTGTGGCGTATTCCTGGTAGAACTGCTGTCTGTAATGCTGCAGGTATCCTACTTTAAATATACCAAGAAGAAATATGGTGAAGGCAGACGTATTCTGAAAATGTCGCCCCTGCACCACCACTATCAGAAAGTGGGCTATCATGAAAGCAAAATATCAGTACGCTTCTGGATTATTACCATCATGTGTGTGGTAGTAGCCATTGCCACACTGAAAATGAGATAATAATTATACTAACAACGAAGCATAAACGAAATGGAACATAAACTCATCATATTAGGAGCCGGAGAAAGCGGAATTGGAGCGGCCTTGCTGGGAAAACAGCAGGGGTATGATGTATTTGTATCTGACGGAGGAACAATAAAAGATAACTATAAACAGGAACTGGCGGTAAACCAGATCTCTTTTGAAGAAGGACATCATTCCTGGGATATTATCCTCGAGGCCAACGAAATCGTTAAAAGCCCGGGCATCCCTGAAAAATCGGAATTGATGAAAAAGGTACGCGAAAAAGGCATACCGGTAATCTCCGAAATAGAGCTGGCCTACCGTTTCTCGACAGGTAAAAAGATTATTGCCATCACCGGCAGCAACGGCAAAAGCACCACTACTGCCCTTACCTACCACATCTTCAAAAACGCAGGACTGAATGTGGCCATGGTGGGAAATATTGGTATCAGCTATGCAAGGCAGGTGGCAACCGCACCGGCGGAGTATTATGTGATTGAAATCAGCAGCTTCCAGCTGGATGACATTAAGGACTTCAAACCCAATGTGGCCATCCTGCTGAATATCACGCCTGATCACCTGGATCGCTACGATTATAAAATGGAAAACTACGTAGCCTCCAAATTCAGAATCGCCATGAATCAAACAGCAGAAGACTATTTCATCTACTGCATGGACGATCCTGAGATCATGCGACACTTAGCGCAGCAACCCATTTATTCAGCATCAATACCTTTTACCATCATGAAACCACTGAAAGAAGGCGGCTTTATTGCCAACGACCAGTTGCACATCGATGTCAACGGAGATCCGGTTATCATGTCAATGTATGACCTGTCATTAAAGGGAAAACACAATCTGTATAATTCGATGGCAGCAGCAATTGCAGGCAGAACCATGGATATTAGAAATGAGAAAATCCGGGAGAGCCTGACCTCTTTTGAAAGTCTCGAACACCGGATGGAATATGTGACGAGTGTGAGAGGAGTCGATTTTATAAACGATAGCAAAGCTACCAATGTAAACTCCGTTTGGTTTGCACTGGAAAGCTTCGATAAACCCATTGTCCTCATCATGGGCGGTGTGGATAAAGGCAACGACTACGATGCCATCCGCGACCTGGTGAAGGAAAAAGTAAAAGCCATCGTTTGTCTGGGCGTAGACAATACCCCCATCTTTGCTGCGTTGTCTAACGATACGCCTGTAATGATCAATACCACCAGTATGCACGACGCTGTACAGGAAGCCTTCAAACAAGCTACCAAAGGTGATATCGTGTTATTGTCTCCAGCCTGTGCCAGCTTCGATCTCTTTAAAAATTACGAAGACAGGGGCAGAAAATTCAAAGACGAAGTAAAAGCCTTGTAAAAGGATGCAATAAATGGGAAAAACAAAAAACAACAATAACAGCAGGAAAGCCAATGGCTGACTGCTAATCACTAAAAGCTACAAATGACTGGATTGCTCTATAGAACAAAAGGTGATAAGGTTATCTGGACGATAGTATTCTTTCTATCGTTGGTGAGCCTCCTTGCCGTATATAGCGCTACCGGCTCACTCGCCTACCGCGAACGGGGTGGCCATACGGAGTATTATCTCCTGAAGCAGCTCACCGTACTGGTAATGGGGCTGGTCATCATTTATTTTGCTCACCGCGTGAATTATACCATCTATTCCCGCGTGGCGCAAATAGGCTTCCTCTTGTCAATACCGTTGTTGGTATATACCCTGGCCTTCGGCCGGCACCTGAATGATGCCAGCAGATGGATCAGTTTACCTATCATCAACCTCACCTTCCAGACATCGGATGTGGCCAAACTGGCCATCTTCATGTATGTAAGCAGACAATTATCCAGGCGTCAAAACCTGATCACGGATTTTAAAAAAGGGTTTCTTCCCATCATCATACCGGTAGGCATTATCTGCGCACTGATTATGCCGGCCAACATGAGTACGGCCCTGTTACTGGGCGCCAGCTGTATGTTGCTCTGCTTTATCGGCAGGGTACCACTCCGGTTCCTGGCCGCCATGGTGGCTGCAGGTGCAGTGTTAGTGATGCTGTTGTTCTTTGTGGCTAAAGTAACTGGTATGGAAATGCGTACCAAAACATGGGAAAAACGTATCGACAACTTCATACATGGTGATCATACGGAAATGCCTTACCAGGTACAACAAGCCAACATCGCCATTGCAGGTGGTGGTATTTTAGGTAAAGGTCCCGGCAATAGTACACAACGTAACTTCCTGCCGCACGCCTATTCCGACTATATCTATGCCACCATCATTGAAGAATATGGCATGTTTGGCGCATTCCTGATACTGGCGGCATATATGATTTTGTTGTTGAGAAGTATCCGGATTTATAAACGATGTCCATATGCTTTTGGCGCATTCCTGGCAGTAGGACTCAGTGTAACATTGGTCATACAGGCATTAACCAATATGGCCGTAAACGTGCATCTGTTCCCGGTTACAGGGGTTACATTACCACTGGTGAGTATGGGAGGATCTTCTGTTTTATTTACCAGTATGGCCATCGGTATTATCCTGAGTGTATCAAGAAATGTGGAAGAAATGGAAGGAAAACAGGCAGAAAAAGAACGTTTAGAAAGAGTAATGGCGAATGCGGAAAACGCTGCAGTCGCTTAATACGTATTTATATAGCATCAATCGCAATTAGTAGAAACATATGCAACGCAAGGTGATCATAGCAGGCGGCGGTACCGGAGGACATATCTTCCCGGCAATAGCGATCGCGAACGCGTTGAAAAAATTGCAACCGGACATCAACATCTTATTTGTAGGTGCTACCGGAAAAATGGAAATGGAGAAAGTGCCACAGGCAGGATATCCGATAGAAGGACTGGAAATAGCAGGTTTTAATCGCAGCAATATCTTCAAAAATATACTGTTGCCTTTCAAAATATGGAAAAGTTTGCGTCGTGCGAAAGCCATCCTGAACAACTTCCAACCTGATGCAGTAGTGGGTGTAGGCGGATACGCCAGCTTCCCAATGCTGAACAGGGCGCAGAAAAATGGCATTCCGACCCTGATACAGGAACAAAATTCCTTTGCAGGTAAAACGAATAAAATATTAGGAAAGAAAGCGAAGAAGATTTGTGTGGCATACGATGGAATGGAAAAATTTTTCCCGGCAGACAAACTGGTGATGACCGGAAACCCTGTCAGGAACAACATTTCACAATCGGCCGTTACCCGGGAAGATGCCCTGCATCACTTTGGTTTACGTACCGACAAACAAACCATCTTTGCCGTAGGCGGCAGCCTGGGTGCTAAATCCATTAATGAAGGATTGCAGCCTTTGCTGAAAACCATCGTGGATAAAGATATACAGCTGATCTGGCAAACAGGAAAGCCGTATTATGACACCGCAAAAGCAGCGGCGGCGCCTTATGAGTCACATATCAAAGTATATGACTTTATCAACGTGATGGATTTCGCCTACAAAGCCGCAGATGTGGTGTTATCGAGAGCTGGTGCATTGGCCATTGCAGAATTATGTGTGGTGAAAAAGCCCGTGATATTTGTGCCTTATCCTTTTGCCGCGGAAGATCATCAAACTTCCAACGCCATGAACCTGGTTAACAAACAAGCCGGTTTAATCATTAAGGATGATGAAGTGAAATCACAATTAAGCAGTGTATTGTTCAGCCTTCTGCAAAACAGGGCGCTGATGGAACAACTGGAAAATCATATCGGTAAACTGGGCAATCCCAATGCAGATATGGTTATTGCAAAACAAGTATTGGAAATTATTTAGCGTTTTTTAGCAGCATATATGGATTTGAATAGCATACAAAGAGTTTATTTCATCGGTATCGGTGGTATTGGCATGAGCGCCATTGCACGCTTTTTTAATGAAAAAGGAGTGCATGTGAGCGGTTATGATCGTACTGCTACGGCGCTTACCAGCAAACTGGAAGCTGAGGGTATGCAAATTCATTACAAAGACGATGTGAATGAAGTAGATAAAGCTGCCAACCTGGTGGTGTATACACCAGCAATACCAGCCGGTCATACAGAATTACAGTGGTATCGTGATAATGGATATGAAGTAGTAAAACGCAGCGATGTATTGCAGGAAATCACCCGCGCAATGTTCGCCATTACCGTAGCAGGTACACATGGCAAAACCACCGTTTCCACCATGATTGCTCATCTGCTGACGGATAGCGGATATGGCTGTAATGCTTTCCTGGGAGGTATCAGCGTAAATTATAATAAAAATTTCTGGCGCAGCGACAGACAGGTAGCGGTTATCGAAGCAGATGAATACGACCGGTCCTTCCTGAAATTAAGTCCGGACGTGGCGGTGTTGACTGCCATGGATGCAGATCACCTGGACATATACGGCACTCCGGAAGCGATGGAAGAAGCTTTTATTCAGTATACACACAATATTAAGCCCAATGGCACGCTGATTGCTAAGTTCGGCCTGCATCGGAATAAAGAACTCAATGCTACCAACAAGTTGCTGTACAGTTTACAGAACGATGCTGCCAACGCTTACGCCGCTAACATCCGTATGCACAACGGAGGATATGTGTTTGACGTGATGCAGCAGGATTGGATGATCGACAATATTTCGCTGCACATTGGTGGTATGCACAACGTGGAGAATGCAGTAGCCGCTATCACCGTAGCACACCTGCTGGGAATAGGAGCTGATAAGATAAGAGCTGCCATGGCGAACTTCCAGGGTATCAAACGTAGGTTTGAATACGTGATTAAAACTGATAAGATTGTTTATATAGATGATTATGCACACCATCCGGAAGAATTGCGCGCATTGATCAGTAGCGCTAAAGCGCTATTCCCGGGTAGAAAATGTACCGTTGTTTTCCAGCCACATTTATTTACCCGTACCCGTGATCTGGCAGATGGTTTTGCGGAAAGTCTTTCCCTGGCAGACGAAGTGATACTCCTCCCTATCTACCCGGCGCGTGAGCTGCCAATAGAAGGAGTAACCAGTGAGATGATTGCAGAGAAGATGACAACACCTGTCACCATTGTTCCAAAAGAAAAGCTACTGGAATATCTCAGCGGAAAAGAATTGCCCCTGCTGATCACCGCAGGCGCCGGCGATATCGATACGTTTAGAGAACCAATAGCTGAATTATTAAAAAAGCAATAACAATATAAATCTGAAAATACTTGTCTAAAACCACCACCATATTAAAACGTCTGGGCATCGCTCTCCTTTGGGGAATGGCGCTTTCTGGCTTTGTAGTATTGCTGGTAGCGGCTATACAAGATAAAGACGCTGGTAAATGCAAGAGTATTCAGGTGAAATTTGAAGGGAAAGACGATAACTTTTTTATAGAATCCAAAGACATCAAATCCCTGATCACGAAAGATAAAAGCCTGAACCCGATCGGTAAACGAATCGGTGAGATCAACATCTCCAGGCTGGAAGCATTGGTAGATCAGGACCCATGGGTAAAGAACGCGGAAATTTATTTTGATAACGGACAAAGACTGAATATCAAAATAACACAACGCGAGCCGGTAGCAAGGGTGTTTACCTTTTCCGGTAATAGCTTTTACCTGGATGCAGCTGGAGAACATATTCCGGTATCCAGTCGCTATGCTGCCAGGGTACCCGTATTCACCGGCTTTCCCACAGATGCGGAAAAGTTGCAAAAAGCTGACAGCCTTTTATCCGCGCAAATCGTAGATATGGGCAGTTATATTGGTAGTAACCCTTTCTGGATGGCACAGGTAGAACAACTGATGATCACGGAAGACCGGAGATTTGAGTTTATACCTAAACTGGGAGACCAGGTGATTGCATTTGGAGAAGGCATAGATATCGATAAAAAATTTACCAAGCTGTTGGCTTTTTATAAAGAAGGATTGAATAAAGTGGGTTGGAATAACTATACGCGGATCAACATCGCTTTTGATGACGAAGTCGTATGTACCCGTAAAGATGGTGTAGCGCCCTTACAGCCAGTACTCAAAACAGATAGTTTGAAACTGGCCGGAGCAGATGAGCCACCTATTTCAGACACAGAAGATTCCGCTGCAAGTACGCCGGCCACCGTGAAACCGGAGCATGCAGCAGCTGCCAAACCGGTAGAAAAACCGAAGCCCGCAGCCAAACCAAAGGCTAAACCGCAGCCAGTGAAAGTGACGAACAAAGTGAAAACAGCCGCTGCGCCAGCCAAACAACAACCTAAAGCAGTGTATAAGCCAGGGAATAAATCTGTTAACACATCAAAAAAACAAACAACGCCATGAATCAGGAAGCTCCCATCATTGTAGGACTCGACATAGGTACTACGAAGATTGCTGCCATAGCAGGACGGAAGAATGAATACGGGAAACTGGAAATCCTGGGATTCGGTAAAGCTACATCGTTTGGTGTGCAGCACGGTATGGTGCTGAACATAGACCAAACCATAAAAGCGATCAGGCAAGCACTCGAAAATTGTTATGCATCCAACCCCAACCTGGAAATTAACGAAGTATATGTTGGTATAGCCGGCCACCATATAAAAAGTTTGCAAACCCGCGGCGACATTGTGCGTAACGACACCGATGCAGAAATATCCCAGAAAGATATTGACCAGCTGATCAACGATCAGTACAAAACAGTTATTCCCGCGAGTGATCAGATCATTGATGTGATCCCGCAGCAATATATTGTGGATAGTTTGCAGAATATCACCTACCCTATTGGTATGTCTGGGGTGAAGGTGGGTGCTAACTTCCATATCATTACCGGCGACAAAAACGCCATCCGTAACATTAACCGTAGTGTGGAGAAATCAGGTCTCAAAATCCGTGACCTGGTATTACAACCACTGGCCTCCGCTGCTGCTGTAATGTGCGACATGGACTTTGAAGCAGGTGTAGCCATTGTAGATATTGGTGGTGGTACCACCGACCTGGCGGTGTTTTACGAAGGTATCCTCAAACATACTGCAGTAATCCCCTATGGCGGTGAAAACATTACCAACGACATTAAAAACGGACTGGGTGTATTAAAAACACAGGCAGAACAGATGAAAGTGCAGTTTGGTTATGCACTGGCAGATGAAGCGAAAAGCAATGCCTATATCACTATTCCGGGATTAAGAGGTCAGAGCCCCAAAGAGATTTCAGTAAAGAACCTCGCCCACATCATCCAGGCACGTATGAGTGAAATACTCGATTTCGTAGTATATCATCTCAAACAGATTGGTATGGATAATAAAATGCTGAATGGCGGTATTATCCTGACTGGTGGCGGATCTCAACTGAAACACCTCATACAGCTGACAGAATATACTACCGGCGCAAGCGCCCGTATAGGTTTCCCCAATGAGCACCTGGCAAGCGGCCACATAGACGAACTAACCAAGCCTATGTATGCCACCTGCGTAGGGCTGATCCTGAAAGGATATAATGATTTTGAAAATGATCGTAAAGCACTGGAAGAAAACTATGTAAAAATTAATACGAGCTATCTTGCCAAAGAACAGGCTGCTCAGTCAGTAACTCCAACAGACGACTGGATAGAAGAAGCTGCCCCCACCAGCCAGGAAATACAAGACAGGAAAGCGAAAGAGCGGAACGCCTCATTGAAAAACTTCCTGGACAAGATGAAAACAAAAATCATCGATATGTTCACAGAAGAAGAAGACGCAAAACTTTAAAAGTTAAATGGCGCAATTGTTGCAAAAACGAAACGTTAATAAATAAGAATTAAGAACCGATAAACTAATAATGACAGGACAAATGAACCATAGTAACAGTAAAGCATATACGCACTTAATTCTTAATAGTTCATTATTATTTATCGTACTAACCCATAAAAGTTTAGAGTCATGATACATTTTGATCTTCCTAAGGAAAAATCTTCTATCATCAAAGTTATCGGCATAGGTGGTGGTGGAAGCAATGCGGTGAATCATATGTATAGCCAGCGCATTGACGGGGTAAATTTCATTATTTGCAATACCGATGCACAAGCTATTGCTAATAGCCCTGTTCCCAACAAAATTCAGTTGGGACCACACCTGACCCAGGGGCTGGGAGCCGGCGCCAATCCTGAAATTGGAAAACAGGCGACAGAAGAATCCTTTGAAGAAATCAAAAAAATACTGGAGGTAAATACCAAAATGGCCTTCATTACTGCCGGTATGGGCGGTGGTACCGGTACCGGTGGCGCCCCTATTATCGCCAAGATATGTAAGGAACTGGGTATTTTGACGGTGGGTATTGTTACCACGCCGTTCTCCTATGAAGGTAAAAAAAGGATGCTGCAGGCTGATGAAGGTGTTAGCCGCCTGAAAGAATATGTAGACACCCTGCTGATTATCTCCAATGATAAATTACGCCAGAAATTCGGTGACCTGAAATTCAAAGCTGCCTTCGAAAAAGCTGATAACGTATTGGCTACTGCCGCTAAATGTATTACGGATGTAATCAATTCTACCGGTCAGATCAACGTGGATTTTGCCGACGTTTGTACCGTTATGCGTAACGGTGGCGTGGCCATCCTCGGTGCTGCACTGGCGGAAGGCGAAAACCGTGCACAAAGAGCGATCGAAGACGCATTGACTTCTCCATTGCTGAATGATAACGATATACGCGGTGCTAAATGGATACTTATCAACATCTCCTCTTCTGAAGGTGAGTTTGAACATACACTGGATGAAATGGATATCATCCAGGCATATGTACAAAGCCAGGCCGGAGAAGATTGCGATGTGATCCTCGGTGTGGGCTATGATCAATCACTGGACAGACAATTGGGTGTAACCATCATTGCTACCGGTTTTGAACAAAAACCTATCACACAGCAAAAATTGACTCCCTCCACCAACCCGGAGCGCGTAGAACCTAAAATTGTAATGCAGTTAGGTAAAGATGGTGATGAAAAAAAAATGAGCGGTGTACAACAGGCACAGGGCCTGCTGTTCCAGGAGCCACAGGATCTGATGGCGCCACGTCTCATGGAACCAGTGATCACCCATCCTGAACCTGTAATGGCTTATACACCACCACAGCCACAACAACAGGCGCCTATTGCTCCTGCCCGTCAGAACTATGTGCTGAATATACAACAGGTACCACCTGCACAGCCACAACAACCTGACCAGCAGCAGATACAACAACAATATCAACAGGCCCAACAACAAATGCAGCAGCAAATGCAACAACAGCAAATGCAGCAGCAGCCTGTTCAACAGCCGGTTCAACAAATACCCCCTGCCCACGCACAACAGCCGAATGTAAACATCATTCAACCACAGTCTGGCAATGCAGCAGGCGGATATTTAACAAGACCGTCTCATATTTACGTAGAACCAGGTACACCTTCTCCTGAAATGAAGATGGTGTATAAAGAAGAAGAAGGCGCCGTAAATGTACCGCCTGCTCCTCCTGAGGTGCCTATGCAACAGGCTTATGAAGACCTGGAAGAACAGAAACGCAAACAGGCAGAAAGAGTAGCCAAATTACGCAGCATTAGCTTCAATGTGAAAAACATGGATAATAACGCGGAACTGGAAAACGTACCTGCTTACCTGCGTAGAAATGTAAACCTGGATAATGGTGCCGGCTCTGCTGAACACTTTTACTCCAATTACACCGTGAGCGGCGATCCAGGCCAGAATAATCACACAGAAATCAATACGATCAATACCTTTTTAGATGGGAAAAAGCCCGATTGATGAACATATTTGATTGTTTTTTTAGTTGTGTTAAAAAAAAATCCTCCGGTTCCCCGGAGGATTTTTTTTGCAAATAATAAGATGGGAAAGCAACACCTGCCAATCCCTTAAAAATTATTCAAGGCTTGCTGGGCTACTTTCAGCACCTGCGCAGCAGGAGTAGTTTTGAGCGTTTCTTCCTCAAATGGCTTCAAAATGCTGTTTAGCTGGTTTAACGCTGAGGCATTATTAGTACGGGTAAACCCTGCTTTCAGTATCCTGATCTTCTCATAATCCTGAATTCCCTCTACCAATCTTTCAAAGCGAATAGAGGTTCTCGGTCCCGGATATACGAAATAAGTATCTCCAGCAGACCAGCTACGGAAGCGGGAATCCTGCAACGGATCTGCTACCCAGCAGTTAAATGCCCAACGCAGATAACCAGTATATCCTTTCAATGCAGCATGCCAGCCCATGAAGGCTGATTCTGCCGGTGGTGAGAATGTAAAAGTATTCGGAAATCCTTCTGTACAGCAGGTATAAAAAGTAGTAGGTAACCCTTTTGCCAGACGTGCTTTCATCACGTCTTCAGGGAATGATTCTCTCAGTGCAATACAGTAGTCGTGAATTTCATCCGCCAACGGTGCATGATAGGAACCCGCCAGCGATACCTTGAAATCCTTATCTGCTTTACGAATCACGGCCAGTGCCTGCTTCATATCTTCCATTGGTCTTTCATCCATGGCTATAGCAGTGATATTAAACCAACCCTTTGCTTTCAGATGTTTCACAAAATCATTTAACATAGGTTGCCAGTGAGCAGCATATTCCTTTGTGCCTGGTTTCGCAACAATGAAAGTATCTTTTGCAGTAGCTTCATCATAATAGTAAAACTTCAGGTTCCATGGAATCATGCTATAGCAGTTAATTTCCTTACGGATTCCCTGATCCATCATGAACTGTACCCATTTATCAAAGATGCTATAGTCGTATACCCAGCTACCGTTTTTCTTCTTAGTCCATTTTACCATGGTACCATAGATGTCTTCTGTCTGGCTATTCCATGGATCATAAATAATAGTAGCAGTAATCACTTTCTGGCCAGCATCCGCCAGCATCTTGATATATGGTTTCATTGCCTTGAAATGAGCGTCACTCCAGGGTTTCACACCATATACACGTGCTATGGCATAGGGACTTTGCCACAGGTCAAGATGGAAGCTCCAGTCTTTCGGAGCTGGCAGTGTATGATCCAGTACTTTTACCTCGTAGGGCATATTTACAGTAGCAGCACCACTTTTCACGGTTACATTCCCCCTATATAATCCTGCTGGTGTATTGGCTGGCACCTGTATACTCAACCAAACCGGCTGTGTATTTTTAGCAGCAATATCTCTTTTATTGATGATATCGATACCATCTGCTACCAGGGAAGAATCAAATTCGCCGGGCTTGCGATATCCGCAACCACCGCCATCTTTATTCAACCCATCTGTCATGACATATCTTACAAATCCGGTGGTAATGGCATTAGCGCCAATCTGATGGCCTTTATCATCCTGTAACGCGGACGCCTGAACGGTTACTGCTGATTGTGCCGCTGTGGACCAGAGCACCAATTGGGTGTGAATACGTTCTCCTTTCCAGGCAGTAGCCTTCCAGGAATCTGCCGCCTGACTATTATCAGGAGCATTTCGTTTTTCATAACGCGTATCTGCAGTTCCAAATGCTACGTGGAGCTGGGCATCTTTAACGGCAGCCCAGGAGGTCTGGTTAACGGGTTTGGGATCGGGCAATTCCCTGTAATCCCCTGCAGGATTGGTTTGCGCCCATACGTTTTGTTGCAGTGCCAGCAGGGCCAGCACGCCAAAAAATTTGTTCACCATACTAAATTTTGCTTGTTACAGAAGTCGGGATCAATATTCCCATACAGAAACAGGTTCCCTTGTCTGCCAATATCTATAAAAAAAACTGGAATATGCAATTTGTGGGATGGACGGAAAGCGGGAGGAATTTTTTTGGGAGATCCCATAAAGTAAAAAGCTATTGCCGCATCAATCATCGCGACAATAGCTTTTTATCTTATGTTTTGAACTTATTGTTAATGTACGATCCGCTTCAGTTGCAGGTTGGTAACAGGCGCCACCACCAGCGGATATTTCTCAATGGTCACATAACTGGAGTCCAGACCAAAGCCTCTTTCTTCCGATAAACTGATTTTTTTCAGGAAGAAATACATCTTCATAATCATCCTTTCGTACAATGGTAAGTCGTTATCATGCGAGAGGAATTTCTCCATCACAATGAATTGGAAGTCGCCCACCACGTTGTTCTTACTCAGTGACTCATAGCGGCTGGTAATGTTCACCTCCTTGTTACGTACCATATCTTCCACCACCATTCTGAACATCAGGTTAATACGTTGTTCCACTTTGAAACCGAGGCGGAATTCCACACGTATTACTTCGTTTGGAATAATAGTTTGTACAGAGTACTCGCTCAAATAAGGCTCATCTACCACATCTACGTGGACAAACCAGTAGATATCTGCCCGTTTCGGCTTTTTATTGAGAATGGAATAAATGATTTTATGTTCTATCTCTTTAGGATTGTCGGCGCTACTCATGTATACCAGGTGTGTAGCATATTTAGGGATAGAAGTATCATTACTTAATTCCTGGATAATAGGCAGATAGTCTTCCAATCGTACAAATTCCACATAACGGTTTTTGATTTTACGGGATTTGAACCAAACAATCATTACCAGGAATAAGGCGCCAGCCACAATTACGGTCACGTAACCGCCGTGCATAAACTTCACGATATTGGCGAAGAGGAAGGAAAATTCGATCGTAAAATAGACGACCAGGTATAGTAGTATCCAGCCAACCCATACCCTTTTGGTGTAGAGATAAAAGGCAAAGAGACAGGAGGTCATGAGCATACAGATGGTGATTGACAATCCATATGCGGCCTCCATATTGGAAGATTCCTGAAAAATCAGCACGATGGCGGCACAACCTACAAACAGCATGGTATTGATACCAGGAATGTATAATTGTCCTCTCATTTCAGTAGGGTAGTTTACCCGCATTTTGGGCCATAAATTCAGTCGCATGGCCTCTGCGATAAGGGTAAAAGAACCTGATATCAAGGCCTGGCTGGCGATAACTGATGCCAACGTGGCTATTAATACGCCAAAAATGATAAACCATTCCGGCATAATGGTAAAGAATGGGTTCTGGTCTTTCGGGATAATCTGTCCTTTTTGTGTGAGCAACCAGGCGCCTTGCCCTAAATAGTTCAAAATAAGGCAGGTTTTAACGAAGATCCAGGATACCCTGATGTTACCTCTACCGCAGTGTCCCAGGTCCGAATAAAGGGCTTCTGCCCCTGTTGTACACAGGAATACAGCGCCTAATATGAGAAATCCTTTCGGATACGTGGTTAAGAGTTCAATAGCGTAATGGGGACTGAATGCTTTAAAGATGCTGAGGTCGTCGGCAATATGGGAAATGCCGAGGATACCGAGCATAGAGAACCATAATACCATGATGGGACCAAACATACGACCAATGGACACGGTACCAAACTGTTGCATCACAAAGAGGCCGGTGATAATGGTCAATACAATTTTCACGATGGTGAGCTGGCCGAGGTCTTTAAATACTTCGAGTGTTCTTAGCCCTTCAATAGCGGAGGTAACGGTAATGGGAGGGGTGATGATACCATCTGCGAGCAGGGCGGCGCCGCCGATCATACCGAAAACAACGGTCCATCTGGCGTGTCGTCGTACCAATGCGTACAATGAAAAGATACCACCTTCTCCTTTATTATCTGCCCGGAGGGTCAGGATAACGTACTTAACGGTGGTTTGCAGGGTAAGTGTCCAGATTATACAAGAGATTCCCCCTATTACAAGCAGGTCGCTGATGGGGTTTCCCCCTACGATGGCTTTGAAAACATAGAGTGGAGATGTTCCGATGTCGCCGTAGATAATACCGAGCGCTACTACGAGACCTGCAAGGGAGACCTTGTTAATGTTTATTCCCACGTAATAATAAGTTGGTTAAAAAAGCCTTCAAAATTAGGGGTAAATATTGATACTCCAACAATATTTCTAAGGGGAGTATTCAGCGCAAAAAAAATCCTCTCCCGAAGAAGGGAGAGGATTTTTTTTAGTTATCATCTTAATGAGTGATACTGATTAGTTAGCTGGAGCTAAGTCAACAGTGCCAGACTCACCAGGAGTGTTTTGTTTGATGAAACGACCGCGGTCGATTCCTTGTTTGTCAGCCAGGTAGTCGATAACTGAATCAACACGACGGCTGCTCAGGTCAACACCACCTTTCTTACCTTTTGCACCTGCGTGGCCAGTAACCAGTACGTTGCAAGAAGGATTAGCTTTCAGGCTGGAAGCAACAGAAGCCAGGATAGCTTCTTGATCTTTACCAACTTTGGTAGAGCTACCTTTGAAGGAAACGCTAGGCAGAACCAGGGAAGCACAAGGAGCAGCATGTGGCTGTTTGCAGCATTCTGGATCTGGGCATTTACCAACGCCATCAGCATCAACTGGTTGGCAGTAAGTTGGAGTGATCAGTTGTTTGTCTTTGTAATCAGGAACGCCATCACCATCAGTATCTTTAGCTACACCGTGAGAATCAACTGGTGCACCTGCTGGGGTGTTAGGTTCGCGATCGAATTGGTCAGTTACGCCATCTCCATCAGCATCAGGCAGAATTGGAGCAGGGATCTTCATGTGACGTGGGTTGCTCAGCTCGCTGTAAGCATATTCCAGTGGGTTGATCCACCATAATGGCTGTACGCGTTTAGAAGAGTTACCCAGGTTGAAGTTCAGACGTAAGCTGGTGTAAGAATAGAAATCTTTGGTAGCACCGCCTGGACCAGGATATCCATCCAGGTATGCGTCAAACGGCATAGTGATTTTTTCTTCCAGGCCGATGTTGAAGCGTTTAGAAACTTTGAACGCTACACCAGTACCGAGATCCAGTGCGTGACGGAGTAACTGGTTGTCATCCTTACGACCGATAGCAATTCTGTTACCCTGAGAAGGAGCATTTTGCTCATACTTCTTATCTCTCAGGTTGTTCAGTTGTTTGCGGATGTCGCTACGTTTTGCGCCAAAGTTGATGCTGGAGTAGTCATAACCTTTACCGTTTGCATCCAATGCATCCACGTCAACGTCAGCCATTACAATAGAGTAACCAGCCAGTAAGTACCAGTTAACTTTAGGTTCAGCTCTGTAGAACAGGATGTTGCTCAGAGAAGCCAGTACGTCCAAAGACAGCTGGTGGTTCTGAGATTTGTAGTTTGGAACAATCATGCCGTGGTTACCAGGAACTGCAGCAGTTGTTTTCCAAGGGTCATTAGGCTGACCTGCGGACATGTTTGGACGCAGTTTGTAGTCCTGGCCTTTATCGATAGAACCGATGTACTCAGCTCTCAGGGAGAAGGTATGACCCAGTGCTTTTCTCAGGGAGATACCACCACCGAAACCTGGTTGAGCGGGAACAGTTCCGTCAATCACGTGTAAACCACCACTTAAACCCAGTTCCCACATATCTCTCGGTTTAGCCGGGAAATTTGATTGGTGGTTCGTGAAGTTATTTTGTTGTACCATACGCTTGCTAGACACTTTGGTGCTATCCAGAGCATCGTAGCCGGTTGGTTGAACCTGTGCAAAACTAGAAGATGCTGATAGTAAACCCACAGCGCCTGCCAGTAATAAGTACTTTTTGCTTGCCATAATTGTTTTTTTTATTAAAAACTGTTAAAAATTTACTAATAACCCGTTTTTTACCTAGCAAAGGTAAATATCATAAATGAATATACAAATTTTTCTTGCAATATTATTTTCATTGATAAGTCCTTCAAAATTAGAGCTTAAATGAAAGTATTTATATACCTTAAATCCCGTTAAGTTAAACTTATGTATACCCCGTGTTAAAGGAAACTTTAAGCCGTGTTAAAAGAATGTTATACTCCATATACAAATTAAAGGCCAAAATGTTAAAATGTGATTTATAAAACCTAGCTTAGCAATCCTTTTTTATTTAATACATGGATGATATTAAACACCTGATAGGGAAAGAATTACAGGATTTTGAGAGCAAGTTCGCAGATTCAGTAAAAAGTCATGTGCCATTGTTGGACAGGATCATGCACTACATTGTGAAACGCAAAGGGAAGCAGATCAGGCCCATGTTTGTTTTATTATCAGCAAAACTCTTTAATGACAATATCCAGGAAAGTACCTACCGCGCCGCCGCGCTGGTAGAATTGCTGCATACGGCTACCCTGGTGCATGACGACGTAGTAGATGATGCCAATGAACGCAGGGGCCTCTTCTCTATCAACGCTTTATGGAAAAATAAAATAGCTGTCCTGGTAGGCGACTACCTCCTGTCAAAAGGACTGCTGCTGTCACTGAACAATAACGACTTCCGCACCTTACAAATCTTATCCGAAGCCGTGAAGGAAATGAGCGAAGGGGAATTATTGCAGATCGAAAAAACCCGTAAGCTCAATATTAAAGAAGATATTTATTTCGAAATCATCCGCCGCAAAACGGCGTCATTACTGGCCTCCGCCTGCGCTGCCGGTGCATGGAGCAGCAGCAATGATGAACATACCACGGAACAAATGCGCCTCTTCGGAGAAAAAGTAGGCGTTGCTTTCCAGATAAAAGATGACCTGTTCGATTATGGTTCAGCCAAAATTGGTAAACCAACCGGCATCGACATACGGGAGAAAAAAATGACCCTCCCACTCATTTATACCCTGGAACACGCTTCTACAGAAACCCGGAGGAAAATTATAAACATAGTAAAAAATCACAATACAGATAAGGACCGTGTAGCCGAAGTCATTCAATTGGTGAAATCATCCGGCGGTATCGACTACACCCGGCAAAAAATGTTTGAATACCGCGACGAAGCCCTTACCATCTTAAATAAATTCCCTGAAAATGCTGTACGAAACGGGCTGGAATCTCTGGTGAGGTTCACCACCGACAGAACATTTTAGAAAGAATAAAAAATAATGTAATATGCGGATAGAGCTGAAAGCAGAAAGCAAAAAGCCAGGGAAGCGAATCACAAGAACGAATATTAGTTTTCGATTTCGCTTTTAATTATCCGCTTCAAAAGCTTTTGCTTACTGCTTTCCCCTTTTTGCTTACTAAAACAAACTAATGCAAAAACGCTGGACAGTAAAGGCATATCAACCAAATCAGGAACAATTACTTCAATCATCATTGCGTATACATCCGTTGCTATGCCGGCTACTGGTACAACGAAATGTGACCAACTTTGAAGCTGCCCGGCAATTTTTTCGCCCAACGCTTGAAGATCTTCATGATCCCTGGCTGATGAAAGACATGGATAAAGCCATTTCCCGTATTGAACTGGCTTTTTTCCAACATGAAAAAATACTGATTTACGGAGATTATGATGTAGACGGCTGTACTGCCGTTGCAACTGTGTATGCTTTTCTACAGAAGCTCTACAATAATATCGAGTTTTATATCCCTCACCGCTACCGGGAAGGATATGGTATTTCTATACAGGGCATCGAATATGCCCGCGACAATGATTTCAGCCTGATTATAGCACTGGACTGCGGCATTAAATCAATTGATCATATTACAATGGCCAAAGAATGGGGGATCGACTTCATTATTTGCGATCACCACCTTCCTGATTCCATATTACCGCCGGCAGTAGCCATTTTGAATCCAAAACAGGCCGACTGCACCTACCCTTATAAAGAATTAAGTGGTTGTGGTATTGGATATAAACTGATCAGCGCCTTTGCACAAAAAAGAGGACTACCTGCTTCCGACGCCAATAAATTCCTGGACCTGGTGGCAACCAGCATTGCAGCGGATATTGTACCCATGACTGGTGAAAACCGGATACTCGCTTTTCACGGCCTTGTAAAAGTAAATGAAGATCCGCTGCCCGGTATTAAAGCCCTGATTACCCTTAGCGCTTTAAAGGAGAACTTAACCATCGCCAACCTGGTATTTGTGATTGCCCCCCGCGTAAATGCCGCCGGCAGAATGGATGATGCCCGAAAAGCAGTGAATCTTTTTATTGAAAATGACGTGGAAAAAGCTGCAGCAATTGCTGCGGTATTACACGCCGATAATTTCGACCGGAAAGAAATAGACAACACCATTACTCAGGAAGCCATCTCCCTGTTGCAAAATGATGCAGATATTGCCAAAAGGAAATCTACCGTATTATATCAGGCACACTGGCATAAGGGCGTAGTTGGCATTGTGGCGTCCAGGCTCATCGATAAATATTATTATCGCCCCACTGTCATCCTCACCCAATCCAACGATGAACAGGTAGCCGGATCTGCCCGCTCCGTAATGGGCTTCAATGTATATGAAGCCATTCATCAGTGTAAAGATCTGCTCGAAAATTATGGCGGCCATTTTTACGCCGCAGGCATGACGCTGAAAACAGAAAATGTAAAAGCATTTCAGGAACGCTTCGAAGAAGTGGTCGCCAACACCATACGTCCGGACCAGCTGGTACCGGAAATAGTGATCGATTCTGAAATTCAGTTTGCAGATATCACCCCCGCATTTTTTAATATCCTCAAACAATTTGAACCGCTGGGACCTGAAAACCTGCGCCCGGTCTTCCTGGCCAGAAACCTGGTAGACAACGGTTATTCAAAAATTGTAAAAGACGAGCATATCAAATTTTCGGTAAAACAGGGCAGATATGGCCCTACCATGTCCGGCATCGGATTCTATATGGCCGAAAAATTCCCACTGCTGACGGAGAAAAAATCGTTTGACCTGGTATTTTCACTCGACGAAAATGAATGGAACGGACAAACTTCTCTCCAGCTAAAAGTCATTGATATCCGGCCATACAAAAATTAATTTCATACAGCTGCCTTAACGCAGCGCAGATATACCGCAATAAAACAGCTGTACAAAACGACTATTTATGTTGCTTTAACAACCACGTATATACGTCGGCGTTAGCATAAGTACGTGTCCAGGCATCGTGGCCCCCGCTGGGATATTCTGTGTATTGCACATTACTGCCAATAGCTTTTAGCGCATCTACCAACGTACGTGAATTACTTACATTCACGGTAGGATCATCTGCACAATGAAAAACCCAGATGGGCATCGTTTTCAATTTAGGCATCTGCGATTTACTGCCGGCACCACAAATAGGTATCAGTGCAGCAAATCGTTCCGGATGTTCGGTTCCCCAATCCCAGGTACCATAACCTCCCATACTCAACCCGGTTAAATATACCCGGTTGGGATCTACATGGTATTTGGACATCACCTCTTTATAAAAAGTTTCCAGCGCAGCGATGTTCCACCAATCCTTACCACATTGTGGCGCCACTATTACAAAAGGCTTTCCTGCTGCCACTTTCACCAGGCCTACATTTTTCAGCACATTTACATTGTTACCAATTTCTGCTATCCCGTGCAGGAAAAATACCACCGGCCATTTGTAATCTTTCTTTTCATTATACCCATCGGGGATATATAACAGATAGTCGGTCATATTCCCTGTTTGGGCCGACATTTTCCGGGCGGTTACCCCAGTGGTTTGTGGTGCAAAACTATCGGCTACCGGCGGTTTAACCGATGTAGCGTTGTCTGTTTTAGAACAGGAAAAAAGTGCGAGCGTACTCCACACGAAGACATGGTTTAAAATTTTAATTCCTCTTTTTTTCATATAACTACTATAAATTAAAAATCCCCCGCCATATGACGGGGGATAGGTTTTACAATATTTTTCTCCTGCTTTATTTTATCAGCAGCTTCGGGGTTGCTGCAAATAACAACTAAAAACAGGAAACGAAATATCTTTTTTATTGTGTAGTTACACTATTTTTTTTCACGCATCAATTCCACACTTCTGTTTACAAAAGCAGTCAAATCAGCGCCTGTCAATAAGTTCTGGGATAATAACGCCAGATCAGCCAGATTTTTGATTTGCTTCTGCTGTAAGTCATTATTACCTTCTTTCAGAATTTGCGTGTATACCGGGTGATTCGCGTTCACCGTCATGTTGATTTCATCAGGCATATTGGCATACCAGTTCATTCCGCCACCGCCGCCCATTGCAGCCATGTCTTTCATACGACGCATCAGCTCCGGACGGGTCACAATTACCGGCTGTGCTTCTACACTCAGGCCTTTCATTTCTACCTTGATGTTAGGCTGTGTCACCTGCGCACCAAACAATTCTTTCAATGTACCTTCCTGCTCCTGGGATAAAACAGTAGTCGTATTTTCTTCTTTATCAATCAGGTTATCCGCAATATCCGCATCTACACGTGTAAAGGAAACATTGTCCCATTTCATTTCCATATTGTTGATGAAAGCTGCGTCTACCAGCGTTTCCATCTTCACTACGATGAAACCTTTATTTTTCGCTGCCTGTATGTAGCTATCCTGTTGTACCGGGTTAGTAGCATACAGTATTACCAGCTTCTGTTCTTTATTGGTTTGCAGCGCAGCTGCAGCGGTACGGTATTCTTCCTGGGTATAGAATTTACCACTGGCCACATCTTCCATGATCAGGAATTTGTTCGCTTTTTCCATGAACTTGTCATCGGTCATCATACCGTATTTCACGAACAAGCCAATGGAATCCCATTTATCTTCAAAAGAAGCACGATCGTTACGGAAAATTTCATCCAGTTTATCGGCTACTTTTTTGGTGATATGTGCGTTAATTTTCTTTACGTTCGGATCACCCTGCAGGTAGCTGCGGCTTACGTTCAGCGGAATATCCGGGCTATCAATTACACCGTGCAGCAACATGAGAAATTCAGGTACAATATCCTTTACTTCATCTGTTACATATACCTGGTTGGAATACAGATTGATTTTATCTTTCTGCATTTCATAGCTCTTGTTAATTTTCGGGAAGTAGAGGATACCGGTTAAATTAAACGGATAATCCACATTCAGGTGAATCCAGAATAAAGGCGCTTCCGCGAATGGATATAACTCTTTGTAAAAATTCTGGTAATCTTCTGTAGTGAGTTCGCTTGGTTTCTTTGTCCAGGCAGGATTGGTATTGTTAATCTGTGTTCCTTCAAAGGTAACCGGAACAGGCAGGAATTTACAGAACTTCTCGAGAATAGAACGGATGCGGCCATCTTCCAGGAATTCTTCGCTTTCCTCATTGATGTACATCACGATTTCAGTGCCTCTGTCGGCTTTAGTGGTTTCTTCCAGTTCATATTCCGGGCTGCCATCGCATTCCCAACGAACAGCGGCTGCCTCTTCTTTCCAGGATTTAGAGAAGATTTCCACCTTGCTGCTCACCATGAAAGAAGAGTAAAAACCAAGACCAAAATGTCCGATGATATTGGTACCGCTCTCTTGTCCTTTGTACTTTTTCAGAAACTCCTCCGCCCCTGAAAAAGCCACCTGGTTAATATATTTATCCACCTCTTCCGCAGTCATACCAATACCATGATCTGCGATGGTGATTGTTTTTTTCTCTTTATCTACTCTTACATCAATGGAGATATCTCCCAGATCACCTTTGAACTCGCCTACACTGGCCAGGGTCTTTAACTTCTGGGTAGCATCTACCGCGTTACTTACCAGCTCGCGGATAAAAATTTCATGATCGGAATACAGGAACTTCTTGATAATTGGGAAAATGTTCTCTGTTTGAACACGTATTGCACCTTTTTGCATTGGTTATCTGATTTTTGAGATAAACTTTTCAAAGGGTGTGCCAGTAGAAGGATACTGACAAGATGACAATCAATAAATTATAATTATATAACATGTATTTTCCGGAGATAAATACGCCGATAGGTTTTACCCGTAACAAATTATGGCAGGAGCCCATATCATTCATATAAAAATATGATATAGTTATATTTCTTCACTATTAACAAAAAAATCATATCAGGGAAAGAGATGTTTTCCGTAGATTTAAGTAACCCAAATCTGATCTCCCCATTTTTAAAAACATACTATGGAAAAACCTCTACTCTCGTTACTGTTTATTTGCTTATTCATGGCCCATCAGGTAACCGGACAAACAAACCCGGCCGCGCAAACACTGCCCTACCAGCAGAGTTTTGACGCTTTACCAGCTGCCGGCACCACTTACCCGGATGGATGGCAGGGATGGCTACTCGCCGGCGCACCGTCCGGCAATTTCAACACCGCAGCGCCCTCCGCCGATAAACCACTGATAGCCAATGGCAGCGCATCTTCCACGGGCAACGGCGTGTATAATTATACGGGCAAACTGGGCTTCCTGAACAGCGGCAGCGTTGATAATGCACTGACACTGGCCATCAACACCAGCGGTCAGCAAAACATACAGCTGACTTACGACGCCATGACACTCAGGAATCCATACGACGGAAACGCCAACACGAGAATCAATGAAGTCATTGTGCAATATCGTATAGGCAATACCGGTAGTTTCATCAACCTGAATGAAACTGCTTATCAAAATGATACGACCACACAAACCGGATCAGGCGTTACACTGCCGCAAAACAGTGTGAATAAAACGGTGATACTGCCACCGGGCTGTAATAACCAGGCGCTGATACAACTTCGCTGGGTAAACCGGCAAATCAGTGGTGGCGGCTCCAGACCCGGCTTTGCCATTGACAATATCCTCGTCAACGGAGCTGGCAGAGATACCACCCCACCGGCTATTAGCCTCCTGGAACCGGCCAATGCCGCAGTAGGCGTGTCTCCTGTTACATCTCCCAAAATAACCTTTACAGAAAACATACAACCAGGTGCAGGGTTTATTTTACTGCACAATACCAACACCGGCGCTATTGACAGTATCAGTATCCTTAATGCTGCCGTGATCATTAACAATAATACACTCACCATTAAAAGAATACTACGGCCTAACAGTCGTTACTATATTACAGCTGACAGCGGCCTGGTGAAAGACCTCTCCGGTAACGGATTTGCGGGTATCAACGATACAGCACAATGGAGCTTTACCACCGGCAGCCAGGAACTCAATTACACGTTTAACGACTGTACGCCTAATGGCGGCAGTATGCTCAGCGGCGGATTTACCCAGTATAGTGTAAGCGGAGCACAGGTTTGGGCTTGTACCACCTTTGGGCAAAATAACAGCAACGGCGTACAAATCAACGGCTATAGCGGCGGACCTGTGGAAAACGAAGACTGGCTGATTTCTCCGGCTTTTGATCTGACAGGATTACATTTTCCGCTGCTGCAATTTAGCAGTCGCACTGCCTTTGCAGGCGCACCGCTGAGTCTTCGCGTTTCTACCAACTATACCGGCAGCGGAGATCCACGGCAAGCCACCTGGACCACCATCAATGGTCGTTTTCCGGAGGCAGGCAGTGATGTCTGGCAATTATCTTCCGGTATTAATCTTACTACCTTCCGGCAAGGCAATGTATATGTGGCATTTGTGTATACTTCCGGACCGGCCATACAGGCCGCCCGCTGGACGATCGATAATTTCAGCATCAAAGATACCACCGCCGCACCGGCGCCAACGTTGAACAGTAGCCCGTCTACACTGGATTTTGACTACGTAAAATCCGGGCAAACTTCCACGTCACAAAGTGTTAGTTTCTGGGCCAACGACTTCACCAGCGACCTGCGTATCAGTGCCCCGGCCGGTTTCAGGGTATCACGCGATAACAGCAACTTTAGCAGCCAGGTAACTTTCGCACAGGCCGATATCAATGCAGGGCCACAGGAAGTATATGTGCAATTTGCGCCTACCGCCACCGGACAGGCTTACAGCGGTACCCTTCCATTTAGTGCGACTAATTTTTCAGACCAGCATATCACCTTGTCAGGTACTTCGCTGCGTTCATTGAAAGTTGTTAACTGGAATATAGAATGGTTTGGCAGCCCGGTACAAAACCCCGCCAATGATAGTTTACAGCAGGCCAATGTTACTACCATACTTAAAAAACTGGACGCCGATATTTTCGCCTTGGCAGAAGTAGTGGATACCGCCCGCTTCCGTGCAGTGGTGCAACAAATGCCGGGATACGACTATGTATTGTCGGATTTTGGATCTTATGCAGACAGTACTACTGATGTGGATTATGTAAGTGCGCAGAAGCTGGCGTTTGTGTATAAAACAGCTGTGATCCGCAAAATCAGGACCTATGGCGTATTGCGCAGGGGCGGCAGCAGCACGGCGTATTATAATTGGTCGTCCGGCCGCTTCCCTTACCTGATGGAAGCAACCGCCAAACTGGACAATGATTCCGCGCGGATACAATTTGTGCTGATACATGCAAAAGCCAATACCGGCACCAGTGCAGAGAAAATTACGTCGTGGCATCGCCGTAAAGATGGGGTGAAAGAATTAAAAGATACCCTGGATGCGCAGTATCCGTATAGTAATATTATTATGTTGGGAGATTTTAATGATGATTTATCTAAAACCATTACTACGGAACTTCTCCCCGACACCACTACTTCTTATATTGACTTTATCAACGACAGTATTGATTATAAACCATTAACGCTGCCATTAAGTTTAGCAGGGCGGCGTTCTACGATCAGTTATCCGTCGGTAATCGACAATGTGATGGCGTCCAACGAAGTAGGTGTGGCTTATATACCAGCATCTGCAGCCATTCAAACCCAGGTGGAGAAGCTGGTCGGCAGTTATGGCACTACCACCACGGATCACTATCCGGTGATGAGTCGCTACAGTGTGCCTGTGCTGGCTAACCCGTTGCCAGTATTGGACTTCGCAGCTAAACCAGAGGGAGGAAAGGTGTTATTAAACTGGCGCACCCCTTATGAAATTAACAGCAAATACTTTGTGGTAGAGCGTTCCCGCAATTACCAGACGTATGAAGCGGTGGATACTATTACGGCACAGGGCAGTACCCGGGAGGCATCGGCGTATATGACCTATGATGAGAAGCCGTGGTTAGGATTCTCAGCTTACCGGTTAAAGATAGTGGGGTTGGATAGCAGCATCCGGTACAGTCCGGTAAAGTCAGTGTTTATGTTAGATAAAGATCTGTTATGGAAACTTATATGGTGTATCTTTGGCCGCCAGTTACAGTATTGGGTAGACTGGCCACTGGGAGGCCCTGCTATTGTAGAGTTGATAGATGTGCAGGGGCATGTGCGTTATCAGCGCCGGGCAGAATTCATGAAGGGGAAGAATTATAAGACAATAGATATAGACCAGCTGCCGACTGGTGTTTATTTCCTGCGGGTGCGGTCGCAGTCGGGTAACCAGGTACAGGTTAGCAAGATTCTCGTTAACCACTGATCTTTTTGAAAAAACCATGCAAACGAGACGCCGCCCTGGAACACCGGGGCGGCTTTTATATAATATAACACACTGATTATTAGACCACTACACATCCTCCCCCAAATATTTGGCGAATAACGATGTATTCTGGTGGAAATAAGGAATAGTTCAGTATCTTTGCGGTCCTAATTTTTTTAATTAAACCATTTAAAACAGGGAAACATGAACTACGAATTGATGGTGATCTTTACCCCTGTGCTTTCTGAGGACGACTACAAAGCCGCCCAAAAGAAATTCGCTGATGTCATTAAAGACAACGGCGGAGAAATCACGCACGAAAATCCCTGGGGATTAAGATCACTGGCGTATCCTATCCGGAAGAAAACTACAGGTATGTATGTTGTTCTGGAATACAATGCGCCATCCGACCTCAATGAGAAGCTGAAAATCCAGCTGAATCGCGATGAAAATGTATTGCGCCACATGATTACTGCACTGGATAAGCACGCTGTTGCTTATAACGGTCGCAAAAGACATGGTGTAAATGCTGAATCTAAAACCACTGAAGCTTAAAACTATGGCAGTTAAACCTAAACAAGAAATTAAGTACTTAACAGCCGTAAAAACTGAAAAACGTCAGAAGAAATACTGCCGTTTTAAGAAAATGGGCATCAGGTACGTAGATTACAAAGACGCGGAGTTTTTGAAGAAATTTTTGAACGACCAAGGCAAGATGTTGCCACGTCGTATTACGGGTAACTCCCTGAAATTTCAGCGTAAAGTAGCCCAGGCTATTAAGAAAGCTCGTCAAATGGCTTTATTGCCTTATGTTACTGACCTTTTAAAGTAAGAAGTTATGCAAATTATCTTAATACAAGACGTAGATAACCTGGGTCAGAAGAATGAACTGGTTAACGTAAAAAATGGTTACGCCAGGAACTTTCTGATTCCTCAGAAATTTGCAGTAGAAGCTAGCCCTTCTAACATGAAGCAACTTCAGGAGCGCCTGAAAGTGCAGAAAGTAAAAGAAGAGAAACTGTTAGCTGAAATTGCGAAAGTAGTGGAAGTGTTGAAAGCTTCTCCTATTAAAATTGGCGCTAAAACCGGTACTTCCGGTAAGATCTTCGGTAGCGTAACTGGTGTTCAGATTGCTCGTGCAATTAAAGAACAGAAAGGTTATGAAATCGACCGTCGCCGCATCCACATCCTGGATGACGTGAAAGAACTCGGTACATACAAAGCTCGCCTCGA
Source organism: Chitinophaga sp. 05T412 (assembly GCF_056396465.1). Taxonomy (NCBI): domain Bacteria; kingdom Pseudomonadati; phylum Bacteroidota; class Chitinophagia; order Chitinophagales; family Chitinophagaceae; genus Chitinophaga; species Chitinophaga sp. 05T412. The sequence continues at coordinate 770,866 of NZ_JBFTLN010000001.1, forward strand.
TTTCGGTAAAGGCAACGAAACCGAACTGGAATTCGAAGTAGTAGCAGAGTAATATTCCAACTTGTTGGAAAAAGAAACTTCCCGGACTGGATTCAGTCCGGGATTTTTTTTGTGGCGGAATGAGAATGTTTGTGTTTCGTTAACTAATGACAAAGGGGATATAGCTAGGTTTGATGCTATTATGAAACAAGCCAAACACATATCAACGCCTGCGCCTAAAATCATTGCCATCTTAAAGAAAATGATAGCGGACAAGAGATTAATTCATGATTACATTACGAATGGCCGTGATTTATCCGAATTAAAAGCTAAAGGTATTAAGTTTGTTCAGCCCTTTCAGGCATAATGTAACCAGCATGAAACCAGAGAAACGCCTGCCAACCCCTGAGCCCAAATTTGTCGCTATCTTGAAAAAGATAATGGCAGATAAGAAAATAATCCATGAACATATTCGTAGTGGAAAAAGCTTAAGCGAATTGGAACCCAAAGGATTTAAGTTCGTTAAGTTCCTGTAATATTTCCAGGCCAAAAGGACAGCTGATTGATACTATACTTATCTCCAGCTTTGATCAACTCCCACATTGTCCCGCTAAAAAACTCAAATCTTATTAGTATTTTCATACTCTTATTCCGCCATGAGTATGAAAAATGTAATTTATTGTTTAATTGCTGTTATCACTATTTCCGCCTGTAGTACCAATAAATACAAGGCTGCTGCTCCCCGGCTGACCACCATTGGTATCCGCGGAGATGATACCCCGCAATACACCTTCCACTACGACGAAGCAGGCAACCTTCAGGAACTGGTACATCATGAACAATCGAATGATACCAACGTCAGTACCTTCTTTTACGACAAAGCGCATCGCATTACTGCCATGGTACTCGCTAACCGGGATACCAACCAGGTACAGCAACGCGCACAGGTAACCGCCTGGGATAAAGAGGGGAACGTTACCGAAATAAAATACTTTGATGCCAACGAACAGCCGTTGCGTACCGCCACTATCCGCTGGAACAAAGGACTGCCGGAAGTGATGAAGTATTCAGACTCCACGCAGGCCATCTGCTGGAACTACAGTAAGCGTGACGCTAAGCGGAAAGATATTTGTGTAGACAGCTTTTCAGGGAAAAAAGAAGATACCCTGATTACCTTACGGACCGCTCATTACGAATGGGATGATTCTATTAATCCTATGCGCCCGATTGTGAACCAGTTACTCATTAGTTGTGCGGTGGCTCCAGCCACTCATCTGACACCAGTGGGTAATCTTTCCAATGCCTTTTTGCACCTGAGTAGTAAAAACCCATCGCTGGTACGGATTACGGAAAAGGAAACACCTCTTTATCAGACACATTACCACCCATACGAACGCTCGTCGCTATATCAATACACCTATTACTACAATGCCAACGGATTTCCGCTGGGCGCATGGGTACACCTGCACAGTGAGGGTTTTACCCAACCGGGTACAGATACCCAGTTTATCATGGAATATCACTACGAATAAGCGTAATTGGTGATTTTTCATTATCTTTTAGGAGATGAAAATCACTGACCGACTCAAAGCAATGCCGGTTACGCTGGTGGTGATAGGAATAAACTTCGGGGTATTCTTGTATACCACTATAACGGGCATGGATATATGGGCTGGAGATGGCGCACAATTGCTGCATACCGGCGCCAACTATTGGCCACTGACCATTGGCCGGCAGGAATACTGGCGCTTATTAAGCAGTATGTTCTTACATGCGGGATTATGGCACCTGGTCACCAATATGCTGGGATTGTTCATTGGTGGCTTCTTCCTGGAGCCGGTGTTACGAAGCCTTCGCTACGGAATTGTTTACCTGCTTACAGGTATCATATCAGATTATGTGAGTATCTGGTGCCATAAAAGTGCAGTTGGCGTGGGCGCATCGGGGGCCATTTTTGGCATTTTCGGGGTATTTCTGGCGCTGCTGACCACGTCCCTTTTCCCAAGAGAGATACGACAGGGATTACTGGCTTATATCGGCTTATTTATAGCTTTAAACGTAATAGCTGCTTTTATCTCGCAGGGAGTGGATAACGCAGCACATTTAGCTGGCTTTCTGAGTGGCGTGTTCTTCGGATATCTGCTCTTCTTTACATTAACAAAAACAGATGGAGAAAGACTATCCGTTTAACCATCTTCCCGAAGATCTAAATACTTACATTTGTACACTTAAATAAATGCGACAAAAGATGATGAATAAGTTATGGTTCCTCCTGCTTACTGCCGCCGTACTGATGGTGGGATGCAAGAATAAACAGGCAGGCAATACAACCGCCGCCAACGATTCCACCCCTCCAGCTATCCATAACATTCCGGACGACACTGTTCAGTTAGGCAATAAAACTTTCTTCGTTTACTTTATTGAGAAAGCTGACTTTGATAAATATCCTTTTCCCGCAACAGATTCTGTGGAAACTGACGTACTCGCCAAAGATACTTCGGTAAAAAGGCAAGGTACTAAACTCGCCATTCAGCTTACCAATGGCAAACAGCGAATTATGGCCAACAATAACAGCGAGGGGGAAGATTATATCGGGTACACTTTTGCGGCCAATTATCCTACCATTAAAAGAAAAGGATTTTTTGTTACCTACTATGAAGGCAGCGCCTTTGAACTGGTAAACACCGTGAACGGTGATTCTATGATGACCTGGTCCGCGCCGTATATTTCACCGGATAAAAAATATATTCTCACCGCCTCTATGGATCTCGTTGCGGCCTTTGATCCGAATGGATTTCAATTATTTTCTGTAGATAACAATGAGATAAAACCAGTAGGAGAAGCTAGTCTCACCGACTGGGGCCCGGGCATGGTGCAGTGGATAAATAATAAAACCATCCTGTCTGAATATATCACTATTGATGAAGAAGGTAACACTCAAATTCAGTACGTGAAAATGGTGATGCAATAAGAACTATTTAGTATATTTAAATAGTCATCACCAAGATCTAAATCCACGCTGCACATGAAAAAACTGTTCTCTTCAGGACTATTGCTGGTATGCTTTTTTTCTTATACCGCACTGGCTATGAATACTTTGTTTCAGGCGCCTACCATGAATATAGAAGGTACCGCCAGTTCCATTGTAAATAAGCTGGATAAATCGTTATTATTAACGGCTATACAAAAGCCTAAATTACTGAATATTGTAACCGGATATCTTCGACAAAAGGTAGCCCTGCAGCCCTTACAACAAAGTAATCAGAAAGCTTATACCACCAAAATGAACAGTATACAAAATGGTTTACAATCAAGACTAAAACCATTGTTTACATTGACACAATACACAGAATACCTAGGACTGAAACCGAAGTCGTTTGATGAAACGGATGTGTTGTCACAATTGTATTATTGAGCGGAAAGCAGAAAGCATAAAGCAAAAAGCTATTGAGGCGAATGACTAAAGCGGATTTAATTTTACGCGCTGGTCATTCGCCTCAATAGCTTTTTGCTTTATGCTTTCTCCTTTTTGCTACAAAATAATTTGTCTGTCCCGCGCCACAATGCGCCAGTTTGCTGTTACCGTGTTCTCTTCCGCAACATATGCCTTTTCATATAAGGCCACCGTAGGACAAATATGCAACGGCACCCCATAAAACAAAGTGCCCACCGGATATAGCGACGAGTCTGCCACTTGCAACACCAAATGTTCTTCACTTTGGGATACAGGCGTAGCTGCTGGTGCATTGAGAAAATGGACTCTTGGCTGAGGATTTTCAGCGGCTACTGATTTATGTCCCAGGTCCAGACAAATATGTGTTTCATCAATTACAGAAATTACCCGGCTCATTACCAGCGCGGCCCATTTAAATGGCTGGTCCGGTAAATTCCGGCCATATCCCCAATCCCAGAAAATGAAGGTACCGGGACTGCATTGAATATCCTTTCTTTGGGCATGTATCGGAAAGGTAGGGCTACCGCCGGCCACAATCACCGGAGCAGGAAGCCCACCGGCAGTAATCTGCGCTGCCAATGCTTCAACTGGCGCATAAGCGGCATCGCATTTTTCCTTTCGTATAGTGATGTCCGTATCATGAAGATGACCGTCGTATGCATGCAGTCCTACGGGAGTAATACCAGGTAAAGTATGCAGATACTGATACAGCTCCAATGCGGCCTTTCCGGGTTTAATACCGGTGCGATTCATCCCTACATTCACATCCAGATATACCGGCAAACGACGTCCCTGCGCCGCAAAAGCACCACTGATAGCTAAAGCTGCATCTGCGCTATCTATAATACAAGAGAAAGATGTTTGCGGATATTTCTGCACCAACTCCAGTAAACGCACTACCTTGGGTCCTACTGGCTGATACGCCATTAACACATCGGGCGCCCCGGTCATACCCAGCATTTCCGCTTCCGCGATGGTAGCGCATTTGAAACGTTGTATTCCCGCTTCCAGCATGAGTTGCGTCACTTCCGCTATCTTATTTGTTTTTACGTGTGGGCGTAACCGTTGTATGTCATCGATCATTGTTTTCAGCAATGCAATGTTTTCCAATACCCTGTCTTTATAAACAACAACAGCAGGAGAATCCACCTGCGCCGCGTTTGTTAACTGATACCATTCCATGAAAAAATATTTAGACGCTATTTATATTTACCTGTAAAGCACATTCCGTATATCCATCTCCGTTATACTACCATACTTAACAACAAACACCCGATTAACCCTGTTACGGAAACAATTGTTTCCATCACTGACCATGTTTTGATGGTATCCTTCACTGACAAGTTAAAGTATTCTTTGAACATCCAGAAACCGGCATCATTGATATGAGAGAACATGAGGCTACCCGCACCAGTGGCCAGTACCATCAGGTTGGGATTTACTCCGGAAGCGGCTATCATGGGCGCCACGATACCTGCCGTGGTTAATCCGGCTACAGTAGCAGATCCTATACATACCCGGATAATCGCGGCAATGCCCCAGGCCAGCAGCAACGGATGCAGATGCAGGTTTTGCAACGTTTCCGCAATATAACTGCTTACCTTACTATCGTGCAGCAACTGCGTAAGTGCACCTGAACCTCCTATAATCAGGATGATCACGGCCACATCTCTTACCGCATCATCCATAAAACCCAGTATTTTCTTTGCTGGCATCCCTCTTCTCAATCCCAGCAGCACCATAGCGTTCAATACTGCCAGCAGCATAACGATCAATGGGTCTCCCAACCAGCTGGCCACTTGGTATACCGGTTGCCCCTCGCTGGTATATAATTTAACAACAGCAGTTACCGCCAGTAGAAATACCGGTAGCAAGGCCGTAAAAAGACTCGTAAACAGTCCCGGCAGCTGTTCTTCCGGAACCGGCGCCGCCACAAATAACTTCCCCGATGGCGTTTCATAATGTTTGAGGAAACGGGAAAACACCGGTCCTGCTAAAATAATGGCAGGTACCGCCACGATGATTCCAAACACCAGCGTCATGCCCATATTAGCGTGAAACTGTGCTACCAATGCAGTGGGCGATGGATGTGGTGGTAAATAACCATGTGTAACAGACAAAGAAGCCAGCATGGGGATACCCAGGTATACCGCCGGCAGTTTTGTACGAGCCGCCACCGTAAAAATCAGCGGCACCATCAATACAAACCCAATCGTATAAAACAGTGGAATACCTACTATAAACCCGGTGAGCATCAGCGACCATTGCACGTATCTGGGGCCAAAAAGGTTCATTAACTTGCCGGCAATTTGTTGCGCAGCACCACTTTCCGCTACCAGCTTTCCCAGCATCGCTCCAAATACAATCACCACAATCAGTGATCCCAGCGTTTTCCCAATACCGGTTTGAATAGACTGGGTAATGTCCGTTACACTCATATGCAACGCCAACCCCATCAGCAAAGACACAATAAGAAAGGAGAGGAAAGTATTCAAGCGCAGCCAGGTTACCAGTATTACCAGTAAAATAATAGCTGCAATAACGATCAATAAGGGCATAGCTTACTGTTTTACATGAACATGGAAAACAACAAGATAATAAAATATTATTCGTATCTCAAGGCAATGATAGGATCTAATTTAGACGCCTTATAGGCCGGATAAAGACCGGATACCAGTCCCACCGCAGCACAGATACTTACTCCGATAAAAATCCATAACCAGGGTATGATAAACGAAGAACTCAACAGGGCAGAAACAATGTTGCCTGCCAACATCCCCATAATAACGCCTATAACTCCTCCCATTACACTGATAATAATGGATTCATACAGGAATTGCGTACGCACTACATGACTGGTAGCACCCAATGCTTTGGTAACACCTATTTCACGGGTACGCTCCGCTACAGACACCAACATTATATTCATTAACCCTATGGCTGAACCCAACAGTGTAATAAAGGCAATAACAATGGCTAACAAATTCACTTTACTCAGGCTGGCAAATAACATTTCAGCAATGCTATCACTTTTGCTGAGTGTAAAGTTATCTTCTTCGTTGACTGCCAACCCACGGATGATGCGGAAAAGTCCGGTAGCTTCTCCCTGGGCCGCATCCATCTGCTTAATATCTTTTACACTTACCCCTACCTGATAACTGGCATTAGGACGGTTAAACACCCTACGGGTATTATTCACAGTAGTAATCACCACATTATCCGCACTCATCATTTTACTACTCCCTTTCTTTGCCAATATACCTATTACACGATAGCGGACATCTCCCACGCGGATACTGCTATTCACCACATTTTTCATTGCCTTCCCAAATATCTTCTCCGCCACATCCTTCCCTAAAATGGCAACGTTTCTTCCTGACTCTACATCCAGCTGATTAAAATCCCTTCCCTGCGAAATCTCATAATTGGAAATCTTCAGATAGTTTTCATCTCCCCCAATTACCTGCACATTAGGATTGGTTTTCTTTTCATCCTTATAAATGGTAGCAATACCCGTAGCTTGAAAAGAAACGCTTACAATTGCCGGAAAATGATAGCGATCGCGGAAAGCAACGGCTTCCTGGTAAGTGATGATCTTATTGCTATTGGATTTTTTTACCTTCTTAATATTCTTGTTGCCCTTCGACGCTTTATTGTCATCGTCACCAATATGCACCTGCATACCACGATTACGAATCGAAAAGCTGTTGGCCCCCATGCTGGCGAAACTGCTATAGATACTGCTCTTCATGCTGTCTATCGCAGTCAGAATGCCTACCAGCACGGTAATGCCCAATGCGATGATAGCCACAGTAAGACCAGTGCGCAACTTATTGCCGGTTACAGAACGATATGCCAGTGAAAAAATATCTCTTGATTGCATAATGAAGGGTTACCTATAAAGTTAGTGTAATATACCTATTTAATCTATCCGTTTTGGGATGAACGGCATAAAGCTGAAAGCGTAAAGCAGAAAGCAAAAAGCTATTAAAGCGAATGACCGAAAAGGAGATGAATAATTACCTCCCTTCGGTCATTCGCTTTAATAGCTTTTTGCTTTCTGCTTTACGCTTTCAGCTTTCCTAGATCCAGCACAGTATCAGATTAGGGAATAATCCCAGCACCAGCACCAAAGCAATGGTGAGTATCAGGGCAGCTTTAAAGCCACCAGAGATAGGCTCCACTTCCGGCTCACCGGTTTTGAAATACATCGCAATAATCACGCGGAAATAGTAGTACACGCTGATAGCTGCACAAAGTACTGCGACGATCACCAGCCACAGTAAGTTACCATGCTGGATAGCTGCAGACAGCACAAAATATTTCGCAAAGAAACCTGCCGTTATAGGGATACCCGCCAGTGAAAACATGAATACCGCCACAGCCGCTGCCAGTAAAGGCTGCTTACGTGCCAGACCATTGAATCCTTCGAAGGTATAGTCTTTCAGTTTCATCAATACCGCAAATACGCCGATGGTAGCAATGCTATAAGCAGCAGCATACAGCACAATGCCCTGTCCACCCAGTTTATTCATAGCCACTACTGCAAAGAGCATAAAACCAGCCTGGGCAATACTGGAGTATGCCAGCATACGTTTAACACTCTGTTGAAATACAGCGCTGAAGTTACCCACAATCAGGGTAACGGCGGTGATAATAGATAATATTAAAGTCCAATGCTGGCTGATGCTGCCACCTGCAAAAGCAGTATGGAACATCCGCAGGAAGGCCACAAAAGCACCCGCCTTCACGATGGTAGACATGAAAGAGGTAAACACGGTAGGTGAACCATCGTATACATCCGGTGTCCAGAAATGGAAGGGCGCCGCAGATACTTTAAACGATAACGCAAATACCATGAGAATAATACCGCATAACGCCAGTGGATGAACGCTTTCCGCACCTAATCCTAATCCGGAAATTTCAAATGTACCGGCCGCTCCATAAATCAGGGTAATACCCATCAGCAGGATACCAGTAGAGAAAGATCCCATCAGGAAATATTTCAGCGATGCTTCATTGCTTTTCAGGCTCTTCTTGTCTGCTCCCGCCAGAATGTACTGAGGGATAGACATGATTTCAATAGCCAGGAACAACATCAGCAGGTTGCTGAAAGAAGAAGCTAACGTAATACCCGCCAGAATGAAGAAAACAAGTGCAAAGTAGTCACCTACATGCTCTCCTACCTTTTCAAACTCACTGCCGGATAACAGGAAATATAACAAGGTGGCTCCCAACACTACCGCATTGAATATCACACCAAATTTGGTCACTTCAATCATGCCATACATTACATATCCGCCGAGTTCCACAGACGGATACTGTGCCAGGTTAGCAATAAATGCTATCAGGATGGCCGCGATGGCAAAAAATTTAATATGCTGCTTATTGCGTACAAATAAACCAACAAACATCAGTACAACGCCCGATAAAGCAGTAGAAATTAGTGCATTCATATTTTTGCGTTACAAAACCCCGTTACAAATTTTTCCATCTTTTATTTAGCAACTACTAAATATCAGAATAATTGATTTACCACTTCCGTAGTGCCACTCACCAAATCCAGCATAGGTTTGGGATAAACACCCAGCACAATGATCATGATCACAATCAGACTCAAAGCCAGGGTTTCTCCAGGCTGTAAATCTGTAGTGGTTTCGGTTAATTCATTGCTCTGACCAAATATTACCTTCTGTATCATACCCAGGGTATAAACAGCAGCGAGGATAATACCTAATCCGGCAAATGCCATAAACCAGTGATTATATTGGAACAATCCGCTGAACATCAGGAACTCGCCAATGAAACCATTGGTAAGCGGTAAACCGATGTTAGCCAAACTGATGATAACGAAGAAGATAGCCATGCGCGGAGCTTTCTGCGCCATTCCGCCCAGCTGATCCATGTTCTTAACACCCAAACGGTTTTGTATTACTTCCACAATGATCCACAAACCAATGATATTGATACCGTGGTTAAACATCTGTACCAGCACCCCTTGCAGGCTTTGTTCTGTGTTAGCAAAAATAGCTGCACACATTAAACCGATGTGGGCAATGGAAGAATAAGCAATCAAACGTTTCAGATCATTTTGTACCATGGCAATGCAGGAAGCATAGATGATACCGATGATACATAATACGATGGCTACGTCAGACCACATCGCCGCTCCTTGTGGAATAACCGGTAATAACCAGCGGATCACACCAAATAAACCCATTTTCACCATTACACCGGAAAGGATCATGGTAACAGGGGTAGGAGATTGCTCGTAAGTATCGGGCTGCCAGGTATGGAAAGGGAAAATTGGCATTTTTATGGCAAAAGCCGCAAAAAACAGCCAGAATAACCATTTCTGATCTGCCGGATTCACCTGTAAATGAGTGAAGGAAGTCCAGCTGAAAGAATGATCAGGGGTCAGGGAATACAGGTAGATAATACCTACCAGCATCAACAGGGAACCCAGGAAAGTGTATACAAAGAATTTAAAGGTAACGGCGATACGTTTTTCTCCTCCCCACATGGAGCAAAGGAAATAAACAGGTATCAGCGCCAGTTCCCAGAATATGTAAAACTGTAGGGCGTCAAAAGCGGTGAATACACCTGTTAAGCCGGCCTGCGATAATAACATCAAACCATAAAAAGCACCAGGCTTTTCGAAGTTGCGGTTATAAATGGTGATGAAAACAAGCAGAGAAGCAATCGCTGTCAATAAGCAAAGCATCACGCCCATTCCATCTACTCCTACCCTGAATTGACTTCCCAGCTGCGGAATCCAGTCGGCAACAAAATTCACATTATCCGGAGCGGTGCGAAACGTACACCAGGTTCCTATTGCAATCACCACTGTTGCCAGCGATGAAATCATGCCCAGTACCTTCGGTCCGGACCCCTTCAGACCAAATGCGATAAGGCCCGCTATGAAAGGAATCAATATTAATAAAACTGTCAACATAATTTATCTGCGCTTGTAACTTCTGCTATTGGTTTATAATAAGAATCCGATCACAAATAATACGATCATACCAATCACCATGGCAAAGATGTAAAATCCTACCTGACCACTTTGTAACAGCCGGATACGTTGTCCGCCCAGTTGTACACCACGGCCTACACCATTTACCAACCGGTCGATACCCGCTTTTTCAACAGTATCACGGAAGAAACGGCCTAATTCGTAGAGTGGCTTAACGATGATAGTATCATACAATTCGTCTATGTACCATTTGTTTTCGAGCACTTTTGCCAAACCGGTACTTTCTGTACCCGCATCTTCATAGTTCGCAAATTTCTGACGTGCAAACAGGATGAATACAATTACCAGCGCACTACTCACACCCATCAGCAGCCATTCAGTACCATGTGACAGGTGATGCGGCACTACAAAAGGAGCAGAAGGCGCAAAAACCGGTGCCAGGTATTCTGCCAGCAGGTTCTTCGTTCCAAATACTTCCGGTAAACCAACATAACCACCAAAAATGGAGAGCACTGCCAGTATCACCAATGGAATAGTAATAGCAGCAGGGCTTTCATGCAGGTGATGTTCCTGATCGTGTGTACCACGGAACTTACCAGAGAAAGTAATGTAGTATAAACGGAACATGTAGAAGGCGGTCATCAGCGCACCAATCAGGCCCAATACATATAATACCGGGTTATTGGCATATGCCTGTGCCAGGATCTCATCTTTCGAGAAGAAACCGGAGAAACCAGGGATACCTGCAATAGCCAGACAGCCCACGAGGAATGTCCAGGCCGTAGTAGGCATGAATTTTTTCAGTCCGCCCATTTTTCGGATATCCTGCTCACCGCCCATGGCGTGAATCACAGAGCCGGAACCCAGGAATAACAGCGCTTTGAAGAAGGCGTGTGTCATTACGTGAAACACTGCCGCTCCGTAAGCACCTACGCCGAGGGCCAGGAACATATAACCTAACTGGCTCACTGTAGAATAAGCCAGTACTTTTTTGATATCGTTTTGTTTTAACGCAATAGATGCCGCAAACAAAGCAGTAGCCAGACCAATGATGGCAATCACCGTTTGGATATGTGGCGCCAGGGTATATATGACGTTGCTACGCGCAATCATATAAATACCGGCGGTCACCATGGTAGCCGCGTGGATCAGGGCAGATACAGGAGTAGGACCCGCCATCGCATCCGGTAACCAGGTATATAAAGGAATCTGGGCAGATTTACCCATTGCACCTACAAACAGCAACATGGCAATAGCGGTGATAATACCGTTATTCATGCCCAGTGGCGCTGCTTTGGCAAATACATCCGGGAAAGTAACTGTTCCAAATTGCATGATCATAAAGAAGATGGCGATCAGGAAACCCAAGTCACCAATACGGTTCATGATAAATGCTTTCTTGGCGGCGTTGTTGTAGCTGGTATTTTTAAACCAGAAGCCAATCAGGAGGTAAGAGCAAAGTCCTACACCTTCCCATCCAATGAACATCATCACATAGTTGGCGCCCAACACCAGGATCAGCATGGAGAAAACGAAGAGGTTCAGGTAAGCAAAATACCTGGCAAAACTTTCGTTACTTTCCTCATGCATGTAAGAAGTGGAGTAGATATGAATCAGGGTACCTACGCCGGTGATTACCAACAGGAACAAGGCACTCAACTGATCTACCTGGAAAGCAAAAGGAATATGCAGGGAACCTACATTAATGAAATCAAACAGGGTAACTACCTGTGCGGAAAATCCCGGAGTTTTCACTTCCAGGAATATTAATAAGCTAATCACAAAGGACGCCAGTACGGTGCCACTGCCAACAAATCCTACCAGGGACTTGGATAAAAATCTGCGTCCCAATCCATTCACCAGGAAACCCAATAATGGTAAAAATGGTACCAGCCAAACTAGATTAATCATTTATCAATTCTATTTACGACGTCGAAAAAGTTAATAATTAAGAAAGCAGAATTATTAATTTTTCAGCCTGTTAAGAATGTTAATATCTACTGAGTGTGTATTTCTGTAGACCATCGTAATGATAGCCAATCCTACCGCTACTTCTGCAGCCGCTACCACCATAATAAAGAATACAAACAGCTGCGCCGATCCGGCATCTACCCTGCCTGCATCTGCCCACATTTTGGAGAATGACACCATCAACAGGTTTACCGCATTCAGCATCAGCTCTATGCACATAAAAATAATGATCGCATTTCTGCGCATCAGTACACCCATCACACCTATGCAAAACAAGGCGATACTCAGGAATATGTAATATTGAACAGGCATAAAATAAATTACGAATTACGAATTACGAATCAAGGAAAATCCCGTCAACCGTATATTGCTAGTCTTTTTTACCAATTACTACGGCTCCTACCATTGCACTGAGGAACAGGATACTGCTCACTTCAAATGGTACTACGTATTGTTTGAACAGGAGCTGACCGAGGTTTTGAATCAAACCAATTTCAGTAGCCTCCGGGCTCAGCGCAGGCATGCTGGCATCCCGCAGGGCGGCTACCAATACTACCATTAAAGCACCACCGCTGATAGCACCTGCATATTTCAGCCAGTTGCGTTTCTGCGGCTCCAGTTCAGCATTCAGGTTCATCAGCATCATCACGTACAGGAACAATACCATGATGGCGCCTGCATATACAATGATATGCACTACTGCCAGAAACTGGGCATTCAGCATGATATAATGCCCGGCAATGGTAAAGAATGTTACGATCAGGCACAATACGCTCGTCACAGGATTCTTACTCAATACCACGCCCAACGCTGACACCAGCGCGATGACCGACAGCACCATGAAAATTATTTGTTGTATACTCATTCCCATCTCTGCTATGTTTGACTATTGTATTTTTAGCTAAATGTGCGCTGTGAATAATATTATTTGTTCTCTTTCGGATGAGGAATCAACAGGTCATCTTTTCCATAGATAAACCCTTTACGCTGATAGTTTGCCGGAGCAAAGGTTTCAGACATATATACCGCATCTTTAGGACAGGCTTCTTCACAAAAACCACAGAAAATACAACGCAGCATATTGATTTCATATTTCGCCGCATACTTTTCTTCTCTATACAGATTTTCTTCTCCTGGTTTTCTTTCTGCTGCCTCCATGGTAATGGCTTCAGCAGGACAGGCTACCGCACACAATCCGCAGGCAGTGCATCTTTCACGTCCTTCTTCATCCCGGTTTAATACATGTAAACCACGGAACACCGGGCTAAACTCACGCTTCTTCTCAGGGAAGCTCACTGTTGCCTTGCGTTGAAAAAGGTGCTTGAATGTAATACTCATGCCTTTTGCAATAGCCGGGATGTACAACTTCTCTGCGAAGGTCATCGGCCGGCGATCTACTGCTTTTGCCCTGTTTGTTAATGCTTGCATAAATGCTTTATTTAATCCACACCAAGGTGTGTATTTAATTAGATGATATTAATGTTGACGCGCCAGTATTACAGCTCCTGTGATCAGCATATTCGCCAATGCCAGTGGAATCATGATTTTCCAACCCAAACGCATCAGCTGATCATAACGGAATCTCGGAACAGTCCAGCGCACCCACATAAAGAAAAATATGAAACAAAGCGTTTTAATAAACAACGCCAGGAATCCAAGAATCGTGAGCAGGTTGCCATCCAGGCCCAGGCTATCCATATACGGGAAGGCATAACCACCAAAGTACATAGTAGCAATCAGCGCAGAACTGATAAACATGTTGATATATTCCGCAAACAGGAAGAAACCGAGTTTCATGGAAGAATATTCCAGGTGATAACCACCATTCAATTCGTTCTCTGCCTCCGGTAAGTCAAACGGTGCACGGTTAGTTTCTGCAAAAGCACATATCAGGAAGATGAAGAAGCCCAGTGGCTGATACACCACATTCCATAAGCTATGGCGCTGTTGCTCTACGATGTCTTTTAAGCTCAGGGTGCCGGTCAGCATCAGCAAAGCTATCAAAGCCAGTCCCATCGGCAACTCATAAGAGATAATCTGCGAAGCAGCACGGATAGATGCCAGCAGGGAAAACTTATTATTAGATGCCCAGCCACCAATCATAATACCATACACGCCCATGCTCACGGTACCGAAAATGAAGAGGATACCAATGTTTACATCGGCCACCTGCAGGGAAATGGTACGACCGGCAATTACCAGGCTATCTCCCCAGGGGATTACAGCGCTGGTCATACAGGCCACCATCATGGCGATAGACGGACCAAGGATAAAGAGGAACCGATTGGAGTTGGTAGGAATAATCTCTTCTTTGAAGAAGAGTTTACCACCATCTGCCAGCGGTTGCAGTAGTCCCATGAAACCCGCACGGTTAGGACCTATACGATCCTGTATCCATGCTGCTACTTTTCTTTCGCCCCAGGTAGAATACATAGCCACTACCAGTGAAAGCACCAGTACCACTGATATCAGGAGTACTTTTTCAATTATAAAAAACCAATCTATGCTTAATAAGGTCATACTTACACGTAATTACGATTGTTACTTCTTAAAATCATCAGAGTGAGCCGGGCCGGCGATCTTGGAAAGATCAATTTCCGGTCTGTTTACCTGGCTTTCAGAGTGAATATTAAACACCAGTTTAGGTTGTCTTCCATCCAATACTTCCACCAGCGCATCTTTAGGTTTCACGGTATTCACATAGTGACCCTGAGAAATAACGCTGTTACGTTCTATTTTGCGTGGACCTTCAATGATCCAGTCTTTCGCTTCTTTTTTATCAAAACGGCAGGTATCGCAAATAAATGCTTCTACTTCGCCGTATTTGTCTTTGCGGGCTGTTACACGGAATACTTCATCACCGCGCATCCACAATACTGTTTTACCGCAGCATTTAGGGTTTTCGCAGTTACGGTGTGCATCTACCGGTTTCAGGAACCATACACGGTTTTTGAAACGGAAGGTCTGATCTGTTAATGCACCTACCGGGCATACATCAATCACGTTACCGATAAAGTCGTTATCCAGGGATTGGGAGATGTAAGTACTGATTTCGGAAGCATCTCCACGGCCCAATATCCCGTGTTCACGTTTTTCAGTGAGTTGATCAGCAGTGTACACACAACGGTAGCAAAGGATGCAACGGGTCATGTGCAATTTGATATGATCGCCGAGGTCTACTTTATCAAAAGTTCTGCGTTTGAATTCGTAGCGGGTAGCGTCTGCGCCATGTTCATAGCTCAGATCCTGCAGGTGGCATTCTCCGGCCTGATCACATACCGGACAATCCAGTGGGTGATTCAGCAACAGGAATTCCACTACACCTTTACGTGCGTCCAATACTTCCGGAGAAGTGATGTTGGCTACTTCCATACCATCCATTACAGTAGTACGGCAGCTGGCCACCAGTTTAGGCATAGGGCGCGGATCGGCATCTGAACCTTTGGATACTTTCACCAGGCAGGTACGGCATTTACCACCGCTACCCTGTAGTTTGGAGTAGTAACACATGGCTGGCGGCACTATTTCTCCTCCTATCTGTCTGGCCGCGTTCAGTATGGTTGTACCGGGTTCCACCTCTACAGAGATGTTATCGATTTTAACCTTAAATAATTTTTTTTCCTCCGCCATCTTATTATAGTTTTTGCCTGCAAGCTGCCGGGCAGCCACGAAGCAAAGTTTATGATTTTGTAACTTATTTACTATTCATTGGTTTGCCGACCCGTTACTATACAGCAGCTGGTGCTGGTAATGGATCTGCATAATGCGCCAACCCGAAATTACGGGTCTGTGATTCCTGTGGATTAGCCACATGCCATTCGAATTCATCGCGGAAGTGACGGATCGCTGCTGCTACCGGCCATGCTGCTGCATCACCAAGTGGGCAGATTGTATTTCCTTCAATTTTGCGTTGAATATCCCACAACAAATCGATATCACTCATCTTGCCTTTACCGTATTCGATATTGTGCAACACTTTCTTCATCCAGCCGGTACCTTCACGGCAAGGGCTACACTGGCCACAGCTTTCGTGATGATAGAAGCGGGCAAAAGTGAGGGTGTTACGTACAATACACTGGTCTTCATCCATCACAATAAAACCACCTGATCCCAACATGGAACCGGTAGCAAATCCGCCATCTGCCAGGCTTTCGTAAGTCATCATACGCGTCTCCCCTTTCGCTGTTTTCAGCAACAGGTTAGCCGGTAACACCGGAACAGAAGATCCACCGGGGATACAGGCTTTCAGACGTTTATTATTTTTGATACCACCGCAGTATTCATCAGAATAGATAAATTCTTCTACAGAGATATTCATTTCAATTTCATATACACCGGGCTTGTTGATATTACCGCAGGCAGAAATCAGTTTGGTACCGGTAGATTTGCCGGTGCCGTATTTAATATATTCATCACCGCCGATGTTGATGATAGGTACTACGGCTGCGAGTGTTTCTACGTTGTTTACTACAGTAGGAGATTGCCACAATCCTTTCACCGCCGGGAATGGAGGCTTAATACGTGGATTACCGCGCTTACCTTCCAGCGACTCAATCAGGGCCGTTTCCTCACCACAGATATAAGCACCTGCACCGCGTTGTACATATATTTCCAGGTCAAAGCCGGTACCCAGGATGTTTTTACCCAGCCAGCCTTTGTTTTTAGCTTCTGCAATGGCCTGTTCCAGGATATCCGGAATCCAGGCGTATTCACCGCGGATATAGATATAGCAACTGTTAGCACCGAGGGTAAAGCTGGAGATCAGGAGTCCTTCGATGAGGAGGTGAGGGATAAACTCCATCAGGTAGCGGTCTTTAAAAGTACCGGGCTCTGATTCATCCGCGTTACAAACGAGGTAACGGGGAACACCTTCTGGTTTGGCGATGAAACTCCACTTCATGCCGGTAGGAAACCCTGCACCACCACGACCTCTCAGGCCGCTCTTTTTCACTTCTTCCAGTACGCCTTCCGGTCCCATCGTTTTCAGCGCTTTTTCAGCTGCCGCATAACCGCCATTGGCCCGGTAGGTGTCATAATACCGGATGCCTTCAATATGTGCTTTATCTAACAGTAATTTGCGTCCCATTGTCTTCCTTATGGTGTAATGGTTCCGGTATTCCCGGCCCCATCAACAGATTTTTGTGTATATCTTTTATGCCTTACGTATGCCGTGTTGCGAAATGCGGTCTGCCAGTCTGTAAAACAGCAGGCCGGCGCTGACACCACAAATAAAGGAAACAAACCAGTTGTCGATCCGCCATAATGCTGTGAGTAACCCCATCAGCAATAGTGCTTCAACGAATTGCAGTTTGTGGCGCTGATACATTTCCTTTAAACGCATGAATGTGTTGTTTTTCGGATGCATCAGTTTGCGTTTGCTTTAGCCCTGCATTCTGCAATGATTTCATCAACCTTGGCTGGTGTGAGGTGTTCGCGGTAATGTTTACCCAATTGCATCATGGGCGCATATCCACAGGCACCAAGGCACTCTACCGTTTTCAGGGTAAATAACCCGTCTGCCGTAGTTTCGCCTACACCGATTCCCAGTTTTGTTTTAATATAATCAATGATCTGATCAGAGCCGCTTACCATGCATGGACCTGTTTGGCATACCTCAAAAAGGTAAGTACCTACTGGTTTCAGGTTGTACATGCTATAGAAAGTTGCTACCTCGTATACTTCAATTGGTTCAAGTTGCAGTAACGTTGCCACGTAGTCCATTGTTTCTGCACTTAACCATCCACCAAATGCTTCCTGAGCCAGGTGCAGCACTGGTAGCAATGCACTTTTCTGCTTCCCTTGCGGGTAGCGTGCAATGATTTCTTTTACTTTATTCAGTTTCTCTTCCGAAAATTGAACCACAGCCATTTTTTTAATCAGCTTTAATCTTCAAAATATTCTTTAGCAGATTCGTGTTGTCACCGCAATTGGCTACTACGCATCCAGCTCACCTGCAATCAGGTTCAGGCTACTCATACAAACGATCGCATCACTCAACATGCCACCCTGTACCAGTTCAGCATATGCCTGGTAGTAAATGAAGCAGGGACGGCGGAAATGCAGTCTGTAAGGACTACGGCCACCATCGCTGATCAGGTAAAATCCAAGTTCACCATTCGCACCTTCTACAGCGTTGTACACTTCACCTGGTAATATATCTGTTTCACCCATCACTATTTTAAAGTGATAGATGAGTGCTTCCATTTTCGTATATACATCCTCTTTAGCAGGCAGGTAGTAAGCAGGAACATCTGCGTGATAAACATTGTCAGGCAATGTTTTCAGCTTATCCATCGCCTGACGGATAATGCTGAGACTTTCCCACATTTCTGCGTTACGTACCAGGAAGCGGTCGTAGCTATCGCCGGTAGTACCTACCGGAACGGAGAAGTCAAAATCCTGGTAAGAGCAGTAAGGATTAGCTACGCGTACATCGTAATCCACGCCTGCTGCACGCAGGTTAGGACCGGTGAAGCCGTAGCTGAGGGCTCTTTCTGCGCTGATACCGCCTACACCCTGGGTACGCTCCATAAAAATACGGTTGCGGGTAAGCAGGGTTTCAAATTCTTTCAATACGGCAGGATATTCAGCGAGGAAGCGTTCTATTTTGGCAAATGCGGCAGGCGTGAAATTTCTTTCAAAACCACCGATACGACCGATGTTGGTCGTAAGACGGGAGCCGCATATTTCTTCATAAATTTCGTATATCAGTTCCCGGTAGGTCATCACGTATACGAAACCGGTTAATGCGCCGGTATCTACTCCCATTACGGAGCTACAGATCAGGTGATCTGCAATACGTGCCAGCTCCATGATGATAACACGCAGATAATCTACTCTTTTAGGTGTTTCAATACCCAGGAGTTTTTCTACGGTCAGCAACCAGCCCATATTATTAATAGGGGCAGAGCAATAGTTCAGACGATCGGTAAGTGGTGTAATCTGGTAGTAAGGACGACGTTCTGCGATTTTTTCGAAAGCACGGTGGATATACCCTACGGTAGAAACAGCGCTTACAATACGTTCGCCATCGATTTCCAGAATGTTCTGAAATACGCCGTGTGTAGCCGGGTGAGTAGGACCCAGGTTAAGCGTGGTCGTATCTTTTTCGATTGAGCCTTCCGGCAATTTTATATGTTGTTTCTGATCTAACATAACCTGGTTGTATTAAATAGTTCCTCCCCTTCCAAACATCTCATCATCTTTATCAATACGCATGGAGTCTTCCAGCGGAAATTCCTTTCTCATAGGGAAATAGGTCATTTCATCCACATTCAGTACGCGTATCAGGTTAGGATGCCCAACAAAGTTGATTCCGAAGAAATCATATGTTTCGCGCTCCATCCAGTTGGCAGATTCGTACAGTTTAGTTGCGGTGAAAACATCTGGCTGGGCTACTGGTGCAAATACTTTCAGACGAAGCCTGATGTTGTCCTGCAGGTTATGAAGATGATATACGACTGCCAGTTCTTCATTTTTTTTATCGGGATAATGCACTGCAGTGATATCCGTTAAAAAACGAAAACGCAACTCCTCATCATCAAACAGGAATTGCATTACTTTCAGGTTATAATCTTTCTGTGCGGTGAGGGTAAGCAGCCCAAACGGCTCTTCAAAGCCGGTAAGCACATCTCCAAACTTTTCCGTCAGGCGTTGCTGTATGCGTTCGTTTGTTAAAGACATTAACAATTTGAAATTTACGATTTACAATTAACCATTCTCCTCCTTACATGATGCCATATGATTCCATCAGCTCCTTATATCTGTCGGAGTTGCGGCGGCGAAGACTTTCATTACCTACGAGGTCCTGTATTTTCATGAAACCATCGATAATGCCTTCTGGTCTTGGAGGGCATCCCGGCACATATACATCTACCGGAATCACCTGATCAATACCCTGTAATACAGAATAGGTATCAAAGATACCACCGCTGCTGGCGCAGGCACCTACCGCCATTACCCAGCGTGGTTCAGCCATTTGCAGGTACACCTGGCGTACAATAGGGCCCATTTTTTTGGAAATAGTACCCATCACCATCAGCAAATCGCACTGACGGGGCGTAAACGCCATACGTTCCGCTCCAAAGCGGGCCATATCATAGGTAGCTGCCATTGTAGCCATGAATTCAATACCACAGCAGGAAGTGGCAAAAGGTAAAGGCCAGATGGAGTTCTTACGCGCCAGGCCTATTACTTTGTCAAATGATGTGGCATAAAATCCTTCACCGGAATATCCCTCAGGGATTTCCACCATTTTCACCTTGTTATTATATTGAACCGGACGAGCCATTGGATTAAGTTTAGCGTTTTAAAATTAGTCTTCCCACTTCAGAGCGCCCTTCTTCGTAATGTAGATAAATCCACACAAAAAGAAGCCCACAAACATCAACACTGCCATAAATCCTTCCCATCCCAGCGCTTTGAAATTAACAGCATACGGATAGAAAAAGATTACTTCCACATCAAATAACACGAAAAGAATAGCGGTAAGAAAGTATTTGATGGCCATCGGCTGACGGGCATTTCCCTTTTGCTCGATACCACTCTCAAAGTTAATAAGCTTATCGCTGGTTTTGCGTTTGGGACCTAAAAAGTGAGTAGCTAACATCGTGATCCCTACGAAACCTAAAGCTGCAACTAATTGCAATACTATAGGGAAATAGCTAAAAGGAGTAGTCGTTGCTGACAAAAATACAGTGTCTGTATACATAAGCTTCCCGATAAAAACATTGTCCGAATGCGCAAAAATACTGTAAGTTGACCAAATATCAAATCTATTAGCCGTTAAAATATTATCTTTTTTCACCAACCGGAAACTAAAAAACCTCCTGTGGGTACAGGAGGTTTTTAGTTATTTTATCGTATTTACGACTTATTTCTTGTTCTGACCTGACTTTGCAGCAGGTTTAGCCGCTGGCTTGTTAGCCGCTTTTTCACGGGCAGCCATGTTATCCATGATTTGTTTAGCCGTATCGTTGTTCGGATCTAATCCCAGCAATTTATCTGCATAGATCTTCAGATTGGCTTTATCTTCTTTATAGTAGTAATACAGCATTTCATAGCTGTAAGCTTTGATCAGCGTAGTTTTATTCTTAGCTGGGTCGCTTTCAGACATTTCTATGTATTTGTCATAGTATGGCTTAGCGATACCTGCCTGCGCCTGCTGATCTTTTGCATTGTTGGTATATCCTCTCCAGTAGTAACCGGTACCCAGGTCTGGTTTTACTTCAATTACTTTCTGGAATGCCATATCTGCTTTATTCAGCAGGGTAGTGTCATATGGATTTACCGCTACGGCGCCGTAGAAGTAGTTAAGACCTACGTTAAAGTAATCGATAGCCTGCAGCTGTACTTTGTTAGCCACAGATAATTCGTTGGCTTTTTCATACCATTCAGCAGCAGCAGTGTAGTTTTTAGCTGTTTTCAGCTGTTCTGCAATCTGGGTAAATGTTTCCGGATCTTTTGCAGTGATAGATCCTGCATATTTTTCCAGGTAAGCCAATCCTTTGTTGGTGTAGTCGGTCTGAGTCGCAGCATCGCTGGATTTCAGCTTCATGTAGATGGTGCTCAACAACTTATAGTCGTTGGAATCCAGTTTGGAGTCACCAACTTTAGAAACGTATTCATCCATTACCTGTTTAGCGTTCAGGGAGTCACCTTTCTGCAGGTAAGCGTCACCAATCAGCAGGTTCAGCTTATTCTGGTAGAAAGCGTCTGCACCTGGCAGGGTAGCTTTACCCTTGGTGATCGCTGCATCGTAGTCTTTCTTGAAGAAAGAGATGTAAGCAGACAAGTATTCGTTTTTAGTTTTATCAGCCGGATCTGCTACCGCCATGTATTGCTCCAGGTATTTAGCAGCATTTTCCCAGGATAACTGATCCTTTTTAGGCGTGATGTAGAAGTTAAACAGCTCGTAGAAAGCAGGACCATATTTAGGGTCCATGTTGGTAGCTTTGGTGTAATCAGCTACTGCTTCGGCTTTCAGCCTTGCATTGTAGTTCACCAAACCTTCTTTCATTACGGCTTCTGCATTGTTAGGATCAACTTCCAGTGCTTTTTCGTAGGTAGTGATGGCTTTACCACCATTTTCACCACCCAGGAAGCGGTAAGCATCTCCCAGTTCAATATAGTCAGCTGCGGTAGCAGTGTATTGTTCTTTTTTCTTGCGTCCTTCGTTGTTCAGCAGCTTTTCCATAATGGTGAGTGCGTAAGGACGATCACCACCTTTCACTTCTGTGTTGGCGTCAGCGATAGCGCGGGCCACATCTCCATCACGACCTTGTGTAGCAGCGCTGGCAGCTTCAAATTTAGTTTTAGCAGCAGCAGCGTCGCCTTTCAGCAGATCAATACGGCCCATACCTACCTGTAATAAAGCAGAAGTAGGTACTGACTGTAACCCTTTCTGGAAAGTAGCTGCAGCACCTGCTACATCTTCTTGTCCGAGTTGTGCTATACCGAGGTAATAATAAGCTTTGTCCTCCGTAGGCTTTGCGGCAATCACTTTCTCAAAATTCTGCTTGGCAGACAGATACTTACCATAATACAGGTCTTTCAATCCATCTTCCACAGATTGGGCCATCGCACCACTGGAGGCAGCGCAAAGCAGTGCTACGATTAAACTTTTCCGTTTGTTCATGCAATCTGGTTTTTTAGTTTTAGTTGTGTTTTTTTTCTACTTCAGATTGGCTTCTCTGAATACTACATTCAATCTGGCCGGGAATAAGCGAAACTGTTTTATTACCAGTTGTCCTTCATAACTGCCGAGAAAGGTTGCAAATCCGTTGCCAAGCCCATGATAAGGCTCATTCAGGCAAAAGAAGAAGCCGCGCTTTAATGGATAGGTACCAATACCAATATAAGCTTGGTATGGCTTAACAAAATCCGAACCATTGTCTGCCCTAAGCCTCACTACCGATACTTTTCTTGTAAAAGCCATCGCTGTGGAGTCTGCAGGATCAGAAATCCAGCTCACCCCTATCACGCCTATTGCGTCTTTATTTTTGGACACATAATCCACCACTTCCGGGTTGGTTTTGGCAGCCATGGTATTGGTCGGCAAAGGCTTACCCATGTTGATGGAGTCCAGAATATATCGCACGGTGCTTGAGTTGGCATTATCAAACACCAGTTGCCATTTTCTTTCATTATTGGTGCCGTTCATAATTCCGCGTACCTGTTCCATATTTAATATAGAGTCAGGATTTTCTTTATTCACCACCAGGGCCAGCGCATCCCAGGCCAATAAAAGGCTGGTAGGCTTATATTTCAACTGCTTGAAATAATCCAACTCCTGTTGATTAAAATCGCGGGTAACGATCACCAGTCGCGCACTATCATTTAAAAGATCTTTAAAGCACTCCGTCTCCGGCTTATAAGTAGGAATGATGTGTGCTTTGGGATACAGCGATTCAAAAACCTTTATTTCAGAATCGATCAGCGGTTTATATGTTTCATCCACACTAATGCGGATGGTTCCTTCTGTAGCTGTATCTAATTTTTTCGCATTTGGATTGGGGCCACAGGCCGCCATCAAAGTAATTGCCGCTAAATATACAGCATTCATCTTTCTAAAACTGAAAAACATATCACACCTCTTTAGTTCCTGTTAATAAAAAGTTTTCTCACTCCGTTGTAAACCCTAAAGAGGCCGTAGATCATTAACACTGCTCCCGCAATACTCATTGTAGTAGGAGATATACGGAACTGTGCCAGTCCCAGTTTTTCTGCAAAAATTGCGAACAAACCAAAGAGTATAAAAAACAACCCTCTGATCAGCTCACCCATTGGCCGATACCTGCTTTCCTGTCTTCTGCTTGTTTGTTCTTCGTGTGTTTCCATGTTGCGAATTACAATTATACAAAAAATAATTTTTTAATCGGGTAAAGAGAATTTTAGAAGAATGTTAAAAAACTGCAACAAAACCGCATTCTATTGCTTATCCGGCCGCAATTTGAGGCATTTTTTCAACATGTTGTAATATTTCGATTTAAAATATCATCATTTCCTGCATTTTACAATTTGCAGCCTTTTATCCTCTATAACACTAAAATTCTCTCTTTTACGCCTGTTTTCATGATAAAGATGCAAATCAATGCACATTTCCATAATATCTTGTAGGTTTGCGGCCAGATATTCAATTATTGATCCGCATGAAAATATTGATGGTTTGCCTTGGTAATATCTGCCGTTCACCACTGGCAGAAGGGATTATGAGGCACCTCGCCGAGGCGAGGCAACTGGATTGGGAAATTGACTCCGCCGGCACCGGCAACTGGCACGTAGGCGATGCCCCTGATCGCAGATCAGTGACCATTGCCCGGAAAAATGGTGTAGATATCTCCGGCCTCCGTGGCAGACATTTCCAGCCCACAGATTTCGATACTTTTGATCGCATCTATGTAATGGACCGGAGCAATTATAATGATGTCACCCGCAAAGCACGCAACGAAGCAGACAAAGCAAAAGTCCATTTCCTGCTGCCGGAGCAACAGGAAGTACCAGATCCCTGGTTCGACGACGCCCTGTTTGCCCCCGTATATAAAATGATTTATGAGGCCTGCGAACAGATTGCAGACCAGCAACAATAAAACTTTTAATAATTTTTTGAGATGATAAAACCCGGTATTCCTAAAGGCACCCGCGATTTCGGCCCGGTGGTAGTAAGAAAACGTAACTATATCTTCCAAACCATCAGAGATACCTTCGAAGTATTCGGCTTCCAGCCACTGGAAACCCCTGCCATGGAGAATTTGTCGACACTGATGGGAAAATATGGAGAAGAAGGCGATAAACTGATCTTTAAAATCCTGAACAACGGGGAAATCTATGAACAGGCGCAACAAGCGAAAGACAGCCGTGAACTGGCTTCCCTGTTAACAGAGAAAGCATTAAGATACGACCTTACCATTCCTTTTGCGAGATATGTGGTGATGAACCAACATGAACTGGCCCTCCCTTTCAAACGCTATCAAATGCAACCCGTTTGGAGAGGCGATCGTCCTGCCAAAGGCCGTTACCGCGAATTTTATCAATGTGATGCTGATGTAGTGGGAAGTAATTCACTCCTCAATGAAGTGGAATTACTGCTCATCTATGATTCCGTGTTCACCAAATTAGGGCTGCAGGGATATGAGCTGCGCATTAATAACCGCAAGATACTCGCTGCCCTGGCCGAACTGGTTGGAAAAACAGAAATGCTCACCGACATTACCATCTCCATAGATAAACTGGATAAAATTGGAATGGATGGCGTAAAAGGGGAACTGCGTGAACGTGGATTAACAGAAGAAGATATTACCATTATTGAAAATTTCCTGGGAATTAAAGGCGATAATCAATCCGTGCTGGCTCAACTCCGTACACTGTTTGCGGCTTCGGAAACCGGTAAAAAAGGTATCGAAGAACTTGACTTCGTACTGCATTCCGGCTATACCACTTTTAACACTACCCCTATATTAGACCTCACACTGGCACGTGGTCTTAATTACTATACAGGATTGATTGTAGAAGTAAAAGCGCCTGCTACCGTGAAAATGGGCAGCATTGGCGGTGGTGGCCGATATGATAATCTCACAGGTACCTTCGGTTTGGAGGGCATTTCCGGTGTGGGTATATCCTTCGGCGTAGACCGTATTTATGATGTACTGGAAGAATTGCAACTATTCCCTGAAACGGCACAACAATCTACCAAAGTATTGTTCCTGAACCTCGGAGAAGACAGCGCCCGCGCAGCTTTTGGCTATATGATGCAATTACGGCAAAAAGGTATTGCCGCCGAATTGTTCCATGAAAATGCCAAAATGGATAAACAAATGAAGTATGCCGATAAAAGAGGTATCCCTTATGTAATTATCCTGGGAGAATCCGAACTGCAGGAGAATATGCTGAGTGTGAAGAACCTGACGAATCGCCAGCAGGACAAGATCAGCGGAGCAGCATTGCTGAACTATTCATTCTGATAAATAGCTATAAAAGAAGAAGGCCATCAAGCATAATGCTTGATGGCCTTCTTCTTTTATAGCTATTTATTATTTAGCCTGACGTTTTGCAAATTCTGCTTTTGCATCTTCCAGGTATTTCACAAATGCGTCTACATCTTCTTTAGGATCATAACCATATCCTTTATTTACCAGCTGTTTACCTTCCAGATCTACTGGAATGTAGTATGGTTGCGAGTTACGATTAAACTTGCTCACTTCCAGATCCTGGTTCTTCTGACCTACGTTGTTTACTTTTTCACCGGTAGTTTTAGAAACATACTTCTCCTCATCAGAAAGAGAGGTTTTCTCATCAGTATACAAAGAAGCTACGATAAAGTCGTTACGCAGAATCTTCATTACTGCCGGCGCCGATAATACTGATTTTTCGAACTTACGACAGTTCACACAGGTATGTCCGGTGAAATCCAGCATCAGCGGCTTGTTGGCGGCTTTAGCTGCTGCCAGCGCCTCTTCGTAATCAAAGAAAGTATTTTCTACACCAGGGATTTCAGAATGTAAGATATCCACCAGCTTTTTAGGTTTCACGGTATTCGCAGTGTGAGTGCCACTTCCACTACCCGCGCCACTTTCCAGGGATGCCTGTATATCTACCAATGATTTATTCAGGTTGAAATCCTGTGAACCTTCGTGAGGCAAAAATCCGCTGATACCTTTCAGTGGCGCACCCCACATACCAGGAATCATATAGATCACAAAGGTAAATGTAACGATGGCAAAGCAGAGTCTTGTTACCGTCAGGAACGGAACATCGCTGTCGTGGCTGAATTTCAGCTTACCAATCAGGTATAATGTCAACAGACCAAAGATAGCGATCCACAGTGCCAGGAATATTTCGCGATCCAGCAGGTTCCAGTGGTAAGCCATGTCTACGTTAGAGAAGAACTTCAGGGCCAATGCCAGCTCCACAAAGCCCAATGTTACTTTCACCGCATTCAGCCATCCACCTGACTTACCGATTTTATTCAGCAGGCTGGGGAACAGCGCAAACAGGGAAAATGGAATTGCCAGTGCCAGTGAGAAACCGAACATACCTACCAAAGGACCGGAATTACCGCCTTTAGCAGCCAGTACCAGCAGGTTTCCTAAGATAGGGCCTGTACAGGAGAAAGATACAATCGCCAGGGTGAGTGCCATGAAGAAAATACCTATCATACTACCCATACCCGCCTTTGAATCAGATACGTTCGCCCATGAACTAGGCAAGCTGATTTCAAATGCGCCGAGGAATGAAAACGCAAACAACAGGAAAATCACAAAGAAGATCATGTTGGCAATTCCATTACTGGCCAATGAATTGAGCGCGCTGGCACCAAATATTTTGGTGATCAGGAAGCCCAGCAGGGTATAAATAACGATGATAGACAGAGAATAGACAAATGCGTTCTTGATACCTTGCGCCCTGGTGCCACTACGTTTAGTGAAAAAGCTCACCGTGATAGGAATCATGGAGAACACACAAGGCGTTATCAATGCAATGAAGCCACCACCAAAGCTGGCGATGAATATCCACCACAGGGATTTATTGGACGCATCATCATCGGCAACGTCACCTTGCGATGCACCGGCATTACCTGTTGTAGCAGTAGTAGTAGTCGCTGATTTTTCTACAGCTACGCTAAATGCTTCTTCTTCAGGTACTGCATTATCGCCTTTCAGCACCATATAGGCAATGGTTCCTTTTATTTTATCCGCAGGTGTTGTCAGTTTTACATCTGCCAACAGTTCTACTTCATTCTCAAAATATTTTATTTCAAGATTATCGAATAAAGGCTCTTTACGATTTTCCAGTTTACCAGTTTCAGTGATACCTGCAATAGTTGCCTTCAGGCTACTATCCAGCACCACTCTCGTATTAGGATCATCATTTCCCATAGTGGTAGAAAAAAGCAACCAGCCTTTTTCTATGGTACCCTTCAAGTGCAGCACATATTCCTGGTCACTTTTCTTTTCTGCAGAAAACTGCCATTTAACAGGCTTCGGGCTGGCGTCTTGCGCATTTGTGCGAAGCGCAAAAATGGCGAAGACAGGTATTAAAAATGAAAGCAGATGCTTCATAAAGTCAATAGGCTTTAAATAATACAGATTTGAGAAAACAAGAAACGAGTTCCTATAGTGAGGAACTCGTTCTTCGAATATTGTTGTCGGTTACCGGATACAAATTATTTTCCTCCAACAGTCACCGCAAATTCTACTTCTTTAGGAGGCAAACACTGGTGATCATCGCACACCATGTATTCTACCGAACCTTTCACTTTAGTAGCCGCTTTACCTTTTACAGTAACTTTCTGTACGAAGTTTACGGTATTCTCGTAGTATTTCAGTTCAGAATTAAAGTTCTTGTCGAATGATTTGTGCAGTTTACCTACTTCTTCCACTTTACCAGTTACGGCAGCCAGTGGATTTTTAGTGAATTTGAAGGAGGTAGGAACCGGACCTTCACCTGCTTCCTGCGCATATACGTGCCAGCCGGCATCAATAGTAGCAGTAGCGTGTACTTCGTAGGTAGTTGCATTTACTTTCTTAGCCGTGAAGCTCCATTTTACCGGATTCTCGATCTGAGCGCTTGCCAGAATGGGCAAGGCGAACAAAACCAGTGCTGTGAGTAATTTTTTCATGCTTTTCTTTTTTAATTGGTTGGTTGATTTAATCTATTAATTGTTATTGATCAAACTCTGTAATATCAGCTGACCATCAGTATTACCCAAAGCCAGGCTGGTAGCTCTTTCTGGGTGCGGCATCATACCAAAAACATTTCTATTCTTGTTACAGATACCCGCAATGTTACGGATGGCGCCGTTAGGGTTAGCGGATTCAATAATATTGCCAAACTCATCGCAATAGCGGAAAATCACCTGGTTGTTCTTAAACAGCTCATCCAGGGTGGCATCGTCAGCATAGTAACGACCTTCTCCATGCGCTACAGGAATCATCAGTGATCTGCCAGCTACATCTTTAGTCAGAGAAGCACCGGTGTTTTCACTTTTGATGTATACATTTTTGCAAATAAACTGCTGACGCTCATTCTGCAATAATACGCCTGGCAATAAACCTGCTTCACATAATACCTGGAAACCATTACAAACACCAATTACACGGCCACCTTTATTGGCAAATTCGATCACACTCTGCATCATTGGGCTGAATCTCGCGATAGCGCCGCAACGCAGGTAGTCACCGTAAGAAAAACCACCCGGTAATATGATACAATCTTCTGTGCTGAATGCGCTCAAATCTTTATCCTTATGCCACAGTTCTATTACTTCCTGTCCCAGATCATTACGCAGGGAATCAATCATATCATGATCACAATTAGAACCGGGAAAGGTGACAACGCCAAATTTCATCTGAAAATGTTTTGTGTTTATGTGTAAATAATGCTTTAAAATCCGTTTTTCCCCGGTATTTTATCCTCTTTTTCACGAATGACAAAGCTACTGGGAAAGGACAAAATTACTTCGCCGTTCGCAATTTTCCATTGCCGTTTGTCCTGATTTAACAAAATACTGGTAATCAGCCCCTTAAAATGGAGAAATTAGCTGAAATATTGCATAACAATTACATATGCCAGTGTAACGAAGTGGATAATGTTGGCAAAAGTATCGTTGGTAACCGACCAGAATACATTCCCCGCAAACATAGAAACCGGCAATACCGCCAGTACCCAGTAAGCAGCAGAAAAGTGTACATTGAAGAATGGCACCAGCATGGCTACTACCACATATATGATTAATGCGGCCCATATCTTACGGCCCTGTATCAGCATCTTCTTCAATGGACGCTGTAATAACAGCCATCCCATCACAAAAAAGAGTATACAAGCCACCATGGCGCCCCAAACCTTATAATCCGTGATCATTGGCAACGAAGCCCCTATGTTCGGGATCTTCCATAATAACGTCATTTGCCCGGTGAGGAACAGATAAGTGCCCATCAGGTACAGCGGACAAATTAATCCCAGCAAAGCAATAATCCACTCCGCCAACCTGAAAGCACGCATAATCAGCATACTCGCCAGCAGCAAAAAGCAGAAAATAACAGAAGGAAAATAGAATAATCCACACACACCCAACGCAAAACCGATATTAAACACCACATCCCTGGCGGAAGTACGTGTATACAACTCCGTTATACTGGAGAATACCCACAACATAATCAGGTTCACCAGCAGTGCCGGCGAAAACACGTTCCAGCTGTGCAGCATCGAAGTAAACAACAGGTAACACATGGCCGGCAAATACGTAGGCCGGGGAAACAACCGGTGATGGTTGACAATGCGGGTAAACAGCAGCGACTGCAGAAACAACAGCAGTATCGCCAGCGATGTAAACAACAGAGGACTATCCCCCGCAAGGCCATGCATCCACCTCACCAACAGGTGATACAAAAGCCCCTCCGATCCATCCGCCATAAAGGTGGACGGATGAATCAGATAATAAAATTTAACCAGCAGTGTGTATATCAGCAACAGCAATACCGTAAGCGGATTGCCTGAACGGAAAAAACGTATCACAATACAAAGGTGTGATTAAAACTCAATTTTAGCAAAGCAAATATAATTCCTATAAATACATGGTATCACTACAGTTCGACCAGTAATTTGTTTTCCATAACGGGGCATCCAGGTAAAACCCTTGTCCAGGTTACGTAAGGTAGGCATACGATTTACCTTACCTCCCGGCGCCAGACTTACGTCTGTTAACATATAGCTTCTTCTGTCCAGCTCATTATACAGGAAACGCAGTTCACTGCCTACGTTTACCATCAGGTAAGACAGGTACAGATCTGCATTATCGTCATATTGGCTCTTGTGAACGAAGTTATTCCACTGCATATTGCCCTCATCATCAAAAGACATGACTACCACGTTGTCATAATGATAACGCAGGCCCTGTGAATTGTTCCAGTAATACGGATTGTAGTACATAGAAGAATAGGGCGAATAATAATAAGGCGCATACATACCGCCATAAGGGCTGCCATACATATAGTTCCACCGGTTCCACGGCTGATAGCGGGATGAGGTAGAGAAAGATTCTGCTGTCAGCAAAAATCCGCCATTGGCGGTATTAATAACTTTGCGGATAAAGTAGTCGTTAAACGCTGCATTGGTACTGGACTCTCCGCGGGCATTTACTTTGAGATCTTCCGGAAATACGGTTGATTTCTCATAAAGTGTTTTGTAATTGCCGTAGTCGTACTTGTACAGATACAGCCCATCTACATTCCCTCTTTTCTGTTTATAATAAAAAGCAGTGACCAGGGCGGTTTGCTTATTGTTATCAAGTTTCATTTTAACCTCATCCAGCAATTGCGCTTTAAAGGTCATGGGCGATGTTTCAAAACTATCCACCAGCGACCGCTTAATGACCATATTGCCATTCACCACATAATCCCGGTTGGAAGTACGCTCCAGTTTATTGAAGATAAAGTCACCGGTGTTAGTCAGGTTAAAGTTGCTGAGGAATTGCCTTTTCTGCATAGGCAGCGATAGGCGGCTATTGTTCACCAGGCTCATGGCGCTGTCGTACAGGAAGGTATAAAACACATTGTTGTCTTCCCGGTCCTGGTTGATTTTATACACCATGATGCGGTTCTTATCTTCCGAAACTTCAACAGAATATACTTTACTCTCCTTGGAATACATGCCAATACGGGTAGAGTCGATCAGAATGGGCGCATCGGTGAAAGTAGCATCAGGGGACATCGTGGCGCAAAAGCTGTATACCGCATCTTTACGCTGGAACTGATAAATCATCAATATTTTATTCGGGTAGGCCACAAAGTCCATGCTTACCACCTTGCGGGGCAGGAAGTCCATCTTCACCCGGTTTTTGAGCTGCATTTCGTTATCATACACAGATACCACATAATCTCCCCGGTCTGTTTTATACACAAGGATATTGCCTGCTACCTTGCCTATAATTTCAAACTCCGTGCTTTTATAATCATCCTTCTCCGGTTCGGAATAAGTAATTTTCTGTGCCATTGCTGCCGTGCCGGCAAAAAGCAGCAGCAATACTAACTGTAGGCGGTATAGCGTATGCATGCGGTAAATTAGGTTTCAAGTATTGTATGATAAAGCAGATGGCACATTTGCATGCACCATTTTCAAACTTACACTAAAATTCAGAAATTAAGTTGTCAATTTAAAGCGGGTAAGTCCTGCTTTTACATAAATTCCAAAAGGCCCGATTTATTGTGTATTTTTATTAAATTATTTTAAAAAAGCAGCTATACTTGATGGAGAGCGTTATTATAACCGGTGGAACAGGACTTATAGGGAGGGCATTGACCCAGCTGCTGCTGGAACGCGGCTACAAAGTAACGATTCTCAGCAGACGGCCCGAAAACGGCAGCAATAAAGCAGTCACGTATGCGCACTGGAACGTAGATGCACAAACGATAGACAAAGCCGCCATCCAGGAGGCGGACTATATCATACACCTGGCAGGAGCCAACGTAGCCGATAAACGGTGGACCGCCGCCAGGAAACAGGAAATTATTGATAGCCGCACCAAAAGCAGTGAGCTGCTTTTCACCGCATTACAAACCATTCCCAACAAGGTAAAAAAGGTAATCAGCGCGTCCGCTACCGGCTATTATGGCGAATATAAAGACCACGCTTTTATAGAAACCGATCCCGCTTATACCGACTTCCTCGGTACCACTACCCGGGTTTGGGAAGAAAGCATCTCCAAAGTAACCACCCTGAATAAAAAGCTCGTGATTTTCCGTACCGGCATTGTACTGAGCAGAGAAGGCGGCGCCTTAAAGGAATTTTATAAACCGCTGCGGTTTGGATTTGCCACCGTGCTGGGCTCCGGAGAACAATTTATGCCCTGGATTCATATCCACGATATTGTACGGTTGTACTTCAACGCTATTGTGAATGATAAGCTGGAAGGCGTATACAATGCCGTAAGCCCCAATCCGGTGACCAACAGGGAACTGATTCTCAGCATGGGCCGCATTGCCAAAGGTGGCAGCTTCATGACGACTTACGTGCCTATTTTTGCGTTGAAATTAGGTTTCGGAGAAATGAGCGTAGAAGTGTTGAAGAGTGTAAAAGCTTCTGCCAACAAAATACAACAAACTGGTTTTCAGTTTTCTTATCCTACCATTGACGAGGCGATGGAGCAGTTATTCAGCCGGTAATCGTTTTTTCCATAGCTGCTGCTTTCAGCAATACCTCTTCCCATTCCTTTTCCGGATCACTGTAAAACGTAATAGCCGAGCCGGTTTGGAAGGATAGGTATTGATTAGCTGCATTGTACAGCATACTACGAATCACTACATTAAAATCGAAATCACCGTTTGGTGTGATGTAACCTACTGCGCCGGAATAAAGCCCACGGCGGGTTTCCTCATATTGCTCGATGAGTTGCATCACCCGTATTTTAGGTGCACCCGTCATGGAGCCCATGGGAAAAGCCGTACGCAATACTTCTGTAAACGGCTGCTGTGGCGGTAATTGCGCAGTTACGGTAGATATCATGTGATGCACCTGTGCGAAAGAATAAATCCCAAAAAGTTCCGTTACAGCCACGGTACCCTGTAAGGCAGTATGAGATAAGTCGTTTCGTACCAGGTCTACCACCATTACATTTTCGGCGCGTTCCTTTGCATTGTTAAACAGCTGCTCCTGCAATTGCTGGTCTTTTGCCGGGTCAGGGTCTTTACGGCTGGTGCCTTTAATGGGCTGGGAAATCACGGTGTTCCCTTTCTTTTGTATGAAGCGTTCCGGGCTGGAACAGGCCATGTAGCGGTGGTTCAGCCGGTAATACGCTCCAAATGGCGCGGGTGATAAAGCATTCAGCTGTTTAAATAATGCCGGTGGGTGAAGGGTTACTCCTTCCATGTAATTCTCCCGGCAGAAGTTGACTTCATAGCAATCGCCGTGAAGAATGTGCTGTTGCAGTGCTTTCACTGCAGTAATATAGCGCTCGTGATCCAACCGGCTGCGCAGTGGTTGTAAATGAGATGTAGGAGCGGGAACCACGTTAACGGGCATACGCAAACAAGCCATCAACACATTTTGCGCATCCTGTTCGGTGAAATTTTCGCCGCCTATATGCACTTCGTTTTTTTGCAGCTGCAGGATGACGCGTGGCACAAAAAAGCACATATCCGGAAAGCCGATTCCATCGTGGTGTTGCGACTGTAATCCGGGTACGGTTTCATTTTTGAGATCATATGCCAGATGCCCAAAAAGCCAATCCTGATGGGTATGATGAAACGCCTGCAAAGCGGGGAACGCATTGCCTGCGTTTACTTCGAGGGTGTGTAAGGCATCTGCAGCGAGCATTGCCTCATATTGGTGCCAGGGAGAATCGTAATTATTATTATCTAAAAAACAACAAATGTTGAACTGGTTCGCCCAATCCAACATTTGTTGCTTAAATATTTTCTGATTATCTACCGGAAAGGTGTGAAATATCCTGATAACAATCGCTTTTTAATGCTTAAAAATCATCATCGTCATCGTCAAAACGATCGTTGAACAGGTCCATGTCTTTGAATTCATCATCGATACCTAAATCATCGTCATCATCGGATTTTTTGCTGCCGGTGCTTGGGCGGCCGCGTTTTCCTTTTGACTTAGGCATGTCAAATTCTTCAAAATCAGGATCGTAGTCATCATCTTCTCCTTTCTCCCAGGCATCATCAACATCATCTCCCTCATCGTCGGCGTCATCATCATCCTCATCGTCGTCTTTGCTACGTTTGGATTTAGATGCGGGCTTATCTGATTTCTTTGAGGCAGATTTGGAAGGTTTCGCATCTTCATCATCATCTTCCTCATCATCATCATCCACCTCTTTCTTAGGCTTGGCCGCAGCTTTAGGAGCGTCTTTTGCAGTCTTAGGAGAAGTAGTTTTTTTGGTCTCTTTCTCTTTATCAGATTTTGATTTCATAATAGGTTGCCTTATTTCTTTGCCGTAAAGTTTTAATAGTTTTTTTTATTCGCCAAATTTTTTTTGCCGTTTTTTTTCCTTACTTTTTTCCTTTTACTTTTCAAGGATCTGGTCGCGTCCAGGTCCGTTGGAAACGTATTTCACAGGAACGCCCAGGTAACTATCAACTGCTGTAACAAATGCTTTCATCTCTGCCGGTAACTCATTGAATTGCTTGCAGGTAGAAGTTTTATCAGTCCATCCTTTAAATGTCTCCCAGACAGGTGTAATGTCCAGACCGTTTATCTGGTAAGGCAATTGCTTAGTTTGTTTACCGTCTATTTCGTACGCAGTGCAAGCTAATACTTCATCAAATTCATCGAGCACATCACTTTTCGTCATTACCAGTTGTGTTACTCCGCTCAGCATGCAGGTATAGTTCAGTGCAACCAGGTCAATCCAGCCACAACGGCGGGGACGGCCGGTTACAGCGCCAAACTCATGCCCTGCGCTACGCAGTTTTTCGCCGGTAGCATCATGCAATTCAGTAGGGAAAGGTCCGCTACCAACACGGGTGCAATATGCTTTGGTAACACCAATTACTTCTTTAATCCATTGAGGAGCAATACCTAAACCGGTACATACACCTGCAGAAATGGTGTTGGAAGAAGTAACAAACGGATAGGTACCAAAGTCAACATCCAGCATGCTTCCCTGCGCACCTTCTGCTAATACTTTTTTACCTGCTTTCAGCTTTTCGTTCAGGAAATATTCACCACTTACTACATTCATTTTTTGCAGGAAAGGGATCGCTTCAAAAAACTCAGCTTCCCAGTTGGCAATATCTTCTGTGAATTCACTCATATCGTAGTGAGACAGCAATTGCAGGTGTTTCTGCTTCAGCTTCTCATACAAGTTCTTAAAATCCGGTGATAAAACATCACCTACACGTAAACCGTTTCTACCAGTTTTATCCATGTAAGCAGGGCCGATACCTTTTAAAGTAGAGCCAATTTTATCATGGCCTTTAGCCATTTCAGAGGCTTTATCCAACGCACGGTGCGTAGGCACAATGATATGCGTTTTTTCTGCTATAAACAGATTTTTTGTCAGATCCACACCCAGCACTGAAATATCTTCACTTTCTTTTTTGAAAGCTACCGGATCCAGCACCACGCCATTACCAATGAGGTTGATGGTCTTATCATGGAATACACCAGAGGGAATTGTACGCAGTACTACTTTCTGTCCGTTTATATACAAGGTGTGACCAGCGTTCGGGCCACCCTGAAAACGGGCAATCACGTCGTACCTGCCGGCAAAATAGTCCACAATTTTACCCTTGCCTTCGTCGCCCCATTGCAGGCCTAACAAAACGTCTACCATAATGATTTAATTAATTATCGGAGGTTGTTGCTTTAAAAGAAGTCGCAAAATTAAGGCGAATATTAACAAATACAAACAAATTACCGATTGCATCCGTAAGAATTACGAATTGCAAATTACGAATTACGGATTTGCGGTGAGATAAAAGCCAATGGTCTTCGGGTATATCTCCTCATAAATCCGTAATTCGTAATTTGTAATTCGTGATTTTCTTCCTCAGGATTCTTCCAGACGTTGTATAGATTGAATTCCTTCCAGCTTTTTAAGCCTTTCTACCAATTCATCCAACTCCTCCTTGTCATGTACATACACTTTAATCAAACCCTCAAATAAGCCTTCTTTAGACTCAATACTGAGGGCCGAAATATTAATCTTCAACTCACCGGAAATGATATTGGTGATTTTGTGGATCACACCTACATCGTCCATTCCAATAATGCGTAAACCCGTCAGGAAAGAGATTTCCCGGTTCTTTACCCATTTGGTTTTCACTACCCTGTGACCGTAGTTAGCCAATAGCTGTGCGGCGTTGGGGCAGTTGGTACGATGTATTTTCAGGCCTTCGCTGGCAGTAATAAAGCCAAATACGTCGTCTCCCGGAATAGGGCGACAGCAATTGGCCAGTTTATAGGCTATTTTATCGGAGCTTTCCCCGAAAATAATCAGTTCTGCGTCTTTCTTGGATGGCAGCTGATGTTTCACATGCTCCTCTGGTACGTGTTCCGGCAGCTTCACCGGTTTTGGGGGTTCCAGTTTATCGCCCAGTATGCTGAATTGTTTCAGCTCCTTCAGATCGATATTCTTTACCGCTACCTGGTAATACAGGTCCAGCGGGGAGGGTTGTTTATAAAATTGTACCAGTTCATTGATATTATGCTGACTGGCAGAAATATTCATGTGAGATAACTTCCGTTCCAGCGCTGCTTTACCGTCCATCGCCACCTTCCGCTTCTCTTCTTTCAGCGCATCCTTGATCTTGGATTTGGCTTTAGCCGTTAAAACAAAGTTGAGCCAGTCTTCCGACGGCTTTTGCTTATTGGAAGTAATAATTTCTACCTGGTCGCCACTACGCAGTTTATGGCTCAGGGGCACCAGCTTATAGTTCACTTTGGCGCCGATACATTTATTGCCCACCGCGCTGTGGATAGAGTACGCAAAATCCAGTGCGGTGGAATTAACCGGCAATATTTTCAGATCCCCTTTGGGTGTATATACATAGATTTCCTCCGTAAAGAGGTTGCTCTTAAAATCGGCCAGGAAGTCGAGGGTATTGGAGTCGGGGTTGTTGAGGATTTCCCGGATCTGGGTAAACCACTGATCAAACTTAGACTCCTGCTGGGCAGAGCCGCCGCTACCTTCTTTATATCGCCAGTGAGCCGCCACCCCTTTCTCCGCGTAATCGTTCATACGTTTGGAGCGGATCTGTACCTCTACCCATTTACCGTTAGGTCCCATCACGGTTACGTGCAACGCCTCGTACCCATTGGATTTGGGGTTACTGAGCCAGTCGCGGGTTCTTTCCGGGCTGGGATGATAAAAATCGGTGATGATGGAATATACCTTCCAGCAATCCGCCTTTTCCTTGTCCAGTGCGGAATCGAGGATAATACGGATAGCGAAAAGATCGTATACTTCTTCAAAGGCTACGCCTTTGGTTTTAATTTTATTGTGGATAGAATGTATGGATTTGGGACGTCCGTATATTTCGAACTGAAACCCTTCCTCCTGCAGCACCTCCTTAATAGGCTTGATAAACTCATTAATGTAGCGGGTACGCTCACGTTTGGTTTCTTTCAAACGTTTAGCGATTTCCCGGTAGGTTTGCTGCTCGGTATACTTCATGGCCAGGTCTTCCATTTCCGACTTAATATTATATAGCCCGAGGCGGTGAGCCAGCGGGGCGTATATAAATACGGTTTCAGAAGCAATTTTCAATTGTTTTTCCCGGCTCATGCTATCCAGCGTACGCATATTGTGTAAGCGGTCGGCCAGCTTGATGAGAATTACCCTGGGATCATCAGCCAGGGTCAATAATATTTTCTTGAAATTTTCTGCCTGCGCTGTACTGGTGCTGGAATCTATCACGGTAGAGATCTTGGTCAGACCATCTACGATATGTGCTATTTCATTACCAAATTCACGGGATACATCTTCCAGGGTTACTTCGGTATCTTCCACGGTATCGTGCAACAAGGCACAGATGGCGGAACGCACACCTAATCCGATTTCTTCCACGCAAATCTGCGCTACAGCCAGTGGATGCAGGATATAGGGTTCTCCGGATTTGCGCCGCATTTCCTTATGTGCATCAGCTGCCATTTCAAAAGCAGTACGTACCAGCTCCCTATCGCCTTTTTTCAAACGGGGTTTTAATGCCCTCAATAAAGCACGGTAATGCCGAACGATCTCTTTCTTTTCCTGCTCTTCGTCTAAATTATATTTTTGTACTACCACTGTTTCCATTACAATAAAGTTACGATTTAATATAATCTGAAAGAAGCGCGGGAAGTGAAAAAGCGGGGTTGGCTACAAATGTCCTGCCCTTTCCGGCTTTTACACCAGGAAAGGGCAGGAAGGAAATGATCGTTTAGGTTAGCTATATGACTCGCAGGTCACGTAAATGGAACACATATTTTAACTGGCAGTAATGTTTCGGGAACATTCAGCCGCAGCCCTACATTATATACCGTTTCCAGTTCTACGCGAGGCTCCAGCTTCAATTGCTTGCGGATGCGGCCAATAAATACATCCATACTGCGACTGGCATAAAAATCCTCTTTTCCCCAAACCCGCAGCAGCACTTCATCTTTTTGCACAATAATGTTGGGGCGACTCAGGAAATAGCGCAGCATTTTGGCTTCAATGGGCGACAGCTTACTCTTTACCAGCTTGCTTTCCGTTTCATAAATTTTCAGCTTCCGGTAATGGTAGGTATATGTGCCCAGATTATGCCCGATCAATAATTCTGTCCGGTTAGGACGGGTCCACTTCAGCATGACGCGGATTCGCTTCACCAGTTCTTCAAAGCTGAAGGGTTTTATCATGTATCCATCTCCCCCCAGGGTAAAGCCGTTAATCCGGTCTTCATCCTGTACTCTTTCGGACGACAGGAAGAAAATGGGTGTCAGCATAGTGCTGCTCCGGATTTCCTTTGCCAGCTCAAACCCATTCATTTTGGGGATAACGATGTCTATCAGGCATATATCGTAGCGGTTACGGGAATAAAGGTTCCAGGCGTCTATCCCGTCGTAACAGTGTTCTACATTGTAGCCCGCGTGTTCCAGGTGCTGTTTTACGATGCCTCCAAAGGCTTTATCATCTTCAACAAGTAAGACTCTTGGGTTTCTGTTCATAAAGCTATCATTTGTGATAATCCGGTTGTGAACGTCCCATTTGTTTTAAAC
Organism: Chitinophaga sp. 05T412; assembly: GCF_056396465.1. Taxonomy (NCBI): domain Bacteria; kingdom Pseudomonadati; phylum Bacteroidota; class Chitinophagia; order Chitinophagales; family Chitinophagaceae; genus Chitinophaga; species Chitinophaga sp. 05T412. The sequence goes on from NZ_JBFTLN010000001.1 coordinate 810,930, forward strand.
AAACGGATTCTACTTTCTATGGCTGGCACTTTTTTAAAAAAGTGCTATCGGCCAGGAAGCGTTTTCGTGTATTTCGGTCCGCTGAAAAGCAGGATGAATGTCACGCTCCGTTTATAAAAACAAAAAAGAGAGGACCGCGGGTAAGCGATCCTCTCTTTTTTTTATTAATTAACACTAATTCACATCAATTCACATCTTTTCCACATTTGCTATTTTTATAGCAACAGCGTGCTTAAACCCTTTCTGACGAAGGGATGCAGGCACTTTTATCTCCACACCTGCGGCCGTAGTTTTCCACACCAGATTATTAGTAGTTCCTAACATCTGCAAACGGGCGCCTTTCGCAGGATTCAATCCTTTGAAGGTAATAACGGCTGGTAATTCTTCATTTTCATCCAACAGGTAGATCGCATATACACTACCATCTTTCTTACGGGTAAAACATACTTTACCATCTTTATAAGGCGCCACCGCACGGGTACCATAAATAGCATCACCATTCACATGCATCCAGGCACCAATACCTTTCATGGTGGTATAAGCAGCTTCGTGTAATTCGCCATCAGGGCCAGGACCTACGTTCAGCAGGTAGTTACCGCCTTTGGCAACAATGTCCACCAGATTGTGGATCAGGGTATTCACCGATTTATATTTATCGTCCGGTACATAAGACCAGGAACCACCCATCGTCATACAGGTTTCCCAGGGATAGCTCAATGGAGCAGCAGGAATTTCCTGCTCAGGTGTACGGTAGTTCTCATAAGGTCCATGTACACTGCGGTCTACCACAATCAATCCTGGCTGATGGCTACGGGCCATCTTAGCGATTTTACCCATATCAATATCCTGATCCTGTGGAGCTGTTTGATTCCAGGAAAGTGATTCCTTGGTTTGTTGTTTAAGCGGGCGAACCCAGCCACCATCCAGCCAGAGGATATCCAGCTTACCATAACCAGTCATCAGTTCTTCGATCTGGTTGTAAGTAAACTGCTTAAATTTCTCCCATCTCTCAGGATATTTTTTAAGATCATAATTCGGATTTCTATCGCGCGGAGGGAAATAATCCCACCAGTAGAAGTTGGTGTGCCAGTCGGGTTTAGAGAAGTAAGCGCCCGCGTGAATGCCTTCCTCACGGAATGCCTGGAATACTTCTTTCGCGAGGTTAGCACGTGGATTTTTGCTAAAAGCGCCATCTGCCGCGGTAATCTTGTAATCGGTTTGTTTGGTATCAAACATACAGAAACCATCATGATGCTTGGTCGTAAACACCAGGTATTTCATACCTGCATCCTTAGCGGCTTTTGCCCATTTTTCAGGATTGAAGTGAACCGGATTAAATGTTTTCCCCAGTGCTTCATACTTTTTCAGGTAGTCGTAATAGGGAACGCCTGCTGGCTTGCGCTGTGTCCAGCCTTCATCTTCCGGGCAAATGCTCCATGATTCCACTACGCCCCATTGGGAATAAGGTCCCCAGTGCATGAGCATACCAAATTTCCAGTCCTGCCATTCGTCCAGTTTCTGTACAACTGCCTGATCTGTTTCAGGTACGTAAGCCGGCTCTCCGCTCTGTGCGTTCACGGCGCTGATGCCCATCCATGCACAGCCTAATACAATCCAGAATTTCTTCATCGTCAGTGTTTATAAGTGGATTCTAATGTGGTTATCTTCAATGCCTGCTGAACAATTTCAGGCAATTGATTTGTTTGCAATCTGATTGTCCGGGTTTCACCGGGCAACAGGTCGAAATAATTCTCTTCAAAATGCGTGGCCGCCGGCGCGTTTTCCAGCGACAAATAAACATTTCTCACCAGCTTATCCGTTTTTAGACGGATGTATACCGCATCTTTATCGCTGGCTATTTTGCTGGTGACTATTTCCAGGTGTGGTGTTTCCAGATTCATCTCCTTCGCAGGAGCGAAATAAAAGATATTTCTTGCGATATCCTTATTGTCAATTCGCAATTGCGCATAGAATATTACCGTTGACCCGCTTTTTCCCTTTAAAACGGCTGCCGTATCTACTGCATGCAGCCGGACACTGGTATTATTATTTAATTGAACATCCTTTACTTCTTCCTGCCAGATTACTTTTCCGGTGAGGTCTACGGCGGTCAGCTTTAACTGCGCAGCACCCTGCATTCCATCCGTTACCGCATAGGTACAAAGTTGTCCTTTCTCTATTACATTAGATACCAGGCAAGGCTTAAAGGCCTCCTTTACATAATACTGCAGCGCTTTCCAGCGACCGTTGTATTCACGGCCCGACCAGGATGCACCCGGCCAGCAATCATTCAGCTGCCAGTAAAGTGTACCCATGCAATAAGGCATGGCTCTGCGGTGCGCTTCTATGGCTACTTTCATACCTTCCGCCTGGAGCACCTGGCTGAGATATACAAATGAAGAAAAATCTTTCGGCTCCCGGTAGTAATGCAGCATATATGTTTTGATAGCCGCATTCCCTTTAGCAGGGCTCTTTTGATGCGATTGCATCACATTGGAAAAAATATCGTCATCGGCTTTGGTGGCAAATGTGCGGATCGTTTCCATGGAAGGGAAGGACTGAAAACCATATTCACTCATAAAGCGGGGAATATGTGTATTAAAGGCTTCGAACCATTCCATCCCATGCCATACGCCCCAGTAGTGGTTGTCCCCTTTGGTGAAGTCTTCCACTTTGCCCCAGTTGCTGATAGGAGAAGAGTGGAAGTAGAATGTTCCCGGCTGATGGGCCGCCACCTGCTGCGGTAGTAGCTCTTTGAACAACTGATCATAACCTTTCAAAAGACTTTGCCACTGCGGTTTCGTATAGGCGTATCCGCTTTCCCAGCCCCAGTTTTTAATCGCTACTGCCACTTCATTATTACCGCACCATAACGCGATGGAAGGATGATTGCGCAGACGTTTGATGTTATCTGCCGCTTCTTGTTTTACATTATCCAGAAAAGCAGGGTCTGAAGGATAAAGCGTACAGGCAAACATAAAGTCCTGCCACACCAGGATACCGTTCTCGTCAGCGAGTTGATAAAACAGGTCATCTTCATAAATACCACCACCCCATACACGCACCATATTGAAGTGAGACTCCGTCATATCGGCGAACAGCTTTTCCTGTTTTTCTTTGGTGACTCTCGGCAGGAAATTATCCTGTGGAATGTAATTGGCGCCCTTCATAAACACAGGCTTACCATTTACTTTTATATAGAAAGATTCTCCCAGACTGTCTGGCTTATTCACAACTTCAATAGTACGCAGCCCTACCTTATTGCGTTGGGAGGCAATTACTTTTTTATTATCCAGCAAATTGGCTTGCAGCGTATATTGCACGGGATCGCCCATGCCAGATGGCCACCATAATGCAGGCTTTTTAATGCTGAAAGGTACTTTTATCACATTATCGCCGGCAGATAGCTGCACCGTTTGCACCGCCAGTTCCGGCGCTTTTGCATTTGGTGTCATTGATTGTAACTGTACTTTGTAGTTTCCTGCTGTGGCGACAGCGATCGTTACTTCCGCTGTCATTTCCGCCATTGCGGTATCCAGTTTTTGCTGCTGCCAATACACATCCCGGATAGTGGCTTTATTCCAGCTATGCAGATAAACCGGGCGCCAGATACCGGAAGTTACCAGGCGTGGGCCCCAATCCCAACCGTAGTGGTAGGGCGCCTTGCGGGCGTAAATACTTAAAGCAATATCGCTGGCGTCGTTGCCGGCAGGATAAAGGATGCTATCCTGCAGAAATTTGGGCATGTCCGTTTTAACCGGACTTTTAAACAGGATACGTAATTCATTGTCACCCGCCACCAGCCATTCTTTGACATTGACAATATGTGATACAAACATGTTGGACGACTGTAGTATCAAATGATTGTTGAGGTATACATCTGCATAAGTATCCAAACCTTTGAACTCCAACTCTATTACATCAAAACGAAGCTCCTCTTTTTTCAGTTTCCACTTTTTGCGGTATTGCCAGTCTTTCTTATCTACCCATTGTACGGCTTTTTCATTGGTACCTACAAACGGGTCCGGAATTAAATGCTGGGCTAGTAAATCAGTGTGAACAGTACCCGGTACCGTGGCTGGCCTCCAGATACCTTCATCGGCACGGGAATATTCCCATCCGGAAGACAGTGAATGGTGGCTGTTGTCCTGCGCTGCAACCTGGGCAAAAACGACTAAAAACAAACAAGCAGTAAACAGAATATATTTCATGTTCTTATTTTTTCAGAAGAACCAAAAATAATACTGATTTACGATCTTTGAGAAATGAAAAGTGTCTGGCAACAAATATTGAGGTATCTCTACATAGGTAAGAAGGACCCCAATGCACCAAAAACACGGTATGTGGCAATGATGCATGGGATGAACAGAATATCCTTGTTACTTTTTATTATCGCGATTATTATTATGATCATTAAGCTGATCAGAAGGCATTAAGCGATCGCATATTCATAAATCACTTCTGCTGCACGACGGGAAGCGTCCTTTTCCCCCAGCTTATGCCATAATTCCGCATAGTCTTTCATGACGCGGTTTCTGGCGGCATCGCCTTTCAATAAAGCGGTCAGTTCTTTCAGCAGGTTCTCTTCCGTGAGATCATGTTGAATCAGCTCTTTTACCACCAATTTGTCCATTACCAGGTTAACGAGCGAGATATACTTTACCTTGATGAGGTGTTTGGCGAAGAAATAAGAGATCGGATTGCCTTTATAGCATACTACTTCCGGCACGCCAAACAAAGCTGTTTCCAGCGTGGCGGTACCTGATGTGACCAGTGCAGCTTTCGTCTGACGCAACAAATTGTACGTTTGGCCCTTTACCATAGACACGTTAGGATGCTGACCAGTCAGCGCTTCCAGGAAATGGTCATCTAAACTTGGCGCCTGTGCTACAATGAATTGGTACTCCGGAAAGTGTTTCGCCATGGTGAGCATGATCGGCAACTTTACACTTACCTCCTGCTTACGGCTGCCGGGCAATACAGCAATCACGGGTTTATCGGACAACGGCGCATCTGCCGGTTGTTCTTTTGCTGCTTTAATTACTTCTACCAACGGATGTCCTACATATTCTACTTCGTAATTCCATTTGTGATAGAAGGCTTTTTCGAAGGGAAGAATACAGAGCATTTTGTCCACACTCTGCTTAAGTTTCTTTACGCGATTCTCTTTCCAGGCCCATACCTGCGGAGAAATATAGTATACTATTTTATAGCCTTGCTGTTTGCCCCATTCTGCAATCCGCATATTGAAACCGGGGTAATCTACCAGTACCAACACATCTGGCTGGTAGGCGGCAATATCTTTTTTACAGATATCTATATTACGCAAAATAGTACGCAGATTCATCACCACTTCCACAAAACCCATAAAAGCCAGCTCCTTGTAATGCTTTACCACGTGGGCTCCGGCAGCTTCCATCAAATCACCACCCCAACTGCGTATATCCGCAGACGTATCCAGCTGCCTTAATTGTTTTACAAGATTACTGCCATGCAAATCACCTGACGCCTCTCCTGCAATAATGTAATATTTCAACTTCGTATAAATTAAAAATTATCTGATGAGTTTAAGTAATAAAATGACAATCGCATACAACATAGTCATCAGGAAAATGCCTTTGGCCGTGATATCCAGCCGTTTTCTGGTGTACAGGAAAAATACCAGCCCATTCAGTAACAAACAGATACTGGTGAGCTTAGGCAACATTTGCCGGTTGTCTTTGATGATACCCAAAAACTGGCCGAATCCAACATCGGTATGTTTCAGCCGGATCACAAAAATATAGTACAGAAAAAACGCGGCCACCGGCGTTAGTAACCCCAGCAAAATCCCTAATGAAAGATTGTCTTTTTTTAACATACAGATAGTAGCATTTAGCTCTTGGCGTTGGGCTTTTTTGTAAGAGAATCTATTTCTTTACAAATCTTTCCAATCCGCTTCCAGCTTCTTTTTCAATGAATAGTTAGTCAGGTCAAACTGTACCGGTACCATAGACGCATAGTTATTATCCAATGCCCATACGTCTGTATCATCGCCTGTATCCCGGTTTTTGAATTCTCCTGTTAACCAATAATATTTTTTCCCATGTGGGTCCCGGCGTTCGTCAAATTCCTCTACCCACTTGGCATCTGCCTGCCGGCATATTTTCAGTCCTTTAAATGCGGCTTCGCTGACAATAGGAATATTCACGTTAAACAACGTGCCCGCAGGCAAATCAGATTCCAGCATACGTTTGGTGACATCATGCGCTACTTTCTTTGGTAAAGAAAAATCCGCATCATAACTATATTCCAGGAAAGAGAAACCAACAGATGGAATACCTTCAATAGCCGCTTCCATAGCTGCCGACATCGTACCGGAATAAATAACGTTAATGGAATGATTAGCGCCATGGTTAATTCCGCTCACACAAATATCCGGCTTATTCCCATGGAGTATTTTATCGCGGGCCAGTTTCACACAATCAACCGGTGTACCGGAACATTGCCATGCTTCTATGCCTTCAAAAATATCGACCTGATTCAAACGCAAAGGAGTACCAATGGTAATCGCATGCCCTTTACCCGACTGCGGACTATCCGGTGCTACCACTACCACTTTGCCCAATGGCTTTACAGCCTCAATCAATGCACGGATGCCCGGCGCCGTAATGCCGTCATCATTCGTTACCAAAATTACCCGTTCCTTTTTAGCCATAATTCACATTTTTGCTTTGCAGCACAAATTTAAGCTCTCTGCTAAACATTTCGCTTTAAAAGAATGTGAAATATATGGATAATTCTACAGATCGGATTTTAATATTTTCCTGAAAACCAGATAGATGCCTAGTGCTATGTACACGAACATGGCGGTTATATATACATAAGTATCATATTCTGTTCCGCTGGATACCATCTTGCTTACCATCGGCCACGGCAGTATTTCGTCTCCACTTTGCAGTGGTAGTAGTCCGCCTACTGGTCCTACATATTTTTTAAGGATAGAAGACAACAGCTGATCCAGCATGATATTATAAGCCATGAATAATACAATGGCCAGCCCTGCCCGTTTTACCAACACACTGATCAACAGCGCAATAGTCAGCATCACATTGAGTTGCAGGAAATAATACAGCATATACTGGTACCCTTCCAGGCTAAACGACTTATCTCCATAAATCACTCCCACCAGCGTAGCGCTAATAGTAGCTACCAGTAAGGTCATCAGCGAAATAGCCACCAGCCAGAACAGCTTGGCATACACAAATTCCCGTCGCTCCCAGCCATCAATCACATTTTGCCGGTTGGTGCGATAAGTATATTCATTAGTAACCAGGATAATGAGCAATAATCCGAACAACAGCGACATATAGCTATTCATGGATGCCATGGTTTGCCATACATCCGGGAAGCTGAACGGATTGCCCAACATCTTGCTCACTTGCTTAAATTCCCTTTCACTCAACTTATCTGCTCCCAGAAAATTGGCCGCAGGAATGATAATCAGCGCCAGCAGCAACATGGCCCAAAAAGTACGATAGGTCTTTACTTTCAACCATTCGGTATAGATAATTTGTTTCATGCAGTAGCGTTATTAGTGATTTCCAGGAATGCCGTTTCCAGACTCTTCTTCCGGCGTTGCAGATGATTCAGCCAAATGCCCCGTTGCCCGCAATAGCTGTTGATAGCAGCCGCATCGGGTGCTGCTGAAAAGTAAGCCTTCACCATATCACCGGAGATTTCCGCACCGGTACAACCAGGATATTGCAGCAGCGCAGCTTTCAACGTAGCATTGTCGGCCGCCGATAACTCCACAAAATCATTGCGGCTAATCACTTCATTCACCGCTCCCGACAACAATAATTTTCCTGACCGGATAATAGCCACATGTGTACATACTTTTTCTACTTCATCGAGCAGGTGACTGGCCAGGATAATGGTTTTGCCGGTATCTGCCAGTTTGCGTACCAGGCTTCTCACCTCAGCAATCCCGGAAGGATCAAGTCCGTTAGTAGGTTCATCAAGGATCAATACGTCCGGGTCACCCAGCAGCACCGATGCCAGCGCCAACCGTTGCTTCATGCCTAATGAATACGTTTTGAACGGAGAATGCTGCCGTTGCGTAAGGCCGCAGACCTCCAGTACACGGGCAATATCTGCTTTGTTGCGTCGCTTGATAGCCGCGGAAATTTCCAGGTTTTTATATCCACTGAGGTAATGGTAAAAATTGGGCGTTTCCAGCAAAGTCCCGATCTGCTGCCGTTCACGGGCAGTAGGAGTTTTATCAAACAAGGTAAAACTACCGGTGTCGGCTTTGAGTACATCGGTCACAATGCCCAGCAGCGTGGTTTTGCCGCTACCATTGGGACCCAGCACACCAAAAACACTACCAGCGGGCACGTCGAAGGAAATATCCGACAGCGCCTGTACCGGTCCGTATTTCTTGGATACATTTTTTAAGGAAAGAATTGGCACGGGAAATAATTAAAAATGGACAATAAAAAAGGGAAATGCAGCGAATGATCTTATGGCTAATCTTCACTACATTTCCCCTAAATTAAAATAACAGTTTTTAGTTTCGTACAGGCTTACCCGTTTTAATCACACTTTGCAGGCGTTCCAATGTTTTACGCTCCCCGCAAAGGCTCAGGAATGCTTCACGCTCCAGGTCCAGCAGGTATTGTTCGCTTACAAAAGAGGCCTCTGTCAAATCTCCACCGCACATTACATAAGCCAGTTTATTCGCTACTTTTTGGTCATGCTCAGAAATATAGTTACCAAATTTCATGGCGTAAACGCCTGCCAATAAGGCCCCCAAAGCACCACGACCCATCACTTTGATATCTGTTCTCTCTACCGGACGGGTATATCCTTCATCCGCCATGGCGATCACGCTGCGTTTGGCATCCGCAATGAGGCGACTGAGATTCATGGTTACTTCATCATGTCCTTTGCGCATCACGCCCATATCAAAGCCTTCAAAACCGGAGGTAGCTACTTTGGCGGTAGCCACGGTCATGAAGTAATCTTTCAGTGGTTCTTCTTCAATACGTCCTTCTTTAAATTCCAGGCTGGCGCGAAGCGTCATTTCTTTGGTACCACCGCCGCCAGGAATCAGGCCTACACCCAGTTCCACGAGGCCGATATAGGTTTCGGCCGCTGCCTGTACTTTATCTGCGTGTAAGCACATTTCGCAACCACCACCGAGGGTGAGTGCATGTGGCGCTACTACTACCGGTACGGAGGAGTAACGTAAACGCATAGTACTACGCTGGAACAGGCGCACCGCCATATCCAGTTCATCATATTCCTGTTCGGCTGCCAGCATGAAAATCATCCCCACATTGGCGCCGGCAGAAAAGTTAGTGCCTTCATTACCAACTACTAGTCCCCGGAAGTCTTTCTCCGCGCGGTCTATCGCTTTGTTCAGCCCTTCCAGCACTTCGCCGCCGATGGTATTCATTTTTGTTTTCCAGTCGAAGCAAACCACGCCGTCTCCAATGTCAATGAGGTTGCAGGCGCTATTTTTCCAGACAATATTGTTAGAGAAATTCTCGAGGATAATGAACTGACCTTCTCCCGGCAATGTTTTATAAGCCTGGGAAGCGGCGTCATAATAGAATTTCTTACCGTTATCTACTTTATAGAACGACTTAATTCCCTTGCCCAGCATATCTTTCACCCATTGGGCTACGGTGAGACCTTTTTCTTCCACGAGTTTCACCGATGCTTCCACACCCAGCAGATCCCAGGTTTCGAATGGCCCTATTTCCCAGCCGAAGCCGGCTTTCATGGCGTCATCCACTTTATAAAGATCATCTGCTATTTCCGGAATGCGGTGAGAAACATAGGAGAACAGGTATGCATGAAATTGTTTGTAAAATTCGCCTGCTTTGTCGGATGCAGCGGAAAGCATTTTGATGCGTTGTTTCAGGTCTTCCACTGGTTTTGCCGCGTCTATGCTGGCAAACTTCGCCCTCACTTTAGGGCCATATTCCATGGTTTGCAGGTTCAGCGTCAGAATTTCTTTGCTGCCGCCTTCTCCCTTGGTTTTCTTATAAAATCCCTGTCCGGTTTTATCTCCCAGCCAGTTATTTTCCACTACTTTCTGCAGGAAGCCGGGTATTTTGAAAATGCCGATGGCTTCATCCTGCGGACAGTTGTCCATCACACCTTTGGCTACTTTTACCAGGGTATCTATCCCTACCACATCTGCGGTACGGAAGGTGGCCGACTTAGGACGACCAATTACCGGTCCGGTGAGGGCATCTATTTCATCTACGCCCAATCCCATTTCCTGCATGATGTGGAAAATGGCCATGATAGAAAACACGCCGACCCGATTAGCGATAAACGCCGGGGTATCTTTACACAACACAGTTGTTTTACCGAGGTAAAGATCACCGTAGTGCATCAGGAAATCTATAATAGCAGGATCTGTATGTGGTGTAGGAATTATTTCCAGTAAACGGAGATAGCGGGGCGGGTTAAAGAAGTGCGTGCCGCAGAAATGTTTTTGGAAGTCGGCGCTGCGGCCTTCTGTCATCAGGTGAATTGGAATACCGGACGTGTTGGAGGTAATCAGTGTTCCCGGTTTACGGAATTGTTCTACCTGTTCAAACACAATTTTCTTTACGTCGAGATTTTCCACTACTACTTCGATGATCCAGTCTACTTCCGCCACACGTTTCATATCATCGGTGAAGTTGCCGGTTTTAATGCGTTTCACTACGTCCTTAGTAAACACCGGCGATGGATTAGATTTTATGGCAGCCTGCAGTGCATCATTCACAATCCGGTTCTTCACAGCGGGATGGTCCAGGGGCAGGTTCTTCTTCTTTTCCGCGTCATTCAGCTCTTTGGGGGCTATATCCAGCAGTAAAACCTGTACACCAATGCCTGCAAAGTGACAGGCAATCCTTGATCCCATTACTCCCGAGCCTAAAACGGCTACTTTGTTGATGTGTCTCGTCATAGCTTTTAGCTTTTAGCTGTTAGCAGTTAGTCTTTAGCGGAGCTTACAGCGGTTGTCAGTTTACTAATCATTGAATTTAGCATTTTTTGGACTTCAATCAATAACGGAAGGATGATTTCTGTAATACTTTTTTGAAGGGATGGATAAATTTGGGAAGAGATTAACAATTGAGTTTCTATTTCAAAAGAGGAGCCAATGGCTGCCAGCAGGAATTTTTTGAAGTGTAGATCAGTTTGTTGGGCCGCGCCTTCAGCAATATTACTGGGAATGGAAACGGCTGCTCTTCTTAATTGACTGACCAACCCAAATTTTTCATCTGGAGGGAATGATTTTGTAAGATCATAAATTCTTAAGCAGAGATTAAAAGATCTCTGCCAAACAATCAGATTTCTGAAATTTCTCATTGGATGAAAGATTATTGGGTTAACATTTACATCTCACATGACAAATATAAAAAAGTAAGCCGATACGTCAGGTACCGGCTTATTTTTAAATTATTGTTCAAAAATTAAACTCTGCTTTTATCTCCGCTCGCTAACAGCTAATAGCTAACTGCTAACAGCTTAATCAGTTTACTCCACTGCCTGGCTTTACCGCTTCGGCAGGGTTGACAAACACCAGTTTCCCGTTATCTTCAGCCATGAGGATCATACCCTGACTTTCAATACCGCGCATTTTGCGGGGAGCCAGGTTGGCTACGAGCGTTACTTGTTTACCGATAATATCTTCCGGTGCGAAGTGCGCGGCGATACCTGATACGACGGTACGTTGTTCAGTACCAATATCTACCAGCAATTTGAGTAATTTATCCGCTTTTGCCACTTTTTCTGCTTGCAGGATGGTGCCTACGCGGAGATCCAGTTTGGCGAAATCGTCGTATTGGATTTCAGGTTTAGGAGGTGCTATAGGTGCTTCTGCTTGCGCAGGAGCAGCTGCTGCAGCGGCTTCCATTGCCTGTTTCAAACCTGCATGGAGTTTTTCCACCTGTGCCTTTACCTGTTCGTTCTCTATTTTCTGGAATAACAGCTCTGGTGTTCTGTTAAGTGGATAATTTACGTTCAGTAATTTCTGGCTACCAGCATTATCCCATTCCAGCATACGGTCTACCACAGACAACATGTGACAGATTTTCTTAGCAGTAAATGGCATAAACGGATGACAGAAGATGGCGAGATTCGCGGTCATCTGCAACGCAACGTGTAAGGAAATATCAATACGTGCACGCAAAAACTCTTCACTTTGCCCTTTATACTTATCATGCTTTTCGTTCCAGGTGCCTGCCTTCAGGTTATCAATTACACTGGCCAATATCCAAGGCTCATTCTGCTGTAGATATCCATTTCCTTTTTTAGAAAAAGCCATTACTTCCGCCAATGCTTCTCTGAAACGATAGTTTTCAAGGCTAGCCTCAATTCTTTCTTTAGCCAGTCCGAATTCCTGTAGCATTTCACGATCACCATCATTCATGTAAGCGTCGTGTAATGGCGGGACTCTATCATTGCATAACTTGTGCATGAGCACCAACGCCCTGTTCACAAAGTTGCCGAAATTATCTGCCAGTTCATTGTTATTGCGGTCCTGGAAATCTTTCCACGTAAAGTCGTTATCTTTTGTTTCCGGTGCGGTTGAGCAAAGTACATAACGCAGCACATCCTGTTGATCAGGGAAGTCTTTGATATAGTCGTTCACCCATACTGCCCAGTTACGGGAGGTAGATACTTTTTCGCCTTCAATATTCAGGAACTCGTTTGCAGGTACATTATCAGGCACCACAAAGCCACCATGGGCTTTCAACATGGCTGGGAAAATAATGCAGTGGAATACGATGTTATCCTTACCAATGAAGTGCACCAGTTTGGTATCGTCTTTACACCAGTAGTCTGCCCAGTTTTCAGTGAGTTCTTTGGTGGCTGAGATATAACCAATAGGTGCATCAAACCATACGTACAGCACTTTTCCTTCTGCATCTGCCAAAGGAACTTTGATGCCCCAGTTGCTGTCGCGTGTCATCGCACGGCTTTGCAATCCGCTATCCAGCCAGCTTTTACACTGACCATATACGTTACTTTTCCACTCTTTATGGCCTTCAATGATATATTCTTTCAGCCATGGCTCATAGTTCTGCAGCGGCATGTACCAGTGTTTGGTGGTTTTCTTCACCAATGGCGCGTTGCTCAGAGCAGAATGAGGATTAATGAGTTCGTCCGGGCTGAGGGTTCTGCCGCAGCGCTCACACTGGTCACCATAGGCTTTGTCGTTACCACAGTTAGGACAAGTACCTACAATGTACCGGTCGGCCAGGAACATTTGTTTTTCCGGGTCGAAATATTGTTCTGATTCTTTTTCTTCAAACAGGCCATCGTTGTACATCTTCAGGAAAAAATCCTGGGAAGTTTTATGATGGATAGGTGCGCTGGTACGGGCAAAGATGTCGAAAGAGATACCCATAGCGGCGAAGCTGTCGCCAATAATTTTATGGTATTTATCCACCACATCCTGCGGAGTGATACCTTCTTTCATCGCTTTAATAGTGATGGGTACCCCATGTTCATCTGTTCCGCAAACAAATTTTACATCCGCCTTTTTGGCGCGTAAATAACGTACATAAATATCTGCAGGCAGGTAGCAGCCAGCCAGATGGCCAATGTGCACCGGGCCATTCGCATACGGTAATGCCGCAGTTATTAAATATCTATTAAATTTTGTCATATTCTCTTAACGAATGCTTAAATAAACTTTAAATCAGGTGATTGTTTTTGGAATCACCATAACAATTTATCACCTTAGTCAGCAAATAATAAATGAATTTACGCTAACTAATCTGCAAAGGTAAACAAAAGGTACAATGGTAAAAATTCCGCCATATTTGAAAAAAGGTGATCTGATCGGAATTACCTGCTCCAGCAGCAAAATGGACCTGCAGGCAGCCGAGTACGCAAGGGGTGTACTCACTTCCTGGGGTTATCGTGTACATCTCGGTATTACCGTAGGTACCAGCTTTCATAATTTTTCTGCACCGGATGAACTGCGGTTGGAAGAGCTGCAAGACATGCTCGACGACCCCGAAATAAAAGCCATCGTTTTCGGTCGTGGTGGTTACGGTATGGTGTGCATCCTCGACAAACTGGATTTTACCCGTTTTCGCAAATCACCCAAGTGGCTATGCGGCTACAGCGATATCACCACCCTGCATTCACATATTCAACGGCAGTTTGGGATCGCCACCATGCACTCCATGATGTGCAGCGGCATTACCCCCGAAACGATAGATAATGAATATGTACACAGTTTGGCTACTGCCCTGAAAGGCAAGCCATACCGCTATACTGCTCCTGCGCACCCGCTGAACAAAGAAGGTAAAGTGAGTGGCATATTGGTAGGCGGTAATTTATCGCTGCTGGCCAATCTTTCCGGAACACCTTCGCAAATCAATACCAAAGGGAAGATCCTGCTGATCGAAGATATCGGTGAATACCGATATAACATTGACCGCCTGATGTATAATCTGAAACGTGCCGGATGGTTGGATAAACTGGCCGGATTGGTAGTAGGCGCCTTTACAGACGGCAAAGAAACGGATACGCCTTTTGGTCAAACAGAATATGAAATTATCAGCAATATCACCAAGGATTACGAATATCCTATCTGCTTTGGGTTCCCCAGTGGGCATCAGGCAGCTAATTATACCTTGAAATTAGGGGTGAAGCATGAATTGAAAATCGGAGCAAAAACAATCTTATCTGAAATATAGGAGGCTGTAACTCCCGGTGGCCGGGAGTTACAGCAATAATTTAATCTTCTACATCCGGTACTATCTCCAGCCCATATTCTTCTGCAGTGAGCACACCAGCTGCACGAGTGCTTTCAATCAACGCAGTATCAGCCTGCAACTCATGTACCTGGGTTTGATTATGGAGGTAATCAATACCATATAATTTTCCGGCAATTCCTACGGAAACGCCCATCAGATATTTAACGATTTCACACACCATCTGCAGTCCCAATGCGCCATGAGTAGCGCCGATAGCGCCTGCATCGAAATTGCGGTAACCCTCTGTGAGTGGCAATGCACAACGGTACGAAGCAGGATTTGAGCCATCCGGCATCGGTATGTTGAAGCCGGCGAACCAGGCCATCCAGTTATGAACTTCCCCGATAATAAAGGGTTTGTTATGTACCAGGCAGGCATCGTTGATCACCAGGTGGGTGGGCAAATGCTGGGAACAATCGATCACCAGGTCGAATCCTACCAGCATCATTCCGATGGATTCCGGTTTTACCTGCATGAGGATAGGATAATGCTTGGTATATGGATTTACCGCCCAAAGTCTGCTGGCAGCCATTTTAGCTTTATGCTTACGGATGTCCTGCATCTGGTATACCGGCTGCCGGTGCATATCTTCATCATTGATCACACCATAATCAGCGATGCCGAGTACACCAATGCCGCTGGCACTGAGGTATTGCAGCACCGGACTGCCCAGTCCTCCGGCACCTACTACCAGTACGCGTGCTTCCTTCAGCTTTTCCTGCATACCAATACCCATGCCTGGCACGGCAATAGGGTGTTTGAAATGCTGTATCTCTTTTTCACTCAATATCATGTGCTTTCTCGTTTATCTAGTCCTGCGGAAACTCCAGGGTAAACTTACTGCCTTTACCAATGGTGCTTTCCACTTTAATTTTTCCTTTGTGAGCATCTACAATCGCCTTCACATAAGTGAGTCCCAGCCCGAATCCCTTTACGTTATGCACATTCCCCGTGTGGGCGCGATAGAATTTTTCAAAGATACGGGAAATAGTATCCCGGCTCATGCCGATACCATTGTCGGCAATCACGATGAACAGGCTTTTGCGGGTATTATACGTTTGAATTTTTATTTCCAGCTGATCGTTGGAATACTTGATGGCATTGTCCATCAGGTTAAAGATCAGGTTGGAGAAATGCACATCATCTGCCATGATAATAGGGTTGATGGCATCCAGTTGCAAGTCGACCACGCCATTTTTGGCAGCGAGTTGTAATTGCAGGTTATCGGTGGTATTCTGGATAACGGCGTGTGCATCGGTGGCCTGTAATTTCAGCGCTATTTCGTCTTTCTCCAGCAGGGCGGATTGCAGGATGCTTTCCACCTGTTTATTCATGCGTTTATTTTCTTCTTTTATAATACCGGAGAAGTATTGGATTTTCTCTGGTTTGGACATGACTTTTTCATTCCGGATGGCGTCTATCGCCAGGGAGATGGTGGCCAGTGGCGTTTTCAGCTCATGGGTCATGTTATTGATGAAGTCCGACTTTATTTCCGAAAGCTTTTTCTGGTTCAGCAACGTTCGGATGGTGAGGGCGAAGGCGGTGATGATGATGATGGTAAACAGTATCCCGCCGGTAATCATCATACCCAGTTGTTTGGCGATGGAATCGTCCATGGGCATAACAATCATGAGCCGTTCGGCTTTGGCGCTGTAATCGTTTTGTTCCGACAGGGGAATTACCTGTATCTTATAGTCATTGACGTTTTTCAGACTGTCTTTCTGGCTTTTCTCGTACATTTTTACGAATCCGGCCGACTGTATTTTGATATTGGCCATGTCTGATCCGGGGACCAGTCCGAGGATAGCGAATTCAAAGTTGGTAGAATCGAGGTGATTTTTCCTCATATTGGCCTGAATGCAACGTTTCACCTCCTGGGGCGTGAAAAAATCGCTCACTGCCGGGGTATTGAAAGCCATGCGGGCAACATCAAGGTTAAAGCCTTTCACTACACCTGATTGATCTTTTACTGCTGAATTATCCAGCTTAAACAATACGGCAGCCTGACGACGGGATATCATGTCGTTATACACGTCATTACTCATACTGACCGCCCGCTGAAAGATTTGCTCCTGTTTAATAAGAACAGCGCTCTTAATCCAGCTTACCTGAATGTAAATAATTCCCAGCAGGGACAGGGTAATGAGCACAACGATAACGGGAAAAATTTTCTTCAGTGGTATCATGTAACTTTTTGTCAGACTTTAATTTACGTCAAAGATAAGAGTACAGAAATACTAAAATATGTTAAAAAAGATGATTGCTGTAGCAACTATGATACAAAATTCCGGGCAGGCTCTGACAACCAGCTTTATTAACAGCAATACAACATTACTTTAACGTAATTTTAACTGGCCACTGCTGATTATATTAGTTCATCTTTCCTTACCTTTGCTTCAGAATCTGGTACTAAATTTGATTAGTATAAGATCATAACAAAGTAATTAAACTTTCTACATACATCGATGTGGATTCGTTCCATAAGCGATTTAGATTTTGGTTGATAAAATGGTAAGGAGGTTTTCTAGCCTCCTTTTTTTATTTTTCCTATCTCTCCTCTCTTTTTTCTTTACTATTCAATCATTTAGTTAAATTTGAACAGGCTATAAAATTGTATGTCTATGGTAACTTTGTCGCCCGGCATTTTGCTGATAGCTGATCCATTTTTAAAAGATCCGAATTTCGCCCGCACGGTAGTATTACTTTGCGAGTACCAGGAGAAAGGGAGTTTTGGCTTTGTAATCAATAAGTTATTCGACCAAGCGCTGAGTGACCTGGTGCCGGAAGTACTCATTGGCAATATACCTGTTTACTATGGGGGGCCAGTACAGATGGACACCATACATTTTATTCACCGGCAGCCGGAGTTGATTACCGGGGGGCTGGAAATCATGCCTGGTATATACTGGGGAGGCAAGTTTGACGAGGTGGTAGCGGCGCTTAATCAGGGCCTACTAGACCCTGACAAGGTAAAGTTCTTTATTGGGTATTCCGGTTGGACAGAAGGACAGCTGGAAGAAGAAGTAAAGGATAAATCGTGGATTCTATCTCAAACAGATGCAGCGCTGGTATTTGAATCGAATGAGCAGCAAATATGGCAGCAATCTCTCAAAAATCTTGGCAGTAGCTTCGCCATGATGGCAAATTACCCAATTGATCCTTCCTTAAACTAATGGTAATAATCTGAAAAAGAGCTACATCGGCCGTGTTCGTTTTTTAAAGTTAAAAATGAACAGCGGGAATGCTAGTTATTTAAAACAAATTAGATATCTTGCTAAAGTAATTGCTAATTATTACCAGTTACATAACCCGTTTTCAGGTAAGTAAATAACCGATAAGAATACACCTATGAAGGCAAAACCTATGAAAAACATTTTGCTCCTTCTATAGAACCGAACCGATACCAGATGGTACCTGAATACTAATAATTTATTGTCAAGGCATATTCATTAGGTAATATACTCAGCCCTTGATAGGGGTTGACTATTGATGTACAGGATATCACTCCGGTTATCTCGTATAGCCGTGGAAGTGATGTATTGTATATAGATGAATAGAGAGGAAATCCCGGTGAGCAGTCCTGTTTACAAACGGGTCATCTAAGATTGGAATAGTTAGGACAAAACAAAGGCCGGGTAATCTTACCCGGCCTGGTTATTATCTTTAGCTGGTATGCTTATTTTTCCACTGCTACAGCGCCTTCTACGAGTACGGTAGCCTTATTGCGCAACACTTCCACGAATCCACCGCTGATAGTGAAAAACTCGGCGCGAGTTTTATCTGTCAGCACTTTCATTTTACCATTTCCGAGAGCTGCAATTAATGGCGCATGTTTATCCAGTATTTCAAAAGAACCGTCAATGCCCGGCAGTTGTACTCCGTACACTTCTCCGGCATATAATTTTCTTTCTGGTGTTAATACTTCTAATAGCATGTTATGATCGTAAATGGTGAAGGGTAATGATCCCGGCGGAACCGGGATCATTGACTTAATTAGTTATTCGCTGCTTCCAGTAATTTCTTACCTTTTTCGATAGCTGCTTCGATGTTACCTACCAGGTTGAAAGCTGCTTCAGGATACTCATCTACTTCACCGTCCATGATCATGTTAAACCCACGGATAGTTTCTTCGATTGGTACCAGTACACCTTTCAGACCGGTAAACTGTTCTGCCACGTGGAAAGGTTGTGACAGGAAACGTTGTACACGACGCGCACGGGATACGGTGAGTTTATCTTCATCGCTCAATTCATCCAGACCGAGGATCGCGATAATATCTTGCAGTTCTTTATAGCGTTGCAGGATCATTTTCACGCGCTGAGCACAGTTATAGTGAGCTTCACCCACGATAGCCGGCGACAGGATACGAGAAGTTGATTCCAGCGGGCTCACCGCAGGGTAGATACCAAGATCGGAGATCTTACGATCCAATACGGTGGTAGCATCCAGGTGGGAGAAAGTAGTTGCCGGAGCTGGATCCGTCAAGTCATCCGCAGGTACGTAAACCGCCTGTACGGAAGTGATGGAACCATTTTTAGTGGAGGTGATACGTTCCTGCATCAGACCCATTTCAGTAGCCAGGGTTGGTTGGTAACCTACTGCAGAAGGCATACGACCTAACAGCGCGGATACTTCCGAACCTGCCTGGGTGAAACGGAAGATGTTATCTACGAAGAACAGGATATCCTTACCACCACCTGTAGTGCCATCTCCATCACGGAAATATTCTGCCAGGGTCAAACCAGACAAGGCCACACGTGCACGTGCTCCCGGTGGTTCGTTCATCTGACCAAACACAAACGTAGCCTGTGATTGTTTCAGTAATTCTTTATCTACAGCGGTAACATCCCAGTCACCGTGTTCCATTGATTCTTTAAATTTATCACCGTATTTCACGATGTTCGCTTCAATCATCTCACGCATCAGATCATTCCCTTCACGGGTACGCTCACCTACACCGGCGAATACGGACAAACCTTCGTAACCTTTTGCGATGTTGTTGATCAGCTCCTGGATCAATACAGTTTTACCCACACCGGCACCACCAAACAAACCAATTTTACCACCCTTTGCGTATGGCTCAATCAGGTCAATTACTTTAATACCAGTGAACAGTACTTCTGTTTCAGTTGCCAGATCTTCAAATTTAGGCGGTTCACGGTGAATAGGGTAACCGTTTGAAGTATCGATATCACCTAATCCGTCAATCGCTTCACCTACCACATTGAACAAACGTCCTTTAACCTGGTCGCCAACTGGCATTTTAATAGGCGCGCCCTTGTCAACTACAGCCATGCCACGAACCATACCATCTGTGGAGTCCATCGCTACGGTACGCACACTGTCTTCACCCAGGTGCTGCTGTACTTCCAATACTACCTTCTGACCATTTTCGCGGGTAATTTCCAATGCGCTGTAGATTTCGGGCAATTTGTCATCAAAGTGCACGTCCACCACGGGACCGATAATTTGTTTGATCTTACCTGTGTTAGGCATATTTTTAAAGCGGTTTATAAAAATACTAAAATGTAACTGTTCCAAAGACCGTAGCAATACGTCACTACAGTCTCCAAAATTTGCCGCAAAGGTAAGAGTTAATAGGTGAATATCAAAACGCTAACGATGAAAAAAAACCTTTTCCCGGCCCATTTTTCCACGTTTCTCTCATTAATAAACTTTTATTCCCCGGCAATGCAAAGCGGAGTCTGTCAAATTATAAATATTTACTATTTATAAATAATCCCACCGTCCATATAAAAATAGCGCCCTTTTCCTGATCCGTTTACTATTTTTAGCCACTATCCTGATATATATAATATATAAATATGAAAAAAGCTAACAGTGAACAATCCCGTAGGTCATTCCTTGGGCATCTTTCCACAGCAGGATTGATCGGTATCAGCGGACTGGTACCCGCCGTTGCCAAAGCAGGCAGCCTCGCTAACCAGTCACCCACCGCCGCCCCTGAACATCAATTCCTGTGCAAGCCCTACCTCCAATATCCCGGCCCAAACAGTATTTCCGTGATGTGGCTCACCGGACGCCCCTGCTACAGCTGGGTGGAGTATGGCACCGACGGACAACTTAACCAAAAAGCCCACAGCATCACCAACGGATTGGTAGACGCCAACAACCGCCTCCACCGCATCGAACTCCCTCACCTGGAACCAGGAAAAAAATACAGCTATAAGGTGTACTCAAAAGATATCCTCTCTTTTGAACCCTATAAACTCACCTACGGGGAAACCATCAGCAGCGATACCTATACCTTCACTGCTCCCAATCCGCAGGCAAAAGAAGTGTCCTGGGTGATCATCAACGATATCCACGACCGCCCCGCTTCCATCCCACACCTGATGGGACTGAACGGGAATGATCCATACGACTTTGTATTTTTTAACGGAGATGTATTCGACTACCAGGCCGATGAGCAACAAATCATTGACCATATGCTCACCCCGTGCGGCGATACCTTTTCCACACAAACGCCTTTTATGTATGTAAGAGGCAACCATGAAACCCGTGGTAAGTATGCCAGAGAATGGCACCAATACTTCGACAATCCTGGCCATGGCAACTATTTCACCTTTACCATCGGACCAGTATCTGCCATTGTTTTAGATACGGGAGAAGATAAAGAAGATGAACACCCGGTATATGCGGGCATCGTTGACTTTGACGCCTACCGGGTACAACAGGCCCACTGGCTGGAACAACAGCTGCAAAGCCCCGCCTTTAAAAAGGCGAAACATAAAGTCGTGATGATGCACATCCCACACTACCATTCCGGCGAATGGCACGGCGTAAAACACTGCCGTGAACTATTTGGCGACCTGTTCAACAAACACAAAATCGATATCCTGATTTGCGGACATACCCACCAATACGGCGTATACGCCCCGGTAAAAGGACAACACGAATACCCGCTGATCATTGGTGGCGGCCCTAAAGACGGCGCAAGAACCCTGATTAAAATAAAAGCCAATCAACAGCAACTGGTACTCACCATGCTGAAAGATGATGGAACTAAAGTGGGAGAATATACCGTGTAAAAGCTGAAATCAGAAAGCCATTGTAGTGGGTAACCACAGCGGATATTATACGCTTTGATCTCTCACTACAATGGCTTTCTGCTTCGTTCTATATTTCTTTTTTTGTCGCTGCTATCAGTGTAGTCACCAGTACAGCCACTTTCAACAATATCCAGGAGGCAGCTACTGCTGCAAAAATACTCACCACTAATACTGCGTAGTACTTAATCGTCCAATCCAGCGCTACTTTCAGCCGGGTTACTACCCCTATCGCTTTATCTGCACTTCCTTCGTACATAGAAAATTGTACTGTGCAGAATTCATTTTCGGAATCGAAATTGCCTAACTCTACACCCAGTCCCTGTAACTCCGTTTCCACCTCCGATATCCGGGTATCGAGATCAATAAACTCCCTGATTTCTCCCGGCTTCTTCTTCAACTCATTCAGCGATACCAGCGATTGTTCCAGCGATACTTTCTTAGCATTCAGCTTACGGTATTCGTTCGTCTTGTCTGTTTTGGTAATCGCTGTATGCTTTATTGCTCCAATGCCCTGCACTGCATGATAAAATGAATCAAACTTTTCCGGCAATACCCCAATCAACATCTGAATTTCCCGGCTGCCCTTATTCCCTGACTCCTGCTGATATTGTACAATCGCATCAAACTGTTTAACCGTGCGGTGGAGCAGCTTTTCATCCTCCGTAAAATGCGATGACTTTGCACGCACACTGGCTACCTTTTCGTATTTCTGATTATTGGTAATATTGGATGATGCAGCAGTAGCACCTTTCGCAGGACTATAGTCCTTCATTTTTTCAGAAGCATAGTTCTTCCGTTTCCCCTCAATACCCGATAAAAATCCACGACCTCCGGATTCCTCATACTCCACGCCCTTATAGGTGTAGCCATAGAGTATTCTAAAAAGAAACATCACGATAAAAAGGCCTATAAACGCCATGGCTAAACGCCGGAACTTTTGCTTAACAGTTAACATAGGTCAGAGAAATATAGTGTTGTTTATAAATTGGTTTGAATAGATTGCTGTTTATATGCTTTCACCCATTTAATGAGTCCCAGCGTAGCTATTACGAGCAGAATAAAATATTCTATCCCTAAAAATTTAACCCCTTTCTGGAAGTAAATAATGGTGGCTACTACGTCTACCAACACCCATAGCAGCCAGTTTTCCCAAATACGCTTTGCCAGCAGCAGATTAGCCATTACGCTCAATACAGCCACCAGCGAATCTGTATAAGGATAAGCGGCTGGGTGTTCAAATATACCCGGCCACCAGGTATGTAAACGACTTATCACGAAACCAGTTATACCAGAAAGCAGGATAGCAGCGCCTCCCAGCAGCCATCTCCGTTTGTTTGACAAAGCATATATCGGTTCATTTTCAGGCTGTTTCTGATACCAGAATATCCAGCCATAAACGCCGGTCGCGAAAAAGTAAATCTGCAAAAACATATCGGCGTACAACTGCAATTGCCAGAAAAGGAGAAAGAAACAACTTACATTGATAAGGCCTATAGGCCAGGTCAGTATATGATCACGGGCCGCCAGCCATACACAGAGCAACCCTGTTAATGTGCCAATAAACTCTATATAACTAACAGAATATCCCAACGCGGTAAAGAAGGTATGATCAATACTAAAAAGTGAGTTCATTGTATAATTTAATTCGACTGCTGCAATATTACAGGAATGTTTTATTTTTCCCATAACTGCTTCGTTTAACACTGGATAACAAGCGGTTACAACCGAAAAATATTTTGGAATCATTTTTGTCATATAGCCTATAGACGCCTGAACTGCAGCAAAAGCGTTATAAAATTTTT
The DNA here is from genome assembly GCF_056396465.1 of Chitinophaga sp. 05T412. Taxonomy (NCBI): domain Bacteria; kingdom Pseudomonadati; phylum Bacteroidota; class Chitinophagia; order Chitinophagales; family Chitinophagaceae; genus Chitinophaga; species Chitinophaga sp. 05T412. The sequence continues at coordinate 834,570 of NZ_JBFTLN010000001.1, forward strand.
AACAATATCCTTTAACATTTCATCATGATACCGCCAGCAAATAGTATTCAAAAACACCATTAAAAAAATGCTTGTTGAGATAAAATAAATTTACACACAACAACATTCATGACATCTCCAGGGTCTTACAACAACCTCTCAGGACTAAAAAAACAGAAGTTATGAACAGATTAATGAAATATACAGGTATATCCCTGTTACTTATATCTTTCTTTTTAGGCAGTTGCGCATCAACTTACGCACCTGGCAACTACAATGATCAAGGCAGCTACAATGGTCAGGGCAATTACAATGATCAAGGCAACTACAATGATCAATACGGCTCTTCTTATGGATCTGGCCCGCAGGTACAAATCAACGGTTCCATTTCCTTTTATGATCAATTGAGCCCTTACGGCCGCTGGGTAAGCTATCCTGGATATGACCAGGTATGGATACCTAATGCAGGCCGCGATTTCAGACCTTACTATACAAACGGACACTGGGTATATACTGACTATGGTTGGACCTGGATGTCTGATTATTCATGGGGTTGGGCTGCGTTCCACTACGGCCGCTGGTTATATGACGACTTCCAGGGATGGATGTGGGTACCAGGTAACGACTGGGGTCCGGCTTGGGTAAGCTGGAGAACTGGTGGCGATTACTACGGATGGGCACCAATGGGACCACAATATTCTTATAATGCACCTGCCGCTTACTGGGCGTTTGTACCCAGACAATACATCGGTAGCCGGAGTATTAACAGCTACTATGTTAACAATAGCCGCAACGTAACTATTATTAACAACACCACCATTATCAATAACTATAACAACTATCGTGGTAACAGAGTATATACCGGACCGGATGCCCGTGATGTACAGCGTTATTCCGGCCAGCAAGTCAGACCAGTCAGAGTAGAAAATACGAACACACCCGGTAGTGGCAGAATAGACAACAACCGCCTGCAGATTTTCCGCCCGGATGCTACTGCTATCCAAAGAGGCCGTGATGCCGATCGTAACAGACCGGTTCAATCAATAGATAACAGCCGGCCTAACCGTATTACACCAGGTAATACCGGAAATAACAATACCGGAAATAATGGTGGAGGAAGGATTACTGTTCCCGGTCGCGATAACAATCAGCCGGTAAATAATGGTGGGAACAATGGTGGAGGAAGAATCACTGTTCCTGGTCGCGATAACAATCAGCCGGTAAATAATGGCGGAAACAATGGTGGAGGAAGGATCACTTATCCTAACCGTGATAACAATCAGCCAGTAAATAATAACAACGGAAGAGTAAATCCTGGTAATAATGGTAATACACAACCTGGTAATATTAACCCGGATTACAACAGACCTTCCAGAGGTACACCAGACAGATCATTCAATCAACAGCAGCAACAACAGCAACAGCAGCAGCGTATACAACAGCAACAGCAACAGCAGCAGCAGCAACAACAACAGCGCATACAGCGGGATCAACAACAACAGCAACAGCAGCAGCAGCAAAGGATAGAACAACAAAGGGTACAACAGCAACAGCAACAACAACAGCGTATACAACAGCAACAGCAGCAGCAACAACAACAGCAGAGGGTACAGCAACAACAGCAGCGTATTCAGCGGGAACAACAGCAACAACAACAGCAACAACGTCAACTGCAGCAGCAACAACAGGAACAACAACAACAGCGCATACAAAGAGAACAACAGCAACAACAACGTCAACAACCACAACAGGATCAAAGTCAGGGAAGGCCACAACGGGTAGGATAATAACAGCTAACGCTGAAGTTGTTTAAAATAAAAAAGTACGAATGATAACCGATATGGATGTTTAGTGAGATAACATCCTGCTTATCCGGTTCTTCATTCGTACTTTTTATTTTGTGTAGACGTACTGATAAAGCTGGTCTTTTACCGTTGTAAAATCAGCTTCACCCGGAGGAAATCCTTTATGCATAATGCGCAACGCAAGCGGAGGAAATTCAGGATAATAAGGAGGCTGCTCATAGGAATCTTGAAAAGTCTGATATCCCAATCGTTCATAAAATGCAATTCTACGTATAGCCTGTTCCGTTATAGGTGGTTCTACTTCCAGCACAATGGTACCTAACTGTTTTTCAAGCAACTGCATCACCTGCGTCCCTGCGCCTCCGCCACGGGCATTTTCATGAATAGCGAAATGCTCTATAAAATTGAACAAGGGCAGCTTCCAGTAAAACACAAAGCCAGCGAAAAGATCCCCTTTGCTGATACGCAATATCTGGATTTTGCCGGCAGCCATGAGCGATAACTGCCAGGGCCATGGCCTTCTTTCTTCCTTAGGAAAAGCCTCTTCATAAAGGTCTTGTATTGCCGCATCCGCAATACTCACTGGTTTCATCTCAATCATATCGCTAAGTTACTGATTATCCTTAGCGGAAGGCACACATTCGAATGGATCAGGATTACCGGCAGGAACGGGTTTGTTAACAGACCAGCAAAAGTTCATGGGTTGACTGGTAATACTCATTAGTACTACATTCACTTTACTACCCTTCCGGCTGTTGGAAGCGGCGATGCTACGGGTACCCTTTTCAGGAATATTGCTGATGGTATATTGCTCTGTTTTAAAAACGTCGTTGTTGTTACGCATGTATTCCACTTTCACCACCACATTATCCAATGCATATTCTGTTTGGTTATTAACAATGACGCTCAGGTCTTTAATACCTCCCAGTAACCCTGTGCGGTATTCACCGGCGCTTACGGCAATAAACTGTCGCCAATTGCGGCGGTAATAAGCCCTGCGCTCAATAAACTGTCCGGCTACCCTTTGTTGTACCGCCTGGTGGTTAGCAATTTGCGTATCTACTGCCCCAGACTGATCCAGGCTTTTGCGTAAATCTCGGTTTTCGTTCCATAGGCGTTGATTTTCAGATAGTACTTTGCGGACGTGTCGTTGTTGCTGACAGTAGCCCAGCCCAAATATAACTACCAGCAGCACTAATATAACAGGATAAACATATGTTCTTTTCATGTGGTGTGAAAGAGAAAAAATAATGCCAATACAGTTTTTATTACATTTGTACAAATGGTTTCAATGCAACTGATTACTGTAAACGATGAACTAACAGCCAGGCAATTTCTCGATGTACATATCATTTTGAATAAAGATGTACCGGGCTGGATAAGGCCCCTGGATAAGGATATCAACATCGTATTTGATACGGAGCACAACAAGGCATTCCGCCACGGAGAACTGATACGATGGATACTGAAAGACGACAAAGGAAAGCTGATTGGAAGAATTGCAGCTTTTGTAAATAAGAAATATAAAAACAAAGGAGACGAATGCCCGGTAGGAGGTGTAGGTTTCTTTGACTGTATTGATAGCCAGGAGGCAGCCAACCTGCTATTTGATACCGCTAAACAATGGTTGCAGGAAAGAGGGATGCAGGCGATGGATGGTCCTATCAACTTTGGAGAGCGCAATAACTGGTGGGGATTACTGACCAAGGGATTCCACGAGCCTATTTACTGCATGAATTTCAATCCGCCGTATTATGTCCGCTTATTTGAACAGTATGGTTTCCAACTGTTTTTTAACCAGATCTGTTATGGTATGAAAGTACGCGATCAGCTGCAACCCAAGTTTTTTGAGCGGCATGATACTATTGCCAAAGATCCTGCCTTCAAAGCGGTACATATTAAGAAGAACGAATTGCCCAAATTTGCAGAAGCTTTCAGCACGGTATACAACAAGGCCTGGGCGCAACATGCCGGCGGTAAAGAAATGGGGAAGGGACAGGCACTCGCTATCTTCAAACAGATGAAACCATTGCTGGATGAGAAGATTGCCTGGTTTGTATATCATCACGACGAACCAATTGCTATCTGGCTCAATCTCCCGGACCTGAACCAATTTGTTAAACATATGAATGGCCAGTTTGGACTGTTGCAAAAACTCAAGTTTCTGTGGCTGAAAAAAACCGGTTACTGCAAAAAAATAATCGGGGTGATATTTGGAATCATTCCGGAGTATCAAGGCAAAGGCATAGACGCCTACATGATTGTGGAAGGTGCTAAACTCATTCAAAACAACAGCGAGCATTACGTAGATTACGAAATGCAATGGATCGGCGATTTTAACCCCAGAATGCAAAATGTAGCAGAAAGTTTGGGCGCAACGCCATCCAGAATACTTACCACCTACCGCTATTTATTTGACCGTACTATACCGTATAAAAGACATCCTATGGTAGGATAAGCAACCTCTCCGGATACAGATACTTCCTGTATCCGGAGAGGTTTATCCGTTGCTGCTTCCCCCTAATCATTCTTTTCCCCTCTTAGTCCCATACTACAGACATTCAGATATATTATTATAAAAAATATACATTAGACCAATGCGCTAAAAGCCAAATCAGTACCTTAATACATCTACCCATATCAATATCCGATTGGGCATTGATAGCGGATAAGTTTATGAATATTACCTACATTTAAATCCCTTTTGGCAGTTACGATCGTATCTAACCAGATGTTTTGTTATGACCAACTTATACCCTGGGTGTCCGGAAAATGCGAATCTGGCACTCATTCAACCCACGTTATTATTTAGGCAACAGATAATGAAGGCCATTAGCTGCGTTGTGTTGTTCTTTATTCTCTACGTGGTATTATTAGTAACGGCTATTGCCCTGGCAGTGGCCTGTATATCAGGAGGAATAATACTATTCCGCACGTATCCTACCTGGATTTCCGGCGTCACAGGAGCAAGTCTTGTGTTACTGGGAGGGATGGTTTTGTTTTTTCTCATCAAATTTCTTTTTAATAAACGGCCTGCTGTTAACCCGTACCGCACACAGATTTTTGCAGATAGCCATCCTGATTTATTTGATTTCATTACCCGGTTGGTGAAAGAAACGCGGATGCGCTTTCCGAATAAAGTGTTTGTGGTACCGGATATGAACACCACTATCTTTTATAATTCCAGCTTTTTAGGACTGTTTCTCCCCGCCCGCAAAAACCTTGAGATTGGTTTGGGGCTTATTAACAGCGTGAATATCAGTGAATTTAAAATGCTGCTGGCTCATGAGTTCGCGCACTTTTCGCGGCGGAGTATGAAATTGGGTAGTTATATCTACTCCCTGAATAAGGTATTGTACAACATGCTTTATGAAAACGAGCGATGGACAGAAATGGAAATACGCTGGAGTAACGGTGGCAGCCTGCTAAGTTTCTTTGCCCACATTACCACTCAGATATTGAATTTTATGCAGTGGGTACTGCGGAAAATATATTTCCTGATTAATCAACAGTACCTCACCCTGAGCCGGGAGATGGAATTTTATACGGATACGGTGGCCGTAGGGCTTACCAGCACAAACACTGCTGTGAGTAGCTTACGCCGTGTAGAGATGGGCGGCTATTGCCTGGATCATTGCTTTCATAAATTACCGGAGCTGGCAGAAAAAACGGTGCGGTTTTCCAATATTTTCAGCGTGCAGCGTGCGCTTATTCATTATTATGCTGTCCAAAATCAACTATCACTGGACCCTTCCGGACTCCCGGTTATTAACAACCATTATTTTCAAACGTTCCTGAAAAGCCGTGTACAGCTGCGGGAGCAGTGGACTTCGCATTTAACGCGGGAAGACCGGGAGGCGCATTTTCTGCAGGCGGATGTATCCTGCCCGATGCCTGATAACAGCGCGTGGGAGCTGTTTAATGAGCCAGAGCTATTGCAGCAGCAAATGACAGCCCGGGTATATCATTGTACTATTTCCCCCACAGCAGACACTTTTACGGAAATAAGTCCGGCGGCGTATATCGACGAATTATCCCAACGTCACCGGCTATATGAATATCCGCGTGTATTCAACGACTACTATGACAACCGGCCATTCAACGAAATGACAGCAGCCTATACGCGGTTGTTATCTCCGGAAGAAATAAAAAAATATAGTCTTCGGGAGATATACCATTCGGACACCATTGCCCGAATGCGGGCATTTTACCGGGACCGCCAGGATGCAGAAACCCTGCAGGCCATCAGCAGCGGGCAGTTTCAGACCCGGCACTTTGAATTTGACGGGCAAAAATATAGTGCTCCCCGGGCCAGGCAGCTGGCCAGAATGTTATCTGCCAAAGTAGTGGAAGAGCAGGAATGGCTGCTACAGCAGGATGAAACGGCCTTCAGATACCACTATTCGCTGGCGTGGCAAAAAGATCCGGCCATGGCGGCCCGATTAAAGGAGGAATACGGGCAGTTACTGGAATATCAGCAAACCGGCCACCAGCTGAATGATCAGGTAATACGGATCATACATTGCATCAGTATACTATTTAATGGAGGTGATCATGGGCTGGAAAATATGCCCACCCTATTTGACGAGTTATCTGCGGAATGCTGGAGTTTTCGCATGATGGCAGAAAACATCTGCAACTCCCCGCTCTATCATGCTTTTCCTGACGACCTTCACCAGAAGCTGCAGGAGTTCTGGCAACAGGACTGCTCCTTTATGGACGATATGATCCCGAATTACGTTGCCATAGAGGAGTTGCATGAAATCAGCTCCTTGATGATGGAGCATTACAACAATGGAATCATATTATTAAAAAAAGCTTACCTGGAATTTATTTTAACCTTACACGCAGTAGAATAAAACCCTGTGTCAGCGCTGATCCTGCGGTGTATTTTTCTCTTACTGAATTTGTGCGTATTTTCGACGCTCGCGAAAGCGTAGCAGTCATATGGAGAATTTTATCGTTTCAGCCCGTAAATACCGTCCACAGAACTTTTCAACTGTTGTAGGACAAGCACATATTACCACCACTCTCAAAAATGCCATCCGCAACAATCAGCTGGCACATGCCTTCCTTTTTTGCGGACCTCGCGGAGTAGGGAAAACTACCTGTGCGCGTATCCTGGCTAAAACCATTAACTGCGAAAACCTGCAGCCGGATGGGGAAGCCTGTAATGAATGTCATTCCTGTAAATCCTTCAATGAAGGCAGTTCGTTTAACATTCATGAACTGGATGCCGCCTCCAACAACTCGGTAGATGATATCCGTACCCTGGTAGAACAGGTGCGTTTTGCACCACAGGCAGGAAAATATAAGATCTATATTATAGATGAGGTACACATGCTCAGTTCCTCCGCCTTTAATGCATTTCTGAAAACCCTGGAAGAACCGCCCTCCTATGCGATCTTCATCCTGGCTACTACAGAAAAACATAAAATATTACCTACTATCCTGAGTCGTTGCCAGATCTTCGACTTCAAACGTATCACCATACAGGATACGGTAGACCACTTACAGGAAATCTGTACCAAAGAACATATTCAGGCAGATGCAGATGCCCTGCACCTGGTAGCGCAGAAAACCGATGGTTGTATGCGTGACTCCCTGAGCACACTGGATAAGATTGTTAGCTTTACCAGCGGACATCTTACCTATCAAAATACGCTGGAACACCTGAACATCCTGGATTACGATTATTTCTTCCGGGTAATGACCTGCGTATTACAACAGGATATTGCCAACGCCCTGCTCCTGTTTGATGAAATTTTACAGAAAGGATTTGAAGGAGATAACTTCCTGAACGGATGGGCAGAATTCCTGCGCAATCTCTTACTGTGTAAAGAAGAGAAAGCCTTACACCTGGTAGAAGTATCCGGCAATCTGAAAGATCGCTATAAGCAGCTATCCGGTCAGATAAGTCCGGCTTACCTGATTACAGCACTGCACCTGCTCAATGAAACTGAGATCAATTACCGCATGGCGCGCAATAAGCGTTTGCATGTGGAAATGGCACTCATTAAATTGTGCTACCTGCAACAAGCCGTAACATTGGTCAGCGATGACAGCACCGGAGAGGTAGCAAAAAAAAAATTAGTTCCTGATGGTTCGGTACCACAAAAGCTGCGCGCTCCTGCTGCCCAGCCGGTAACCGCCAAAACCATCACCGATAAACCAGCTACTACAGAAAGCATCCCCACTGCACCTGCCGCCCGTTTAACGGTAGACAGCGGAGCATCAGCACCTGCCGGCAATCCGGCAGTGGCGGGAACACCTGTAGCTGCACCGGTTCCACCACGGCCGGCACCAGCAACGCCAGTAACCGCAGCACCGGCGCCACCCGTGACAGCACCTCCCACTCATATACCGGCTACTCCGGTTGCCACACCAGCACCTGCTACTACTCCTGCAGCCAGTAATACCACCGCACCGGCGGCACCGGCCAGCAAACTAACAGGACTGGCCGCCATGAAAGAAGCGATGGCGGCGAAACAACAGGTGACTACGCAAGTCGAGGTAATTCCTATCACGCAGGGAGCTATCCATGTGTACTGGGAAGAATTTATCGATCTGTACCGGCAGGCCAACAAAATGACGGTGGTGAGTAACTTACAGCTGGCTCAATTGAAGCTGCTGGGAGTGGCGGAAGTAGGGATTGTAAGTCGCAATATTGTGCAGTTCCGTTTTATGGAAGAAGAGAAACTGATTATTGCCGAGTTCCTGAAAAAGAAGTTCAACAACCCGGCCATTGTGCTGACGCTGCAACTGGACGAGAGCCAGCAAACGCAGGATATTGGCCCGGCTCCGTTATCCAGCAGGGAACAATTCCAGCAAATGTCAGAGAAATATCCCCTGGTAAAAGAGCTCAAAGACAGACTTAATATGGAGTTGGATTTCTAGTCCGGCTACTGTAATTAAATATTAACGATAGATAGACATTTTTAAACAGTTTACAATTCCTTCTTTGCGTTTTTGCGCAAAAACATGTAGGTTTGAACAAAATTTTGAATAAAACACTATGGCAGAAGTTATCAGAATGCCCCTTTTGAGTGATACGATGACGGAAGGGGTGATTGCGGAATGGCATAAAAAGGTGGGCGATACAGTAAAGGCAGACGATGTTATAGCTGAAGTGGAAACCGATAAAGCAACCATGGAAGTGATGGGTTATGCAGAAGGAACCCTCCTGTATATTGGTGTAGAGAAAGGGAAAGCGGCTAAAGTAAACGGAATTATTGCCATTGTAGGTAAACCGGGAGAAGATTATACTTCTTTGCTGGAAGATAATAAAGGGGGTGCACCTGCTGCTGCTCCAGCTGCCGCTGCGCCTGCACCACAGGCTGCTCCAGCTGCTACTGTTGCACCGGCTGATGATGCTGCTTTAAAAGATGCGTTGAAAAATGCCACTGTTATCCGTATGCCGCTCCTGAGCGATACCATGACAGAAGGTAAAATAGTTGCCTGGAATAAGAAAGTAGGCGATGTAGTTAAAAATGATGATGTACTGGCGGAAGTGGAAACTGATAAAGCGACCATGGAAGTAATGGGCTATGCTGACGGTACTTTATTATATATAGGTGTAAAAGAAGGAGATGCTGCCAAAGTAAATGGTATTATTGCCATTGTTGGTAAAGCGGGTACTAATGTAGACGCAATACTGGCTGCTGAAAATGGTGCGCCAGCACCTGCTGCAGCTGCTGCTCCTTCACAGAATGGTACTGGTAGTACTCCTGCTACCGCTGCTGCAGCTCCTGCTGCCGTAGCCACTGGTACTACTGATGGTCGTGTTAAAGCTTCTCCGCTGGCTAAGAAAGTAGCAGAGGAAAAAGGTTTTGACATTAGCCAGATCCCTGGTTCAGGTGATGGTGGCCGTGTTATTAAGAAAGATGTGGACAACTTCGTTCCTGCTGCTAAAACAACGGCTCCTGCTCAACAAAGCGCCGGCAGCGCTGCTCCTGCAGCTCCAGCCTTTGTACCAGCCGGACAGGAAGGATTTATAGATATTCCGCTGACACAAATGCGTAAGGTAATTGCCAGACGCCTCAGCGAAAGCAAGTTTACTGCTCCTCACTTCTACCTGAAGATAGATGTGAATATGGATAAAGCTATAGAAGCACGCAAATCCATAAACGAAATTTCTCCGGTGAAAATTTCCTTCAATGACATGGTGATCAAAGCTTCTGCGATGGCACTGCGTCAGCATCCTGCAGTTAACAGCAGCTGGATGGGAGATTTCATCCGTCAGAATCAACATGTACACATTGGTTCTGCAGTAGCTATTGAAGAAGGCCTGATTGTACCGGTTATCCGCTTTGCTGATCAGAAAACACTGAGCCAGATTGCTGCTGATGCAAAAGGTCTTTACGACAAAGCTAAAAACAAGAAACTGCAACCACAGGAATTCAGCGGCAATACTTTCAGCATCTCCAACCTGGGTATGCTTGGTATCGATGAATTCACTGCTATTATCAACCCGCCGGATTCTGCGATCCTGGCAGTAGGTAATATCACTGAAACCGCTATCGTGGAAAAAGGTCAGGTGAAAACGGCCAACATCATGAAGCTGACACTGAGCTGCGACCACAGAAGTGTGGATGGAGCCGTAGGTGCCCGTTTCCTGGCTACCCTGAAAGGATTCCTCGAAAATCCGGTAACTATGCTGGTATAAAAGACATCATCGTTATACGAAAGGCGTCACGCTATGAGCGTGACGCCTTTTTTTATGCCCTTTCCCGTCATTCCGGCGTAAAATGTTTCATTAGATTTTGAAAGTTCAAAAACCTGATATACATTTGAGCTTGTAAATTGTCAAACGCTATATAAATTACAACCTACATGAACTTAGTGGAAGCAAAAGCACAGTTTATTCAAACCTGGGGATCTTTGGGTGCTCAATGGGGCATTAACCGTACGATGGCGCAAATTCATGCGTTGTTGCTGGTAATGCCGGACCCGTTGTCGGCAGATGATATCATGGAGCAGCTGAATATTTCCCGTGGAAATACCAATATGAACGTGCGGGAACTGATTAACTGGGGATTGGTGGAGCGTATCCTCATTCCTGGCGAAAGAAAGGAGTTTTTTGTGGCAGAAAAAGATATCTGGAAAGTGGCTACCTACATTGCCCGTGAAAGGAAGAAACGTGAGCTCGATCCTATCATGAAAGTGTTGTTGCAACTACAACAGGCCGAAGGCGATCCGAAAGACAAAGAAATGAAGGCCTTTAAGGATTCTATTGCCAATATCACCAAGTTTGCCCAACAGACAGATAGAACGATTGGTGCGTTCATTAAATCAGAAGAAAGCTGGTTTTATAGTAGTTTGCTAAAACTCATCAAATAATTTTTTTTGCCCCAATATTTCATTTTTTTCTGAAAATTCTGAAATATGAAAATAAAAGAAAAAATAGTGCTGCTGGTGGATGTGATCATCCAGCTGCTTTTACTGCTGCTAGCCCTTGCTCCTGTTTATGATGAAACACGTAGCCTTCTGATGATCGATCTCTTCTTTTACCAGCTTTTAAGCTGTCTTATTCACTTCTTATTTTCTGCTTCTCTTTTTCGGAAGATATATAACTGGTGGGTATTGCTTGTTTTCATATGCTACGCCATCCTTACGATTTTGCGGTTTGCGCAAGTTGATTACGCGCTGGCAGGCATGATCCTGCTGCTATACAGTCTCATTCCATTAATGGGCTACTACTTTCTGCTTACGTTTTATGAAATACTTAAACCCACTCATCGCCATGAAGCATAAACGCATTGTAATAGCCGCCGGAACAGGGTTTATTGGCAGGAGCCTGGCTGATTATTTCGGCAGCGACAACGATATTATTATTCTGACCCGTAGTCCGCGTCCGGCTGTTGGTCGTATTAGCTATGTGCCCTGGGATGGCAAAAACCCTGGCGCCTGGGGTGAAGCACTGGAAAAGGCCGACCTGCTCATCAATCTCACAGGAAAAAGCGTCAACTGCCGTTATACGCCTGCTAACAAACAAGCCATACTGGATAGCCGGTTGCAGGCCACCGCTGTATTAGGCGCGGCTATACGTACTTTACAGCACCCACCTAAAGTATGGATCAATGCAGGCAGCGCTACGATTTACCGCCATGCAACCGATCGTGCGATGGACGAATTTAATGGGGAAATGGCGAATGACTTCTCTGTACAGGTATGTAAACAATGGGAACAAACTTTCAATGATATCACGTTGCCGCATACACGGAAAATTATACTACGTATAGGCGTTACTATTGGCTGGCAAGCGGGCGGTGTGATGCAGCCTTACCTGAATCTGGTGAAATTTGGACTAGGTGGGCATCAGGGCAGTGGCAAACAAATGTTCACCTGGATACACATTACCGATGTTTGCCGGATGATGGCATGGCTATACGAAAATGAGGCCCTTAGCGGCACCTTTAATTGTACCGCCCCTACCCCCGTTACCAATAAAGTATTTATGCAGTCATTGCGGGAAGCCAGTGGCCGGCATTTTGGGTTGCCAGCGCCTGTTCTCTTGCTAAAATTAGGCGCCTTTATGATTGGTACTGAAACGGAGCTACTGTTAAAAAGCCGGTGGGTGATTCCATCCAGGGCATTGCAGGCTGGCTTCCAGTTTAACTTTCCGGCGTTAAAGCCTGCGTTTCGCGACATCCTGGCGCATCTGCCGCGGCACGCTTACCAACTGTTTTGAATTCCGTAAATTAGTGGTATGGAAACCAATGACGATAAAAAACTCACGGTAGTATTGGGTGCATCACCCAATCCGGAAAGATATAGTAACATGGCGGTAAACCGGCTCACTGCCAAAGGCCATCCGGTAGTAGCTATTGGCAGCAGGCCAGCCAGTATTGGCGACATTCCGGTGATTACGGAACATCCTCCACTGGAGCAGGTGGACACCGTAACGATGTACCTGAACCCGGTAGCCCAGAAAGCTTACTACGACTACATCTTACAACTGCATCCGCGCCGCATTATTTTTAATCCGGGTGCAGAAAATGAAGAACTGGAAGCTATTGCGAAGCAAAATAATATTCAGCCCGTAGAAGCTTGTACGCTTGTATTGCTGAGTACCGGCCAGTTTTAGCTTGTTCCTTCTTCTTTTTTTAATATTCAGCTGTTAGTGTTTGCTAACAGCTTTTTCGTATATTCGTACATATTGCTGTTATCCCCCAATGAAAGCATCCCATATTGTTACCCCCATCCAACGCATGGAATTACTTCAACAGGCAGGCATTATAGCATTACTCAATTTGCATGTTCACCCTTTAATATACATTTTATGCAATGGAGAAGATTTAATGGAGAGGTCATCCACCTTCCGGTCAAGGAAGAAGTACGGCAGGCCATTGTCCGCGAAACCGCCAGGGGCTTTCGTTTGAAAGTGTGCATTGGTACTGATTCCCAGGTAAAAGGATTGGATACAGAATTCGCTACCGTGATTGTTTTCCTGCGGGAAGGTCATGGCGGATTTATGTTTATCCACAATGAAAAAACCAAAGACCGCTACTCTGTGAAAGAGCGTATGCTCGTAGAAGTAGCGAAGAGTATTGAGATTGCGTATGAGTTGTGCGACCTGTTTACTGAATATGATGTAGACATGGAAGTACACGCTGACATCAATACCAATCCTCAATTCAAAAGTAACCTGGCATTGCGTGAAGCAATGGGTTATATTCTCGGTATGGGCTTTGCCTTCAAAGCCAAACCAGAAGCCTTTGCCAGCAGCAGCTGCGCCAATAAAGTAGTGAATTAAGGCGCCCTGTTTTTTGTACCTCTCTCAAATATTTTCCTGACGTGTGATCACGTCACGTGGCTCTCTCTCCCTCCTTATCTAGCGTTACAAACTTTACCCGGATTGTAACTTTCCTTTTGCTTCTGCGCTTAATGTATTAAATACCTTATTATGAAATCACCAAAATCATTGGTAGCAGTAATGCTATTGGTAGTTGTCAGTCTTTTTTCCTGCAAGCATAACAACGAAGAAAATGTTCTCAAAGGGGATAAATTAGTTGTCAGCATCGGTGGTTTTAATGTGCCCGGTACAACGGTCAAAACCTTACAGATTACGGAATCAGCCAGTTATATCGTTACGTATACCTCCGGTAATCCAACTATTGTCACCTTACCAGTTAACATACATAATAACCTGAAGCAATACCTCGGCAGCTTTCCACGGGCGGCTATTAAAGCTGATCCGAAGAAAGGCAGTTATAGCCTGAGAGGAGCGGCAGACGACTCTTTCGAAACATTTGCTTACATACAGATTTCGCCGGCTGACACCACCCAATTCGACATAGATAGCCATAGCAGCACGCTGCCGGTGTCTTACATAGATAGCTTTCTGAAAAACATCAATAAAACGATCGCTGATAACAAGCTATTAGATCTTTAACGCATTGCTAATGAAAAATAAATATCCGCTGGTAGTATTACTGTTCCTTATACTTTTTTCTGCCTGTGAAAAAGAAGACAATACACCAGCATCACAGCTGGAGGGAAAATGGACCTTAATTGCCACTACCGGCGGCCTCAGTGGACAAGGCACTCCCATCACCAGTAAACAAACCGCTATCTTCCAGGGTGGCACTTATAAATTGCTGGTGGACGATTTACAACTCAATGCCGATACCTATCGTATAGAGCAGGTAGGCGGCAATGGCAACGGGTCCTGGCAGTTAAAAATTGGTAACCGGGAAGTATACATCATCCACATAAAAGATGGCTTGCTTCACTTGAATAGTCCTGATCCGGATGCATTGGAGTTGATTTATAAAAAAGCATTATAGGTTTCAGCATAAATAAGAAAGGCCTGCACACCACGGTATGCAGGCCTTATATTTTTAGCAGCTAAGGATCAGGCAATAGCTCTGAACTGCGCATTCATTTCGTCGATATAATTCAGGATGGCATCTCTGCCGCTTTTCTTTATTGTGGAAGTCACAAAATTAGCCGGCAGGAACTGCCAGGTTTCCTTCATTTTATTCAGGAAAGCTTTTACATTTTTGCTCACTTCTGCCTGGGTGCTTTTATCAGCTTTAGTAAATACGAGGCTGAAGGGGATATTCCATTCGCCCAGCTGGTTTACGAAGTCGACATCTATTTTCTGTGGCTGGTGGCGGCTGTCGATCAATACAAATACGCTCACCAGGTTAGGGCGTTTACGGAGGTAGTTTTCAATCATTTGCTCCCACTGGCGGCGTTGCGACAAGCTTCTTTTAGCAAAACCATAACCTGGTAAATCTACCAGGTACCAGGCTTTGTTCATGGCAAAATGATTAATCAGCTGTGTTTTACCGGGTGTACCGGAAGTTTTGGCCAATTTTTCATTGTTTGCCAATATATTGATCAACGAAGACTTCCCCACGTTAGAACGGCCTATAAATGCATATTCAGGCCATGTCGGGCTGGGACACTTTTCCCAATCCGGACTACTGACAAGGTATTCTGCTGACTTAATTACCATAATGATATTTGCTTTGTTCCATTAAAAAACCCGGATCTCCGTATTTACAACCTACATTTCTTTAACTTTGCGGACTATGTCAGAAAATGTAAATGTTCAGAAGATTGTTCCCTTTGAAGGGTCAAAATTAAGCAAGAAGGAGCAGATAGCGACCATGTTTGATGATATTGCTCCTCGCTATGACTTTCTTAACCATTTTATGTCGCTGGGAATCGACATTATCTGGCGTAAAAAAGCGCTGGGGTATTTGAAGTCGATTCAGCCCAAACTCATGCTGGACGTAGCTACCGGCACGGGCGATTTTGCGATTATGGCAGAGAAGACCCTTCATCCGGACAAAATTGTGGGCATTGATATTTCTGAGGGGATGTTAAATCATGGCCGGGAAAAGATCGAAAAACTGGGCTTAACGGACAAAATTACCCTTCAATCGGGCGATAGCGAAACAATAAGTTTTCCGGACCAGACGTTTGATGCCATAACAGTGGCTTTTGGCGTACGTAACTTTGAAAATCTGGAAAAGGGGTTATCTGACATGTATCGTGTGTTAAAGCCAGGCGGGAAACTGGTAATCCTTGAATTTTCCAATCCCACTGTTTTTCCTATTAAACAATTATATAATCTGTATTTTCGTTATATTACACCGCTGCTCGGGAAATGGATAGCGAAGAGCCAGGCGGCTTACAGTTATCTGCCAGAATCTGTGAAAGCGTTTCCGCAGGGTGAAGCGATGAGAACTATTTTAACTAACACCCGTTTCCAGGCCGTTACATGCAAAACGCTAACATTCGGCATATGTTCCATTTACTGCGCTACGCGCTGATATTCATTTTATTGATTGGTATGCTTCCCGCAAAGGCGCAAACCAATATGAATATGATTGAACATGATGCAAAACCCTATTACTTTGGCATTACGCTGGCTGCCAACCAGTCCTATTTTAAACTCGAGCACTCTCCCGCCTTCCTGGCCACTGACTCTATCATGATAGCAGAGCCATTGAAAACGATGGGATTCAACCTCGGCTTGCTGGCCAATGCCAGGCTGACAGAGCATTTTGACCTGCGTTTTAATCCGCAGCTCATCTTTGCCTCCAAAAATCTGTATTACCGCGATACCTATCCTAAACCACAGGATACGGAGAAAAAAATAGAATCTATTTTACTGAGCTTCCCGATGCAGATCAAGTTCAAATCGGACCGGATCGGCAATATGCGGGTATATACCATTGCTGGTCTTAAATACGACTATGACCTGGCCTCCAATGCCCGTTTACGCCGGGCAGATGATCTGGTGAAGATCCGGAAAGGCGACTATGGCTATGAAGTGGGCGCCGGGTTTGAGTTTTACTTTGAGAGCTTCATTTTCTCCCCTGAATTCAAAATCAGCAATGGCTTCGGTAACGTACTTGTAAAAGATCCGAACCTGCGCTACTCCAATGTAGTAGAAAAGTTACAATCGCGCATGATCGTATTTTCCATCCACCTGGAAGGATAAGAAAGAATTACGAATTTCAAATTACGAATTACGGATTTGTGGGTAGATAGTAAACGCGAAGATTACCTGCGCTTATATCTTTTCACAAATCCGTAATTCGTAATTTGTAATTCGTAATTCTTATTTTTGCGGCATGCAAAATTACCTCATCAGGAATATAGCCGTGGTAAACGAAGGCCACACCACGGTACAGGATGTATGGATCAGAAACGGCCGCATTGAAAAGATAGCGCCTCATATCACTGTCAGTGGCCAATACACGGAAATTAACGGAGAAGGGAAGCACTTACTCCCCGGCGTTATAGACGACCAGGTACATTTCCGCGAGCCGGGCCTTACACAGAAAGCCACGATTTATACAGAAGCACGCGCAGCAGTAGCCGGAGGCACCACCAGCTTTATGGAAATGCCTAATACCAAACCTGCTGCACTGACCCAGGAATTACTGGAAGATAAATACACCATCGCCCAACAACATTCACTGGCCAACTATTCCTTTTTCATGGGAGCTGCCAATGACAATGTGGAAGAAATACTGAAAACAAACGCCAAAAAAGAAAGCGTTTGCGGCGTAAAAATATTCATGGGATCTTCTACCGGTAATATGCTGGTAGATAACTATCTCACCCTGGAAACCGTTTTTTCCAACAGCGAATTATTGATTGCCACCCACTGCGAAGATGAGAAGATTATCCGCGCCAATATGGAAGCTTTTCAACGCGAGAAAGGGGATCATCTCACCGCTGCCGATCATCCGCTGATACGCAATGTGGACGCCTGTTTTGAGTCGTCGCTGGTAGCCATACAATTTGCACAAAAACACAATGCCCGTCTGCACATTTTGCATATCTCTACTGCCCGCGAACTACAGCTGTTCAGCAATATGCTGCCACTGGCTGAAAAGCGTATTACTGCAGAAGTATGCGTACATCATCTTCATTTTACAGCAGATGATTATGCACAATACGGCAATCTCATCAAATGTAATCCGGCTATTAAAGCGCCAGAGAACAAAACAGCGCTGTGGCAGGGCCTTCTGGACGACAGACTGGATATCATTGCTACAGACCATGCTCCGCATACCTGGGAAGAAAAACAGCTTCCTTATTTGCAGGCGCCTTCCGGCGTACCACTGGTACAACATAGCCTGTTACTGATGCTGGAACATGCCCGCAAAGGGGATATTACCCTCGAAAAAGTGGTAGAAAAAATGAGCCACGCACCCGCTATCTGTTTCCAGATAAAGGAAAGAGGATTTTTGAGAGAAGGATACTTCGCAGATTGCGTCATCGTAGATCTACAAGGCCATACCAACGTAAACAAAGACAACATTCAGTATAAATGTGGCTGGAGCCCGTTTGAAGGCCATACCTTCCCGGCAGCTATCACACATACTTTTGTAAGCGGGCACCTGGCTTACGAAAATGGCGTTTTCAATGAAAATATACGGGGACAACGGTTAGCTTTTTCCCGGTAAGCAGAAAGCTGAAAGCAAAAAGCAAAAAGCCATTGAGGCGGATGAGGTAAGCGGATAAATAATTTAAATATTCGCTGTTATCACCCGCCTCAATGGCTTTTTGCTTTGTGCTTTCAGCTTTCTGCTTCTTATATTTATGGATTTTCCCTATCCTTGCATCTTCCACCATATATTCACCAAAAGAATGCTGCATGCAACTGGACAAAACATCCTACTACGACCTGTCTATCTTTAATCGCGACGAAGAGTACTCCTTATTTCACCGCCTCGACTTTACCACCACCTCCGGCGGCCGTGAATTTTTGCGGCAATTGTTCAGTAATCCACTGGAAGATATTCCGAAAATCCAGCAACGTCAGCAGGCATTACAATACATACTGGAGCAAGAAGAAAACTGGCCTTCCATTATTTCCAATGGTACCGTAGTGGTGGTGGAAAACTATATGGAGGCGCAGATTGAACCTATTTCCAATACAGAAGGCCTGCCCTTATATATTCAGGCCGTTATCAACAAAACACTGTATGCACCGGATTTTGGTTTTATCAAATTCTCTTTTACCCAGCTGGTGAATTTGTTGAAAGGCTTCCGTTCTTTTATCAACGCTTTCAACTCAGACAGCACTCCCAAAGTACTGAAATCCTTATTGGATAGGGCACAGCAACTCCTTACCAAAAAAGATTTTTATGATATCCTGAAAGCAGACGAAGACGGAAAACTTAATTACATCGAAATCCTCCGGTACGATAACTATATCCGGAAGCGACATAAAAAAGTGATTGTGGAGCTGGTTACCCTTTACCAGCAACTGGATGCGTATTATGCGATGGCGAAGGCGATTAAGCATTACGGCCTGGTGTTTCCTACCTTCTCTAATAGTACAAGACCTGTTATCAAAGCGGATCAACTCTATCATATCATTCTGCCGGAACCTATCGCTTACGATGTAACGCTTGATGAGACCACCCATTTTATGTTTCTGACTGGCGCTAATATGGCTGGTAAAACCACTTTCATCAAAGCCGTTGGGGTAGCCACTTTCCTGGCACACATCGGCATGGGCGTACCAGCAAAAAGTATGGAGCTGAGTTTCTTCCATGGTATATTCAGTAACATACAGGTGCAGGATAATATATTCAAAGGCGAAAGTTATTTCTACAGCGAAGTATTACGCATCAAGAATACCATTCTGCAAATAAACAATGGCAAAAACTGGCTGGTACTGATTGATGAAATGTTTAAGGGCACCAATATAGAAGACGCCAGAAACTGCTCCCTGGCGGTTATACGGGGATTACTGCAAAGTACCAACTGCCTCTTTATACTATCTACACACCTCTACGAAATTGCAGAGGAATTACGTGAAGAACCACGCATACAATTTAAATACTTTGAGTCTACCGTAATAGATGATGATCTGCGTTTTACTTATTTATTGAAAGATGGTATTGCCAAAGAAAAAATCGGGTACCTGATCCTGAAACGTGAGAAGGTATTGGATTTGCTGAAAGAAATATCTTAGAGAGCAGAAAGCAGAAAGCAGAAAGCAAAAAGCTATTGTAGCGAGTGATATACGCGGCAATAGCTTTTTGCTTTCTGCTTTTTGCCTTCCGCTCTTTATTTTTAGTTATCTTCGTATAGTTAACCATACCCCAAAAAATGATTGTTAAAACCTTCGGCAGCGCTATACAGGGCGTAAATGCCATCACCATTACCATAGAGGTGAATGTATCTTCTCAGGGAAACAGATTATTCATAGTGGGCTTACCGGATAATTCCGTGAAGGAGAGTGAGCGACGCATTGAATCTACTATTCAGTGTATGGGTTTCCGTATGCCCAGAACGCGGACGGTAGTCAATATGGCGCCGGCGGATATCCGCAAAGCCGGTGCGGCTTATGATTTGCCCATTGCAGCTGGTATTATGGCCGCTTCGGGACAAATACCGGCTACTCATCTGGAACATTGGCTGATGATGGGCGAGCTCTCGCTCGATGGTACCATACTGCCTGTTAAAGGCGCTTTACCGATGGCCATGCAGGCGCAACAAGACGGCTTCCGGGGATGTATACTCCCTAAACAAAATGCCCGGGAGGCAGCCATGGTAGATGGATTAAAAGTATATGGCATTTCGCATATTTCGGAAGCTATTCACTTTTTAAATGATCCCGATACGTTATCTCCTACCCCTGCATCTCAGAATGATTTTTACATCACGCAGGATCAGTTTGAAGTAGACTTCTGTGATGTAAAAGGGCAACACCAGATAAAAAGAGCGCTGGAAATAGCGGCAGCAGGTGGACACAACGCGATTCTCATCGGGCCGCCGGGGGCAGGGAAAACCATGCTGGCCAAGCGTTTGCCCACCATTCTGCCACCGCTTACCTTACAGGAGGCGCTGGAAACTACTAAAATACATTCTGTGGCGGGTAAGCTGCCAGCGCATGCCTCATTGATTGTACACCGGCCGTTCCGCTCTCCGCACCATACCATCAGTGATGCTGCGTTGGTAGGCGGCGGGAGTATTCCACAACCAGGAGAAATTTCGCTGGCGCATAATGGCGTATTATTCCTGGACGAATTACCCGAGTTTAAGCGGAAAGTATTGGAAGTAATGCGGCAGCCGGTGGAAGAAAGAAAAGTTACTATTTCCCGTGCCAGAACGGCCATTGATTTTCCGGCCAGCTTTATGCTGATGGCCTCTATGAATCCCTGTCCATGCGGGTATTTCAACCATCCGGAGAAGGAGTGTACCTGCATGCCCGGACAGGTACAGCAATATTTGAATAAAGTATCCGGGCCATTGCTGGATCGTATAGACTTACACGTAGAAGTGACGCCCGTTAAATTCCAGGATCTATCCTCTACAGCTGTTACTGAAAAAAGTGCGTATATCCGTGACCGTGTTATGGCGGCGCGCGCCATACAGGCAGCCCGGTTTGCGGACTATCCGCACATTCACTGCAATGCGCAGATGAATAGTAAATTACTTGCCACCGTATGTGTAGTCAGTGATCGTTGCCTGGAGTTGTTGGGGCAGGCGATGCAGAAGCTAAAACTGTCGGCGCGGGCATATGACCGGATACTAAAGGTGAGCCGCACTATTGCGGACCTGGAGGGCAGCGAATCCGTAACGCCTGCGCATATGGCTGAAGCTATACAGTTCCGGAGTCTGGACAGGGAAGGCTGGGGTAACTAAATGTTCTGGTCTTCCTTATAGCTCTCGCTCAGCGCCCTCTGCATATCTGCAGGTACCAGGGCCATCATATTGGGAGTAATGGGCTTTGAGGTCATAAAACCAGTGAATCCATACACGAATAAATACGTTGTTTCTCGTTTGTCACTCATCAACGTTTTATTATTCAGATCCTAGCAGAATCTTTATCATCTGCTCCCTGTCATTCAAAAATTGCCGCGATATTTTATAGTTTTCAGTATCCGAATATTCCGTCTGTTGTATACCGGCAGCGCTCAGTTCATATATTACCGCATCCGGGTATGCCATGACAATTGGAGAATGTGTGGCGATGACAAACTGCGAATCCTGACCGATCAGCTCATGCATTCTGGTCAGCATCGCCATCTGCCGGGTGGGGGAAAGTGCGGCCTCCGGCTCATCCAGGATATACAGACCATGACCAAAGAAACGTTTGGTCATTAATGACCAGAAGGATTCTCCATGCGATTGTTCGTGCAGCGATTTTCCGCCATAAGAGTCAATAATCCTACTACCACCACCCGGTTCCTTGTCCAGATCTTCAATGTTGGTAGACACATTGAAAAAACTCTCGCTACGTAGAAAATAACCATCCCTGGGCTTAACATAGCCCCTGGCGACCTTCAGGTATTTGTGTAATAAAGAATGGGAATCTCTGGTGGAAAATCTAAAGTTCTTCGAGCCTCCTTCCGGATTAAACCCACACGCTATCGCAATTGCTTCCATCAATGTAGATTTACCCGTTCCATTTTCTCCAACCAGATAAGTCACCTTCGGGTGAAATTTAAGTGAAGAGAAATTATTCAATGCAGGTATGCTAAAAGGGTATTGGTGGAGATCCGGAATGTTTTCTCTGTTGTATGTTAACGATATAAGCCCTTTCTGGATTTGCACGATGCAGCGGATTTGAAGTGAAGAAAAAAGATAAGCAAATTTTCCGGACATTTCAATGCGCCTATAAAGCACCAAAAAGGGACTGGATTTAAAAATGAAATTTCAAGAACTTTTAATGATCTCTTTATGAACAATGATCAGAGAAAATCCTCCTCATTTCAACCTATTTTTCTTTGAACCCGGGAGGGCTGGGGCAACTAAATGTTCAGGTCTTCCTTATAGCTTTCGCTCAGCTTCTTCTGCATATCTGCGGGCACCGGCGCATATTCGGCAAACCGGGATTTCAGTTTGGCTTTGCCTTGTGTAACGTTGCGGAGTGCAGCGAAGAGTTTATCAATTTCTGCCTGTGGTGTGCGTGCTTTAATGACCTGGTAACCATTTAGTGTATCCATCCCCGTTATGATGCTGCGATGTGTCTGCAATTCACTCATAATATCTCCCATCATCACATCAGGGGCGGTGGCTTCGAGGTCATACACCGGTTCCAGCAATTGCGGGGCTGCCTGGTGAAAAGCTTCGCGGAAAGCCATCATGCCCGCAATTTTGAAGGAGATGTCGTTGCTATCTACCGGGTGCATTTTGCCGTCGTATACGCTGACACGAATATCACGTACATACGATCCCGTTAGTGGGCCTTCCTGCATTTTTTCCATGATGCCTTTGAGGATAGAGGGCAGGAAGCGATTATCGATGGCGCCGCCTACGATGCAGTTGTTGAATATCAGTTTTCCGCCCCAGTTGAGGACTATTTCTTCGGAGTCGCGCACGGTATGTTCTTTATAGGGAGGCATTCCTTCATACCAGGGTTCTATCTTCATATATACTTCCCCGAACTGGCCGGCGCCGCCGGATTGCTTTTTATGGCGATAAGAAGCCTGGGCGGGCTTTTGTATGGTTTCGCGGTAAGGTATTTTAGCGGTATTGTAGGAGATCTGCATTTTATAGATGTTTTCCAGCCGCCATTTGGTGACGAGCAGGTGCAGTTCTCCCTGTCCGTGAAGGATGACCTGCTTCAATTCCCGGTTGAATTCTATTTGCAGGGTGGGGTCTTCGATGTGTATTTCGGCCAGCACCTCACTGAGTTTTTCGTCATCTGCTTTATTTTTCGCTTCGATGGCGACTCTTACCTTGGGAGATGGGAAATCGATGGGAGCTATTTCTCCCGGGAAACTTTTATCTGCGAGTGTTTGATTGGTAAAGGTGTTTTTCATTTTGAGGGTGCAGCCGATGTCGCCTGCCTGCAGCCGTTCTACGCTGTTGCGGTTTTTACCGTCAGCAATAAACAGCTGGCTGATACGCTCCGTCGTGTTTTCGGCCGTATTGATGAGTTCCATACCGCCTTTCACTTCTCCCGACATTACCTTAAAATAGGTAAGCCTGCCGATATGTGGCTCCTGTAATGTTTTGAATACAAACAGCGCAGTAGGGCCGGCAGCATCGCAGGGAACAGCAGTTCCGTTGGTGGTGGTTTCCGGTGGCATTTCTACCGCAGACGGCGCTACGTTATCGATAAAACCCATCAGGCGGCCGCTTCCCATGTTCTTTTTGGCGGATAAGCAAAAGAGGGGAAATACCTGGTGCTTCAGCATACCTATTTTGATGCCTTCTCTCAATTCATCTTCATCCAGACTTCCTTTTTCAAAATACAGCTCCATGAGTTTATCATCATTTTCGGCGGCCTTTTCCACCAGCTCGTTGTGGAGCTGATCAGCACGTTCCTTTTCGTTATCAGGAATGGGCAGTTTTTCCGGTTTTCCGCCATTTTCGGGGAAACGGTACATGGTCATTTTGAGGAGATCGATGATGGCATTGAATCCGGGCCCCTGATTTACGGGATACTGCATCAGGGTAACAGCACGACCGAGTACCCGTTCGGCTTCTTCCACGGTTTTATTAAAATTGGCTAATTCAGCGTCCAGCTGATTCACGGCTAATATGGTTGGTTTTTGATATTTATCCACATAATCCCATACCAGTTCGGTACCTACTTCTACACCATACTGTGCATTCAGCAGCAGTACGGCGGTATCTGATACGCGGATGGCGGCGATTACTTCCCCGATGAAGTCTTCCAGGCCGGGGGTATCTATAATGTTGATTTTATAATCTTTCCACTCGGTGTGCATCCCGGTAGCATATACGGAGTTCCCTCGTTCATGCTCAATTTCATGATAGTCGGAGATAGTGTTTTTTTCTTCAATAGTACCGCGTTTACTGATGATGCCGGCTTCGAATAACATGGTTTCAGCGAGGGTTGTTTTGCCGCTTTTGGGTGCACCTAACAGTACGATGTTTTTGATATGTTTTTCATCATACGTTTTCATATGTGGAGATTTTTTTTGGGTAATCCTTTATCACCTGTGCTTTTGAAAGAACCTACTATTAAGTTAACATATTTTGGCCAAAATAGCCAGCACTTTTCCCTGCAATATGTTGCAACATACAGTAACTTTGCACCTCAGGAAATTGGATATATGAAACTACTACTGCATTATTTAAAGAGATATAAATGGCTGGTTGTATTAGCAATGGCTTTGGCCAGTATTAACCAGCTTTTCTCGCTGATGGACCCGATGATATTCGGATGGATCATTGACAGGTTTGCTTCTCACCCTAAAGTGACTACGAAAGGGGGGACTATTTTCAGACCGGAAAACCAATATTTATGGGGTGTACTGCTATTAGTGGGAGCCGCCATAGGTGTGGCGATGGTATCGAGGATTGCTAAAGCATTCCAGGATTATTTTGTAAATGTTATTGTTCAGAAGTTTGGCGCCCAGGTTTACCAGGATGGACTTAAACATTCCCTGCGGCTGCCGTATCAACAGTTTGAAGATCAACGTAGCGGTGAAACACTGGCTATTTTGCAAAAGGTACGGGTAGACTGTGAAAAGTTTATCACTTCTTTTGTGAATGTGTTGTTTGTATCAGCGATAGGCGTTGTGTTTGTAATGGTATATGCGGCTACCGTGCACTGGACCCTCCCATTTGTATACCTGGCCGGCTGTATTTTACTGACGATATTGATGAGTGTATTAAGCCGGAAAATTAAGGTGATACAGAAGACGATTGTAAAAGAGACGACTGCACTGGCCGGATCTACCACCGAATCGCTTCGTAACATTGAACTGGTAAAGAGTTTGGGATTAACCAACCAGGAAATACGCCGGTTAAATTCCACTACCCTGAAAATTTTAGTGCTGGAATTGAAGAAAGTGCGGAGCATCCGCAGTATCAGTTTCGTACAGGGAACTTTTGTGAACCTGATGCGTTCCAGCATCCTGTTCTTGCTGTTATTTTATATTTACCAGGGATCGGTAACGCTTGGACAGCTGATGACATTACAACTGTATTCCTTCTTCATTTTCGGACCTCTGCAGGAGTTAGGCAATATTATTCTGAACTACCGGGAGGCGCAGGTGTCGTTACTGAATTTTGAAAGTATTCTGAATACCCCCGTAGAGCAAATGCCGGCGAACCCGGTGAAGGTAACCCACATCAATGAGCTGCAATTTAAGCAGGTAGGATTCAAGCACCTGACTGCTGCTACCAAGGCATTGGACCAGGTGAACTTCTCTGTAAAAGTGGGTGAAACCATTGCGTTTGTAGGCCCTTCAGGATCTGGTAAAACCACGCTGGTAAAGATGCTGGTAGGGTTATACAAAGCGAATGAAGGACATATTTACTACAATGGTGTAGATGCGAATGATGTAGATATGGAAGACCTTCGTCATCAGGTAGGCTTTGTAACCCAGGATACGCAATTGTTTGCGGGTACTATCAAAGAAAACTTATTGTTCGTTAATCCGGGGGCTACTGATGCGGAAGTGATGGAAGCGCTGGACAAAGCGTCCTGCTATTCTTTATTGGCGCGGGCCGACAAAGGGTTGGAAACCGTGATTGGCGAAGGCGGTATTAAAATTTCCGGTGGTGAAAAGCAACGTTTATCCATTGCCAGAGCGCTGTTGCGTAAACCGCGTTTATTGGTATTTGACGAGGCTACTTCCGCGCTGGACTCTATCACAGAAGAAGAAATTACCACTACGGTGCGGGAAGTTACTGCCAGCAAGCAACATATCACGGTGATGATTGCGCACCGGTTGAGCACTATCATGCATGCTGACCGTATCTACGTACTGGAAAAAGGCCGTATTGTAGAAGTGGGTAAGCATGAAGACCTGGTAGATGAAAAAGGGCTGTATTACGCCATGTGGCGGCAACAAATCGGAGAGCGGAAAGCGGAAACCGTTTAAAACGCAGACTGCTGGCTCTTCGCATTAATTGATTAATTTTGTAACATGAGTACACAACGCCCTAATTATTTTGTCAGCATGCTGACAATGAAATGTCCGAGATGCAGGAAAGGAGATATGTTCAAAGATCAGAATCCATTTCATCTGAAATTTTCCAGGATCTTTAACATGTATGATAACTGTCCGGTATGTGGACAAAAGTACGAACTGGAAACAGGTTTCTGGTTTGGAACAGGGTATGTGAGTTACGCATTGTCAGTAGCTTTCAGCGTATTTAACCTGATCTGGTACTGGTTATTTTTCGGTATCAGCTGGAGAGATAACAGCATATTTATATGGCTTGGTGTCAACGGTGTGTTGCTGGTACTTATTCAGCCGTGGCTGATGCGCATATCGAGGGCCATTTATCTTTACTTCTTTGTGTATTATGACGAGGATACGGCGAAGTTGGAAAAACCGCATCATCATCATGGGAAATAGTTAAAAAAGTATGGGGCTGTAAAAACAGCCCCTTTCTTTTTCAACCAAAATCTGAACCAATGGTGGTCAGAAAAATCTTCGATGCAAAAACCGATTTTTAAAAAGCTGAGGGAATCTGTTTTACCGGGCAGGACATTCAGTCTCACACATAATCTATAACAAGATTCAAAACTACAAAATCTCCCCTTATTTCGGCCAAATATTTACATCAATGGTAAATAGTCATGGCAATTGTACTACTAAAACGATTTTATTTATCAAGCCCGTCTGGCAGGGCTTCCCGTTTGTTGCGCTCCCTTTTTATGCATAATGATTAAAATTAATGTAAAATATTTATATAATATATAAGTATACATTATATAATAACTACCATCCTCTGGAGATCCGTAAAAAATTCGATAGCTTTATCTTTTCAAACATCAACTTATCGTGTATAGAATTTTACTATTGCTCCCTGTTTTACTATTTAGCTGTCAGGAACCTGCCCGGCAGGGAGCCGGCAACAGTACCAGTTCTGCCAAACCATCCAAAGTTACTGCACCGGTTCCTTTTAAACGGGTAGGTGGCAGTGGCGACAGTGCGGTATTTGAAGCAAAGGGCATTACGGCGATCATTGTACATTCATCGGAAGGGATGCAAACGATTCACATTACCCAAAATGGTAAACGGCTGATCAACTATATGCGTGCCATTGATTCAAATGTAACAACGATTCCAGTACCCGAATTGTTGATAGTGGGAACAGATACTTCTGTAGGGTTTAACATTTCCGCACCATCTGCCAGAAAATTCTTCTTTAAAATAAAAAATAACAAGGCTACCTATACGAAAACGGCAGACAGTCCGGCTACCACCGACTCCATAAAAAAAGCCCCTGCTGATGCAAGGGCTTTAAAAGAAATTTAGCATTTACTATTTGAAATCGATCGGAATAGCCAATTTCAGGCTGAAATTCCGGCCCACATTATATACGCCTGTACGACCGGTCACTTCATTGACAGCCGCATATTTCAGCCGGCTCAAATGGCTTTGATACGCGATATCCGTAAAGTTGTTCACCGCAAAATGCAGGGAGAACAAAGTTTTATTTTTCTTATTCACGAAATCAGATCCAATACCGGCATTGAAAATAGTATAGCCGGGTGTAGCTGTTTCCGTTTGATAAGCAGAAAAGATATCGTTTTGGGCAAAATTCAGGTCCATCTGCACACCTACATAAGCATTCTGCAATGGGCTTTTACCTACTTTTTTAAACTTCCCTTTTAACTCAGATAACCAACGACCCGGCGGAATATTTGGTAAATACTTCGTAGAGTCAGTGCTGTTAGTGGTAGTAGCTCTTACATAAGAAACCGTATTTTCGAAATGCAGCCAGTCGATCGGATGCGGATGTATATCCAGCATCAATTCCCCACCATACAAATTCGCATTGGTTTGCTGATATTTAAAAGCAGCAAAGCCATTTTCATTATCGGTAGCTGGAATAGAGTCTGTACCCGCCTGATTAAAGAGTTTACGGGAGAAGATAAAGTTATTAATGTGATTATAGAAAACACTGGCCGTTAAGGAAACGTGCTGTGTATTGAAATCTATACCTGCATCCACTTGTGTGCTTACTTCCGGCTTCAGGTCCTGGTTACCATATTCATACTTGATAGTTCCCTCATGTACCCCATTGGCAGACAGCTCCGCGATATTTGGTGCACGGAAACCTCTGGCAGCATTGAGTTTTAGCGTAACGCGATCGCTGGCTTCATAGCTAATGCCTACACTACCGGATACATTGGAGAAGTCGCGTTTAAAAGCATCAAATTTCGCTTCGCCGGTATTGGCGGGCTTACCATTGGCATCCAGGAACAACGCTTTGGAATTCATAGAGCGGTTATCGAAACGCAGGCCACCACTGAGGGTGAGCTTATTGAATGTTTTACTGGTTACAGCAAAAGCGCCCACGTCGAACAGGTCGTATGCCGGAATAAGGAACTCTTCTCCTTTGTTTTGATTGGTTTGCTGCATACCATTCACGCCTACCGTTGTTTGCCAGCCCTTCATTTCAGGGAGGTAATACTTCAGTGCATAGTTGAATGTTTGCAGGTGCAGGTATAATTCCGGTGTGTTGGGCTCCAGCACATTGCCGTATTCCCTGCGTTGATTCAGCTGATATCCCAGCGTGAGTCCCAAACGGCCACCATTATGGAGATACACGTTGTTATCCCATACTATTTTCTGGTGATTGATTTGTTGTTTAGGCACCGCCATGCTGTAGGATTTATTATCGCTGCTGGTTACCGGTGCTTCTTCTGCTACTCCATTTTCATTAACTGGTTTCACAAAGCCGCCGGTGCTGTCACGGTCACCTTCCACCAGTCCGAGGTGCTGATTAAAAGACGAAAAGCTCAGGCGAGAATATCCCCATTGCTTATTGATCCCGATGGTAGCGCCGTAGTTAGTGTTATTGAAGCGGGAATTGAAAACGTAGTTATCGTATTTATTTTTATAGTCGTGTGCTTGTTTCTGTGTAACATAAGCGCCCCAGCTGAAGCCGTTATTGTTGCCGGCAATATCGGCATGATAAGCCATCATTCCGTTGTTGGTTTGATAGTTCGCCTCCACATTTCCTTTTATTTTTCCCATGGGCAGTGGTGCAGGCGGTACAATATTCACCACCCCGGCTATTGCATCTGAGCCATAGATCAATGACGCAGGACCTTTCAGCACTTCAATGCGGCTCACGTTATAGTCATCTATTTCGATACCATGTTCATCTCCCCATTGCTGGCCTTCCTGGCGGATACCATCACCTACCACGACTACACGGTTGTAGCCAAGGCCGCGGATAAAGGGTTTCGAGATAGCAGGCCCTGTGGATAATTGTGTTACACCGGGTACTTTGGCAATGGCATCTATGATATTGGTAGAGATATTGTCGTCAAGATAATCGCGGCGGATAACACTGATGGGCGTAGGTGTTTTCTTGACAGAAGTAGCCAGGTTAGCACCGGTGATCACTATTTCATTTTTTTCTATCAGTGTTTCGGCGAGGACAAAGTCTTTTGTGGTAGCGCCGGAAATCGCGATGGATTCCGTATAAGCGGCATAGCCTATATAGTGTACTTCTACCAGGAATTTTCCTTTAGGAAGATTTTTAATGACGTAATTACCCTGTGCGTCGGCCGCTGCGCCAACGTGCAGATCCGGCAGGTATACTGTAGCGCCGGGTAAAGGCGCCTGAGACAATTTATCCACCACCTTACCGGACAATGAATTCGCATATTCCCCTTCTTCGGGGTTAGCGCCAGCATAGGCAGCAGGCAACGCCAATAACATTATACCCGCACACACGAGTACAAATACACGCAAATAATGCATATCAGAAATTATATAGAATCAGTAAAGCATGGACCATTGTCCATCATGAACAACTAACGTGCATAGCAGGTTCACGTCAGCATAAAAAAGAGTCAGGCTACGGCAGGAGGCGCCCTGGGAGTGAGGTTGTAATAAGTAGCATGCGTGGTTTCCGGGATGGATAGCGGGTAAAATACCCAGGTTACTTTTTGAACCGGCGCTATATAGACCGTGGCGAACGGCTCATAGGGTTCTATGCCTATTTGTAGAAAATCACAGTGCCGGTGTTCTTCAGAAATGGTGACACCATCGTGATGGTGCATCACGTCTTCCGTGTCATGGTGACCAGAAAATTCGTGTATGAATTCCCGTGGGAGGGTATTTATAGTAAATACTCCCAGGAGAATGATGGCTATTATTTTATGCAGATAGCTTTTATACACGGAAGCAAAGGTAGTAAAATCTAATTATTTGCAACAATGTTGCATGAATATTTAATTGAGATCTAACCTTATCTTACTTTGAGCATAGGCCATACTTGTTGTATGGGGCCATTTTGCAAGCGGGCATAGTAAATACCAGCGGGCAATTGGCGGGCATCGAAGGTGATTTTATAGGTGCCTGGCGTATGTACTTTATTAACAGGTACCTGAATAAGGCGACCGGTGGTATCAAAAATCTGGATCAGGGTATTACCGCTGCCAGTAATATAAGTGATGTAGGTATAGTCGCTGAAAGGATTAGGTGCATTAAAGATGAGCTTTTTACCATCGGTGCTCAGATCGGGCAGGCCGGTAATAGTACCGCATGCCACGCCGCTGACCAGGGGCAGGCGCTGATAATCTTTTCCCATAATTTTCTGCAGGGCGGTGGTATCCACGCAAAACCACTGTTCCAGGATAGAGGCGTAGATAGAGCGGAAGTCGTACTGCATGGGGATATTGTCAATCACGGAGCTAGTGTCTGGCAAGGTTGGTGAATTACCTAATACGCCCTGATTGACATAATCGCCGAAAATGATCATGGGAGCTGCTGCGCCGTGGTCGGTACCCATACTATAATTAGACTTGATACGGCGGCCAAATTCGGAGAAAGTCATGCCTACTACCCTACGGGAAGCATGCAGTCCTTTCAGGTCGTCCATGAAGGCTTTAATAGCATCAGAGAGGCCCCCGAGGAGTTGTGCGTGACCACCTTTGCTGGTATCGCCGCCTTCGGTTTGATTGGCATGTGTATCGAAGCCACCAGTACTCACCATATAGAGCCGGGTTTTGAGTCCGCCGGCGATGAGGCGCGCCACAATTTTCAGTTGTGCCGCGAGGTTGTTGTTAGCCGGGTACGCGCCTTGCGACGTTACTTTTTTAGCAGCTTTGGTAATTGCCTGTTCGTAGCTATTGGTTTGTTTAGCGATCAGGCGGATGTATTCCAGCTCTTTTCCCCATTTGGTATTGGGTACAGGATCATTGATCCCATCTATCAGGTTATAAAAATCATCTGCGCTGGTAATGGCGATACCCATACTGGCATTGGGTCCCTGGAATGCCGGCGATACAATAGATCCTATCTGGATGGCCAGTGGATCGGGTGCATCGGTGTTGGGATAGCCATCGGGGAAATTAGGATATTGTGTATCGAGATAGCGGCCACCCCAGCCGGTAGTGAGTATTTCGTTGGAATCGGAACCGGTGAGCCATATGTCGGTAGCGCGGAAATGCGAGTAGTTGGGAGATGGGTATCCCACACTTTGCACGATGCTGACTTTACCGTCGCTATATAGCTGTTGAATTCCTGTCATGGCCGGATGCAGACCGGATTTAGCGTAGTTATCCAGGCGCAGTACTTTACCTTCCTGGATAGCGATATTGGTACGTGCTGCCTGGTATTTACCGTATACATCTAATGGTATCACCATGTTAAGGCCATCGTTTCCGCCGGTCATCTGGATCATGACGAGTACGTGGTCATTATCGGCGGAGGCGCTGCTCAATGCGTTGAGCATAGGAGAAGCGGCGAAGGCTTTAATAGGAAAGCCGTTGATTAAAGTAGGCAGGATAGCAGCTGGCGCTGTATATTTAAGAAAGTCTCTTCTTTTCATAAAAAGGTTTTTCAGCTATCAGGATAATTGATACTCTGAGAGGTCCATGATGTATTTATACAGCGCTTTGAGGCGGGTTTCCACGTTATCTTTTGCGGCAGCGTCACCCGGGGAAGCTTTATAGGCGTTCCAGGCATCTGTCCAATAGAAATTACTATTGGGATTTTGGCCGGAGAGGATAATACTATTTTTCATGAAATCCTTGGTAGTATCGGAAACGCCTACACGATATAATATATCAAGGGAGTCGCTTACCAAAGCGATAGGATCTTCGGGATGCGGCAGCTGGCTGGCGAAAGCGATGGTATCTATATGTAGGCCGGCGAATCCGCCGGTACTGATGAGGGTATCGCTGAGTTTATTTCGTTTAGGCAGTGTATCGGTATTGATCCATAATTCGTGGAAGGCGGGTTCCTGGTAGTAGGCTTCCCATCCGGCCACCAGTGGGGGATCGCCGAAGTTTTGCAGCATGGCGGCGGCTCTGTCGTGTATGGCCATCCAGGCGGTATAGCGACTGGGATAATCAGCTGGGAAAGTGATATTGTATTCGCGGCAGATACCGATGCAGAAGTCGGCCGGGCTTTTAATAAGACAGGCCATGTTCAGCGGATCAAAGAAATGCTGACTGATAAACAGGGCGTTGAGTGTTGTTTTTATATCATACTTGCTGCTGCGAAATATTTCTGCGAGCGGTGCAATTACATTTGTTTCGGTAGCCTGATCTATATCGTAATAAACGAAGAAGCGGTATAATTTCCGGCAGATGAATTTTGCCACTTCTGGTTGTGCGAAGATGATATCCAGGAGGTTATCTACTTCAGACGCGCCATCCGGGCCTGTTTGGCCGGATATTACTTTATTGAGATAGAATCCGGAGAACTGTTTATTGGTGATATCATGTTTCGTGGTATCGAAGAAGCTGGTGATGTTTGTTCTATCGACGCGGAATCCGGTGAGTACGCGTGCGGTAGCGCGTACATCATCTTCCGTATAATGAGAATCCGGGCCTTTTCCTACGGTAAAAAGTTCATGTAGTTCTCTGGCGTAGTTTTCATCGGCGGCCTCTTTAGAATTGAGGTATCCGTTGAGATATACGAGCATGGCCGGGTCCAGGGTAATGGCTTTTGTGAGTGCTTTAAAATTCCCGAGCGCATGTTGGCGCAGGGTGAGGTTATATTGATAGATAAAGCGGCTATCATTGACCATTCCTGTTTCGGTGACAAAATGATTATGCCAGAACAGCACCATTTTTTCGTGTATGCTTGCAGGTTGGTTAATCATTTGTCCGGTCCACCAGGCTTTATAGGAGGCGATTCTTTTCCTTTCCAGCATTTCGTTACCGAGGGGAGCTTTGACCCAAACGGCGCCGGGTGTTACGCCGGTATCGTCTACGCCGTAGTTATTCACGGGTGGAGCGGGATCTGGCTGTGCGGTGAGCAGGGTATCTACGGCCTGTTGCATGGTCATGCTTTTGAAGGCATTGACATTAGCGGGAGAAACGCCGAAGAGGGTACGTTTCAGCAGGTGTATGAGTTGAGTAGATTCCCAGTTGCCGGTATAAGGCGCGATGCCGGTGTCGGTACGTGCCGAAGCGGCAGCATGTTGTGTATGGCTGCGGTTAGGCGATAAGGTTAGGAATTGTCTGCGATCCATAAAAGTGATATGGTTGATGGCTTAGGGGGCCGATTTATTCCACCAAATTAGCAAAAAGTTTAATCTAATTAAAAAGAAAGGGATATTATATTATTAAGAAGTGAGGAAATGATTTTTTTCTTATCAAAATAACGTCGCAATTATCATTATGATTCATTCATTATCAATATTTTACAAATAGAAATATTTGCTCACAGATCGTAAAATAACTATCTTTGAAAAAATGTCTGTCTACATACAGACACGCCAAAAGGGAGCTGCCCGTTCCTGCAAAGAAAGACAGCCCCTTTGGTTTCTATCCATAACAGATAAAACAACTTGAAAATGCTTACATCGAAAACGGCGATTCGCCGGTTTATCCAATCAGGAAATTTTATTGGTCCCCTTCCTCATAAGCCACCCGACTTCTCCAACAGCCAATAACACTTAAAAACAACGATTGACTTGTTTGCATTGCCTTTTTACTGATCACTATCAGTAACGGGAACCCTTTGCTCAATATGAAAATCTTGATATCAAAGTAAGGTCGTTTATATCAATTTAATTCAATTATTATCAACGATTTACATATTACAATACAAATATAGTCAATTATTGTTACTGCAATACAAAATTGTAAACTTTTTAACGCTCCACCCATGTTTACATATAACAGACGTTTCATTAAACTGATCCGCACTACACTACAACTAACACAGGTAGAAATGAGTGGTTTACTAGGCATATCAACAGGCAGTTTCGTTCATTATGAATCCGGCAGATGCAGAGGTAATAACTTTTTTCATGAAAGAATGATGGAAGTATTTGGCATTGACTTGCGTCAGCATCCAGACCTGCACAAAATTGAGTTTACAGATCCTGGTCGCATATCAGCCAGCGCTTACAAGTATCTGAGTAAGCAGGAAGTGTATGATCCACCAGAGCAGAAAGCATAAAAAAAAGGAGCCCGCGGGCTCCTTTTTCCGTTATAGATGAGTTGACCGTATTAACTGATATTTTCTATGATGCCTGCAATTCCTTGTCCGCCGCCCACACAGGCAGTAACGATACCATATTTTTTATTAAGACGCTTTAAATCGCCCAACAACTGAACGGTTAACTTAGCGCCGGTACATCCCAGCGGATGTCCCAATGCAATAGCCCCTCCGTTGATATTCACAATATCCGGATTGATCCCCAACTCCCGGATCACCGCGATAGACTGCGAAGCAAATGCCTCATTCAGTTCTACCAGGTCTATATCCTGTAAGGTTTTACCGGTACGCTGCAACACCTTTGGAATAGCCGCTACCGGCCCAACGCCCATAATACGCGGATGCACTCCTGCAGACACGCAACCCACCAAACGACCAATAGGCTTCAATCCCAGCTCATTGACCATTCTTTCACTCATCACCACCACAAAGGCAGCGCCATCGGATGTTTGCGAAGAATTCCCGGCTGTTACGGAACCACCTGCCGCAAAAACAGGTTTCAGCTTGCCCAGGGCTTCCAGGGAAGTGTCTGCACGTGGCCCTTCGTCGGTATCCACGGTATAAGTACGTTTTTGCTTTTTACCATTGCCATCCACATATACTTCCTCCACATTAATGGGTAAAATGCCTGGCTTAAAATAACCTTGCTGTATGGCATTCAACGCCTTCTGATGTGATTTATAAGAGAACTCATCCTGGTCCTGGCGGCTTACTTTAAACTCGTTGGCCACTGCTTCAGCGGTGAGTCCCATGCCTATATAATAATCGGGATTAGTACTGGCTACGGTATAGTTAGGTACGGTTTTCCATCCTGCTACCGGCACCAGGCTCATACTTTCTGTGCCACCGGCGATGATACAATCCGCCATTCCTGTCTGGATTTTCGCCGTAGCGATGGCGATGGTTTCCAGTCCGGAGGCGCAATAACGATTCACCGTCATACCTGGCACATCAATGCCTAAAGCCCGCACTGAAATCATACGTCCAATTTGTAAACCCTGTTCTGCTTCCGGTACCGCATTTCCTACAATCAGATCGTCGACCCGCTTAGGATCTAGTTGTGGCAAGGATTGTAACAATCCGGTGATGACATCGACAGCCAGATCATCCGGTCTGTAAAAGCGAAATCCCCCTCTTTTAGATTTACCCACCGCGGTGCGGTATCCGGCAACAATGTACGCGTCCTGCATGAAAAAAAATTTTATAATGAGCTAACGGTTAGATTATCAACATAATTGATATTTATCCACATTTCGTCCTTGTTTCCAAATTTAATTAAATAAAGTACACGAATATTCAGAAGAACCGTTAAATTTGCGCTCACGTTTTTTAACAATAAGCGTTGGAATGACTCCCTAGCTCAGTTGGTTAGAGCTACTGACTCTTAATCAGTAGGTCCTGGGTTCGAGCCCCAGGGGGGTCACTTTAAACTTAATTCACCCAATCTTAGTTTTACTGAGGTTGGGTGTTTTCTTTTACTGGTGGCCTGTTTCCACAGAAAGGGAAATAAAGAGAGATAAAGAAAGATTAAATTTCCGTGTACCCCAACGTGTACCCCAAAAAAGTTGGGGTATAAATTCGACTCAAAATTTGTTAACCTTATAACCGCTGTACCCATGGACATTCAATTTTATTTGAAAAGACCAGATGCCAAAGCACAGACCAGCATCTTTGCCCGCGTTACCTATGAAGGCGGCAGCTTTAAATTCTATACAACAGAGAACATAAACCCCGCCTACTGGAACGCAGATACGCATCAGGCAGCCCAAACAAGGAAATTTCCTGAGTATCCGGAATTTAATGCCCGCTTGGAAAATATCAAACAAACAATCAAAACGACTTATAGAAAATTTCTAAATGATAATGAGAATCAGATCCCGGCCCCGGTAATCTTAAAAGACTTGCTGGATATTGTTTTCGGGAAGAAGAAAGATGCCACCATCCGGGAATTTTTTGAATACTATAAAGATTTCAACCAACGGTCAAAGAAAGGGGAACGATTAAGCCCAAAAACGAAGAAAGCCACTAAAGGCAGTACCAATAAGGGCTTCGTAACAACATTAAATCATCTTGAAGCATTTCAGAAGGCATATAAACGGAGAATCAATTTTGATACGATTGATATACAGTTCCATAGTGATTACATTAACTATCTTACCAACACCGCCAAACTAGGACTTAATGCTATAGGAGATCATATAAAGCGCATTAAAACAGTACTGGGAGAAGCTAAAATACGCGGGGTAAAAGTAAACCCGGCTTATGAAAGCCCTTACTTTTTTAAGCCTCAGGAACAATCAGATAGTATCTATCTAAGTAATAGCGAATTGATGAAAATAGAAGAGCTGGACCTAAGCGAAGACCTCAAACTGGATCGGGTACGCGATCTATTTCTGATAGGCTGCTATACAGGGTTACGCTATTCAGACTATTCCATCTTAAATGCAACTAACATCAAAGATGGCTTCTTTGAAGTAGAACAAACTAAAACTGAAAAGGCAATCACAATACCAATACACCCGGTAGTTAAAAAGATATTTGATAAATACAACAATAAGCTACCTGAATCTATCAGTAATCAAAAGTCAAATAATTACCTAAAAGATGTAGGGGAAATGTTGCCAGAGTTAAAGATACCGGTCACTATTACCTATACTAAAGGCGGAGACAAAATAACTGAAACACACCCTAAGTGGGTACTATTAACTACCCATACAGCGCGTAGGAGCTTTGCTACTAACGAATACCTTGCCGGCACACCAAGTATTACTATAATGGCTGTTACCGGCCATACCACGGAAACATCATTCCTAAAGTACATTAAGCTAACCCCTACCGAACACGCAAAGATTCTTAAAGTATTATGGGACAAAAGGACGCTTAAAATCGTATAGCAATGCAAATAGGATGCGTAGTGAGGGGTTAATATAGGAATACTATTTAACCCCTTAAATGCCTATGAATAATCAAGAAATTCTATTAGAAAAACTGTTGTTAAAAATCGATGATTATATGGGAGTGCTGCAGCAGATATTTTTAACCAATACAGAAGAAGACTTAAATAGCTTACCTCTGGGGACAAAAACCGTTCAGGCTTACAAACGCAAGCTGAAATGGGAAGGCACATTAAAGGAATTTGCAGAACTAATTATAGTATTGGAAGAAAAGGGCTGGATTACCCCAATTGTGCATGGGGAACGAAAGGCCGTTATTCGTGCCACACTAAATGCATTCGATTTTTCCAAAACCAGAAAAAGCGTAGACAGCGATACGGAATGTACTTTATTACAGTATCTAAAACCCAGTGAAGTAGGTAAGAAAGTATTTACCAAGCGATACAACCAAAAATTTGATGACATTTTACCTAATGATCGCAAAAAGTAGTTACATAGTAGTTACGACACTTGTTCTTTCTTGTCTGTAGTTGTTCCTTTGCTACTGACAAAAAAGATATTGAGATGGTAGAAAACGTGTTTTTGTCAGCGATTCCGCTGGAACAATTGAAAATTCTAATTTCCGAGGCTGTAGGCAGTGAGTTTAACAAACACCTTATCAATGTAAACCCAGCTACAACAACAGAACTACTAACCAGAAAAGACGCCGCCCAACTATTAGGAATTTCATTACCCACTCTTTTAGATTTCACTAAATCCGGAAAGGTTACAGGCTACCGTATTGGCACCCGTGTAAGGTACAAGCGTTCCGAACTGGAACAATCTTTAAAGCAAATTCAATCCGTTAAAGGCAAAGGAGGGTACCATGGCACAAAATAACCTTCTATTGGATACCGGCAGCCTTTCAACAATTGACTTTACAGAACAGGATAAACATTTAATCGGCGGGGGTATATCCCCTGCCGACTTCCTGAACCATAGCAAGGCGCTTTTAAAAACAGGGGACGCACTTCCGCATATTCAGATACTCGACAGCTTATTACAGAAAGTGGAACCGGTAGATTTTCAGCTGTTGGTATTCCCGCAGGTGACAAATCTCCGCAATGAGCTGGCCGGGTTACAATCCCAGTTAGTCAATAAAGACGGCACTTTTAAAGATGATCCAACCATCAGAGAACAAATGAAAGGGATTCAGGCGCAAATTAGTAAGTGTAAAGTACGGCAAGCCCAATATCTGATTATTGCTATAGAAGAAGTACTACGACTCGCCAAAATCAATAATTGGGGAATCTGCCTGAATAACGATTTGGTGTACCTATACAACGGCGCCTACTGGAATACACTAAACACGAATGAACTAAGCAACTTTTTAGGGGCCGGTACTGAAGCCATGGGAGTTGATAAGTACAAAAGCCGATTTTATATATTTAAAGAGCAGCTATTTAAACAATTCATGGCATCAGCTCACCTACCTAGTCCAGCACTTTCCGCCAATACTGTATTGATAAATCTGGCAAATGGTACCTTTGAGATTGTGCCAGGCGCTAACAAATTGAGAGCATTCAAACGAGAAGACTTTTTAACCTACCAACTGCCATTTGCTTTTGATTCAACAGCGCAAGCGCCAATGTTTAAGGCATACTTAAACACTGTCCTCCCGGACATACAGCGGCAAAAAGTTCTGGCGGAATACATGGGTTATGTATTTATTCATCCCGGTACATTAAAGCTGGAAAAAGCGTTATTGTTGTATGGTACCGGAGCAAATGGTAAGTCCGTATTCTTTGAGATCATTAATGCCTTATTGGGCGCTGAAAATATCTGTACCTATTCATTGCAAAGCCTTACCGACACAACAGGCTATTACCGGGCTAAATTGGCTAATAAACTAGTAAATTATGCCAGTGAGATAAACGGAAGCCTTGAGGCTGCGACCTTTAAGCAATTAGCCAGCGGAGAACCCGTAGAAGCCAGACAACCATACGGGCAAGCCTTTAATCTCATACACTACGCCAAACTGATTTTCAACTGTAATGAGCTGCCTAAAGATGTTGAACATACTAACGCTTACTTCCGGCGTTTCCTGATCATCCCTTTCGATGTGACCATTCCGGAAAGTGGCCAAGATAAAGAGCTTTCAAAAAAGATAATTGCAAATGAGCTATCCGGTGTATTTAACTGGATATTAGAAGGGCTACACCGGTTATTAGAGCAAAAGAGGTTTTCAGAATGTGACGCAGCACGGCTACAACTGGAACAATACAAAAAACAATCCGACAGCGCTTTAATGTTTTTGGAGGACGAAGGGTATAAAACATCAACCATAGGAATTAAGCCGTTAAAAGATCTCTATAGCGAATACAAAACATACTGTATTGACAGCAGCTACCGGCCATGTTCCGCCAAAACATTTAGCGACAGGTTACGCCAGCATGGTTATGAGCTGGAACGTAAATCTCAGGGCATGGTTATTTACATTGAAAAATAAAGTCTTTGTTTACTGCTACATTTCCTACATGTGCTACATACACTCAATTTATTTATGTAGGAAATGTAGCTTAACACCGTAATATTTTTATGAGTGAGTATAGGTACATTTTGGAGAAGGGAAGCAAAAAACATATCTGTCCTGAATGCGGCAAGAAATCTTTTGTCCGCTTCATAGATTCCAGTACAAAAGAATACTTACCGGCTGAATACGGCCGGTGTGATCGGGAAATAAACTGCGGATATTTCTATAAGCCTGACAATAAAATTATACAGCCACATAATGAGAAAGGCAATGCTATTGTTCAACCCCGGCAATTCCCTCTTATTAAACCAGCTGTCTATATTCCGTATGAAATATTAAAGCAAAGCAGACTGGGATACACTAACAACCTTTTCGTGCAATACCTCATTAGATGCTTTGGGATGAAAATTGCTGAAAATCTTATTAAGACCTATCTAATAGGCAGTTCTAATAGCCGGTGGCCGGGTGCCTGCCTCTTTTGGTTTATCGACATTAACGGCGGCATCAGGGCCGGTCAGATAAAATTATTTGATGAAACAGGGCATACCACAAAATACACGACTGCCGATAATGAAAGAAAATCCTGTACCAGCTGGATACATAGCATTATCAAATACAACCACGAAACAAGGCAGGAAACATTACCAGAATGGCTTACGGCTTATCTTAATCAAGGAGGCAACTATGCCAGTTGCTTTTATGGTGAACATTTACTAAAGCAGGATTCCGTTAAACCCGTAGCAATTGTAGAGGCCCCCGCCACTGCTATAGTGGCCAGTGTTTACCTGCCTGATTTTATATGGTTGGCAGCCGGTAGCCTTTCTTATTTAACATTCAACAGATCTCAGGTTTTATCAGGTCGGCGAGTCTATCTTTTCCCCGATATATCAAAGGATGGCAGGGCCTACGAGCTATGGAGTAAAAAAGCCAAAGAACTATCCCCTATCGCGGCTTTTACTGTGTCTGATCTATTGGAAAGGAACACAACAGCTGGTGATAAAATGCAGGGTTTAGATATCCGGGACTATCTCACCCAATTTGATTACAAACTGTTTCAACGGGAAAGGCCACAGATTTTTAACGATCATAGTGATAAATATATAATCACAATTGACACTGAGAGCTTTGAAATAGCGCAACTAGTAACACTTTCATATCTGGGGGCTCAATTTAATAACCATACTATCGGAACTTTCAGGTTGACCAATGCTGACTTTTGCAATATATTGTTTGATGCTGCAGGAGAAACAGCCAAGATTAACGATGATATTTCCGCGGTCATATATGCGTGTATAGGTAATGTCTTTACACCGGGACAGCTAAACGGGGAAGAATGCCTTTTGCAAAAACTAAGTTTAAAGAGATGAGCGCACCTATAGGCAATCAGTACTGGATGAAAAGGGCCGTACATGGCAGAAAAAGGAAATTCACTACCCCGGAAGCGCTTAGGCTAAAAGCTATTGCCTACTTCCAATGGTGTGATCAATGCCAGGCTTATAAGAGTAGGTATGCCCGATATAAACGAAAAGACTTCTTTAGGTTTGCCGGTATTGGGGTTGCAACGTTCACACGATACCAAGATAGGGAGGGCTATAAAGAGATTCACAGCGGGATCATTAACGCCTTTCGAAAATATGATTGGCAAGATTTACGATGAGTATTTCGACATATACACGCGCGAACAGACCCCTACAAAAACTATGTTTACGTCAAATGATATGACATTTTATGACACTAAATTGGTTGCCTTACATCTTAAAAGGTCAAAGAGAAATAAAACAGGGTTGTATAATCAAGGCTTTTCTATGTCACTAATAATCTTTTCCATTTCGTACAGCAGCTCTGATTTAATAGCAACTGCCAAACCAAGTGGTATTTTATCCCTGCCAATTATAGTTTCTGTTGCTATACCGAGTAGCTTTACACCTCTATCTCCGTCCTCTATGATAATTGGAGATCCACTGCAACCATGGAAAACAGGAATATCTACAAGAAAGGCTTTTCTTCCTGAAAAGTCCATCTTATAAGGGGTGGAAACAATTCCCGTTCTTGAGATAGGGATATTATTTTTTTCATCTAACATGCCCTCAGGATAACCAACCATATAAACCTGTTGCCATGGCTGAATTTTATCTGATTCATTGTTTATTACTGTAGCGCCATTGGATAGGCAAGCGATGAGTGGCGGATTCTTACCAAATCGTTTAAATTGTTCGTTAATTCTAGTATCAACTATTAAAACAGCTATATCTTCAGATGGGTGCAGGTACCAATGAGCATTAGCCAAAGCCAAATCTAAATAATTTTGTGTTGGATTATTGTTGCCATCTGACTCTGTAATCCTAAAATGACAAATCTTTGAGTCGCTTATTACATGTTTATTGGTTACAATAGTCAAGCGCTCGGTGCCATTAATATTTGCCAGATAGAAAAATCCTGTACCTATCATCGTTATATTGTTAACCATTATGTTTTCAATACGAACCGTTGAATAAACAAGACGTGCATTCAATATCCTAGATTGTGCAAATGTTGTTATTTGTACAATACAAAGTACTACGGCGTAAAAAATTTTCATACATAATGGGGTGAGTGGAGCTGACGGCTGCACCAATGGTTGGTTCGATGATTGATTTAGCGATTGTTTGGTCCTCATTATTATTATTTCTCTTCATAGTACCCATTATGGCCATTAAAGGTACTATAGATACAACATTCGCGACATTCATATTATCATTTACGCTATATGACTCAATTTAATATGTCATTTAATCATAACGGAAAAACATATCCATGTAGGGTGCACTACGCTTTTGAAGATGGCGAATACAGATGGTGGGTATACTGCCTGCTAATTCCTTGCTTTATCACCATTATAAAAGATGTATCGAAAACAGGAATCGGATTCAATATTTTCCCTGATTCTGAGTGGGATGGTAACGTTAAATTTGTACAACCTATTACGGAGAAATTAAAATCTCTATATCCTGATTTATTAACGGAATAGCAGTCCTCCTATTTTGCAATAGTTGACGATCATTAACTACCAACTAGTT
Source organism: Chitinophaga sp. 05T412 (assembly GCF_056396465.1). NCBI lineage: Bacteria > Pseudomonadati > Bacteroidota > Chitinophagia > Chitinophagales > Chitinophagaceae > Chitinophaga > Chitinophaga sp. 05T412. Next base: position 878,166 of record NZ_JBFTLN010000001.1, read on the forward strand.
CTGAAACGGTAACGCTAAGTGCTTGAGCCAATGATTTAATAATAATCAATCCCGGCTCTGACTTTCCGTTTTCAAGTCGAGAAATGTAATTAGGGTATGTATCAATTTGGACAGCAAGATCCATTTGCGTTAAGTTCTTCGCTTCACGCAGTTTTTGTAATCTCTCACCAAAATCTAATAATATTTTGTCTTTTGCTTTCATCCTTAAAAGCAAACATATATTTATTATACACAATAACATATGCACAATACAGCAACCACTATAATATATACACTATAGTATATTTTTGATTATTAAATTCACTATATTAGCTCTCAGAATAATAAAGTTTATGCAAATATTGTAGTTTAGCGATCTTCATAAATATAATTTTCGCATCGCAAAAAAGTCTTGGACCTGACGAAACCCGCAAAATTTCACACAGACCACAAGACAACTGCGAAGCTCGTACGATATAGCGTATGGGCTCGCGTTGTTGGTCTATGGTCCTTTGCGGGTACCTGTCAGGCTACAATGTGAGTACCGCGCTTTTTTTATGCTCTCAAACACGGTTCCTACATTCCCAAGTCTAATAAACTAACAGGATACCTGGCTACATGCTTGCATGAAAGCCCTCCTCTTTATGTGCATAGCTAATCGGAAAAACAACCCAGTCATCCAAAAAATCATATATGGCAAATCAATTTCCCAAAAAACTAGCATTACCAAACATGAATATTCTGCAGGAAATGCACAGCATTACTGTAGGCTTCCCAACTGAACTACGCATAAGGATTTGTAAAGAATGTAATTGGAGTGTACCAACCTTCTACCGTAAAATGCGCTATCATGAAAAAACAGAATCCGGTAATAGCCCAAATCTGAAGGGAGCTATTAGCAACGCAGAAAAAGAAAAAATCATCCAAATCTTTGACGAATTATACCCCGGCATTGGATTACACATGAATAAATTCCGGTCATCGGGGAAAAAATAAAAATGCTGCAATGAATGAGCAGGAACAACTCTCTCACGCCTATAGTGATTTAAAAGATAAACATATCTTACTGAGACGAAAATATAGCGCACAGCAGAAAGAGATTAAAAGTCTCCAGAACACACTTCTCTTGTTGCGAGATAAATTACATAATACCAACCAACAAGTTGATCGGTTATTATGGGAAAAATGGCTATTTAAGCCTAAAAATAATGATGATCTAAGTTTTTAAACTATTTACAGCCCCGACTATTCTAGTCGGGGCTTACTTTATCAGAGTTTTCGGAGTCCATAAAAAAGGAATCTACATGTTAAGAATTGTTAAGGTTTGCTAAGGTTTAAATGTAGCATGTGTAGGAAATGTAGCACCAAACAATAAGTTTTTTAAATTACACACAAGTCAATAAAACAATTCTGGTGTACCCCTATGTGTACCCCAATATTTATAACAAAATAAAAATCAATTGATTATGATTCAAAAAACTAGCCCCAGGGGGGTCACAAAACAGTAAAGGGTTTCAGCAGATTTACGCTGAAACCCTTTTTTTATTTGCATACAATTTGCAAAGGGCGTCAAAAGTTGATTTAGAATTTTGGACGTTAGTGCCTGGTCAATACCTTTATTATTTAGCTGTTTACCGGCAACCCTAAAATCCTTTTGTCTATATCTGACATATTTACTTTTATAAGTTTGACTTTGATCATATGACTGGAAGTATTTTAGCTTCAACTCTTCAGCGGTCACAAATTTCCTTTCCCGGCCATGAATATCCTTGTTGGCGTAGTATTGATTACCTTTGGATACACTCATAGATTTAATTTAAAAGTTAATTGTTGTCTACCGCATTTCGCTGAATGATCTTAATGTTTTTCCATAATTTTACTGCCTTAATTATTGAACACATCATTCCCTATGCAAGACAATTATTCTGTAAATCAGGACCTTAGTTTGAATGAGTATTTCAGATTTACGCTATACCTGCTCCCCCGAACAAAAATCATTAAACGACTTTTTATCTTTTTGACAATCCTGGGCTTACTGAGTGGTCTGATGGGCTTATTGGCTCCTGGTGAGAATGAAAAACCAGATTTCATAGCTTTTCTGCCTTCTTTGATGGCCCCGGTCTTCCTATCCGCATTTTTCTTCGTGTTCTCTTTTCTGGCTTGTGTCTTTATTGTCAAGTTTAAGCCTCATATAATTCAAGGAAACACTTTTCAATTTACACATTGGGGAATGGAAAGAACTAGTAGCGGCCAGGTGGCTGCTATACCCTGGCGTGATATCCAGACTTTAAAGGAAACAAGATCATTTTTTGTTTTTTATGTAACAGAAAATAAAATCCAGAACATTCATGTCATCCAAAAAAGAATGTTTACTTCAAGTGGTGACGCTGAGAGATTCAGAGAATTTGTAGAGGGTAATCTTATACTAGAATCAAAATAGAAGGCGACCATGTATTTGGAATGGAACACGGCCGAAGGAAGCCAGGTAATCAACCAAGTCAAGCTGCCTGGCACTTTACATGATGGCTTTAACACACTACACAATTTTCAGGTTCACAAATGATCATATACAGAAAAGATCGCAGGCAGGCTATTTATTAAACAACCATGCTTGCAAGCCTCTTTAAATCTTCCATAAAAAATTTCGGAAAACGTACCGAAGGGGCCACTTTAAAGGACATTTCGGTAATAAATAAATGGAATTTCATTCGAATTTATTGGGCTTACAAACAACGCAATGTATTAAAACATTGCTTTGATATATGGTCAAGAGCGCCCCTCGTTCTAAATCTTCCTGACACATATATCATGTCAATCATAAAAGGTCTCCATCTCTGTTGGGGGATTTTATGATACATTCAAAATGAATTCATCATAAAACGAAATTGCTTTTTAATGATCCACCGTTTTTTTCGCTGACTTCTTTTGTGAATCATTTTCTAAAGAAAAATTCAGCACTAAAGGCTCTTCAATATTTTTGAACGTATCGTCAGTCCAGAGGCCTCGTTCTTTCCTCTTTCTCTTTACTTCTTCACTAAATAGAAAATTATAGCCTCCTCTGTAATTACTTAAAAGCGCTGCGTCCTCTTTAATATTCTCAAATCTTGATATAATGGAATCAATCGGGCCTAACTCTACTCCCACCCATTTTCGTTGTTTAATTTCGGCAACAACGTAGGTTGTACCTGATCCTCCAAAAGGATCAAAAATAACATCACCTGGCTCTGAAGCCAATTCTATAATTCTATCGAGCAGTTTAACAGAAAGCTCATTAGCTTCCTCTCTTCTTTTATGCTTTGCATGCCTTACAGGAGGAATATCATCCCAGATATCACTAATATTAATCCCCTTGGGATTCATCTTATTTTTGTATCCTCCGTAATCCTTCATCTCTTTAAAGCAATTCTTACAAATCAACATTGGTAGCCTATCAGGATGAAAACTTTTAGCCTTTTCTCCCTTAGTATAATACAGCAATGAATAATGTGATGGATATAATTTGCCTTGTATAGGCAATGTATACTTGATATCTGTAGCAATCCAATGTCTAAATGTTAATCGCTTGTTTAAATAGGAAGAAAGGTAACTATTCCACTTAGGAAGGTTCCATAAAAACAAAGCTCCTCCTGGCTTCAAAACCCTAACACATTCTTCTAACCATGCCTCACACCAATTTAAATAATCTGTTGGAGACAAATCATCGCTAATCTCTGAGAGATAAAATTTATTAAGATTAAATGGAGGGTCCGCAAAAATTAAATCAAAGCTTTCGTCCGCAGTCGCTTGTAATAAAGACAAGCAATCACCCTTGAATAAGGTACCAAGAGTTGAACGAAAGACTTCCTCATGGCCAGAAGCCGAAGAAATCACTTTTTCTTCATGACTTATCCCTTTGGCGATTTCCTTATAATTTTTGGAAAGATATTCCAATACGTGCTGATCAACAATTCCCATGGCAAGCTGAAGCTCCAAAGGTGAAATTCCTGCAACCGTACTTATTCTCTGTAGTTCTGACTTACTTGGTAAAATATTATTACTATTATAAAAATCAAGAGTTGAAGAAGGAATTTTAACCTTCTTTGCAAATTCCGCTAACACGCCCTTCCGAGAGGAGTCGACTCCAAGAGCTGAAAAAAATCTTCCTGAACTCATCATATATAATCCCCAACATTTTTACTATCTGTCAAATGTAGCGTTTTTTTCACTGAAGACTATAGTCGTCAATGAAAAAGGTTAAAAAAGTAGAGTTTTACCATATGCCCGAACATTTAGAAAAATTTTTTGGTGTCATCCTCAAAGAACTTCGAACAGAAAAAGGCCTATCCCAAGAAAGTCTGGCTTATGACAGCGACCTGGATAGAACTTTCATTTCATTGATTGAGAGAGGGGAAAGGCAACCTACTATTTCTACGCTATTCAAATTGGCAAAATCACTTAATATAAGCCCCTCTGATATTATAAAAAAGCTGGAAGAGAGATATGAAAATAGTTGATATCGAATATTTTGCCAACATGGGAGACTTCGCCGAGTCACCAGAATTTGCTACCATTAAGGATGAATTATTTTCCGCTATACGAGCTGTCACCTGGAACGATGATAAACTATTTGTTATTCGCCCCTCCAAAAAACATGAAAACGGAGTTAATCCCATCAAAAATAACTTTATCTATCATCTGGAATCAAAAGGATGGTTAGCCGAAGAAAAATTGAGCTTAGTGCGTGGAATGAATCCAGGCCCTATTGACGCTATCAAACAGACATCACAAGGTCTTTTTGCAGTGGAATGGGAAACTGGTAATATCTCCTCCTCACACAGAGCACTAAATAAGATTGCGCTTGGCATTATCCAAAATCAACTGATCGGTGGAATCTTGATTATACCTGTTCGAAACTTAAGCCAACATCTGACCGATCGCATAGGCAACTATGAGGAAATCGCCCCTTATTTCCATTTGTATCGTGCCGTAAATATTGCGAATGGCCTTATTGGGGTGATCTCTGTCGATTATGATGACCTTTCCATGGATGCACCTCTTATTCCGAAAGGCAAGGATGGAAATGCTAAGAAAAAAAAGACTAAGGCAAAAAGGCGCTCGTTGAAATCTCAGGGTCGATAAATGCCAACAATTATGCTGAGAAGAGATCAACCATGTTAAGCTCACAGGCAGCTTAACATGGCAATTTTAAAACACATAGTAATTTCCAGGGTCCCCAATAATCATATATAGAAAAGATACACAGACAAACCGGTTACTAAACCGCCCCTAATGAGTATTTTACCGCATTCCTTTACGCTGAAATAATTATATAGTAACCATCCCAATCCCTTAATATAAACTGATTTTTAAGAGAATTTTCATTGTAATGAATTTCCTGCTCAATATTCGCTTTGAGTTTTTTCGCGTTTTCCCAAACCTTATCCAGATCGGCTACTCTAAAGAAAAGTATCACTCCGTTGCCTGGTTCTTTTTCAGGATGTAGCATGGTTGGATGCTGATGATCACCCCATTTGTGCAAACAAAGAACAACCTCGTTTTCACTGGTTAGTATTTCAAAAGTTTCTCCACCATGCCCACTTTTACAACCTAACAATTGCTGATAGAATCGCGAACTTTTAGAAATATTCTTTACTGCGATGATTGTTTCAAGCTTTACTGTCATAATGATGCTGTTCGATTACACCGCTATGATACAACTTCCTATATGATTTATTTATTGTAATTTTCATCAAATAGTTTCAATCAGGTAAGATACCAACATCATTTACACGCGTCATCACTTAATAGAGAAGTAACACGCCGGACATACCACGAAAGCAAATATTTATTACTATTGTCGCTTAGAAAGACAGTGAACCACGACCACTACCTTCATGCTGTTATTTTTATTAAATTCAGCCAGGCATTAAATGTTAAGTAAGAAAGCACATAGCGCCGAGGATACATTCCTTCTTGCACAACTGCGGGAAGGAATGAGGTCTGCTTTTGATACTTTATATGAAAAATACAAAGCAGATGTTTTTAACGAGGTTTATAAAAGGCTGGGGAGTGTGGATCAGGCAAAGGATGTGACCCAGGACGTTTTTATTGCTTTATGGACCAACGGGTCCCGGACCGAGATTCATAACTTGCCGGGATACTTTTACATCTCCATCAGGAATAACGTATTCCGTCTGATGGAAAAACAGCGCAGGTTTGTGCCAATACCAGATCTGTTATCCGAATTGAAGGGCAACAGCCAATCCGCGGATGCAGATGTATTATACAAGGAACTACAGACCAAATACCAGGCATTGGTAGATAAATTACCCGAACAACAACGGATTATCTATCGTTTACGCTACGACGACCAGCTTACACCAGAAGAAATAGCCATAAAATTAAATATCTCCCCCAAAACTGTCAGAAATCATTTAGGCCGTGCCCTGGCACATTTAAAAGCCACCTTTCTGCTGGTACAGGTCATTTTCTGGCTTACCGGAAAATAGTCAAACTTTTTTTTCATTGGACTGGGCAAAATCGGGATTGCTGTCTCCTGATATTAAACGCATATACCCTTGTCAATGAAAAAGGCGCCATTCAATAAGCTGTTGAAGAAATACAGAGCAGGAACGGCTACTCCGGAAGAAATGGAATTTCTTGCCGCTTACTATCATGCATTTGACCTGCGCCCTGATTATGCGGATGATTCCTCCCAGGAGCTATGGGCCGATATGAAAGCGAAGATTGACCAGCAGATAGATCAGTATCCATCTCCCAAAATCCTCCCAATACCAGCTACCCGCTTATGGGCTAAACTTGCGGTGGCAGCTTCTATTCTTTTAATTGTCGGCATCAGCGTTCTTTTAATCACTAAAAGGCAAAGTAGCAAACCGCTGGCGCAACACGTGGAGCAGGATATTCGGCCGGGCGGCAACAGAGCTATGCTGACACTGGCCAATGGTCAAACGATTCCCCTGAGCAACAGTAAATCGGGCATTATTATTCAGGCAAACGATCTTACCTACAGCGATGGTACAAAAGTGGCCGATGCCGCAGGCAGCAGTATTTACACGATCAGCACTCCAAGTGGCGGCCAATACCAGGTGCATTTGCCGGATGGCACCAACGTGTGGCTTAATGCAGCCTCCTCTCTTAAATACCCCGGCAGTTTCACGGCTTTAAAAGAACGACGCGTAGAACTAACAGGTGAAGCCTATTTCGAAGTAGCATCCAACAGCGCCTTGCCTTTCCGCGTGGAAACACCACAACAAAAAATTGAAGTGCTGGGTACCAATTTTAATGTTTCTGCCTACGCAGATGAGCCAGTGGCTAAAACTACCCTGCTGGCAGGCAGCGTTAAAGTATCCATCCCGAATACATCACTTTCTAACCAAATAAAACCAGGCCAGGAAGTGAGTCGTATTAACGACAAATTAGTAGTGGAAACTGTAAATACAGCAGATGCCATTGCCTGGAAAAACGGCCTGTTTATTTTCAACGACGAACCATTAGAAAGCATCATGCGAAAGGTAGCACGCTGGTATGATGTGGAAGTAATTTATGAAGGCGTAAACAAACAGGAACCTTATGGAGGAAGCTTTTCCCGGTTTGCTAATGTATCGGGTGTATTAAAGACACTTGAACTAACTGGCGGAATTCACTTTAAGATTGAAGGAAGAAAAATTATCGTCACCAAATAAAAACATATCATTTATCAGGATACTTTTTTCTATTAGAAAAAAAGAAACCGGAAGTGCTACCAACACTCCCGGCAGAATGTGATCCATCATTAGTCTCGTAAAACCTTTTTAGAACCAACAATCAAATCTATGAAATTTTTTACACTCCTGTCTTTTCCCCATGGGAAGAGTACCAGGCTATTGCGTAGCGTCCAAAGCGCTTTTATTGACCTGGAAAGCTCACTAAATAAACGAAAATTACTGATGCGGATCAACCTGATCATGATAGCAATGACGGTGTTTTTACTAAGGGTTTCGGCCACGGCCACCTATGCACAGGAACTCACGCTGCACCTGAAGAATGCACCGTTAAAAGAAGTATTTGCGGAAATCACCAAACAAACCGGTTTCACGGTTTTTTATAAGTCGCAAGACATCAGAAAATCGCGACCTGTTACCATTCAGTTGGTGGGCACTCCGCTCAAAGAAGCGCTGGCACAGTTGTTAGGGCCACAAAACCTGGATTATGCGATCAACGAAAAAGCCATTGTTATTCGTGAAAAAGACGGAGATAAAACGGAAGCAGGAAACCCGGAAATGGTAACGCGGCTGCAAAACATTACCGTTACCGGAAAGGTGACGGATAGCCAGGGACAGCCTGCCATAGGCGCCTCCGTGAGGATAAAGGGTACCAACATTGCCACCATCACCAACAGTAGCGGAGAATTTATTTTAAAGAATGTGGAAGAAGACGCCATCATACAGGTATCCTATATTGGTTTTGTAGCGAATGAAACGAAGCTGGATCACCGGACGAATGTCATCATCGTTTTAAAAGAAAACCGGAGCGGCCTGAATGAAGTATTGGTAGTAGGTTATGGCACGCAGAAAAAAGTAAATCTCACCGGCGCGGTGGATAATGTAGGCAGTGAATACTTCGACGACCGCCCCTTGCCCAATGTCACAAGAGGATTGCAAGGCGTTATTCCTAACCTGAATATTAAAATGACTGATGGCAAGCCTACCCGCAGTTCTTCGTACAATATCAGGGGAATTACCACCATCAACTCTACTGGGGCAGACGCATTGATTGTGATTGATGGCGTACCAGCCAATGATAACAGTCTCGTGAACAATATTAACCCCAATGATATTGCCAGCGTCACCGTATTGAAGGATGCTGCCTCCGCCGCCATCTATGGCGCCAGAGGCGCATTTGGCGTAGTGCTGATTACCACTAAGAATCCCCAGAAAGGTAAGGTGCAACTTAATTACAGCGCTAACTACTCCCGGAATAAGCAAACTGTCAGGCCTCATTTTGTAACAGACAGTTACACCTGGGCCAAAACATTCAACGAAGCCTTTGCCGGATGGAATGATTACAATGTATATCCCACTGATATCAACGGCGTATATCCGTTTTCGCAAAGCTACCTGGAGGAAATAAAACGACGCTCCGAAGATCCATCTCTACCTAAAGTAGACGTAAATGCCGCCGGGAATTATGTGTATTACAACAGTAACACCGATTGGATAAACGAGTTGTATAGAGAGAGTAATCCTTCTATGGAACATGCGCTAAGCATCACCGGTGGCAGCGACAAAGTAAACTTTTCTCTTTCCGGACGCTTCTATAGCCAGGATGGAATATATCGTTACAGTCCTGATAAATACAACCGCTATAATCTGCGTTTTAAAGGCGATATCAAAATTAATAATTGGCTGTCGGCCAATACCATCACGGATTTTTCGAGTTACAGCTATAAGTACCCACTTACTTCTTTTGGTGGCAAGAATGCTATTCTGCGATTACTGGCGGTCAGCGCATTTCCGATAGCGCCGGTGTTTAATCCGGATGGTACATTAACAAGAGTGGGAGCCACCGGTGTAGGTGATTTTTATTATGGGAAAAGTTTTTCGCTCGAACAACAAACCTTTCTCAGAAATACAATTGGTCTGAATGCGAGTGTTATCAAGGACAAACTGAACATCAAAGCAGATTTCTCTTACCTGTATACTAACACGAAAAATAATTATAAATACATACCGGTTCCATATAGTAATGCGCCAGGTGTTATCATTACCTCCGGTATTAATGATCTCACTAACAATACCGCTAACAGAAATTATTATGTAGGAAATATATATGCTGATTTTACACAGCATTTCGGTGATCACCACATCAAGCTGTTAGGTGGATGGAACGTGGAATATGATAAACTCACCAATGTAAATATATCAAGAGATGGCTTGTTGCTGGATAACCTCTCTGATTTCAATCTCGCTACCGGCACTAATATCCGGTTATCAGGGGGAGGACAGGCATCTGCGTTGTCAGGTGTTTTCTTCCGGGGAAATTATGATTATAAAGGTAAATATCTGTTAGAAGTAGATGGGCGTTACGATGGCTCATCAAAATTTCCGACCAACAAACAATTTGGTTTCTTTCCTTCCATGTCTGCCGGCTGGAGAATTTCGGAAGAGCGCTTTATGGGAGCCACCAAAAACTGGCTGGACAACCTGAAGTTCCGCGGTTCTTATGGTTCGCTGGGAAATGGAAATATAGCGCCTTATACTTTTTTACAAACTATCTCCGCGTCGAGAGGCACGGTGCTGGTAAATGGCGCTTATCCCAGTTATATTCAGCAACCAGGTGTAGTGTCACAGAATTTAACCTGGGAAACTGCTACCACGCTTGATTTTGGAATGGATGCCGATTTATTGAAACAGCGTTTGTCTATGTCGTTCGATTGGTATAATCGCAAAACCACCGGCATGATTCTTCCTGGAACGCCATTGCCTGCTGTGTTTGGAGCTGCTGTTCCGAAAGAGAACAATGGAGATTTGTCGACCAAGGGCTGGGAACTTTCCCTGGCATGGAGAGGACAAATCAACATGAGCAAGCCATTGAAATACAGCGTGAGGGTAACGTTATCTGATAATGAAACTTACATCACTAAGTTCTATAATCCTACCGGCACACTATCCTCCAGCTTTAAGGGACAGCGATGGGGTGATATTTATGGATTCGTTACCGAAGGACTTTTTCAATCAGAAGATGAGATCACCAAGCATGCGGACCAATCTTACATCAAAGTATCCATATTGAATAAGTGGTTACCGGGAGATGTGAAATTCAAGGATATTAACGGAGATGGGAAAATTGACAGGGGGCTTAATACCCTCGCTGATCCTGGCGATGTGACGGTAATCGGTAATTCCCTACCCCGTTATGCATATGGTTTCACAGGTGATGTGGAATGGAATAATTTTTCCCTCAGCGTTTTTGTTCAAGGCATAGGAAAGAGAGACTGGTGGCCTTCCGTGGAGTCGGGCTATTTCTGGGGGCCTTATAACCGTCCTTATACATTCCTGCCCAAAGCGATCGATGAGAACCGCTGGACGCCGGACAATCCCAATGGCTATTACCCAAGATTGAGAACTTATATATCGATAGGCAGTACACCGGAGCTGGCGGTACAACAAAGCCGGTACCTGCAGAATGCCAGTTATATCCGTTTGAAAGATCTTACGCTTGGCTACACACTGCCGGTAAAACTGGTGAAAAGAGCAGGGTTAACTAATGCCAGGATTTTCTTTACCGGGCAAAACCTCTGGACATGGTCGCCGATGTATCGTATCACCAAAGATTTTGATCCGGAAGTAATAGAAGGATCAGATCCTGAAGTGGCCACGGGACAAGGAGATGGCTTCTCCTATCCTATGCTGAAAACCTATACCGTAGGCGTCAATTTAACTTTTTAACAATGATCATGAAAAAGATATTCATCTATACATTAGTGGTGCTTACGTTAGGTGCCTGTAAAAAGATCCTTGATCAGGCGCCGCTTGACAAGCTTACACCCGACCAGGCATTTTCTACAGAAAAAAATCTGGAATTGTATTGCAATTCTTTTCTACAGAATATGTTGCCGTCGAACGACAAGTTGTTTAAGGGCGATCAGCTGTCCGATATCTGTGTACCTGCCGGTGTGCCGCAATACCTGACGCCGCAGTTTACGGTGCAGCAGGCCAGTGGCTGGAGTTGGGGTAACCTGAGAAATGTAAATTACTTTATACAGCACAACGTCAACCCGGCTATTGCACCACAAATACGGGCGAACTATATGGGAATCGCACGTTTTTTCCGCGCCTGGTTTTATTTTGATATGGTGAAGCGATTTGGAGATGTACCCTGGTATGGAAAAGCCATGGATACACAAGATCCCGATCTTTATAAGCCAAGAGACCCGAGAACACTGGTGATGGATTCTGTATTGGCCGATATTAATTATGCTGTTGACAATATCAACGATACAAAGGATGCTTCCAGCAGCAAGGTTACAAAATGGGTGGCGCTGGCATTAAAATCGAGAATCTGTTTGTTTGAAGGTACTTTCAGAAAGCATCATACGGAACTCCCGCTGGTGGCTTCTGCCGAAACCTGGCTCAATGCTGCCGCTAGCGCTGCCGACGTGTTGATAAAGAGTGGGAAGTATAGTTTGAATACCGGAGGGACTACCCCTTACCGGGCATTGTTCATCAGCGAAAATCCGTTGAGCAGTGAAGTATTGTTTGCCGCAGTATATAACAATAACCTGAGTAAGTGGCATGATGCCAATTACTGGTTCACCAGTGCTACCTATGGCAACAAGTTAAGTTTAGATAAACGCTTTGTGAATACTTACCTGAATGCAGATGGCAGTCGCTTTACGGATCAGGCTAACCACAATACCGTTGAATTTCAATCTGAAGTGAAGAACAGAGACAAGCGCTTGTCGCAAACCATACGGATGGCGCCTTACAAAAGAAGCGATGGTTCTGCAGCGGCGCCTGATTTTGCGTTTACCAGTACCGGGTATAGTATTCTGAAGTTCACGCTGGATGATAAAGCATTGGATAACCGGTCGCCAGTGGCCAACTATAATTCTATTCCCATTATCCGTTATGCAGAAGTACTGCTGAATTACGCGGAAGCAAAGGCTGAATTAGGTAGCTTGAGTGCGGCCGATTGGACCACCACCATCGGTGCATTAAGAACAAGAGCAGGTATTACCGACAATAGCATGCCCACGGCCGTTGATCCTTATATGCAGACTAATTTCTATCCCGATGTAAGCAGTGCAGTACTGATGGAAGTAAGGAGAGAAAGAGGTATTGAACTGGCGGTAGAAGGCTTCCGCTACGACGATCTGCTGCGCTGGAAAGCGTGTGCATTGCTGGAGAAATCTTATACCGGATTATATGTGCCGGCAAAAGGACAAGTACTGGATCTGAATGAAGATGGGCAGGGAGATGTAGCCTTTGTAGATGCTGCTCCGGCAGTGAAAGTACCCGGCGTGTATTACTATTTGCTGAATGGTGGCTCTGCCAGGCTTTCTGATGGCAACAGTGGTATCTTGATCTGGATGGGAAATATCGCGAAGCAATTCCCTGACAAGAAATATTATCAGCCCATTCCACTTGGAGAAATTGTATTGAATCCTAATCTGAAACAAACACCCGATTGGAAATAATCTCACCCCTTTAAAACAGCATCATGAAACGCAAAGTATCTTTTAGCATGACAGCCATATGGCTTGTCGGTATACTGTTATTTGTTTTAGCATGCGCAAAGGTAAAAACAGCGCAGCTGGCATCGTTGAATGGTAAGCAAGCACTGGAAGTGCAGTCGCCTTCCGGAGCATTTACCTCCATTAAAGATAGCTGGGTAGCCACGTTGGATGTGACAAATGATAAAATCAATGTGTATGATATTTACGAGCCATATTGGGTTGACTCTGCCCGGAAGATGAGTTGGAGCCCTACGGTAGCCAAATCTTATAGTACAGCGGAAGTAGCTGCCTGGGGCGATCCACGGGATGTAAGACTCCGTCAGAGTCCCTGGGGAGGGGTCTGGGCGGCTGTAGGAGGCAACCTGGCCACCATCACTATCCAGAGCACCGGCCACCGGCAATGGGCGTTAGATCTTGGCGCAGGCGCTATCCCTCATGGTGTAGAGCTGTTGCCCAATGGTAATATTGTAGTCGCTGCAAAAGGAGGTAACTGGGTAAGAGTATATAACTCTTCTCAGGGAGCTAACAGCACTGGCTTTGTGCAATTCGATATTACTGCACCTACAGCGGTATTATGGGACCCAGTGAATAATGTGATCCGGGTCACCGGCAGCATCAATGGCACGTCGGTACTGGCGGCCCTGACAGTGGGAGGAACTGCCGCAGCTCCAACACTCACAGAAGATGTTTCTCTGCGTAGCACCTTACCCACTGCTGGCGGTCAGGATGTAACCGACTTTGCGGGAGATAGCAATAAATTATGGGTATGTACAGATACAGGCGTTTACACTTACAACAAAACAACAAAAGCGTTTACACCCATTGGAAATTATGCCTTCCGGAGTGGCGTAAAGTCCTGCGTAAACCAGATCTCCGGCAGGTTAATACAAGCCGATCCACTTCGTAGCGCGCATATAGATTTTTGCGCCAGCAACGGCGTGTGGCACCAATGGCAAAACCTGGTGGGCACTTCTAATTACCGGGTAAGGATCTGGAATTATGATTACACGATTGCTCCACAAAGTCCTGAAATTAAAGTCATGACTTATAACATACAACTCGGGGGAACTGGCTTGCAAAATATCGCCAATGTGATCAAAGCACAGAATCCTGACCTGGTTTGCTTACAGGAAGTAGATTCTTTTACCACGCGTTCAGGTGCTATTAATCAGGCGCTGAAATTGGGTGACTTAACCGGTATGTATTATTATTTTTCCCGGGCCATGCCTTTTCAGGGAGGGACCTATGGTGATGCTATTCTTTCTAAATGGCCTATTTATCAGATCACTCGTTATAGTCTTCCGGCGGGAACCGGCGAGCCAAGGCAGATGGCCGTTATCCGGACAGAAAAGAATGGTGTGATGTTTAATTTTGCAGGTACCCATCTGGATCATTTGGGCCCTGCTGCAGGCAATAGCCTGTTACAGGCTACGGCCATTAATAATATTCTGCCTGGTATTAGCTATCCTTTTATCCTGGGTGGTGATTTTAATGAAATACCTACTTCAGTTACTATTGCCAAACTGAAGGAGAAGTTTACATTAGGTTGCATTGGTAGTTGCCCGCTGACATGGCCTGCCGCTGCACCTACCAGAAGCATTGATTATTTTATGTACAAACCTGGAGATTTCAGTGTATTGAGCTATAACGCTATCAATACACCTGAATCGGATCATTTACCGGTAGTGGCAACGGTGATGTTGCAGTAAGTCATTTTTTTAAGCTTTAAACACCCAACCTTGGTAAAACCAGGGTTGGGTGTTTTCTTTTACGGGTGGTTTGGTTTAGCAGCAAACCCGATATTATACAATAAATTAATAATATCTGTTAACATTGAATAAACACTTCTTCCGAAAGAATTCTGTAACTTGACTGTAGTAGCCCTAACAACTGTTAATAACCACTAATACTAACCGGTATGAATATAGCCCTCATTGTAAAAAACATAGTATTGGCCGGAACCGAAGGCTGTGAGCGGGAGGAAAATAAAAAGGTCATAAAAATTATCAACGCTTTATCGTTCGTCACAGCGCTAGCTGCGTCTTTGATTGGTACACTAATATATTTTTATACCCGTAGTTTGGAAATTGAAATACCGGCGATGTGCGAAGCTGCACTTTTTTCCTCCGTTATTTTGTGGAATAAGTACAAGCGCTATAATACGGCAAACCTTTTCTTCATTTTGACGCATACCGTGTCTGCGTTATACTTTGGTATTATTTTAGGACAGTTAATCAACATTACACTGGTCGCCGTTTTTATTTTTGGTCTGTCTTTTCTAATACTGAGATCAAAAAAGTTGTTGGCAATTGCGATAGCCGCAATCGGCCTGACCTTAATACTACTGGAAGTGAATTTCTATTATCAAATATTTCAACCTTTACAGCTATCCCGTCAGAACCAATTCATTTTGAGATGGCTTGCATTATTTGTATTACTTGGCTTTGATGTTTTTGGTGTATTGCTGACTATATATTATATGAAAGAAAACCGCTCACTCTATCTTTCTGTAAAAGAATATTCAGAAAAACTGGAAGCTACGGTGAAGGATTTAGAATTTGCCAACCTTTCAAAACGTGTTTATTTGAGAGAAACCAGCCATGAAATACGTACTCCACTAAACGCAGTTTTCGGAATCTCCCAGTTATTAGAAATGATAATTAAAAGAGCTGCTGATAAAGACGAAAAAATCAGTTCGACGGATTTTAAAGAAATGACCGATTTGGTCATCAGTTTAAATGCCGCCAGCTACCACGCACGTAATGTTGTAAATAATGTATTGGAGTTATCAACTATCGAAGCAGGAAAATTAAATGAGATAAATAAAGTGGTTTTTCATTTAAAGCCCTGGATTGAAAGCGTAGTACAAATTCATGGATATATTGCACAGTCCAAAGAGGTCAAATTAATACTAAATATCGATGAATCCGCGAAACGGGCGGCATTGATTAGTGATAAAGTTAAATTGACTCAAATCATCTCTAATCTTCTTTCCAATGCAATTAAATTTTCACCAGAAAAAGCAGCAGTAAACTTACAGGTGTTTACTGGCGGAACAAGTTTATATATTAAAGTAAGTAATAGCGGAGAAGGCATAAGTGAGGAGAAGCAAATGGCTATATTTGAACCATTTGTAACTGGGAAAAATGGGTTCACAGAGGGGACAGGTTTAGGGCTATACATTACTAAATTTCTTATAGAACTATTGAGCGGAACTATCACCTTAAAAACAGCACAAGGAAAGGGAACAACATTTGAGATTTGTTTCCCAAATGTGTTTGCTGAACCTTCGACAATTCAACATTCAGATACATCTAATACCCAATTATGTAATCTAAACGATAAAAAGATACTAATGATCGATGATGATAAAATGGCCCGCACTCTTATTAGCAGATACCTGACAAATGCGGGTAGTCACTTTATCCAGGCGGAAAATGGAATTGAGGGAATAGAAAGAGCCCGTGAAGAAAAGCCCGATATAATTATTCTGGATTCACATATGCCGGGTATGTCAGGGAAAGAAACGTTGCTTCATATTCGACATGACCAGTCTTTACAAAATATTCCGGTGATACTCGCCTCCGGTGATGCTTATAAAGAATCAAGAGAAGAGCTGCTAAACGCCGGTGCTAATGATTTCCTGACAAAACCCATTAAATTCACGGAATTACATAAAGCCATAAGCCAATTTATATGTTAATGGATAATTTCCCTCCCTTCAGCTCAGTCGAGGGATGTCCCGCCGTTAGTGTGTCATAACGCTTGGTAAAGGTTAGCCGCCAATGCAAATGACCGTGTATCATCAATGATAAATTGTCGATATAAGCTATCACATTAGATGTATAATAACCAAAATCAGGAAGACTATCTTTCAATACACAAAAACGATTTAAATCCTGGTTGTGAAGATCAATTGCCATTCTATAGGCATCGTCCATTGTGCATTGTTTTTCGTTTTCAATCATCAGCACAATATTTAGCACATCCTTTCCCTTTTCCATGTGCGCAGAAAAATAGTCATTACTCCATGATAGTATTCGACATGTTAGTTTCTCAATTTCTTTTAAAAAGGGATGTTCTGCAATCCTATTTGGTAGAACAGTGCCCGTTATTAACTCGGCAATGTTTATAAGCGGATAAACATTCACGGACTTTTCCCTGATTTCAAAAAACTGATCCCACGTTGGGAAGATCAGATTTTTTCTAAAAGGAATTTCCTGTTGTATCCCGTCGAAATAAACTGCAAGGCTAGTATTGAACCTTGTCAACCAATCTTCAGAGCTAAGGCGCAATAGCTCTTTTCTCAATAAGGGAAGATGACCGTAGAGTGGTTCGTCAGCATTCACTTTGGCCCCCTGGAGATATGCAAGTGCCTTTTGACAAATGATTTTCAACTCCGATACTGTTGAAAATTCAAATGAATCATCAATTGTAAATGCCCACAGACAAAAACGGCAAATGGCCCTCAGCTGTGCTATATTAGCATTTGGGAACAAACATCCACCAGCATATCCCACACCGGTTATTAGATATTTTTTCTTTACTTTCTCAGGAAGAAAATAATAATCATCCTGTAGCCACTCACCTATTTTTTTTTTCCATTGCTGGTGCGTGAGGGTTGGTTGCATAAGGGAAAGGGTAACGCAAAGCGTTAGCATTGAAATTTTTCATTGTAAAGTGGTTTTAGATTTAAAAAAAATGAGTTGTGCATTATGGTACTTAGGACCTTGAAAAATAGCTAAAACGGACAACTTTTTATCTCGAGAAACAGAATTACATATTATTTTAACTTGTTATTTCTCCCGACTTGTGATATGTGATAATAAAACGTGAAGTTTGATACTTATCCAGTATATCTTAATATTAAGGGTTATCTGTGAAGTATTGCTGCAGTTGAGGGGGAGTAGATTGTTGGGCTTAAATTTATATGTGGCGATTCAATAAGGGTACAAACTAAAGAGAAATATTACAAAAAATCAAAGAGGCAATCTCCTATAACAATGTACTTGTAAAACAGGAAGACGATAAGTAGTATGGGATTTATTCATGCGCTATAATTCAAAGGAGCTTTTTTTAGGGACTATTTCACTAAGTGTGTAAACTTAAAAATCGGGGGATCAAATTAAAAGTTAGATTCTCACTCTTTTATCAAAAATAGTTAAAAACTGATTTAGGATCATGCCCCAGTTTCTAATGGGCATGGTCCATTTTTTTGATA